>JAHHHL010000011.1 GCA_019359375.1 Lyngbya sp. HA4199-MV5
CACCGTCTGTTCGCTCTAGTCAAAACCGTTCGCAAGCGACAGCGCAAACGAGACACCCAGTTTGAGGAAATTTGGGGTATCCCTGCCTTAAGGTGAAGCCAGTGACGGCCGTTCGCCCCTACAGAGGTTACATGATTTGCTTGCTGTTCCCTGCTAGATGGATGCGTGTTCGCTTTGGTGAAGGTGCCTATGTCTCAATTTCAGCGGTTGAAGCGACAGTTCTTTGGCTCTGGCACGATTTTTTGCTCTGGCGCGATCGCCGTGCTTGCACTGACAGCTTGCTCAACTTCTCCGCTTTCACAAGCTCAAAAACCAGATGCAGAGCAAGGAGCACAACTGATTCCTATCGCGATCGATGCCGCAAAAATCACAACAGGACAAACCATTTATGTGCCTGTCTACTCCTATATCTATCACTACAACAGCCAGAACCATGTGGTGAATTTGTCAGCCACGCTGAGCATTCGCAACACCGATCTGACCAATCCACTGATTCTGAAAGCGGTGCGCTATTACGACACGCGGGGGCAGCTTGTGAGGGCGTATATCGACAAGCCAGCCGCATTAAAACCCCTCGCTGCCACAGACTTTTTTATTGAAACGGATGATATTAGCGGAGGACTGGGTGCCAGTTTCATTGTGGAATGGGTGGCTGAAAAAGCGGTGACTGAGCCTGTGATCGAAGCAGTGATGATCAGTACGGTCTCTGCACAGGGCATCTCTTTTGTGAGCAGCGGCAAAGTGATTAAGCGATATCAGAAGATGCCTTAATAAAATGGCAAGGCGATCGCTCCACAAAATACAGTGTTTAGTGCAGCCTTCTTGATCCCAATAATCCGCAGTGATATATTTCGCAGCGAAGTCTCTCTAGTTTTGTGTCGCCAGCTAACCAGTCGTTGGAGCAGCGGTTTGAGGCTTTTTCGTCTACGTTCCAGATTGGCTGCTGCCACTGATCCTGGTCGTTAGGTATGACAAGAACCATCTCATGGAGTGTTCGCCATGACAAAGCCAAAAATCTACGAAGGTGGTTGCTTGTGTGGAAACATTCGTTTTTTGGCGACTGGATCAGCACTCAAACCGCACACTTGCTCGTGTAGGCAATGCCAGCAGCATTCGGGATCGCTGACTCAAATGTGGGTTGAGTTCTCAAAAGATCAAGTTGTATGGACGGGTCTGGGTGGAGAGCCATCTAAGTGGCGTTCATCCGAGTGGTCGAGCCGCGCATTCTGCTCAGTCTGTGGAAGTACAATTGGAGCGATCGACGATAAGCCTACGCTAGCGATCGCCGTGGGGGCATTTGATTCACCCAATCGCCAGGAGCTTGCACCATTGTCCCATTCGTATATTTCAAAACGTCCAAAATGGTGGGGTATCTATGATCCAAGGAATACCTCGTTGAGCCATTAAACCGCGATCGCGATTCATCTCAAAGACAAACCTGTTTAGAACATTTCTTTGCCAATAACACATGGACCAAGACCTCGAGCAATTGACCCGTGCCGAACTTATTGCCGAGATTAAAAAGCTCAGAAATGGCATTCGTGAACACCGGGATGCCTCTAGCCATGAGTTGTGTTGGCATCATCCTGATCTATAGGGGCTGCTGCCAGAGAAGACCGACCCTATTCCAGTCGTTCCAGTGATTTTCCTCTCGTTCCCCTGTACTCTCAGCCTTTGAGAGAAACGATTGTTTCTTCAGCAATGGCATAGGCGATCGTTCCTTTTTTCAAAGCGACTTCATAGCCTCCTGTAAAAGCTCCAAAGGACGGTAAGACCAACAAATTTTGGGTTTGATCCAGGTAGAAACACGGCAACCGTAGCTGATCTAACTTTGTCTTAATCCGCACACAAGGATGAATGTGACCACAAAGGTTGAGTGTTTTGGGTTGCGGACAGGGTTCGTGGCTCAGCAACAGACGATCGACCTGTAAATGACTACAGCAATGAATAGAAAGCTGGCACAGTCGTTTCGCTAAAGCACGATCGTGATTGCCAATGATGAGCTTAACCTCGATCGAAACCGCATTCAAAAAGCGTGTCCAGCTATCGATGACTTCCTGAGTCAAAGACACGCGAGAATGAAATAAATCCCCCAGAATGATCAAAGTCTTGGGCTGTATTTTGATGCACAGCGCTTGCAAGCGATCGAGCGAATCTTGATTCACTTGATTGGAGACAGGAATGCCTGCCACCTGGAATGTTTCAGATTTTCCTAAATGCACATCCGCAACGAGCAAGCTTTGCAATGATTCAATATAAATAGCTTTTTCAGGCAATAGCTGAAGCTCGGTTCCCAAAAGCGAAAGTTGTGTCATTTCTTTTCCCATTGCTTCTTCAAGCGCTCAATGCGATCTAACAAGCCTTCATTGGAGAGGCGCGAGCTAAGGCGCTCAACCAGTAAGGGAAAGGCAAAGGGTGACGGGCGTTGGGTTTCTCGCCAGACGATCGAAAGGTTGCTCAGGCGATCGAGCGTTTTGGCTAGTCGCTGTGCCTCTAGCTGCTGACTCAAGACTTCCTGTTCTGCTTGTTTTAACAAGAGATGATCGGGTTCATATTTGGAAAAAACATCATACAGCAAAGAGGAACTTACCTGTAGTTGATTCGATGTTTTCTTGGCAGAAAGATAGCCTTGAAAGATCAGTCCCGCGATTTGAGCAATGCCTCGAAACTTACGACTGGTGAGTTCCGAAATGTTGATACTGGCTTTCAATTCTGTTTCCAATGCATCGGTCTGAAAAAACTGTTTTGAAAATAAGTCTTTAAACGGATATCCCGCAGGCGCTAAGATCTCAAAACCATAATCGTTTACTGAAATAGTTAACGTTGTTTTTTGTTGATGGGCAAAGCGGTAGCCCCACAGAAACCCTAGCCCCTCATGGACAAGGCACCCTTCAAAAGGGAAGACATATAAATGTTGACCTTCACGCGTTTTACAGCTTTCAATTAACAATTCATCCGAGGAGGGTAAGGAAGACATCCGTGCTTGAGCTAATAGAATAGGAGCGATACAGTTCAATTCCCGATTCAGCGATTCCGGCTGTTTAAAGTTCTGTTTAACAATATTAATCTCACGTCTTAAATGGGTGCTTAAAGAATCCGAAATGGTAAGATTGCCACCTGTCCAAACTGGAGTAACGGTGGATGTTTTCTTGGTTCCTTTCACGTAGACAGCCATATCTTTCATCATAAAAAACTCAAGCTGCTTGCCTGCGAAGAAAAACACATCGCCTTTTTTGAGTTTGGACGCAAACCCTTCTTCAACGGTGCCAATATCCTTCTGGTTCACGTAGCGCACGCGTACCGATCGATTTGAGGTGATGGTGCCAATGCCCATGCGATGCATCCGAGCAATTTGAGGGCTGGCAACCACATAGCGATCGCCCTCTAAAACCACTTTTTTGTAGTTAGGATAGGCACTTAAACATTTGCCACCTTGAATAATGAATTCTAGTATCCAGGTAAACTCTTCGTCCGTTAACGCGGCATAGGAAACGGTTTTTCTCACCTCATTTAACGTCTCTGTTACGGTGAAGCCGTCGCTACATGCCAGAGTGACCAAATGTTGAATGAGCACATCGTAGGGTTTAGGTTGCGATCGTCGGGCTTCAATAGCACCTGCTTTTAATCCATTGCGAAAGGCGGAAATTTCGAGGAGTTCCAGCGCATTTGTTGGTAGAAACAAAATTTCAGAGGTGCCTTCTGGGACGTGTGCCGATCGTCCGGCTCGTTGCAATAGTCGAGCCAAATTTTTGGCGCTACCAATTTGCACGACCTGTTCCACAGGTTGAAAGTCCACACCTAAATCTAATGACGAGGTACAGACAACCCATTTAATATCACCCGTTTTCACCCCAGCTTCGATCGCTTCTCGTTCTGCAAGGGAGATGGAACCGTGATGGAGCGCGATGCGATCGACCGCATCCGGCATGGCAAAGGTGAGCGCCTGATACCATCGTTCCGCTTGCGAGCGTGTATTGGTGAAAATCAGCGTGGATGTGTGGATGTCTAACGCTGCCACTAATTCCTCATACAGCCTCAAGCCCAAATGCCCCGCCCACGGAAAGGTATCGACGGATGTAGGCAAGACGCTTTTGATGATGGTTTGGCGGTTCAGGTGCGATCGCACAATAGTCGGCTGCTGCCCCAGCCCGATCGCTGCTTGCGCCGCTTCTTCCACATTGCCCAGCGTCGCCGAAATCGCCCAGGTTTGCAGCTTGGGCTGGAGTGATCGCAGATGGGATAGGCATAACTCTGTCTGTGTGCCCCGTTTGGAACTCAATAATTCGTGCCATTCATCCAAAACCACGGCTTGTAAGGCTTTGAACCGCGCAGCAGCATCTTTGTAGGACAGCATCAATGCCAGCGATTCGGGCGTGGTGATGAGAATATCCGGCATGTTTTTGAGCTGTCGCGCCTTTTTAGAGGTGCTGGTGTCTCCAGTACGCGATTCTACCCGTAGATTCCAACCCATCGCCGCGATCGGTCGTTGGATTGCCTGCTCAATATCACGGGATAGTGCGCGCAGAGGGGTGATGTAAAGAAGTTGTAGACCCATGCCAGGGGTTTCTAGCAGGTTGGCGATCGCTCCCATTACCGCCGCGTAGGTTTTGCCCGACCCTGTAGGCACCTGAATCATGCCGCTTTTTCCCGCCAGATATGCCTGCCAGGTTTCCATTTGAAAGGTTAAGGGCTGCCAGCCTTGCTGGTTAAACCAGGCGGTAATGGGTTCTAAGCGGTGATCAGCCATTCGCTGTTTTTGGAGTTGTGGCAACGGCTATTACCCAGTTTTGCCTGACTTCTCTACCAAAGTAGCGTGTCTACCAAAGTAGCGTGTACCGGGTAGTAATTTTATTTCTAGGTCATACTCTACATTTTCTCAGAGCCATCTCAGCTTGTGATCGCTAAATAAGAACAGTTTTAGTGATTGCACTCGCAGGATATATGAACAAGAAAATTGGTTTCGCGATTGCGTTTTTGCTTGCCCTGGTCGTCTCGATCGTGTCAACAACTGTTGTTGCTGCGCCAAGTGGGTTGGCAGAAGCTCAAGCATTGTTGTCAACAGCCGCTAAGGAGTCCGGTCGCCCGGTCTACTCTGAAGCGACGGCGATCAAGTTTAAGCCCAATGACAATGTGTATGTGAAGAGTGTCCTGGCAGTAGATTTTACATACGGTAAGGCAAACGTTACTTTACCGCTGTATAAAGGTCTTTCACCACAAGGCAAGTCTGTCTACTACATCCTTACTGAGGCATCTGACTTCGACGTTGCCAAGAAACTGGGAGTCAACTTTGCACCCAAAATGAAGAAAGCGATCGGCTCGGCTGGCGTACAAACGGTGACGATGAGCAACGGCTTGATCAAATTCAAAGGCAATGTCGATTTTTCACCGCAATACCAGGTTGAGCCAGGTTCGCCCAATCCATTTCCGCCAAAAGTGGCCGTACCCGGTGCCGTTGGAGACGCGCAATGGTCTTCAATGGTTGTGATGCCAAGCCGCGTCGTACTCAACGTGCAAATGGTACACAACGATTCGGGTAGCCACGATCGACTGGTGGCGCTCGACCTTAAACGACGGACGGTAACGATGTCTATTCTGGACGGTTTTCAGGGTGGAAGGCAATACTTCTATCATCTTGTCACTGATGTCTCAGCAGACGTGCCATCGGTGCTAGAGAAAGGTGTCTTTACGCCTCGACTTGCCAAAGTTCCTGAGATGGGCAAATCAACCCCCTCCGATCGTTCTGCTTTGTTGGGCTTCTCTCCTGTCCTCAATGGGATTACTGACATTAGCACCGGGCAGTTTCAAGGTTTCACAGCCTCTCTGTCAAACGGTGGCATTGACCCAATCAATGTGTTCCCCATTCCGCCTTCAAACGACGATCGCTCTGCCACCAATAACTACAGCCCTTTATGGGATGCCCATGTAAACATGTGGACAGATGCGGCAATTAAGGCAGGCAAAGTCAGACGCATCACGTCTTTTGAAGATCTCAAAGGATTAGTGGAAGCAGGACTGGTGACTAGCGCTTACATCAACCCCGAAGGAGCTGGCAATCCCTGGTTATTTGGGCTTCGACCGACTCGCGCCGTGATCAACTGCCCTGTCATCGCACATCCGGTACTTTCATAATAGCTTGAGTACCGTTGTAAGTTTCAGGCGTAGACAAGGGAGCCTACAGAAACGCCTGACGCTGAGCTTCTAGCAACGCTTGAATGCCCGCTTCGGCAACATTCAGAATGTGGTTGAGTTGGGTGCGGCTAAAGCTCCCGGTTTCAGCCGTGCCTTGTATCTCAATCAGCTCTAGCATTTCGTTCATTACTACATTACAGTCCAGTGCCGCCGCGACATCTTCGGGATAGTTGAGATCGAGTAGAGGTTGATCATCGATGAGTCCGACTGAAACGGCGGCAACCTGATGGATGATGGGCGATCGCTCCAAATCTCCCTTGGTCACTAACTGATCTAAGGCATCCTTCAACGCCACGAAGCCGCCTGTGATGGATGTCGTGCGCGTTCCTGCATCCGCTTGCAGCACATCAGCATCCACCACGATCGTGCGTTCGCCCAGGGCTGCCATATCCAGGGTCGATCGCAAGCTGCGTCCAATGAGCCGCTGAATCTCCTGAGTGCGACCAGACAGTTTCATGAGTTCGCGTTCTTGCCGTTCTGGGGTTGCTCCTGGCAGCATTCGGTATTCTGCTGTGAGCCATCCCTGCCCTTTGCCCTCCAAAAAGCGCGGCACTTTTGGCTGAATGGAAACCGTACAAAGCACCTGGGTATCGCCACATTTTGCTAGCACAGACGCAGCGGCAAAACGCGTAAAGTTACGCTCAAAGCTCACTGGACGAAGTTGATCTGGTTTTCGACCATCGGGACGCTGCCAAGCCATTGTTCTTACCTCAAAACCCCTGACTCAGAATACAGGAGTTTGGGTGGGCGGGGTGTGGGGTGTAGGGGATAGGGTGTAGGGAGGTTGTTGGTTGCTCTTTTGGCAGTCAGAGTCGGGATGCATTGCCTACTCTCGTATCCTGTTTAGTAATACTTCTATCTGGCAAAGTTTGTCACAATAGGAAGCAATTCATCGCCATGCTTCTATTCATGACTGTCTCTTCATCGCTTCCGCCTGCAAACGCTGCAACAGAAACCCAAGTTTGGTTATGGCAAGGGTTTCCCATTACGTATCAAACGCAAGGTACGCAAGGGTCAGCCGTGGTGCTGGTGCATGGGTTTGGGGCATCGTTGGGTCATTGGCGCAAAAATATCCCCGTCTTGGCAGAGGGCTGTCGGGTGTATGCGATCGATCTCATCGGCTTTGGTGGTTCAGCAAAACCGACTCCGGGTATGTTGAAGCCAGGAGAACAGATTGAATATACGTTTGAGACCTGGGGGCAGCAGCTTGCAGACTTTTGCAAGGAGGTCGTAGGTGAACCTGCGTTTTTAGTCGGCAATTCGGTGGGTTGTATTGCGGTAATGCAGGCTGTGGTGGATCATCCAGAGATCGGACGCTCGATCGCGCTCTTAAATTGCTCGTTGCGGCTGTTGCACGATCGTCGCCGTGCCACACAGCCCTGGTTCAAACGTGTGGGTGCTCCGATCCTCCAGCGTGTCCTCAAAAATAAGTGGTTGGGGCAAACCTTTTTCAACCAGTTAGCGAAGCCTGCAACGGTGCGGAAGATTTTGCTGAAAGCCTATCGTAATGCCGATGCGGTGACGGATGAACTAATTGGACTGCTGATGGCTCCTGCTAAGGATGCGGGTGCTGTCGATGTGTTCATCGCTTTCACAGGCTACTCTCAAGGTCCCTTACCAGAAGAGTTGTTGGAGAAACTGCCCTGTCCAGCGATTATTCTCTGGGGCGATGCCGATCCGTGGGAACCGATCGCGCTTGGCAAAGCGTTTGCTGACTATCCTCAAGTACACCAATTTATACCGCTTGAAGGGGTAGGTCACTGCCCCCAAGATGAGGCACCAGAACTCGTGAACCCAATCTTGCAGAACTGGATTGCCGCACAATCGCACCATGACTGAGCACGCGATCGTATGCTTCATCCCTCATGGCAAATCGACTTTGATAGCCAACCGAGAGGCAAAGGCAACAGGTATTTGTCTACGTTGCGCGCACGCTCAAACGAAAAGCAAAGCCAAGCGGCTTGAATGGCTTCCTCCCATCAAAGGCTCATATTTTTTAAAAAAAACTTAATGCGGAATCGATGGGAAATGGTGTGTTTCTAACAGTGCAGGCAGTTTGTTGCTGCGGGCGATCGTCCGCCACAACGCTGTCTCAAAGACTGATCTTCAGGGTGTAGAGAGAACTCCTTGTGGCAACACAAGCAGGTTCAACTCAGAGCTGGTTACGTTTTTAGGAGTCGGTTGCATACAGCCTTTGACTCCCCGTTCACTGCATCACGTCTACAACCCACTCGAAGAGGCTTCTACCCATGCTGATTATGCCGATCGCTGTTTTTTCTGCCCTGTTGCTGCTCTTGTTTGCAGAACTGCAACCTAAACCAGGCAAACCGGCTGAAAAGGAATTAGGCGATGCACTCGCCAAGTACCTTAAAGAGTTAAAAGGCAAAGGTTAAACCTGTTTGCACCCATGTCGGTGCTTGGTGGCTTGATTGACTGACACCTCTTTTGCCCCTAGACACTCCAGGAGGTTCGCCAGTCAATCAAGTTGGCGCAGCTAAACTGTAACAGACGGGAAACGCCTTCTTTTGCAGGGTATGTTGCCAAACAGGGTTACGAAGCACGCTGCAAACTGGCAAAGACTTGTAGCTTATTGAGTTCTCGAATCAGCCGTTGTGCCTGATGCTTGTGGAGCAAAACGGGCACAGTACCTGGTAGTTGGCTCATGAACGATCGTGCGGTGCCAATGCCGCAGCCAGAAATCCGAGCGATCGCGCCTGCCCCCTCAAAAATGGCTTCTTCCGAAACGGCTTTTTCGACCTGCACCTGCCAGCGTGGTGCTTTGCTATTCCCTCGCTCCACGCGCTGCAATCCCGACAGGCTTGCGAGAACGATGAGGCGATCGCCCACCTGTAAGCGAATATCGTCAGAGGGCATGAGGCGTACAGGCTCCCGGGTACTTTTCTGATGCAGAATGGGTACAACACCGTAACCATAGGCAATGTCGGATAGTAAGCGCCCGTTTAACGTATCGGTGGCATCAATGTTGTATTCGGTGACGAGGGTGGTGCGATCGTTGAGGCGAAACAGACTGAGAATGTTTTCACCAAATGCCGCCGCCGCAAATGCTGCCGCTGAAAGGGCGTAGGCTCTCAAGATTCTGGCGGTGGGTAACAGTTGGGTGACATGCTCAGCAAAGGCAGGGTCAAAAACACGTACAACTAAATTGCAGTCTGGATTGACCATTTGAGCCATCAACGCAATTTCCAGGTTTGTCACCTCGTCGTCTGTCACAATGATCATGCTTTTAGCGGTGATCAGATTCACCCGCGCCAGCGTGCCGTGAATGTTGCCCGTCACCAGGGGAATTTGTGGCAGCACACCGTGATCAAGGGCGATCGCATGAACACCAACCAGCGGTTGCTTCAGGTCTTGTAGCAAGGTTGCCACGCGCTGACCGACTCGCCCCAAGCCCACGAGGACAATATGATCCGCCTTGGGCACTGGTGGACGCCGCTTTAAAAACTGAAAGCGTGCTGCCAGCACTCGCTCGGTCAAGGTGGCATAGAGAATTCCAATAAACAGTGTCCCAGCAATGGTCATCCCAACGCTAAAGAGATGAAGCCACCAGGGAATGGGAAAGGGCATGGTTAATGCGCCAAACAAGTTATCAAAACCGCCGATAACAAGGACTAGAGAGACATTTAGCGCCTCTTGCAAATTAAGTTGGGGGTATTGCAGTTTGTAGAGGACGGCTCCACTGATGAAGAGGCTAGCCATTACCACGCTAGACAGCAGAGCCACTCGCTGAGTTTGAGTGCTTTCGCGCCAGAACTGAGATAGCCATTGCCGGAGCGTTTGCCAGAGCAACACCGGATGCATCTCTTGCCACGCACCCCGTCGCTGGTTGTAGACAGTGGGCACGTTGACGATCGCCTCCGTTGCCTCAATGTAGGTGATGGTGTCTCCTGCTTGCACGCGTGTATCAGGATCCCACTGGTAAAACGACGTGGCGGGTGGGATAACAGTGGCTCTAAAATGCCGTAAGAGACGACGATTGGGGGTATTCAATTCATACAGCAGACGGCGATCGCACCAGTGATGGTCTGCGCGAATGCGGGTGGTCGAGATTCGCAGTCGCTGATTTTCGAGGCTAAACAGCCCTTGTGTTTCGCTATCGAGGGCAGCGAGGGCAAAGCTAGGGGCAGGGAGTTGCGTCGCTTCAAACGCCACAAAATTGCCCAACTGCTGACCCAGTAGATCATTCAAATTCTCCTGTGCAGACCGCACAACCAGGCGAATGTTGGGATTAAGCGATCGCGCTGCGAATGCGGCGGCAATATTCACCCGTTCGTCACTGGTAACGAGTAAAATCGCTCGGCACTGACGAATGCCAGCCTGTTCTAGTAGCGCTGGCTGGCGACAATCCCCAATCAATAAACGATCGACCAGCGTAGGCAATTCTGGCAATTCCCAAATTGGCGCTTGAGAGGCTTCGATCGCGTTGACCGTAACCTCAAACTCTTTCAGCACCGAGACGCAGTACTGCCCCAAACTGCCAAGTCCGCAAACTAGAAAAGCATCTGTTTTACTGGCTGAATCTCCCATGCGGCTTCAACTAGCTATGCGGTTCCAAGGATGAAACCATCCGCGTATTGCTCCATACCCAAGGGCGCGTCATCAATTCAGCTCCAAAACCTTGCGGTATCAGCATAATCGCGCCCGTCCCAACACACGAGGCTACGGGCTGGAACTCTTGCTGCAATTGATGTGTAGTCGTCATTGATGACAGCCCCTAGCATTTTCATCGCACAGTTTGAGCTTGATGTTTCAGGTCTAGAGTGCTAGCTGACCTGTCTGAAGCATCTGCACAACGGCAACACGACAGGGGTTACAGTCACAGCGAAACTTGGCGATCGCCAAATCACCAACGGTATCTGATGCAGGATCAACGTTTACGTTTTGAGGGTTCGTGGAGGAAGACGGCGCAACCCGTTGGCTCGTGAAGGATGACTGTGGCGCTGAGAAGGTAATCTCAACAACATCAGCCGTTTCAGGAACTTTCGTCTCGCTGGGCTTCGTCGTATCCGCTTCAGCCAGGTTAGCCATACCGAGCATGATTGCTAAGGAACCAGAGCAGCCAAGCAACGTCAGTGCGTTTTTGTTCATCTTTACCACACCAGGAATTGAGTTGATTTCACTATAGCCGCAGATTTCCTTGCTGGCTCATCTGCTGTTCCACATTCCGTCCAGTTCGCTCTGGCACAGCCCAAGACGCTAATTTACAAGGACGCTACAGCCATTTCATTGGCGTTTACCACACCCATACCCGATACCCTAAACCCGTCTCGCTAGGGCGCGTCATCAATTCAGCTCCAAAGCCTTGCGGTACCAGCATTACCGCGCCCATCCCAACATACCAGGCTAGGGGCTGTAAGCCTTGCTGCAACTGATATGTAGTAGTAATTGATGACAGCCCCTAGCCCCTACAGCAGCTTGCTGAGGTACTGGTGGATGAATTGAACCGCGATCGAGCCTTCACCCACGCCTGAAGCCACTCGCTTAACGGAGCCTTGACGCACATCACCCGCCGCAAAAACACCGGGGACGTTGGTTTCTAGCAAAAACGGGTCACGCTCCAACGTCCACCCTTTGGGTCGTGGTTTGTCTCTCGTAAGGTCTCGACCCGTCAGAATAAAACCCTGCTGATCGCGTTCAACAACCCCGTCTAACCAATCTGTGCGCGGACTGGCTCCAATAAACACAAACAAGGATGTGGCGGCAACCGTTTGAGTAGTGCCTGTTTCAGCATTGGCAATGACGATCGCCTCTAGGTGTCCCTCTCCTTTCACCTCAACGACGCTGCAACCTGTGCAAACGGTAATATTTTCCGTCCCTTTAATTTGATCAATCAAATACTGCGACATGCTTTTGGTGAGCGATTCGCCCCGCACCAGCATCACCACCTGACGCGCATATTTCGAGAAATGCATGGCAGCCTGTCCAGCGGAGTTAGCCCCACCAATGATGTAGACATCCTCACCGCCACACGCGATCGCCTCTGTCATCGCCGCACCGTAGTAGACTCCTGCACCATTCAGTTGATCGATCCCCGGTACATTCAGCTTGCGGTAGGAAACGCCTGTGGCAATCATCAACGCATGGCAGCTTACTTCACTGCCATCTGCCAGTTTGACAATACGATAGGGGTTTTCAATACGGATGCCGATCGCCTCCTGTGCCAAAATCTCGACCCCAAAGCGCCGCGCTTGCGTTACAGCACGGCGTGCCAAATCAGCCCCACTCAGCCCCACTGGAAAGCCCAGATAGTTTTCAATGCGAGAACTAGAGCCAGCCTGACCACCGGGAGCTTGGCGCTCAACCATCAGGGTACTCAGCCCTTCCGAGGCTCCGTAGACCCCAGCAGCTAAACCAGCAGGTCCACCGCCGACAATCACCAGGTCATAAAACGGGCGAGTCGCATGGGTCTTGAGTCCAACCTTTTCCGCAATATCAGCGTTGGATGGCTGGATCAACTGTGTGCCATCGGGAAACAGAATCAGGGGTAACGGTTGCTGCTCCTCTGTTGTGGCGTAGTCTAATAGCTGCGCTGCCTCTGCTGCTAGCTCAACGTCGAGCCATTGGTAGGGTACTTGATTACTTGCCAAAAAGCTCTTCACCTGATGCGATCGCGGCGACCAGCGAGACCCCACCACCCGAATGCCTTCAAACGGAGGATGAAAGCTTGCCTGCCAATCAGCCAGTAAATCATCCAGAACGGGATAAAGCCGTTCTTCTGGCGGATCCCACGGCTTCAACAGGTAATAATCAATTTGGGTTGAATTAATCGCACGAATGGCAGCATCAGTGTCGGCATACGCCGTGAGTAAGGCACGCTTAGCTGTTGGGAAAATGGGCAATGCTTGCTCCAGAAACTCAACGCCATTCATGACTGGCATTCGCTGATCGACGAGAAACAGCGCGATCGGTTCATTTCGCAGCTTTAGCTTTTCGACTGTTGCCAGTGCAATTGCCCCCGATTCAGCGCGCATCACGCGAAACCGATCGCCATACTGCTGTCGCAAGTCTCGCGCCACAGCTTGTAGCACTTCTGGATCATCATCAACGGTCAGAACCACTGGCTTAGCCATGTATGCCACCTAATGTTTGACGTACTTCACATTCTTTTATCCGGTTTAAGCAGTCAGCGCAACGCCCGATCGTACTGATCTGACGGCATCTCAACACCTCAGCCCAGACGCTGCATTTTCAAAAGCACTGGATCAAACCCCGGATCAAATTGGGTCTTTTCATCAAAGTAAGCCTCCTGGAGATGCACCTGAAACAAGTCTGCGCCTCTCAAATCAGCCCCCACCAGGTTTGCCCGGTAAAAGCTGGTGTGTAGCAAATCGGCACCGCTAAGATTGACCTCTCTCAAATCCGCATCTCGGAGATCGGCACTGGAAAGGTTGACGTACCTTAGATCAGCCCTTTGTAGTTTGGTGCCGTGCAGTTTGGCTTGCCGCATGTCTGCTTTGTACAGGTTTGCGCCTTCCAGCGTTGCCTGAGTCAAATCTGTTTTTTGCAAACTCGCCTGACTCAGGTTCGCGTGGCTTAAATTTGCGCCCATGAGGTCAGAGTTGAGTAAGTTCGCGTGCTCTAGATCGGCGTGTTGAAGGTGAATGCCCTGTAAGTTGGCATCTTTTAAGTCGATCGCTCTAAGATTCGTACCGCTAAAATCTCGTTCTCCGGCAGCGTAGCGCTCCAGTAGCGCCGCCACATCGCTGATGCTAGACATACCATTCTCCTGTTGTTGAGCCAGTTGCCGCAGGCAGTGATCAGTCACCCGTGAAAAGTCTAGCGCGTTCGTCTCGATCAAACTGTTGCGTGATCGATCAGGGCGCGATCGACAATGGCGTAGGAAAAAGACAACCGCTGTCTCAAGAATGACGGATGACGGTCAATGCGGTAATCGACTGGAGTATCTACTTCCAGTACCGATGTGATGTCAGCGTCTTGCAGATACGGGCGATCGCGCCTAGACTGCTGGTGAAGTGGATGCTTCGCACCCCAAACCCTACACTTTTTTCCATTCCCTGGGGGGTTGAAACATCAGCATGGATGATTGCTCTGAAAATGCGGTTGCTTAGACCCTGCACCCCACACCCTGTACCCCACACCCTTTTCATCCGTATGTTTGTTCACGTCATCGCAGATTATGGTACAGGTGATCCAGCGTTTGCCGAAGTCACCCAGCGTCTTTTGATGGCGTTACCAGGGGCACAAATCTACACCCTTTCAGTGCCACCGTTCAGCACATTGGCAACAGGCTTTTGGCTGGCTCAACTGGGTCTAAACCCTGGCGCGAGCGATCGTCTCCTCTATCACAACTGCGCTCCACGACAGGACGATCCAGAAGCCCGACAAGACAATGAAGGAGAAGGTTTGACCTATGCCTTATTGCCAAACGGGGTCAAAGTGGTCGGTGTCAACGCAGGCTATACGCTTTCGTTTATCAAAGACCATGCCAGGGTTTTACAGACGGTCAACGTGTCTCGTGGTGGCTCACAGTTTCGATCGCGCGATGTTTTCCCCACAGCAGCGGGTGCCATTGCTCAGGATGACTTCAGCCTTCTGGGAGACCCGTTAACACCCGCTCAGATTCCGGATGTGCCCCTCGATCGCATTGCCTGGGTGGATGGCTACGGCAACATCAAAACGACCATTCCAGCTCACACGTTATCGTTGGAACCTGAGACTAAAATTGTGATGCGTATCGGCGATGTCGTCAGTGATGCCATTTACTCAGACGGCAGCTTTAAGGTTGCCGAAGGTACACTCGCCTTTGCGCCCGGTAGCTCTGGTTGGGTTTCTCCAACCGCAGGAGAGCCGATCCGCTGGATGGAACTGTTTCTGCGGGGTGGCAGCGCCTGGGAGCGGTTTGGCAGACCACGGATCAATCAAATGGTCACGCGTCTTGCCTGATCTCTTCTAAAAACTAAAAACCAACAACCAAAAACTCCCTGAACATGAGCCTTGCCTGATCTCTTCTAAAAACTAAAAACCAACAACCAAAAACTCCTTCGCCTTCTGCCCCGTTCAAAGGTCAGTGCTCAAAGTCCGGTTATTAAGAATCGTTTTCATCCTCCAGTTGCGGCGAGTAATTTGGGTTGTCTGAGAGATGACATGCTGTTCTTGCCCACAGTTCATGCCAACGTCACATGGGGATGCCGATGAAAGCTCGTAATTCTAACCAGAAGCAAGATGTCAAACCTGATTTAAAGCGACCAATCATCCTTCACCTTCAACGCTCTACACTCTATCAGCATTGGATGACTCTGTTGATGCCGCTTCTACCGGGATTAGGAGCCGCGCTAGTGGCTATCGCGCTTGGGCAGGTAAAAGTGTGGCACCCACTAGAGCAAGTGGGATACAACGTCCTCATGCGGGTTCATGCCCAAGTCTTTCAACCCAAACGGGATGCTCGTGTTGTCGTCATTGCGATCGACGAAGCTAGCCTCAAACAGTACGGTAGATTTCCCTGGCCGCGTACCCGCTATGTGGAACTGCTACAAGCTCTAGAGCCATCTCTTCCAGACGTGATTGGGTTTGATATTTTGTTTGCAGAACCAGCACCCGAAGATGCAGACTTTGCAGCGGCAATGCTCAATAATGGCAATGTAGTGTTGGCAATGGGGGCAGATAGCCGGGGACATTCGATCAGTGGTGTCCCATCATTAGAGCAGGTGACTGGGCAGGGGCACGTTTACAATAAGCCCGATCAAGATGGGATCAGTCGGCGTAGTTGGCTTTACATCAAGCAAGTGCCCAGTTTAGGGGTAGCCATGGTAGAGCGGCACAATGAAAACCTACGGGCTGCGATCGCTCAGGGCAACTCAGCAGCACTCATTCCCCTACCGGCTCCTAATGCTCAGCAGGCAGAGCAACCCGCTTGGCTCAACTGGCTGGGTAACACTGAAAGCATACCGACCTTTTCCTTTGTCGATGTGGTTCAGGGCAAGGTTGAGCCAACCAATTTTGCGAATAAATTCATCCTGGTTGGCATTACCGCCACTGGCTTTGACCCACTACAAACGCCATTTAATCAAAAAGCCCCAACGGGAGGCGTATACCTCCACGCAGCTACACTAGACAACTTGCTCAAGCAACGGTTTCTCAGCACGCTACCCGCCTGGAACCTTAAAGTCTTGCTGCTCATACTGGGCATGGGCACCAGTTGGCTTTTAAGCAAACAAACTCTCCAAGGGCGCGTTGCCACTGTGCTTGGCATTTTGATCGCCTGGTTGCTGGCGGTGCTGGTGTTGTTGCAGGTTGCCTACCTGTGGCTGGCGATCGCGGCACCCCTAGGCACCGTGCTGCTGGCAGCGATTGGAATGCAACTACGCGAACAACATGAAAGGCAATTGCTGATGAGCCTTTTTGCCCAGCATGTTGCCCCCGAAACAGCTCAGATGTTATGGCAGCGTAAAGCTGAGATCTTGCACGACGGTGACTTACAGGCGCAAGAATTAGTCGTTACTGTTTTATTCATGGATATTCGAGGGTTTACCACTATTTCCGAAAAGCTGCACCCCAGTGAACTGCTGCTCTGGGTGAATCAGTATCTAGAAGCCATGACCGACTGCATTATGGATCATGGTGGTGTCGTGGATAAATATATTGGCGATGCCATTATGGCGATCTTTGGAGTCCCCTTTCCGCGCACGGCCATAGAGCAGATTCAACAAGATGCCCTGAATGCGATCGCCGCCAGCCTGGAAATGCACGAACGGCTACAGCACCTCAACCACGAATTTGCCGCTCAGGGGAAGCCCCTGATTCGGTTTGGCATTGGCATTCACACCGGGTTAGTTGTGGCAGGCAATGTGGGCGGACATCGACGGCTGAACTACTCGGTGTTAGGCGATACTGTAAACGTCGCGGCTCGTCTTGAAGCCCTGAACAAAGAGATTCAAGCAAACAATCCTTACGATCTTCTGATTACAAATGAAACCCTATCCTGCCTGAAGCATCAGTACCGCTCTCACCAGGTTGGCACGTATCCATTGAAAGGGCGAGAAAGCACAACCCTCGTCTTTTCGATTTTAGGAAAGAATGCATCTGAGGCAAACCCGAATCTTTAGAATTAGTACCCCTCAGAAAAAAGCTCTCGCTGTTGGGCACAATAGCTCAGCCTTCTCATCCTGTTTTTCCAACTGCTTATGTCTTCATTTTCTTTATCAAAAGTTATGTCCCTGGCGATCGTCATGAGCCTCCTGACGGCTACCACCCTCGCTTCTCCGCTCCAAGTCAGGACTAATCGCTGGCTTATGGTTCGTCAGGCAATGGGCAAAGTGTTTTATCAAACGGGCAGCACGTCAAAGGTTGCCAGCGTTGGCACCAGGCTTCAAGCGGTTGGCGATACGATTCGGACTGAAGAACGCTCCAGCACGGTATTAGACATCGACACCGGTATTGGCTTGATCAAGGTTGCCGAGAAAACCACCCTGCAGGTTAAACAACTGCAAGCCCTACCCAATGGTGGGCGTACCACTCGCCTGGAAGTCACTAGAGGACAAGCCCGCTTGCAACTGCGTCCCTTTACCCATAAAGCCTCACGCCTGGAAGTGATCACACCCGCAGGAGTTAGCGGTGTGCGCGGCACAGAGTTTGGAGTATCGGCTCAACCGAATGGCAAAACGGGTGTGGCAACCCTAAGCGGCAGTGTTGCCACAACGGCTCAAGGGCGGTCAGTGCTTATTAAGGGCGGCTTTCAAAGTTTGGTGGTTCCAGGAGAAGCCCCCCTTCCCGCTACGCCTTTAAAGGACGATCCCAGCCTTAATAGCAAGCGGCTAGCCCGAATTTCGGAACAACAGGTGTTGTTCAGCGGTCAAACGGATGCGGTTAATCTGCTGCTAGTCAACAACATGCCACAAAATATCGATCGCAATGGACGGTTTGAGGTCACGGCTCAAATCATTAACGAGCAAGTGACGGCAACAGTAATCACACCACTGGGCAAGCGTCAAGAGTACCGTTTCACACGCCCCCAGTAAGCTAGAAATTGCTTCTACTAAAAGGATACCTGAATCATGCCTCTAGAAGAGGAAAACCTATGCAGTTTCGGCAATTATTGCAGCGATCGCTTCCCGGCATTGCTACAGCCCTCATTACTGGAGCGCTACACCAGCTAGGTTTCTTTCAATCTATAGAACAAATCGCTTACAACACTTTATTTCGCCTACGGGGAGCCATTCCCTGGGATGAACGAGTTGTCTTGGTGGGCGTTGATGACAAAACGCTACAGCAATTGGGTCAATATCCTTTGCCTCGCCGTCACTATGCCACCTTGCTGCAAAAGCTAACTCAGGCAGAGCCAAACGTTGTTGTGTTTGATCTTGTCTTCTCAGAACCCTCCTCTTTCGCAGAAGACAGGCAACTGGCAGAAGCGATCGCTCAGCATGGCAGTGTTGTTCTAGCTCAAGCCTGGAAGCAGGACGGGCAACTGTGGCAATCGATCGCGCCACTACGTCAGGCAGCGGTAGCCACTGGGCACATTGCCAAACTGGAAGATGCCGATGGCATCACCCGTAAAATTGAACCCCAACGTCAAGGAACTCCAGCCTTGTCTATCGCTGCAATCCAGGTCTATTCTCTGGTTCACCACGCGGTTGCTTTACCCGACCTGCAAGACCGCCTCTGGCTCAATTGGGTTGGGCAAATGCGGCAGGCTTCTCACTATTCATTTGTGGACGTAGTGCAAGGTCGTGTGCCAGCGATTGCCTTACGCGGCAAAATTGTGATGGTTGGCTCCACCGCAACAGGTATCGATCCGTTACCCACACCCTTCGATCGTACCCCCCCTGCCAGTGGCAATTATCTTCATGCTAATGCCATCAACAACCTACTCCAGACAAACTTCCTGCATCCTGCCCCCGATTCCTGGTTCCTACTCATCTTTCTGATCGGTGGTCCCGGACTCAGCCTGATGCTAATGCAATGTCCAGTTAAACACCAACTCATCCTCTGGCTAGGTTTATGTTTAAGTTGGCTCTTACTGAGTGGGATCATGCTGCGAACAAACTACTGGTTGCCGACAGGTCTTCCTCTAGCACTGTTTAGCCTCACGACGGTAGCCATTCTAACGCTCGAACGTCTTCAGTTAGAACTGGAAAACCGTACTCTTCAACACCTCGCCACATCTGATACCCTGACTAAAATTGCTAATCGTCACCATTTTGATCAGTACCTGGACTACGAGTGGCACCGATCAGCGCGGACTCAATCTTCTCTAGCACTGATTTTGTGCGATGTCGATTTTTTTAAGCGGTTTAATGATCACTACGGGCATCAAGCAGGAGACAACTGCCTGATGCTAGTTGCAGCGGCAATCAAAGGGGCGGTCAAGCGTCCAGCCGATTTGGTTGCTCGTTATGGGGGGGAAGAATTTGTTGTGATTCTGCCCGACACCGATGTCAAAGGCGCAGTTGAGGTAGCTGAACGCATTCGAGCTCAAGTCAAAGCGTTGGCAATCTCTCATGCTCAGTCCACTGTGGCTCAAACCGTCAGCTTGAGTTTAGGAGTTGTCAGCACAATCCCTCATTCTCAAGGTGCGGCTGCCACTTTAATTGCCACTGCCGATCAGGCGTTGTATCGGGCAAAAGCAGAGGGACGCGATCGCTCTGTTGTGGCTTCATGGTGACGTTGGTTCGACGAACAACAATCGACACAAGAAAAGCTGAGGCTATCTTTTACAGCAGACTATCTTTTATAGCAGACTGTCTTTTGCAGCAATGTCTCCAGCTATCTTTATGGTCTCGTCGAATTAACGTTAACGTATAGAGCAACCGCAACATCAAGTCCAGATTACCCGATCAACTAGCCATCAAAGGCTTTTTGCATCATGGGTGGCGGAGGGGTTTTTAATAAACCAGACTGTACAAACTTTGCATAAATGCCAGCTTCGATCGACAGCAATTCCGCTTGGTGCTGCTGCAAACTAAAGGCTTTCAGTTGATCATGCTGTTCTTGCATCTGCTGAATATCGGTTTGTAGTTGCTGAAGCTGTTGCTGGACAAACTCTCGTTGCGATCGCAGTATTTCGGGATTAATCATCACCGATGTGTCCGATTGATTTAAATGGGCGGCTACCTGGGTGAGAGCATCTCGACGAGCAATCAATTCTAAATACTGTTGTTGCAACGATTGATCATCCAGCAGATGAAGTTTTTCTAACAAAAATTTGACCGTTAAACCTTGCACGAGCAGCGTAAACCACACGACTCCAAATGAATTCGCGATAATCTCTTCGCGCCCTAGAACCATGACTGGAATACTAAGTGCCAGCGAAATTGACACTGATCCCCGTAACCCCGACCACCACAAAACCGTTTGCTCTCGCCAGGGAATTTCAGTCTTTGTCAACCAATTTGTTAGCGCACTAAAGCCGTAAATCGTCAGCGCGCGCGATAGCACGATCGCCGCGATCGCAATACTCGTAGTGCTAAGATTTCGCACCAGATTGGGTAGATGAATCTGATCACCCAGCAGCAGAAACAAAATGGAATTCACGAAGAAGATGATGAATTCCCAAAACTCGGTCATCGTCGATCGCTTCACGGGTAAGGCTCCTGCTTTGGCGCTAAAATTGCCAATCACCAGTCCTGCTGTCACCACCCCAATCACACCAGACCCTCCAAGCTCTTCCACCAGCAGGTAAGTCCCGTAAGCCGTCACGATCGTCAGCGACTGCTCCACCCACGACAGCTCATATCGTTGCGTCAAAAAAGCAACGCAAATGCCGATCAACCCCCCAATCCCCAAGCCAATCCCTGTCACAACGACAAAGCGCAACACGGTTGCCGAAAGCTGCACTGGCTGCGGATCAACCGCAAGCTCGACTAAGACTCCAAAGGCAACCACCGCTGCCCCATCGTTCACAAGGCTTTCTCCCTCAAGCAGCGTTGTGAGACGTTTACCCGCCCCAACTTCTCGAAATAACCCAATGACCGCCGCAGAATCGGTTGCCGAGAGGCACGCACCCACCAGCAAAGCCGTCATCCAGGAAATGTGTGCAAACTCATGCAGCGCCCAGCCCACCGTAGCGATCGACAACACCACCCCACCAACCGCATAAAGACCACTCGGCAATAATTCTTCCCGCAAGGCTGACCACTGCATGTTCCACGCCGCTTCAAACAGCAGTGGCGGCAGAAACACCATCAAAATCATGCCTGGAGATAGATCCAGCAATCGCACATCTACCAGCGCCAGACCCAACCCCACGATGACTAACAGCAAGGTATAGGGCACCTGGCGCAGCGACGAAAAAATTTTGGGTAAACCTGCTGCACTCAAGGCAACCAGCAAGATGAAGAGAAACTGCTTGAGGTCTTTCTCGATCGCAACATCCGTAGCACTGGTCAAGAAGCTCATAGCACTGTGAACCACGTCAGAATGCCCTATCCTGAGCGATGGCTGAAGGCAGAAACCGTGTTTTTCACTACCAAACGCGATCTCCACAGTTGCTGATAAACCGTCTCATCCTTGCGGAGAGTCACCGTTGCATGTTCGAGAGTGTTTAAAATCGAGAGTGCTTAAAGCTGATGGCTATCAACGCAGCCAGGCCTTGAACGTCTTACACGTATGCAAGCGTTTTTAACCTTTGCTAGAAAGTAAAGCATTGATGTGTCTTAAAGTTCAGCACGTTAGCTCAGAACTTCTTGGTTTTTTCATGAATCTACTAGCTGACTCACCATCCCTTTACTGACATACCTAAGTACGACGTTTAGCATAGTGAGCGTAATCTTTTGTTTGCCGCAGATTCCTAAGAGGTGTTGCATGAAGGCAGTGATATTGGCGGGCGGATTAGGTACGCGATTAAGTGAAGAAACGGCAATTAAGCCAAAACCGATGGTTGAAGTTGGCGGTCAACCGATTCTTTGGCACATTATGAAAACCTACTCAGCCCACGGAGTGAATGACTTCATCATCTGCTGTGGCTACAAAGGGTATGTCATCAAAGAGTTTTTTGCAAACTACTTCCTGCGCATGTCAGATGTCACGTTTGACATGCGCTTCAACCAGATGAACATCCACGCTGGTAATGCCGAACCGTGGCGCGTCACGCTGGTGGACACAGGTGAAAATACCATGACGGGCGGACGGCTTAAGCGCGTGCGCGAACATGTTGGCAATGAAACCTTTTGCTTTACTTACGGTGATGGTGTCAGCAACGTTAATGTTTCAAAGCTGATTGAATTTCACAAAGCTGAAGGCGCAGCGGCTACCCTCACAGCCGTACAACCCCCTGGACGCTTTGGAGCCATTTCCCTCACCAAAGAGCAAACCAAAATCGCACAGTTTCATGAAAAGCCAGAAGGGGATGGTGCCTGGATCAACGGTGGCTACTTTGTTCTAGAACCAGAAGTGATTGACTACATTGAGGATGACACCGTGATGTGGGAACACGAACCGTTGAAAAAGATTGCTCATGATGGCAAGCTAGCAGCCTTCAGGCATGGCGGGTTCTGGCAACCGATGGATACCCTCAAAGACAAGAACTACCTGGAAGATCTGTGGCAGAAAGGGAAAGCACCCTGGAAAGTTTGGTAGATCTGGCAGTCCTGACAACAGATTGCTGATGCGATCGACCATTTCATTCAAAGCAACCTCATTAAGGGCAAATATTTATGTACGATTTTGCGATCGTCGGTGGTGGCATCGTCGGTCTTTCTACGGGCGTTGCCCTCACTCAACGCTATCCAGACGCAAAGATCCTGGTACTTGAAAAAGAAAGCCGCTGGGCGTTTCATCAAACAGGCAACAATAGTGGCGTGATCCACTCTGGACTCTACTACAAACCTGGTAGCTTCAAAGCAACCTTTTGTCGTGCGGGTGCTCAATCAATGGTTGCCTTTTGCCAGGAACATGACATCCCCCACGAAGTTTGTGGCAAGGTTATTGTTGCCACTGAAGAAAAAGAGCTACCGTTGCTAGAAAATCTCTATCAGCGTGGCTTGCAGAACGACATCAAAGTCAAACGACTCACCGCCGAAGAAGTCCGAGAAATTGAACCCCACGTCAACTGCATTGCTGGGGTACAGGTCTTTTCTACAGGTATTGCCGACTACAAGAAGGTGTGTCAAAAGTATGCTGAACTGGTTCAACTCGGTGGCGGTGATTTACGCCTGAATACCAAAGTGCTGAAGATTGTTGAAACGCCAACAGGTCAGGTGCTTGAAACCAATCAAGGCACGTTCGAAACGCGGTTTGTCGTGAACTGTGCTGGTTTGCACAGCGATCGTGTCGCCAAAATGGGCAACGTTGACCCTCAGGCAAAGATTGTGCCCTTCCGTGGGGAATACTACGAGCTAACCCCCGAAAAGCGCTATCTGGTCAAAGGACTCATTTATCCTGTGCCAAATCCTGACTTCCCGTTTCTGGGTGTCCACTTTACCCGCATGATCGATGGCACCGTTCATGCAGGTCCCAATGCGGTACTTAGCCTCAAGCGTGAAGGGTACAAGAAGACCGATTTTGATCTCCGTGACTTTGCTGAAGTGATGACCTATCCCGCCTTTTGGAAATTGGCAGCCAAGCACGCAGATGAAGGTATCAAGGAGATTATCCGTTCCTTCAGCAAAGCGGCATTTGTCCATAGTTTGCAGCGGCTCATCCCAGAAGTGCAAGCTGAAGATGTCGTTCCCACCCATGCAGGTGTGCGGGCGCAAGCACTCATGAGCGATGGCAAGCTGGTAGACGATTTTCTGATTATCAAAGGTCAGAACTCTGTTCATGTTTGTAACGCACCTTCTCCTGCGGCGACCTCTTCCATCGAAATTGGAAAAGCTGTTGTGGCACAAATCCCTGCACCACAGCACTTACGCACAACCGTCAACGTCTAGCACGCTTATTAGGAAGAAACAATGAAAGTATTGGTGACTGGAACAGAAGGGTATCTTGGCTCGTTGCTGGCTCCCCTGTTGATGGAGCGCGGGCATGAAATTACGGCGGTTGATACTGGCTACTACAAAGTGGGCTGGTTGTACAACGGCACTGATTTGACCGCGAAGACGCTTAACAAAGATATCCGTCACATCACGGTTGAGGATTTGGCAGGGATTGAGGCGATCGTTCACATGGCAGAACTCTCCAACGATCCGACTGGTCAACTGTCGCCGACAATCACCTACGACATTAACCACAAAGGGTCAGTCCGGCTGGCTGAAATCGCTAAAGCGGCTGGTGTGCGCCGCTTTGTGTATATGTCTTCATGCAGCGTGTATGGTGTTGCCAGCGGTGACGGTCTGACGACGGAAGAAACTCCCGTTAATCCTCAGACTGCTTATGCAGAATGTAAAACGCTGGTAGAGCGGGATGTTAGACCCCTAGCCGATGATAATTTCTCGCCCACCTTCATGCGGAACGCCACAGCCTTTGGTGCCTCTCCTCGAATGCGCTTTGACATTGTGCTGAATAACCTGGCTGGGCTTGCCTGGACAACCAAAGAGATCAAAATGATCAGTGATGGGACACCCTGGCGACCTCTGGTGCACGCGCTGGACATTGCCAAGTCGATCGCTTGTGCGTTAGAAGCACCCCGTGACATTGTTCACAACCAGGTGTTTAACGTCGGTGATACCGCAAACAACTACCGGGTGAAAGAAATTGCTGAAATCATCGCCAGCGTCTTTGAGGGTTGTCAGCTCAGCTTTGGTGACAGCGGCTCAGATAACCGCAGCTACCGCGTCTCCTTCGAGAAGATCAACACTCAACTACCCGGCTTTAAGTGCGACTGGAACGCTCAACGTGGCGCACAACAGTTGTTTGATCTGTTCAACCGGATTGATATGACAAAAGAGGTGTTTGAATCGCGGGGCTTTACGCGCCTGAAGCAGCTTGAATACCTGATTCGCACCCAGCAAATTGACAAAGATTTCTTTTGGAGCAAGTAATGAAATTCATCAAGACGAAACTAAAAGATGCAGTGATTGTTGACCTGGAAGTGCGGAGTGACGATCGCGGCGGCTTTGCTCGCACCTTCTGTGCCAAAGAATTTGAGGAGCATGGGCTGAAGCCAACCGTGGCTCAGTGCAATCTATCCTTCAACTACAAGGCAGGCACGCTGAGAGGGATGCACTACCAGGTCGCCCCCGCTTGTGAAACGAAGCTTGTCCGTTGCACCAAGGGCGCGATTTACGATGTCATCATCGATATGCGCCCCGATTCTCCTACCTACATGCAGCATATTGGCGTGGAATTAACGGAAGAAAATCGACGTGCGCTGTATGTGCCAGAGATGTTTGCTCATGGCTACCAGGCGCTAACCGATGGGGCTGAAGTCGTGTACCAGGTGGGTGAGTTTTACACGCCTGGTTACGAGCGAGGGCTGCGCTATGATGATCCAGTCTTTAAAATTGAATGGCCGATGCCTGTGACGGTTATTTCTGAGAAGGATGCTGCCTGGTCACTCTTTGAGCCTGTTCCGGTTTAACTCAGTCGTTGACGATCGCGGCTTGGTGTCAGCTCCACCGACCTTTCAGAGGCTTTTGGATGAAATTAAGTGTGATTCTTCCTTGCTTCAACGGAGCACAAACCATTGCTGTTCAGCTTGAGGCGCTCGTCAACCAGCAATGGCCTGGCGTGTGGGAAGTGGTTGTCGTCAACAACGGCTCAACGGACAACTCAGTCGAGATTGTCGAGCAGTACCGCGATCGTTTACCTGACTTACGGGTTGTCGATGCCTACACTCCGCCTGGTCCACGGCTGGGAGTATCCCACTCCTATAACGTCGGACTTAAAGCCGCTACAGGCGATGCGTTTGTTTTCTGTGAGGCGGATGATGAAGTGGCATCCGATTGGTTAGCCGCGATGGCTAACGCCCTTGCTCAGTTTGAATTCGTGGCTGGAGCACTGGAACACAAACGTTTGAATGAAGACTGGTTAAGTGCGGCTCATGACAAGGGCGCACAATCGGAGGGGTTAGTAGGAGTCACCTATCCGCCCTACCTACCTTTCGCGTTCGGCTGTAACATGGGTATTCGGCGATCGCTCTATGAGGCGATGGGGGAACTAGATGAATCTCTCATCTGCGCCTGGGATATGGATTATTCGTGGAAGGTTCAACTGGCAGGGACGAAACTACATTTTGTCCCTGAAGCCGTAGTCCATTACCGTCTGCGCCATACGCTCAAGGCTTTGTATCGTCAGGGTAACAACTGGGGTCCAGAACTTCCTCTGCTGCAACAACGCTACGGCATGAAGATGGATTGGTCTGTTTTCCGGAACCATTTGTTTTACCTGTTGAAGTACCTGCCGGGTGGAGTCAAATTGCTGCCCATGAGCATTTTCAGAATCCGACGAGGGCGAGGAGGCTTTGCCTGGTGGGTTTGGGGACTCGGTTATTCACTGGGGTATGCTCAAGGGCTGCTTGATTTGTTACTGCATTCTTCTTCGTCAGAACGCAGCTTAGAGTCCAGCGCTCAACGTTCACAAAAGCCAGTTGATGCCAAGGCAAATCCATAGCCGTTTCACATTCAGTGAGAATCGCCCTGAATGAAACCTTTCAAGGCGTTGAGTTCAGGTTCTCTGTCAAATTCAGCGTCATTCATTTGCTTGAACAAGTTTTTTTAGGAGTTACCCATGTTCATCGTTGATACCGCCTTAAAAGTCCGCGCAGAAGCGGGAAAGCCCGTTAAAGTTGGCATGATTGGTGCTGGCTTTATGGGACGTGGCATTGCGAACCAAATTGCAAACTCGGTTCCAGGGATGGAGCTGGTGGCAATTTTCAACCGCAACTTGGACGGGGCAAAGCGTGCCTACACCGAAGCGGGCATTGAGTCGTTCCAGGTTGTAAACACGGTTGCTGATTTAGAAGCTTCAGTTGCTCAAGGCAAGTATGCAGTGACGGATGATGCGATGCTGTTGTGTCGGTCAGAGGGCATTGATGCACTCATTGAAGTGACGGGTACGATCGAATTTGGTGCTGAAGTCGTTCTGGAAGCGATCGCGCACAAAAAGCACGTCATTCTGATGAATGCTGAACTGGACGGCACCATTGGACCGATCCTCAAGGTATATGCTGACCGGGCTGGCGTGGTTCTTTCTGCCTGCGATGGCGACCAACCGGGCGTGGAAATGAACCTCTATCGCTTTGTGAAGAGCATTGGGTTGACCCCGCTACTATGTGGCAATATCAAAGGTCTGCAAGATCCGTATCGGAACCCCACTACGCAAGAAGGGTTTGCAAAGAAGTGGGGACAGCAGGCACATATGGTGACGAGCTTTGCTGATGGGAGCAAAATTTCCTTTGAACAGGCGATCGTGGCGAACGCGACTGGCATGAAAGTAGCAAAGCGTGGGATGTTGGGCTACGACTTCAAGGGTCATGTCGATGAGATGACCAGCATGTACGATGTGGATCAACTCAAGGAGTTGGGCGGCATTGTGGATTATGTGGTCGGTTCAAAGCCCGGTCCCGGTGTATTTGTTTTCGGTACCCACGATGATCCGAAACAGCAGCATTACCTTAACCTCTATAAGTTAGGTGAAGGGCCGCTCTACAGTTTCTACACCCCGTACCACCTGTGCCACTTTGAAGTGCCGCTATCCGTTGCACGGGTCGTGTTGTTCAACGATGCCGTTATGGCTCCGATCGCGGGACCCGTTGTGGATGTGATTACCGTTGCCAAGATCGACTTGAAAGCAGGCGAAACGCTGGATGGCATCGGTTACTACATGACCTATGGTCAGTGCGAAAATTCCCCAGTCGTACAGGCAGAGAACCTTTTGCCAATGGGCTTGGCTGAGGGATGCCGACTGAAGCGCGATGTTCCCAAAGACCGGGCGCTGACCTATGACGATGTGGAATTGCCGCCAAACCGCCTTAGTGACAAGCTACGGGCTGAGCAGAACGCTTATTTCGCTCCGGCTCCCGTGCTTGCTGCGGTATAAAGACCAGCCTTTAAGACTTGTAGAGCCGTCAGGCATCTTCAATGAAGATATCTGGCGGCTCTGTCATACGGGCAAGTGAATTTTCAATGAAGCGAAATCACCTTTTTGCGGAAAGGGAGGCAGCAGGTAACGTCTCTTTTACAGATCGTTGCCTTGCGATCGAAATGGGTATGATGTAGCGAGAATGAGGAGCTGAGCAGCTGGGAAAGGGTTGGCAAGCGCCAACGGTTTCCCAAATCGCCTGCTGTCTGCGAATGGCGGCTTGTTTTCACTGACACGGCGCGTGTAGACCTTTGTTCTAGCAGCACTTTTATCAATTTCTAGGTATGGACATCGCTAAAGGGGGATGGTCAAGGGGTTTTGGAACCCAATGTATTGAAACGACTCAAACATCCTCTTTACAGCCGTATGATGCAATTGAGTGGAAGCACGCTGTCGATCGCACTCAAGCTCTCATCTCTCTAGTCATCACAACTTACAATCGGGAGCGCTTTCTTGGTGCTGCCATTGAAAGTGTTTTAGCGCAAACCTATCCATACGTTGAGCTAGTGGTGTGGGATGATGGCTCGACCGATCGCACCTTAGAGATTGCCCATGCATATGCCAGTCGTGATGCGCGAGTCCGCGTGATTGCAGCACCCCATCAGGGACGAGTGCGATCGTTGCAAGCAGCCATCAGCCAGACGCGAGGAGCCTATCTGGGCTGGGTAGATAGCGACGATCGTCTAGATCCCAAGGCTCTGGAAGCCACCATTGCCATTCTGAGCAGCCAACCAGCCATTGGCATGGTGTATACCGACTATTGGGATGTGGATAGCGACGATCGCGTCTTGGGTTACGGTCAACGATGCCACATCCCTTACAGCAAAGAGCGTCTGCTGCTCGACTTTATGACGTTTCACTTTCGCTTGCTGCGGCGATCGGTGTTTGAGGCGGCAGGCGGCATTGATGATGCGCTGGATTACGTTGAAGATTACGACCTTTGCTTGCGCCTCTCGGAAGTGTCGGCAATCCACCATCTTGAACAGCCGCTTTACTACTACCGTCATCATGAGGGCAATGCATCGCAGCAGTGGCGATTAGAGCAGGTGGTGCGATCGCAGACCGTGATTCAACGGGCACTCCAACGGCGAGGGCTGGACAGACACTTTGAGCTTCAGGTGAAACTGCCAGCGGGACGTTTTTACTTGCGTCGCAAACTGCACCCAGTTCAAGCACGGAAGCCACTTTGGGCACTGTTGCCGCAGGTCGCAGCGGTTGGAGCGCTTGCCTTCTTGCCCTGTATGGATGTGTTGGTGACAAAGACGGCTCAGGCTCAGTCGATCGTCCCCGCTGCTGATGGAACGAACACGATCGTGACCCCCAACGGCAGTCGTCTCGATATTAGTGGCGGCACGCGATCGCAAGATGGCGCGAATCTCTTTCAGAGCTTTCAGCAGTTTGGCTTGACAACGAATCAGATCGCGAATTTCCTTGCTACACCACAGACACGTAATATCTTGGGACGTGTAGTGGGTGGGGATGCCTCGGTCATCAACGGGCTGATTCAAGTGACTGGCGGCAATGCCAACCTGTATTTGATGAATCCTGCTGGCATTATTTTTGGGGCAAATGCCAGCCTCAATGTGCCGGGTGCCCTTACAGTGACTACCGCAACCGGGATCGGGTTGAACAATCGCTGGTTCAGCGCGATCGGCTCCAACGACTACGCTACGTTGGTTGGCGATCCAAACGCCTTTGCCTTTACGGTGACGCAGCCAGGGGCGATCGTAAATGCGGGCACTCTATCCGTCGGTGCTGGACAGCGCCTTTCTCTCTTAGGTGGCGTTGTGATCAATACAGGGGCTCTGGCGGCTCCGGGAGGGGAGATCACGATCGCAGCCGTTCCAGGGCAATCGCTCATTCGGCTCAATCAGCCAGGAAGTTTGCTGAGCTTTGAACTTAATCCACTCAGCTCTCAACCCAACACGGCGGCACCAAATGCTTCTCTGTCATCCTTGCCTAATGTTTGGACACTACCGATCGCATCCTTGCCCGCTCTCCTCACAGGTGGAAGCCTGCAAAGCGCGACGGGCATCACGGTCAATGCCAATGGCACAGTCCGTTTGGTTGCGGTACCGCAGCAGAACATTGTGGTTGGGGCAGGAACCGCGATCGCCAGCGGCATGATTGATGCATCAGGTGCTGATACCGGAGCCTTCTCGACGGGCGGTACGGTGCAGCTTTTAGGGACTCAGGTAGGGGCGATCGGGGCGACGATTAGCGCTTCTGGTGCCACAGGTGGAGGCAATATCCTGTTAGGAGGTGGCGAACGGGGGCAAGGTGCTGTCCCCAATGCCTCCAGCACGGTGGTTGATTCTAGCTCGATCGTCACGGCTGATGGACTTCTCACTGGATCAGGTGGACGGGTGACGGTCTGGTCAAATGACGTGACTCAATTTCTCGGCAGTATCCGTGCGCGTGGAGGGGCACAGGCCGGCAACGGTGGGTTTGTTGAAGTCTCTAGCAAAGGCAGCCTTGCCTATCGAGGAGTGGTGGATGCCAGCGCACCAATGGGGACGTTGGGTACAGTGCTGCTAGACCCAGCCAACATCACGATCGTGGCCGGTAATGGCTACGGGTCAGCAGATGGACAACTGCCCACCATTTTTAGCGGTGATTTTCCTGGAGCAACCCTTACAATCTCGCAAAATGCGCTCCAAAATACAGCAGGCGACATCATTTTAGAGGCGACCAACGACATCACTATGCAATCGCTGGTGAACGGCACACTTGCACTCACCGCAGGCGTGACATCCGTTACCTTTCGGGCGGATGCTGATGGCAATGGGGTTGGTTCTTTCTCCATGAACCGAGGCGACACCATTACCACCAGTACAGGCGAAACGTCTAGCAATCTAGCTATTTCTGGAGCAAACCTGACGCTGGGAACGCTGACAACGGCGGCACCGTTTGCCAATGCTGGCACGATTACGCTAGCGGCTTCGGGGAACATTACGGCAACCGCGATCGACACGACGAGTTTTGAAAGCGGTATGGGCTTTGGCAATAGCGGTGGTGCAGTCAACGTGACGGCTGGTGGTAGTGTAGCCGTTGGCAACATTACGACAGTGGGCGCACAGAATGCAGGCAGCGTCACGCTTGTGGCACAAGGCAATCTGACGACTGGCAACATCAGCGCAAATGTCGCCGTTCCACTTAGCAGAGAGGGCGGCAATGGGGGGGCGATCGCGCTTACCAGTACGGCTGGCTCAATCACCGCTGGCAGTCTGCTGACAACTGGGGCAATTCAGAGCGGTCGTGTTGCGCTACAGGCATCTAGCAGTAATGCAAACATCACCGTTACGTCGATCGATGCCAGTGCTTCTCAAGCGGGTGGTCTTGGCGGAACGGTGAATGTTACGGCTGGGCAATTTGTGCGAGGTACGGGGTTTACCAGCGCCAATCCGCGAGCAACGATCACCACAGCCGCCGACAGCAGCGGGGCAATCACGATTCAGCATGGTGGCGGTGGGTTAAATGTGCCGTTTATTGTCGGGAACGCCACAACGAACGGGACGGCTGGCGCGATCGTCGCGGGTTCTGCTACTGCACCTAACACCCTCTCACCCACCCAATCCTTTTCTCAAGGTTTCACCCAGGGTTCGATTCAGATTCTGACCACTGCGCCACCACTAAAGCCCTCCAAACTACCTGAGGACGATCCGACAGATGTTCTCATTGACACGTCAGAAGAACCGCCGCCGCTAGAGGCACCTGAAACTGCTGCTACTGCTTTCGATGACCCTGCTGCAACTGAAGCCGATCGCGAAGAAGAAGCGACCGATGAGTTTGAAACCTACCTGGATTTAGGAGACGAGATTCCCAATACATCTGAAGACGCAGGCAGTATTCTCAGCCAGATTGGAGCGGTTTCGGGCGTTAAGCCAGCGTTGGTGTATGCCTCTTTTGTGCCGCCAAATGTGGCTACCAATGCTGTCCCGGTGAATCGGGCAAGACCATTTGTAGCGTTGGCAAGGCAAGGAGATAAGGCAGGGCAAGGAGATAAGGCGATCGCATCCAGCAAACCGTTGGCAGCAAAATTTTCTGGCTCGATCGAACCATCGGTAAAGGCTCGAGCACCATTGCCACAGTCTCGCATCGATCGTCGGTTAAGCGCTCAAGGACAAAAAGAGCCGCTGGCAAATGGGAACGACCAGCTCGAATTACTGGTTGTCACTGCTAACGGCAAACCGATTCGTCGCCTTGTTCCCGGTGCAACCCGCAGCCGAGTCTTGCAAGTGGTGCATCAATTTCTCAACGAAGTGACCGATTCGCGGAAGAACCGGACAACGACTTATCTGGCACCCTCACAGCAGCTTTATCGATGGCTCGTGGCACCGATCGAACCAGAGCTACAGGCAAGAGGCATTGGCAACCTGGCGTACATTGCCGATACCGGACTGCGCTTTCTGCCGCTGGGTGCGCTGCACGATGGTCGGCAGTTTCTCGTGGAAAAGTACAGCGTGGGGCTGATGCCTAGCCTGAACCTGACAGACACGCGCTACGTCAGTCTTAAGAAGGCGAAAGTTTTAGCGATGGGTGCATCTGAGTTTACTGACCAGCCACCACTGCCAGCCGTCCCAACAGAATTATCGGTCATTACTAAAGATCTGTGGACGGGTACGGCGCTGCTCAACCAGGCATTTACCCTGGAGAACTTGAAAGCCGAGCGGCAACAGGAGCCGTTTCAAATTATCCATTTAGCAACGCATAGCGAGTTTCAGCCTGGGGCGTTGAGCAACTCGTACATCCAGCTTTGGCAGACCAAGCTTCAGCTCAACCAACTCCGGCAGCTCGGCTGGAACAATCCACCCGTTGAACTACTGGTGCTGAGTGCTTGCCGCACGGCATTGGGTAGTGATGAAGCCGAACTGGGGTTTGCTGGTTTTGCCGTCCAGGCAGGGGTGAAGTCTGCTTTAGCCAGTCTTTGGTACGTCAGTGACGAGGGCACGTTGGGGCTGATGACCGAATTCTACCGTCAGCTACGATCGGCACCCATAAAGGCAGAAGCACTCCGGCAAGCCCAGATTGCTATGCTGAAAGGAGAGGTTCAAATCGTGCAGGGACAACTGCGTACCACTCGCGGCGGCACGGTCCCGTTACCGATCGCATTAGCTGATCGTACGGATGATCATCGTCTATCTCACCCCTACTACTGGGCTGCGTTTACGCTGATTGGTAGCCCCTGGTGAGACCAACCGTCTAGTCCAAAAAGCTGACTACTGTAGCTTGCTTCCCGTCGGGGCACCGCCAGCCAAAGCTTGCCTGTGTAGACACAGTTTGGTGGAATGATACGATGCTCATGAAGCCGCTATGACGATTGCGATCGCCTTGAATCACTCATGAAAGTTGCGACCTGGAACGTAAACTCAATTCGCACACGCCTGCACCATATTGTGAGCTGGCTGGAAGCCAATCCAGTAGACGTACTGTGTTTACAAGAAACGAAGGTTATGGATGAGAGCTTTCCCCAGCAGCCGTTTGCTGATTTGGGCTATCAGGCTTACATCGCTGGGCAGAAAAGCTACAACGGGGTTGCGCTCCTCAGTCGTCAGCCATTAAGTGAAGTCAGCATGGGCTTTGCACCCGTCTTAGGCGAAGGCGCGATCGACCTGGATGAGCAAAGACGCGTCATTACAGGCGTTCTGGATGGCGTTCGGATTTTGAACCTTTATGTTCCCAACGGTTCCTCAGTAGGCAGCGAAAAATATGCTTACAAACTGCGCTGGCTAGAGGCGCTGCGAGAGTATGTGCAGGCGTTGGGAGGGAGTCAGGGGGGAGAAGGCAGGAGGCAGGAGGCAGAGGGCAGAAGGCAGGAAGCAGGGGGAGCAGGGGAAGCAGGGGGAGCAGAGGGAGCAGGGGAAGGAATTCAACACTCCTCACCCCTCACCCCTCACTCCCCACTCCCCACTCCCCACTCCCTCCTAGTCTGCGGCGATTTCAACATTGCGCTCGAAGACATTGACATCCATGACCCAACCGGACGCGAGAAAATGGTCATGGCGACTGATTTGGAGCGGCAAGCATTGCAGTCTGTGCTGGAATCCGGGCTATCGGATGCGTTTCGCAAATTCACAGTGGAAGGCGGTCACTTTAGCTGGTGGGATTACCGCGCGGCGGCATTTCGGCGTAATCTCGGCTGGCGGATTGACCACATTTACCTGACACCCGATCTCTATGCAAAAGCGATCGCCTGTGCGATCGACCCAGAACCTCGTAAGCTTGAACAACCCAGCGATCACGTTCCGGTATGGGTAGAACTTTAGACACTTGCAAAAGGAGTTGTTAGTTGTTAGACATGGGTTGTTAGTGTTTGAAGGTAGACAGTATCTACCAGGTGGATGATCGACAGCCTCGCTACGGTTCATAGTGGCTCACGCACCACTCCAACTAACAACCAACAACCAACAACCAACAACTACTCATGTTCTTAGTCACTGGAGCCACCGGAGATCTGGGTCGTCGGATCGTGCGACTCTTGCGAGAGCGTGAAACGTCTGTGCGATCGTTCGTGCGCCTGAACTCCCGCTATGCCGAGCTAGAAAATCGCGGTTCTGAGATCTTCATTGGCGATTTACGCCGTGAGCGAGATTTGCACAAAGCCTGCCAGGGCATTCAATACGTCATCAGCGCCCACGGTTCTGGCGAGACACGTAACGGTGATGCAGAGACGATCGATTATCACGCAACAGTTGAACTCATTGATCAGGCAAAAGCAGCCGGAGTCGAGCATTTTGTCTTTATTTCTGTCTTGGGAGTCGATCGGGGCTACGAAGACGCGCCTGTTTTCAAGGCAAAGCGAGAAGTGGAGAAATATCTGCAAGCCAGTGGTTTGAGCTATACGATTCTGCGTCCGTCTGGCTTTGCCTCCAACCTGTTGCCGCTAGCAGAACAGTTCCGGCAAACAGGCGTGTACCTTTTGGTTGGTGATCCCCTCAGCCGCACGTCGATCGTCAGCACGGATGATTTAGCACGACTAGCGATCGAGTCCACTGCCACTGAAGGAGCACGCAATCAGATCTTTTCGGTGGGTGGACCAGAAATCCTCAAGCGAGAAGAGATTCCCAAAATTTTTAGCCGCATCTTCAATCGCGAACCATTTTTGCTCAATCCACCCCTTCTGGCGGTGGATGGACTTCGCAGCGCGATCGGGCTTTTTAACCCCAGGCTCCGTACCAATTTGGGTACCTTACGAACGCTGCTGGCAAACGAATTCTTCACCACACCAACCGAAACGGAGCGGCTGGAATCGACCTTCAATTTCAAGCTCGAAACGCTGGAAACCTTTCTGCGACGCTACTTAGGTGTTTAATAGCAGTTAGGGACACGAAAGGGACAGGGTAGACCCAGCCCTAGGGCGCGTCATCAATTCAGCTTGAAATCTTGCGGTATCAGCATTGTCGCGCCCGTCCCAACGAACAAGGCTAGGGGCTGAAACCCTTGCTGCAATTAATGTGTAGTATTAATTGATGACAGCCCCTAGATCGTCGAATGGTTAAGAGGCGAGATTGGCAATCTGTAGCCCCATCACGAGCAGCATTGCCACGATCGCCCCAATCAACGTGTTCAAAATATTCACCACTTCGTTGGTCAACCACTCAAAGCGGTGTTGCAACGTTGCCCCAATGACGCTTTCTAGATTTGTCGCCACAAAGGCGGCTACCACGCAAATAACCACCTGCCAGAGCGGAATCAGTCCGACACCCCAACCCACCAGCGCGATCGCCACCGATCCTACGATCCCTGCCAGCGTGCCTTCCAAACTCACCGCTCCCTCGGTGCCACGCGGTACGGGCTTGAGTGTGGTGATCAAAAATGTCCGCTTGCCATACGCCTTGCCAATTTCGCTAGCGCAAGTATCCGCCAACTTGGTACTGAAGCTTGCCACGTAGCCTAAGAGCAACAGTGCCACAAGCCACCCCATTTCAGCAGTAGGAAAGAACAGAGAGAACCAGAAACTGCCGATCGCGCACAACGCTCCTGTTAACGCCGATCCCCACACGTTCTCTGGACCGCGCGCGCCCGATCGCTTCTCCGCAATGCCCGCCGCTTCTTTTTGTGCCATCCCCACTCGCGTCATCGCCGATCCCACCACGAAGTAGAATGCGACAACAGCATATCCCTGCCACCCTAAGGAAACCCATATCAGTACGCCTAAAATCCAGGCGTGGATAATGCCAGCCGGGGTCAAAAGTTTTTTGGGTAGGAACCAGACGATCGCCAGCAGAGCGGTATTCAGGACAACTGCAAAAACCACAAGAATTAGGGAGGTAAAAGACAAGGATATCCCATCAAGGATAGAGGATAAAGGCAGAGGAATCGTCAACGATCGCCGTCAAGAGAGAAACCAGATAAAGATTGCAGCACATCATGATGGAAGAATGCTAAAACCGTTCTAGGGCGCGTCATCAATTTAGCTCGAAAGCTTGTGGTATCAGTATTGTCGCGCCCGTCCCAATAAACAAGCCAGGGGCTGGAACCCTTGCTGCAAGTTGTGTGTAGCCGTAATTGATGACAGCCCCTAGTTAAAGCCTTGGAACCTTCACTCAGTCATGATCCGTGTCAGTATGAATACCTTCAGGAAAACGGTCGGCTATCTGGGTCTCGTCTTAAGCGTGAGCGTCTGTGTGGGAACCCTTGGGATGCTTTTCTTGGCACCAAGCCCACCCAAAGAAGCGGTTCGGTTTGAGGGGTTTGCTGCTGAAAATACAAGCATGGTGATGCGAAACGGCTCTCTAGAATTGACTGAAGGCGAATCGCTATCAACGAACCAACCGCTTGTCTGGCAGCTTCGCAACACGGTTTTAGGAACTTATTTCGTCTTCACATTGCTTGCTTCCGTCCTCCTGCTACGCCAATCAACGTCTTCACCCAAGTAGGAATGCGAAAACGTTTCACCCCCCATCTTCTTTATGCCTCCCCTCTTTCACCTCTCCTTCCCGGTCAGCAATATTCCCCAGACGAAAGCTTTCTATGCTAATGGTTTGGGTTGCGGCGTTGGGCGCGAAAATCCAGAGTCCGTCATTCTCGATCTGTACGGGCATCAACTCGTTGCCCATGTGGTACACGAGCCGCTGACACCACAAGAAGGCATCTATCCCAGACACTTTGGGTTGATTTTTACGGCAGAAGCTGAGTGGGAAGCGTTGTTGGAGCGATCGCGCCAGCACAACCTGACCTTCTATCAGCAGGCAAAACATCGGTTTCCAGGCTTGCCGCTAGAGCATCGCACATTCTTCCTCCAAGACCCGTTTTACAACCTGATGGAGTTTAAGTTTTACCGCCATCCCGAAGCGATTTTTGGGAGCCATGACTTTACTCAGATTGGTGACACCGTTGGGGTTTAAGAACGAGAACAAAAGAAAATTGGTCATTCTGTAGGGGCTTAGCATGCGGATGAAACCCTCTGCCATCATCGAAAGCATACCTGCCGCATGCTAAGCCCTTACGATTGGCTTTTCAAAGCGACTCTAACCCAACCAAATCGGTGAACCCAACCAAATCGGTGTTGCTGCCTTTGAAGAAGACGGAGAACGCACGATCGTTCGTAAGCCAGTAATCCACCGTCGATCGCAGAATATCCAATGCCACCAGCCACTCGGAGGAGTCGGCTTGGGCGAAGCGATCGGGCTGGTCGTACAGCAAAACAATGCGATCGCCGTTCAGCCAATCCAGATCGGTCAGGCAATCTTCCAGAGCGTCCCAGTTTTGCCCAAAGTAGTCTGGAAAGGACATGGCAGTTGCGATCGCCTGTAGAAATTCTGTTTTATCGCTGATCCCTGCACCATTGAGGTAAAACAGGCGGGCACCCTGCTTCTGGCTCAAGGTGACGAGTGCATCGGTGCTAATGGGCGTTTCCAGCGTGTAGAGTCCAGGGCTAGACGTACCGTTGAGAACGGCGATTAGTTTTTCCATCGTTACTGCACCCTCACGAATGTGGCGTAGTGGTCGCCAGTATAGTAGATTTCACCTCCCTGCCCTGTGACGATCCGCCGCGCCCCACGATGCCTTACTCCTGGCGTTTTCACGGTGTATTCCTGGTAATAGCCTGTCGCTGCCTGTGGTAGCTGTCGTTCTCGATTGCGGAACACCGTCCCGTCTTTGGGGTAGGGATACGGACCGCCCTGCCTGATTAAGTTGATGGTTGATCGCGCTTCGGGTGGCAAGCGATTGATAGACACAACCGGAATCGAAGCAGCGTTACGGGCGACGATCGTCGTCTGGTGCTGCACGGTTTGACTTTGATTTTGTTCTGGTTGTGCATTGACTTGCAAAACCGTTGTCAAACTCACCAAAGCAAGCACTGCTACAAACAAACCGACGTGGCGACGCATCCGTCTTACAAAGTGCTGACGAACAGACATGGTGTACTCAGTGAGGCAAAGGAAAAAACGTGCTGTTGCTAAAATAACCCTGTGAACGAGCGATCGCCCTATTCTGTAATGTGGCTTCATGCACCATGCCAGGTCTACCCCTGACCCAATCGCCCGATGTTCTGGGAGAATGAGATTGGGCGCAGCAGTCATCCCAACACAACCGTCCTGACTCTGCTAACCCGTCATAGCCAACGTTGAATGCTGACCGCTGAATACTAACAGCTAATCGCCCTTTTCCTTGGAAGCACCGAGCATGTCTGAACCCTCTTCGCCCGCATCATCTTCACCTGAGACTCTTTTGGCAGAGAACCTGAGAAGTCGAGCTGTGACTCAGGGTGTGCAACGATCGCCCAACCGCGCCATGTTAAGAGCCGTGGGCTTTAAGGATGAGGATTTTACGAAACCGATCGTCGGCATTGCCAGCGGACATAGCACCATTACCCCCTGCAACATGGGCATTGAGCCGTTAGCCAAGCGGGCAGAAGCAGGCATTCGCGGCGCGGGTGGCATGCCCCAAACGTTCGGCACTATCACCGTGAGCGATGGGATCTCGATGGGCACCGAAGGCATGAAATATTCGCTGGTGTCGCGGGAAGTCATTGCGGATGCGATCGAAACGGCGTGCAGCGCTCAGAGTATGGATGGCGTGCTGGCGATCGGTGGTTGCGACAAAAATATGCCCGGTGCGATGCTGGCAATGGCGCGGATGAATATTCCTGCCATCTTTGTGTATGGCGGCACCATCAAGCCAGGTCATTTTAATGGGTGCGATCTCACGGTGGTTAGCTCCTTTGAAGCCGTGGGACAGTACAGCGCAGGCAAAATTCCTGAGGCAGAACTGCTGGCAGTCGAACGCAACGCCTGTCCGGGTGCGGGTTCCTGCGGTGGCATGTACACCGCGAACACCATGTCCTCTGCCTTTGAAGCGATGGGCATGAGCCTGATGTACTCCTCCACAATGGCAGCAGAAGATGCGGAAAAAGCTGATAGCGCGGAGAAATCTGCCATCACGCTGCTGGATGCTATTCGTCATCAGCGTTTACCCCGTCACATCATCACCCGCAAGTCCATTGAGAACGCGATCGCGGTGATTATGGCGATCGGCGGCTCGACCAATGCGGTGCTACACTTTTTGGCGATCGCTCATGAGGCTAACGTGCCCCTCACCCTCGACGACTTTGAAACTATGCGGGGTCGCGTGCCTGTTCTCTGCGATCTCAAGCCCTCTGGTCGCTACGTCGCCACCGATTTGCACAAAGCAGGTGGCATTCCCCAGGTGATGAAAATGCTGCTGGCTCACGGGTTGCTTCACGGCGATTGTTTAACCATCACTGGAGAAACCGTTGCTGAAGTGCTCAAAGACATTCCCGATGAGCCTCGTTCCGATCAGGATGTGATTCGCCCCTGGGACAAGCCGTTGTATGCCCAGGGACACCTGGCGATCTTGCGCGGCAATCTGGCAAGCGAAGGAGCCGTTGCCAAAATCACTGGAGTCAAAAATCCTCAAATTACGGGATCCGCTCGTGTGTTTGAATCCGAAGAAGCCTGTTTGGACGCGATCCTGGCAGGCAAAATCAGTGCAGGCGATATTCTCGTCATCCGCTACGAAGGACCCAAAGGTGGTCCCGGCATGCGCGAAATGTTGGCACCTACGTCTGCCATCATTGGTGCGGGGCTGGGCGATTCTGTGGGACTCATTACTGATGGTCGCTTTTCGGGTGGCACCTACGGGATGGTCGTGGGTCATGTGGCTCCGGAGGCATACGTGGGCGGCACGATCGCCCTGGTGCAAGAAGGCGACTCCATCACGATCGATGCTCACGCCCGTCTGCTGCAATTGAATGTGGCGGATGCGGAGATCGATCGTCGTCGCGCCCAATGGCAAGCACCCAAACCTCGTTACACGGCTGGAGTGCTGGCAAAATACGCCAAACTCGTTTCTTCCAGCAGTGTTGGTGCCGTGACTGATTTGCATCTATAACGGTGAAAGAGGGGAGAGGAGAGAGGCACCAGAGTTCAGGGTGATATAAATAAGACTTACGCAAACCCCGGAGTTTTTGACCAAGGATCGTGGCTTTATTAAGGTGTAATTCTCTGTGTAGGGGCGTGGCATTCGGTAAAAAGTCCTTACCTTCGCCCAAAGCCATCTGCCGAATGCCGCGCCCGTACAACTAGAAGGCTGAGGTTGTCGAAGTTATTTAATTCACAATCCTAAGCATCAAGCACCGTAACCAATGTAGTCGCTTAAACCTCCGAGGTTTTGGTCAAAATGTGTAAGTCTTGACAAACGTCTCAACAGCTTATGAAGGCAAGATCTAGATCCTGTGCCTGTCAAGCGGCAAAGAGGCGTTTGCAAAAGCGGGCTGTGAACCGCATCTCGACACGATCGTCTTAGGGTTGCCATTTAACCCCCTCCGCCTCCCATACCCTTCTCCCTTCTGCCTCCTGCCCTCTGCCCTCTGCCTCCTGCCAATCAGCACCTCATAATGCTATATGGACAATTCTGTCGGCTGGTTAGACGCTAGTAGCCAACTGCAAACGATCGACCGCCTGTCTTTTGCACTGGATGCCGTTGATGAGGCGATCGTCTGGACAGATGCACAGGGGCATATTCAGTGGTGTAATGCCGCTTTTGAGCGCCTGACCAGCCAGACAGCAGCAGCATTGGCAACCCAGCCCTTACTAGCGGTGCTGCCCCTGATGGTGGAAGGAAACCCACTGCCACGATCGCGGCATCCCGTGCATCTGGGGCTGACACTGCAACAACCTCAGGCGGGACAGTACGAGCTTCATCAGCACGATCGCACCGTGAGGCTTACGATGACCGTTACATCGTTGCCCTGTGCTGAGCACGATCGCATCCCACAGGGCGTGATGGTGGTACTGCGGGATGTGACAAGGCAACCAAGCGATGTGCCATTGTCGGCACCATCAGATCCGGAGCCTAACGATACCGAAGCTGCCCATCCTATCGCACTCAGCGGTGCTAGCACATGGATGACAGCCATCCTCCAGAGCCTTCCTGATGTCTTCTATGTGTTGGATGAAAACTGGTGCTTTACCTACGCCAATCATCATACTGAACAGCTTTTACAGCGATCGGGGGCAGAATTGTTTGGCAAGCACATTTTTACGTGTTTTCCAAAAGCCTCCGATGCACGCAGTCACACCCAGTACCCTTGGGCAGTCGAAACCCAGAGCATTGCAACGTTTGAGTCATTTTATGTGCCCTTCAACGCCTGGTTTGAAGTGCGGATCTATCCCATTGGTAAGGCGCTGGCAGTCTACGCGCAAAACGTCAACCAGCGTAAACTGGCTGAGCTAGAGCACCAAGAAACTGAAAAGGCTTTGCGCGAAAGCGAACAATGGTTTCGTAGCGTGTTTGATTCTACAGCCGTTGGCATGGTTGTGGCAGCTCCCGATGGCTCCGTGTTGCAGACAAACGCTGCCTATTGCCAGATGTTGGGCTATACTTCAGCCGAACTGGCAACTAAAATCTGTCAGCAACTGGTTCATCCCGACGATTTTGAACGGGGCGTGGAGCCACTCAAACAACTCCTGGCAGGAGAACGTTCGGCTTACCATACAGAACGGCGCTACTTTCACAAACAGGGGCACACCGTTTGGGGCTTGGTCAGCATCTCCACCGTGCGCGATGAGCAACAGTCGCCGTGTTATGTGGTGTATCAGGTGCAAGACATTGGCGATCGACAAGCCGCGCTCCACGAACTCAAGCAGACAGAAGCAGCCCTGCGCGAAAGTGAAACCAGACTGAGACTCGCGCTGGATTCAGCCCAGATGAGTACTTGGGACTGGAACGTCTTAACGAATGAGGCTGTGTATTCAGGTAATCTGGATCCTGGCTTTAATCTACCATCCGAACCGCAAAGTGCGGCTTTGGAATCCTTTCTAAGTACGGTTTACCCAGACGATCGAGACTACCTGAAGGAAGCGGTAGCACTTGCTTTGAATGGTGCGGACTATAATGCTGAATTTCGAGTGATGTGGTCAGATGGCACGCAACACTGGGTTGCCAGCAGGGGAAAAACCTATTTCGACGAGCAAAGCAACCCTATACGGATGCTGGGAGTATTGCGAGATATTACCGCTTATAAACAGTCAGAGTTGGCGCTGCAACAGTTGAATCAAGAGCTAGAACAGCATGTCCAACGGCGGACGGCACAAATTGAGCAGGTGAATCAGCAGTTACAGCGGGTGATCGCGTCTCACCAGCAAACCGAAGCAGCCCTGCGACAGAGTGAAGAGCGGTTTCGCATCATTTTTGACTACGCCCCGATCGCCATCAGCCTCGCAGATGTTCACACTTACCACATTGTTAAGGCTAATCGAGCGCACCACGAGTTACTCGGCTATAGCAAAACCGACCTGGAAACGTTGACCCACGTTGACATCACTCACCCCAATGATGCAAGCAAAAACCTGCACCAGATCCAGCAATTGCTAGACGGAAAGATCACTCGCTTTCAAATTGAAAAACGCTTTGTGAAGAAGACCGGGGAGTGGATCTGGGCCACCTTGACCGTTGCCCTGATCAGTGATCCTGATGGTCGCGCTTACACGATGGGTATGCTTGAGGACATTACCGATCGCAAACGCGCCGAAGAAACGTTGCGTGACAATCAGCGCTTTCTGCAACTGGTCATCGATAGTGTTCCTAACCGCATTTTTTGGAAAGATAAAGAGCTACGCTATCTCGGCTGTAATCGTCAGTTTGCGATCGACGCAGGCGTAGCCACCCCCGAAGACATCATCGGCAAAACCGATTTTGAACTCCCGTGGGTTGTGCATGCAGAACGTTGTCGGGTAGAGGACTTGCAAGTACTTACATCACAGCAGCCAATGCTCGACGCAGAAGGAATCCTGGTGAGGATAGGGGGAGAACACCGCTGGATCAGAGCAAGTAAAGTGCCGCTCTATGATCAAAGCGGTTCAGTTATCGGTATTTTAGGCACCTATGAAGATATCACAGAGCGTAGGCAAACAGATCAGGCGCTGAGACTCACTCAATTCTCCATTGATCGAGCCGTTGATCCGATTTGGTGGGTCGAGTCTGATGGCTCCATTCATTATGTCAACGATGCCGCTTGCCGCGACCTAGGTTATCCGCGTGACGAAACGATTGGTAAACGCGTATCTGATTTGAATCCAGATCTTCCAGCCGAAGACTGGTCTGACCATTGGCAAACAATCAAAGCCTTGGGTGCGCTGACGTTTGAGACACGCGTCCAAGCAAAGGATGGCACCTTCTTTCCAGTTGAAGTGACCGCCAATTACATCGAACTGCATGGTAAAGAGTATCACTGTAGTTTCGTGCGAAATATTACCAGACGCAAGCAAGCAGAAGCCCAGTTGAGAGCCTCACTCGCCGAAAAAGAAGCCCTCCTCAAAGAAGTTCACCACCGCGTTAAAAACAACTTGCAAATGGTCTCCAGCCTGCTCAATTTGCAACTGGATACCATTCAAGATCCCCATGTGCAAGCACCGCTTCAAGATAGCCAGCGTCGCATTAAAGCAATGGTACTGGTACACGAACGGCTTTATCGCTCTGACCAGTTAGAGACAGTAAACTTTTCTGACTACGTGCATCATTTAGTGACGGATCTCATTCATTCTTATAGTGCCGACTCGGAGAAGATCCGTCTGACATTCGAGCTAGCGCCGCTTGAGTTGCCGCTTAGCGCTGCTATTCCATGTGGGTTGATTATCAATGAATTAATTACCAATGCCTTGAAACACGCGTTTCCGAGCGATCGCCCAGGCGAAATTTGCATCTCTTTTTCGGTGCCTACCCTCGATCAGTGTCTACTGGTTATTGCCGACGATGGAGTTGGGTTTCTTGCCTCAATGGCTTCAGTTGATGCCGCACAGCACACAAATTCGCTGGGTCTTCAGCTTGTACACGCGTTTGGACAACAGCTACGAGGCACGATTAAGCTAGATTGCAGCTACGGCACCCGCTTTGCACTTTCATTCCCTTACCCAAGCTAGGTAACGATGAGCGCTAAAATTCTCGTGGTGGAAGATGAGCCGATCATCGCGTTAGATATTCAGCGGCAGTTAACTCAGCTTGGCTATACCGTTGTGGCAGTCGCCGACTGTGCCACCTTAGCGCTAGAAGCCGTCGATCGCTGGCACCCCGATTTGGCGCTGATGGACATTCGCCTTCGCGGTGATCAGAACGGCATCGAAGCGGCAGCCCAAATTCATCAGCAACATGATGTGCCGATCGTCTTTCTGACGGCTCATGCTGATGCTGCTACCGTGCAGCAGGTTAAGACTGTGTGCCCCTATGGCTATATTGTCAAACCGTTTGAAAAGCACGATCTGGTGACGGCGATTGAAGTGGCGCTCAATCGGTATCAAGCAGAACGCTTAACGCAAGCGGCACTTGCCAAAGAAAAAGAACTGCACAAACTGAAATCTGATTTTATTGCGATCGTGTCCCATGAGTTTCGCAATCCGTTGAGCGCCATTCTGCTGTCTCTTGATTTACTTCAACGCAACCAGAGTCAATTAACAGTTGCTAAAACGCAGTCGCTTTTACAGCGAGCCAGGGGTGCAGCCGATCGCATTAAGCACTTACTGCAAGACGTGCTGACCACTGCCACCGCCGAGGCAGGTAAACTGCAATGCAACCCAACCCCGATCGATGTGGTTGCCTTTTGCCGCCAGATTGTGGACGAACTCCAGCTCGATCATGACATTGCCGATACTGCTCAAAGCATGATTGTGCTGTCTCATGCTAAAGCACCCGACGATCGCGACAGCCTGGTTAACCTCGACAAACATCTCCTGCACCATATTCTGACCAATTTGCTTTCAAACGCCATCAAGTATTCTCCCCACGGCGGTAACGTGCAGTTACGAGTGCGCCATACTTCAGAGGCAATCAGCTTCCAGGTGCAAGATTGCGGTATCGGCATCCCCCAGCACGACCTTCTTCACCTGTTTGAACGCTTTCATCGCGCCGAGAATGCCAGGGCGATTCCTGGTACAGGCTTGGGGTTGGCGATCGTCAAGCAGTGTGTAGATCTTCAGGGAGGCACGATCGACGTACAGAGCACTGTTGATGTTGGCACAACCTTCACAGTGACGCTTCCCCTTGGATAGGAGGCAGAGGGCAGAAGGCAGAAGGCTAAAGGCTTAAAAAAGGCAGAAGGCAGGAGGCAGAGGGCAGGAGTACTACTCCCTACTCCCCGCCCATTATCAATGACGAATGTGATCGTAGATTGCCAAATAGTCCTTACCTGGATAATTCCACGAGTTGTCGTACTGCATACCTTGAAGCTGGAGTTGACGAAACTCGGTTGGGTTGTCGTACCACAAGTCAAGTGCTCGATCCATCGCGGATTCTAGTGCTGCATAATCGGTGTCATAGAAGACGTACCCGTTGCGCTCTTCGGGCAGGTGCTTTTCATCGTAATCACGATCGAAAACAGTGTTGACCAGACCACCAACCCCGCGCACGATCGGCACCGTACCATACCGTAAGCCAATCATCTGCGTTAAGCCGCACGGCTCATAGTTGCTGGGCACGACGATCGCGTCTGCGCCTGCATAGATTAAGTGAGACAGCTCTTCATCAAACCCTAGTTCTAAATGAATGTCGGGATTGTCGTTCAAAAATTGCTTTTCGTGCCAGAAGTGGTCGTTAATGCCTGCTTCGGTTGCAGACCCCAGCAGCACGAATTGTGCGCTCCGCTGGAGGGTGTGATAAATCGCATGATGCACCAGATGTACACCCTTTTGGTCATCTAGCCGACCGATAAAACACACCAGTGGTCGATCGACCTCCCGCAACAGCAGCCGTTCTCGCAACGCCTGCTTATTCTTCGCCTTGCCTGCCAGATCCTCTTTGGTGTAGCTGTGGGGAATGTAGCGATCGTTCTCCGGGTTCCACACGTCATAGTCAATGCCGTTTAGTACGCCCGTGAACTTATCCTGATACAGATGCAAGGTATGACCCAAGCCGTAGCCAATATCGGTACAGCGGGCTTCCCAGGCATGGTGGGGCGATACGGTAGTGACGTAGTTTGAGTAAACGATGCCGCCCTTCATAAAGTTGAGCGCGAAGGGGTTGAAGTTATCGCGCAGGCGATCGTACTCAAAGTAATACTCCTCTCGGTTTAGCCCCGTTGCCCACAGCACATCGCTACCACCCATGCCCTGATGCTTGAAGTTATGAATCGTGTAGCAAACGCGCTGATGCTCCATCCCCTGATACTTATAAATCTCAAATAGCATCACTGGCACCAGACCCGTTTGCCAGTCATGACAGTGGATAATGTCTGGACGCTTATTGCTTCGCAGCAAAAATTCCAATGCGGCTTTGCTAAAAAAGGCAAACCGAATGTTGTCATCCACACAGCCGTAGTAGCGACCTTGATTAAAAAACTTGTCCTGCGAGTGCGGCTGAATGAAGAAGCAGAGCCGCCCATAAACCCAGCCACAATAAACGGAGCAATGAATGACTCCACCATACCAGGGCACAAAGAGGTCTTGATACGCCACATGCAAGCCCCAGACGTGGTCGTAGCGCATACAGTCGTACATCGGCAGAATCAACTCAACCGTGTGACCCCGCATTTCTAACTCTCGGCTGAGTCCATACACCACATCCCCCAGCCCACCCGCTTTAATCACTGGGGCACATTCAGAGGCAATCTGTACGATATACATGCTTACTCCTCGCTGAGGGAAAATTCAAAGCGTTATGTTCACAAACGTATAAAATTTCTGACCAACGCGCAACGTGATCGAGGGAGATTAACGATCGCTCCAAGACTCTCCAAGTGGTAGAAAATGGCTCTAAACCGCTCTGCCGTAGGCTAGAAAAGCAGCGATCGCAGCTACCCCAATCACCATCCCTCAGGTTAGATACGAGTCGATCGGTCAACAGGCTTCTCGCAAAAACGGTCAGCCAAACAGTGATGACTGACCGCAGTTCCTTTAAAAACCGCATTATTTGCTCTTTACCGTCTCGACGAAGCGGGTCAGGAGCCAGATAAAGACACAGAGTAGTGCCAGGTAGCCGATCGGACCAACCTCCTTCCAAACTTTGATCCATGCCGGATCAAACGGATTCCATTGCGGTGCTGGAGAGGGAGGAATTTCGACGGTGATAGCCGTAATTGCACGGGAATGGGTCAAGGCTGTAGCATTTGTATTCATGATCAGAACCGTTGAAACCCTGAGTGTGGATTGAAAGGAACGTCACTTTAGCCATAAGGTTCAACAGGTCTACAATCGGTCTGGCACTGCTGCAATGAATGCGATCGTGATGTCGTGAAGCGATTTTCAGGCAGGCTATTTTCAGTTAAACGAGCGGTGTGCAGCAGTTCCACAGGTTGATCGACCGCGATCGACCAGAATGGTTCCTGGTCAAAATTCGTTTCTGTAAGAATTACCGAGCTTTTAGGCCCCAACATCAAGCGTCAAAAAATTGAAATTGAAGTGGTTGATTCCATAGTGAATTCCACTCACTCTGTAACTCAACTCTCTTTCCTATCACTGCCGTTGGTAGCGCATTCCAGGCTGTTGGGAGACCAGACCCATGAGTTCAAGTTGCAGCAGGGCACTGGAAACGGCACCCGCTTGAAGCTGAGACTGCTGCACGATGAAATCAAACGGGAGGGATTCGGCACCGTTTTCCTGAGCAAACTGGGTGAGAATCTGAAGCACTTTCTCTAACGCAGGCTCCAGGTTGAGGGGGATCTGGGTTTGGTGAGCAGGGGTGGGTGGTATAAGTTTGGGCAGACTGCCGAGCATTTCGAGCAGGTGCGCCTCGCTGAGAATGACCTGAGCACCTTTGTTGAGCAGATGCAAGCAGCCAAGCGACTTGGGGTTATCTAAACTGCCGGGTAAAATGTACACATCGCGCCCATAATCATTTGCGAGATGGGCTGTGATCAAGCCACCCGATCGCAGAGGGGCTTCCATGACGATCGTGGCACGGCTTAACCCAGCAATGATACGGTTACGGCGCGGAAAATGGGTTCGATCGGGCTGGGTGCCTGCTGGATATTCACTCAGCAATAGCCCTTGCTCGATGACTTGCTGCTGGAGTTGGCGGTTTGACCAGGGATACACGACATCGACACCTGTACCCAACACGGCTAGCGTTCGTCCTCGTACACTCAGGCAGCTTCGGTGGACTTCGGTATCAATGCCTTCTGCCAACCCGGAAACAACGGTAAACCCGCTTTGTGCCAGCGTGGTCGTGAGGCGACGAGTCCAGCGTCTACCGTAGTCAGAGGGATCACGAGTGCCGACGATCGCCACCATTGGTGTCGTACCCTGGTTTTCGAGGGCATCTACCGTGCCGCGATAGTACAACAGCGGTGGTGGATCGGGCGTTTCGAGCAGCAGACGGGGATAATCCGCATCGGCTGGTGTCCAAAAGTGAGCATTTTCGCGTTCATGCTCTTCCATCAGGGCAGCAGGGTTGTAGGCTTTTCGCTCTGCCACGATCGCGTCGGCGGTTTGGGTTCCTACGCCTTCTACCTCAACAAGGGCTAAAGAATCGGCTTCCCACGCAGTAATGAGCGAACCGAAGTGCTTCTGTAGTCGCCTCAGCAGAACTGGTCCAACGCCATTAATCTGTGACCAGGCAAGCCAAAAGGCACGTTCTTCAACCAAAGTTCCATCCTCATGTCGATGCTATTCTTCACTAAACCAGGGCTGCGATCGACAAATATTGCCAGAAAACCGAGAAAGCCGCTCTTTATAGCATTGAGATCGAGACAGGCTGGTCACCATTCGTTATACTCGCTGCCATACCGTTTCAATCTGTTCACGGGTGTGGACAAGATATAAGTCCTTGAAGCGATCGCTGGTAGCAGTCATTATGGACAATTTGGTGATCAAAGTTGCAAATTTCTCGCTCGACTTTCCAGCCATTCAACAGATTCGTTATCTGGTTTTCCAGCTTGAGCAAGGCGTTTCTGCCGAGTTAGAGTTTGATGGCAACGATGAAGCGGCGGATCATCTTTTAGCTTATTTAGATGGACAACCAGTGGGTACGACGAGAATTCGCAGGCTTGACGATCGAACCGCTAAGGTGGAACGGGTGGCTGTGATCGAGGCAGCGCGAGGCTTTGGGATTGGTAAACGCCTGATGGTAGAGGCGATCGCCTTTTTGCAAAACGCAGACGTAGCAGAAGTCCACATCCACGCTCAGGCAGCCGTGAACGACTTTTACCAGCGACTAGGGTTTGAACCAGAGGGCGAAGTTTTTGTGGAAGCGGGGATTCCCCATGTCAAGATGAAAAAGCTGTTAATGAGCCAGACTGGACGGTGATTGGACGCAATCGACGACCGTGGGTGAGAGGGTTGCCTGTCCTGGGCTTGTTGTGGCTGCTAGGGGCGATCGGCGATCGGCTCTGGTTTGCCCTCGATCGCAGCATCCCCAACTGGGATCAAGCAGACTACCTGACCGGAGCACTGAACTACTGGCAGGCGCTACAAACCCCCCAGTGGCTCTCAGGCGACTGGTGGACTCAATTGTGGCAGTTGTCCTCTAAAATTCCGCCCCTTTTCTACCTTTCGACCACACCTTTCCTGAGCCTCTTTGGTGCGGGAGCCGATCAAAGTACGCTGGTCAATCTTCTGTTCAGCGCTATTTTGCTCAGTTCCGTCTATCTCATCGGCGTATGTCTTCTCACGGTGCCAGCAGCACTCTGGGCAGTAGGGCTGTGCTTGCTCATGCCGGGACTTTATCGCGTCCGCTTAGACTTTTTGCTTGATTTTCCCCTCACAGCGATCGTCACGCTCTGTTTTGCCTGTTTGACGGTATGGAGAGAGGAAGGCAGAAGGCGGGGGGCAGGGGGCAGAAGGCAGGGGACAGGGGGCAGAGAGGGCAGAGGGGGCAGGGGACAGGGGACAGGGGGCAAGGGGCAGGGGGCGGAAGGATTGGGGGAAGGAGAAGTCAAGACGCATTTTATCCTTTATCCTTCATCATTCATCCTTTCAGATTGGCTGTTAGCCGCCGCGATCGGTCTTACGTTAGGGCTGTCGCTGATGGTGAAGCAACCAGCCCTTCTGTTTCTATTTGTGCCGCTGGTGTGGGTGGGCATCGAAACCATCTGGCAGCGCGCCTGGATGCGACTGGTGCAGTTGGTTTTCGCCGTGTGCCTCTCTATGCTGGTCTGGGTGCCCTGGTATCGCACAAACTGGCTGCTGATGCTCTCTGCCACGAAACGAGCCACGATCGATTCGGCGATCGCAGAGCAAGATCCCTCCCTGCTGTCGCTGGATGCCTGGACGTATTACCTCAAAGCGCTGCCTGTGATGATATCGCTGCCGTTGCTGGTGATGCCGCTGCTGGGCTTTTTGTGCTTTTGGCGGCGATCGCGGGTGAGTAGCCACTGCACGGACGAGGCAGATTTTTCACCGAAAACGAAAGCTTATCGTCAACAGGTATACGGTGCTTCCAGAGAAGCGCTGGGCTGGCTGGCAATCTATTGCATCAGTGGCTATCTCTTGTCTTCGCTGAATGTCAATAAGGACGATCGCTATGTGGTGCCTTATTTACCAATCGTGGCGCTGATCCTGGCGTATGGCGTGACGCTGTTGCCAAAGCGCTGGCAATGGGTGCAGTGGGGCGCGATTGGGCTGGCGATCGTGCTGATGTGCAGCAACCTGGTCGCGTTGCCCCTCGGTCGTACTCCCCAACCAACCGCGTTTGCCCAACACTTTGCGTATACGGGCGCAGCGTATCCCCACGCTCAGGTGATTGAATCGGTCCTACAGGCAGCACCTTACCTGCGATCGACCATTGGCGTGCTGCCATCCACGGGACAAATTAATCAGCACAACATTAACTATTACGGCAATCTCCAAAATTTTCGCGTCTATGGGCGGCAGGTGGGTACGCGCAAGTCACAGGTCGAACAAGACCAGCGATCGCTCTCCTGGTTCCTCACGAAAACGGATGATCAGGGTGCTATTCGCCAACAGGAATCGCAAACGGCGTTAATCAAAGCAGTAGAACAGGGAGATGACTTCACGCTGCATAAAAGCTGGAAGCTGCCCGATCGCAGTACCCTGAAATTGTTTCGTCGCATGATTCCGCTGTTAGAGGTGATGCCTGTAGTGGGGAAGGCAGAAGGCAGAAGGCAGAAGGCAGAAGGCAGCGTTCACCCCACACCCCACACCCCACACCCCACACCCCACACCCCAATCGCCCTCGATCGAGTCATCCTCCCCGATCGCGCTCCGCCCGGTAAGCCAATCCCGGTGACGTATCATTGGTCTGGTAGCTGGGAGGTGTTGCGATCGGGTTTGGTCGTTCTGACGTGGCGCAAACAGGGAAAAGCCGCTGCAACGGAGCGCTGGTTGCATGATCACGGTATTGGAATGGGTTTACTGCATCCCAAGAATTTACCAGTGGGGAGTGCGGCTCGGTTTCAAGTGGTAGAGCGTCTGTCGATGTTGCCGCCACCAGCCGCGACACCGGGAATCTATACCTTAGAAGCGACTTACCTCGATCGCCAGACGGGGAAAGCAACGGCGATCGCTACACCAGCAGTCACTTTGCGTCTGGATGCAACCGCTACCACCAGCCCTGCACCCGAACTGGATCTTCCCACGCAGCTACGCACCTTGGCGACAGCGCTACCTAAAGGCGGCAAGGCGTTAGATCCTGTGTTTGACCAGATTGGACGGATTAATCAATATGACCCGACGCAAGATTATGCTGAACAGGTCAGACAGGCGATGGCATATCGGTTGACCCAGGAACCGCAGAATCGTGAGTTTGCCTATGCCTTAGCGTTAGCAACTGTGCTTAAACGTCGAGTGGGTGACGCGATCGTTGCGCTTCAGCAGGTCGTGCAGCTTGATGCCCAAAATCCTTATGCCTACGGGTATTTTGCCTTTATTAACCTGTACGATTTTCGTGCGGGTGCCGCCCAGGTAGCACTCAACACGGCGCTCAAGTTAAACCCCAAACTGCCCGAAATTCATGCCTTGAGTGGCGTAGCGGCGCTCATGCAAGGCAACTTCATTGGAGCATGGCAGCAATTTCAACAATTTGAACGGCTAGAAAAGCAAACGAACTAGCGAACGGTTAATCGTTGTCAATCTACAGCGTCTTCAGCATCTTCTCTCCCTTTTTCACCACATGTTGGTGTCGTCTGTAGTGGTAAAGCGGCGAGGCTTTGACCTTCGCCAGCATTGTTTCCAGGCAGTTACGAGCGTCTTGAGTGTTGCCTGCTTTGCTCAAAATCGTGGCAAGCAACAGCGATGATTCGGGATGACTCCAGTGTTTGATATCTTTTTCGAGGTGCGATCGGGCGGGTTCCCAGTCTCCCAACTCAAACAGCGCTTTGCCATACAACAACGAGGCTTCACCGCATTTGTAGTCTGGATCGAGCTTCAGCAGCGTGTGTAAATGCTCTTTCGCCTCTGCAAACTGCTTATTTCTCACTTCAATAAATGCGGTACCCCACAGAGCATGAATGTTTGCAGGCTCTTTCTCTAACGCTTGCTGGTAGGCTTCTGCGGCTTTGTCAAACGTGCCCATGTCGGTCAGCACATTTCCTAGAGTGACATACTGATGGGCTTTGCCAATATTGCGGACGGCAGCTTCGGCGTTCCACAGGGGTTGGCGCAGGCTCCAGCGCTTGAAGTAGTTCGGTGCAGGAACTCTGGAGCGGGGTAGCCAGCAGGCAAAAAAGTACACGATCGCCCCTGCAACGTTCAGAAAGATCAAAATGTAGATCCACGTTTGCCGATCGGGTTCATTGCGAACGCAGTCAAAAAGCATGAGTATCCAGAACGCGCTGGGAAGCAGCACCCATATGCCCAACGATGAAATCAATGCCTGTACCATGTCCTGGAGTTCCTTGCAGCCAGCGGTTTGCCACGAGAGTTTGCACGCGATCGCGCAGCACCGACATTGCAGCACTGCACTTTTATAGTGCCCTCAAGGGATGAAATACTTAACCTGCAAGCGCATTCCCCGCGTCGCCGTGTCCCTATGTCTCCGCGTCAGCCTCACCCATCAACTAAAAATTGATAGACCACTAGGATGAGGGCTGTGTGCTTAGCGCCTCTGAAAGATAGTCAGCGGCGGCTTCGACCAGCGCGATCGCATTCTCGTACACCATGCGCGTCGGACCTAAAACGCCCACACTCCCGACGGGTACAGAATCTTTGTGGTAGGTCGAGGAGATGAGGGTGCAGGTTCGCATGGGCTTGAGCGGGTTTTCTGCTCCAATGCGAATCGTGACGCGCTTGCGGGGTTTTTCTGAGTTTGATGGATGCAGCAAATCCGATCGCTCAAAAATGAGAGGGACAAGTTGGTGCTGCTCTTCTTCTAGAAGATGAATGATGGTTTGCACCTGCTGAAGTTCGGAAAATTCGGGTTGACGGAGCACTTCTGCCAAGCCGCTGATGACGATTTGCGTAGGGGCGGGTGGCTGCGATCGCCGGGTTAGCTCCACCAGGATGGTTCTCAGGAGGTCGGCATAGCGTTCAAATTCGCGATCGAGTTCGCTCCAGTCGAGGGTTGCCAGTTCAGCGATCGCGCGTCCTCGTAGCTGACTGTTTAAGAAGTTAGACAAGATCTGGAGTTCTCGCTCCAGCAGGTCACTATCCAGTTCAGCCGCGTCAGCAAAGGGCGGTAGTTCAATCAGAGCAGACTGGGTTTCGTAGGAGTCGGTGACAAAAATCAGCATCACTCGACGCGCATCGACGGGCACAAGCTGCACATGGCGCAAGTGGCTGGTGCGAGTTTGAGGGGTTGTAATGAGGGTGATGTATCCACTCACGGTAGCCAAAATTTGGGCGGCACCCCGCAGCAGAGCCTCAAAGCTCCAATCTTCAGAGTTCAGCCGATCGTTGAGCAAGTGGGCGACTTGCTGAGTGAGGTTATTGGACGGCACAATCAACTGGTCAACATAGGTACGGTAGCCAGAGTCAGAAGGCACACGTCCAGCGGATGTATGGGGTTGGAAAAGCAGCCCACCTTTTTCTAGCGCTGCCATCGCATTACGAATGGTCGCCGAACTTACGCTTAAGTTGTAGTCTTTGACCAGTGCTTCGGAACCTACAGGTTCAGCCGTGGCGATGTAATGGCGGATGGTTGCCCAAAGTACCTGCTGCTGGCGATTGGTAAGATTGACCGATTGGGACATTCTAAATTCGCAGTTGATGAACGGGTGGCAGTTATGAAAGGGTATGAAGGATGGTTGCTAACGGCAGCAAATGCACTAGCTAGAAAGAACGGTTGGATTAAGCGCCTTAATTAAAGCTTAAGCGTTGTCACTCACAATAGCAGATGACTAATTTTTACCTTCTACGCCAAAATGACTCGTAGCAGAGGCAACGAAATTAATAAAGTCTTCATAGAGTCAGAGTTTGTCTAGCCAGCATCATCACACGCTTAAGCCGCTTCCTTTGAGATGGAACGATCGGCTAATACTGGGGCACGGAAGGATCGACCCTGAGGGCATAGGCATCAATGCCACCCACCACATTCTTCACCTGCGTAAATCCCTGAGTCTGTAACCACTGGCACATCTGGGCGGAGCGAACCCCATGATGACACAGGACGATCGTTTCCTTTTGCGGATCAAGTCGCGTTTGAATTGCTTGCGACCATTCGGCAAAGTCACTTAAGGGCAGATGCTCAAAGCCGTCTAGTTGGGCGATCGCTAACTCATTCGCTTCTCGCACATCCACAAACTGCACCTGATTAGAGTCCGCCTCCAAAAGCTGTTTTAGCTCTGCAACGCTGATTTGGGGAATGGGCTGGCTAAAGGACGCTGGCATAAGGAGTAGGAAAGCAATTGAAGGGTGGAGTTTACGCGCATTGATCCGGATTGTAACAGTCAGGAGTAACGCTTCTAGAAAGACATCAAGAATCGCCATTGCCCGATCGCAAAGAAGATGCACGCACTACAGGATAATGATGCTGGACTCTTTTGCGCTCCTGCCTGGTAGGGCGTGTCATCACAGCTCCAAAATCTTTAGTATCAGCATGGTCAAGCCCGTTCCAACACACAAGGCTGGGGGCTGAAACCCTTGCTGAAAGTCATGTGTCGTCGTCATGGATGACAGCCCCTAGTAACCGTGATCTCATGAAGCTTCGTTCGCTCCTTCTCTTTTTGTCTGTCGTTGTGCTGGCGCTGCTGTTGCTCAGTGCTGGCGGCTTCTACTGGCTGGTTGCCCGTACCCCCATGCGGTTGCTGGGCAGCGAAGCAACCGCAACTCCCGGTGCAGCGTTATTTGTGCCTAAACAGGCTCCTGCTATGGTGTCGCTGCTGTTGAACCCTGAGCAGTTAGAAACGGCTCAACTGGTAGCAACTCCACTTGCAAAACGCCGTCAGGTGCGAGAAGAGTTAGCCCAGTTGAAGCAAAGCCTGCTGGCAACGACCGGGATGGAGTATGAGCGGGATATTCAACCCTGGCTAGGGCAAGAAATCACGCTGGCAGTTACGACCCTGGATCTCGATTATGATGCAGCAAACGGTCAGCAGCCAGGGTATCTAGCGGCGATCGCCACTCAAGACCCACAAAAATCGCGGGAATTTCTAGAATTGTTCTGGCAGAAGCGAGCGATCGCGGGGAGTGATCTGGTCTTTGAGCAATACAAGGGTGTGAAGATCATTGCGGCAAACGCTCCAGCGGTTGAAGTCGATCGGGAGTCGACTACCCGTAGACCAAAGCCACCCAACTATCGGTTGCAGGTTCAACCGCCAAAATCGCCTGTGTCACCTGCGCCAACGCCCGCGTTAGCCAGTGCGGCAGTAGGCGATCGCTTTATTCTGTTTGCCAACCACCCTAAAGTGCTGCGCGAGGCAATTAACAACGTTCAGGCTCCTGATCTCAGCCTGGAGCAATCAAAGCTCTTTACACGGGCGATCGACTCACTGACCCAGCCGCGCATCGGACTCACGTTTGTCAACCTGCCGAAGTTCACTCAGTGGCTACGCGAGTTTCCGGCAACAAAACCAGTCCAACCGCTAAAGACTGTGAATACCGAGACGAATGTGGACGACGAAACAGCGTTGTTGAAGCAGTCTTTGATCGCTGGCTTTACCCTCAATGCACAGGGATTGTTAGCTGAGACGGCGTTACTCTCACCCGATGGAGCCGCAACGGCGCTGCCATCGCTGTCTCAACCCGTTGGTGCCCTACAATACGTGCCTGTCAACGCGTCCTTTGCCGCTTCGGGGAAAGACCTCGATCGTCAGTGGACTCAGCTTGTGAAAGGGCTGGCACCCTACGAAACCGCAGCGCAACTCATTCAGCAACCGTTACAAGACCTGCAAACCCGTTGGCAATTTGACTTGTCCGCTGATGTCTTTAGCTGGGTTAAAGGAGAATATGCCCTGGCGATGCTACCTCCAGATGGGGTTGGCGCTAACGGTGTGCTTCATCCCGACTGGGTTTTCGCTACCCAACGCCCACAGACCGAGGCTGGGCAGCAGGCGATCGCTCAGTTAGATGCTCTGGCAACACAGCATGGCTTAACCGTCGGACCACTTGCTTTGAGCGATCGTACCGTTTCAGCCTGGACGCGCCTCACCGCTTCGGCAAAACGGGCTTCCCAACCGCTGAACCTTCAGGCAGACGTGCAGGGAGTCCATGCAACGGTTGGCAAGTACGAACTCTTTACAACCTCCGTTGCTGCAATGGATAGCGCTCTTAAAGCGGTCGATCGTTCCCTGGTAAGCCGTGAAGCCTTCAAGCAGGCAACGACCTCGCTCTTACAGCCCAACAACGGCTACCTCTATCTAGATTGGAATGCCAGTCAGCCACTTCTGGAACAACAATTCCCCGTCTTAAAAGTCATTGAGTTAGCAGGCAAGCCCGTATTTGACCGTTTGCGATCGCTCACCATCAGTAGTTACGGGAGCCAGTCTGGAGTCCAGCGGGGGGGTGCCTTTGTTCAGCTAGAAACCGACTGAAGCCACGGCATTGGTTGCACGTCTCGTCGCAGGTAAAGCGGATGCTGCGGCTGTCCCTGTTTTGTGATGCCCAGACAGTAGGTGGGGATGCGATCGCCCCACAGCGCCATCACCGCGCGATCGCGTGACTGCAACCCGCCGTCATTGCCCCATGCCAGCACAATCTGGTCTACTCGCTCTGCCAACTGCGCCAGATAGCGATCGTTCTCCCGTCCCACTGGATCAATCACCTGCCGTAGTTCCCTTGGTTGAGTCGCGCAATAGGCAAAAAGGTTGACCACATCCAGCCTACCAAACCCCCACGATCGCGCAAAGCCAAGACAGCGACGAACGGTTGGATCATTCACAACCCCATCTGCCCGACTGGGATTAAGCATCACAAACCCCACCCTGGTCGCTTGCTCATCCCACGATCGCCACAGCAAATAGCGATACCGTCCAGTTGCATCAAACTCAGCCCCAGCTTGCATCGGTAGATAGAAGTTGTTGGTTGTTAGTTGTTAGTTGTTAGTTGCTAGTAATTACAGCGGTTTGCCGTTAAGTGAGGTATATATCTTCAGCCTGAAAACTATAGCTGTAGACATTTTCACTCCAAATTCTGACTCCTGAATTCCGTTGTATTCTGACTCCTGACTCCTTCTAAAAACTAAAAACCAACAACCAACAACGCCCCCGCCTTCTTACCGTGCCAATTCCGTCGTCACCTCATTCACCTGTCGGCGTTTTAATTCCAGCGACTGCGATCGCGGTAGCAAGTCAAAGACCTCCCGCAGTTTTGTGTCCAACGTCTCAAAAGGGACAACGCCTGCTTCGTCTAGCACGACCTTGCCAGCAGCATCAAACAAAATCGTTTGCGGCACCAACCCTTTGTAGTAGCGCCCAGGTTCTGTGGCTGCATACGTTGCTTTGGGTGGAATGCTATCGACCCGCACGGGTAAAAGATCTGCTGCTTTACCGTAAAACGCCTGCGCCTGCGAAACAACGGCTGAATAAGCTTTGCAATCACGGCTGTCATCCACATACAGCACTAGCAGCGTTGGTCGATCGCGCTTCAACGCTTCTGCCAGGGTAAATTTTGGTGGCACCAGCGACCCATTCCCGGCATAAAGGGTGAAAATTTCGCCATCGTAGCGATCGTCTTTTAAGCCTGCAACCGCTGGCGATGCCCCCAGTAAAACCAGGCAGATCACCAGAGCCAGCAGCAACCCCGATCGTCGTACCAATTGGTATACATCTTTTTGCCATCGATCGACAGTTTGGCTACCTGCGATCGTCACTGACCAATGGAACTGCAAAACGCTCATAAAACCTGGCACTTCGGTAACATTCTCTTTCTATTGTCTAGCAAGCGAGGACGAAGGGAAAGAGAAGATTGGGGAGGGATGAGGGATGAAGGCTAAAGGATAAAAAGCTGACCGCTAAGTAGAAGGTAAGAGCAGGGGAAGCAGAGGAAGCAGGGGGAGAATCTTAAAACTCAAAACTCTTAACTTTCCCCCCTTACTCCTCACTCCTTACTCCTCACCCCTCACCTCCCTAAAACTAAAGCAAAGTTGTAGCGAGTTTGGGTTAGCGTGTGATACAACTGTATGTATCAACGTCTATCAATGCCATTCTCAGATTAAGGTGTTGAGAGTCCAGGTTTCGTAACCTATTGCTGTTAAAATCCTAAACCACACATAAACTTTCACAGGTTCCGTTGGTTTTAGGATGTGGGCACTCTAGCAGACCAGATTTTTGACACAGCAAAAGCTGACGGAATGTAGGCAACGAGGTCGTGTATGTAAGCCGAGAGCATTCAATATGCAGAATGATGTGGCAACGGTAAAACCAATTCGATCGCTAGAGGATGCTCTGGAGCGTTGTCAGTCGCTAGGAATGCGGTTGAGCCGCCAACGACGCTTCATTCTTGAGTTGCTGTGGCAAGAAAAAGAACATTTAGCCGCCAGAGAAATCTATAACCGCCTCAATCGTCAGGGTAAAGAGATTGGTCACACGTCTGTTTACCAAAACCTGGAAGCGTTGTCTGAACACGGCATTATTGAGTGCGTTGAACGCTCAGATGGACGGCTCTATGGCAATATTAGTGATTCACATAGCCACGTTAACTGTTTAGATACTGAGCAGATTCTAGACGTTCACATTGAGCTACCAGAAGCGCTCTTGCAGCAAATTGAGCAGCAAACGGGCGTGCGTATCACTGACTATCACATTGACTTTTACGGCTATCGCAACGTGCCAGAATAACGCCAGAATAGCGGCAGTGTTGGTCTTGGAGCGCGATCGATCCGATTAAAATCACTATGTCTCTTAATCCAACTCTCGTTGTGCTGGCTCGTATGATGGCGGGCGAGTTTGATAACCGCGAACAGGCGATCGCCGACCCGGTCTGGTTCGTTCACCTACGCTTATGGCAACGACCTGTACCGCTGTTTCGTGAGGATAGTTTGACCCTTTTTGCGGAGCAGTCAAACGTCATCAATCCCGATCAGCCCTATCGTCAGCGCCTCGTTCGCCTGATGCAAACGGATCGTCCTGAAGCGCCTCTGCAAGCGCAATATTATGCGTTTAAAAATCCCTCCGCTGTTAAAGGTGCAGGGCTAAAACCAGACATTCTCAACGCCATCACGTTAGAGCAGATTGAATTTCTACCGGGCTGTGTGCTCAAAATTACCTCACAGCCAGGGGAAAACCGTCTGGTTGCACAACCCATGCCAGACTGTCAGTGCTTCTTTTCCTACCAGGGCAACAAAGCTCAGGTGCAGCTTGGATTCGCAGCCAACCCAGATACCTTTGAGAGCTATGACAAAGGCATTGACATCGCCACTCAAAAGGCAACCTGGGGTGCTGTGCTGGGTCCCTACCGCTACACCAAACGACGTGATTTTGCGGCTGAACTTTTTGCGACTGAACGGGCGATCGAAGGAGAGAATCAATAGATTTTAACGACAGGGCTTACGCATTTTGACCAAAACCTCCGAGGTTTGCGTCAGTCTTACACGAACTAGCACAGGCGTGACGCAGAAGCAGTAACGCCTTCTTTACAAACATTTGTAGACAACTGGCTGGCTTGAGACCTCGTTCTGCTCGATTGCGAGTTGCGCTTTTTAAGCAAACCAAAGCCTGGGTGAGCCAAACCTAAAAAGATTTGGGTTGCCCGTTAGCCATTGAGTGAATCGGCGCTAACGTAGACTCAGGGTGACATACTGGTTAAATAGCGATAGCGATCGATGCACATTGATCTTTACCTCTACGTTTAACGCTCACTCATGTGATTGCACAGAACTTTCTATGACAACCTCCCAACCAGGCTCCAACACTTCCCGCCAAACACCGTCGGATGACGATGCCGCTAATTCGCAAGCTGACAGCATCACTGCTGCAAACATCGTGGATGTGATTGAAACGGTGATCGACAGTTTAGATAGCGACAACACTGCACTGGTCAGCACCACGGATGGCGGTTACGTTTGGAAATTTAAATACGGCACCGTCGAGGTGTTTGTTCAACTGACCGGGCTATCCAGCGAAGATACCATCAGCGCGTGGTCAGCTGTCTTGAAACTGCCAGCCAAAGATGAAGCCAAACTCACGCGCAAATTACTTGAGTTGAATTGGTCTGGAACGTTAGAAGCGCGCTTTGCCATTTTGCAGAATGAGGTTGTCGTATTGTCGGCTCGATCGCTGGCTGATCTCTCTCCGGGTGAAATTTCGCGTGCCATTACCCTTGTAGCCACGATCGCTGATGAGCAAGATGAACCGCTGCAAGCTGAGTTTGGTGCAAGCTGAACTAAAGTTGTTGGTTGTATAGCCCGATGGGCATTCAAGAAAAGTTGTTAGTTGTTAGCACGCGCTAGAAGCTGGGAAGCAGGGGGTCGTATGTCTTCTCAACCTTCGGCACGTTCCTGTTAGCCCTGGTGTTTTTGGAATCCCTGTACCCCTATGCAAACCTGGCGGTTCATTCCACTGCTGGATGCGCCAGGGAGCATTCAAATGGCGTTGGATGCCTGGTTGTTGGAACAACACCTTCAGGGGAAGCAACCGCCTACGTTACGCTTTTACACCTGGAAGCCTGCTGCAATATCTTTGGGCTACCATCAGCATCACTGGGCAGGGCATTGGCAGCATTTAACCTGGGAGGGTGAGCCATTGTCGTTAGTACGGCGACCAACCGGAGGGAGAGCCGTCCTACATCAGGGGGATTTGACCTACGCGGTGGTTACGTCAGGGTTGCCGATCGATCGGGTGCAGGCATATCGCACCATTTGCGAATTTCTGATCCAGGGTTGGCGATCGCTAGGTGTAGAGCTGCAATATGGGCAGGCTGGACGAGGCTACATCCGCAACCCCAATTGCTTTGGCACGGCAACAGGTGCTGATCTCGTCCTGGGAGATGGGACTAAGCTTGTTGGCAGCGCTCAACTACGTCGTGGTTCAGGAGCCTTACAACACGGCTCGATGCCTCTCTGCGTTGATGCTGCCCTGTACCAACAGGTTTTTGGCGTGGCACCCAGGCAACCCATACTGCCGTTCATGCTGCCGCTAGAAAGGTTGATCGACACAGTAACCAATGCGTTGGTTGTAGCGGCGACAGACTGCTTTAACGCTGATTTTCAGGTGCAACCCTTATCCAATGAGGAGTGGGAGTCTGTTTTGGCGCATGGTGGTGAATGGGACGTTGAAAGTTGAGAATCAGCAGTGGAGACGAACGCTAGGGGCTGTCATCAATTAATACTGCATATTGCTTGCAGCAAGGGTGCCAGCCCCTAGCCTGGTGTGTGGGGACGGGCGTGACACTGCTGATATTGCAAGGTTTCGGAGCTAATTGATGACACGCCCTAAGACATGTCTGCTGTGAGTTACCCCTGAGAGCGCGAAAACCATTCAGGTTTCGTCAGTTTGAATCTGCTCACCTTTAATGTGAGCCAGCTATGAGTTGAGAAATGTTACTGATTTTTAGAGCGGATGCTCACATGCTGGTTGAGCGCTGGCTCCTTTCATATCATTACGTCGATGCTCTCAAAGGTGCCTTATCCTCATGCTTTGTCAGCAATTGCCCGATCGCCCTGGTGAGATTTCACCGTGACTGAGGGCGCGATCGAGAAATTATCGTAACGATCGCTTTACAAACCTGCGACATTCCGTTATGTTATGTGTACGAGTTCATTAAGCACTCGTTACATTATCCACAACGCACTTTTATTACCATGACAACGACCTTACAGCGACGCGAGAGCGTCAACGTGTGGGAGCAGTTTTGCAACTGGGTCACGAGCACCGACAACCGCCTGTATGTAGGCTGGTTTGGTGTCTTGATGGTTCCCACCCTACTGTCTGCCACCATCTGCTTCATCATCGCCTTCATCGCCGCTCCCCCCGTGGACATCGACGGCATTCGCGAGCCAGTCGCTGGCTCCTTACTGTACGGCAACAACATCATCTCCGGTGCTGTAGTGCCCTCCAGCAACGCCATCGGCTTGCACTTCTACCCCATCTGGGAAGCCGCCTCCTTAGATGAGTGGCTGTACAACGGTGGTCCTTACCAACTGGTTGTCTTCCACTTCCTGATTGGTGTCTTCGCCTACATGGGACGCGAGTGGGAACTGTCCTACCGCCTGGGGATGCGCCCCTGGATCTGCGTCGCTTACAGCGCACCCGTCGCCGCCGCCACCGCCGTCTTCTTGATCTACCCGATTGGGCAAGGCAGCTTCTCTGACGGTATGCCCCTGGGTATCTCCGGCACCTTCAACTTCATGTTCGTGTTTCAGGCAGAGCACAACATCCTGATGCACCCCTTCCACATGTTGGGTGTGGCAGGTGTCTTCGGCGGTAGCTTGTTCAGTGCGATGCACGGTTCGCTCGTCACCTCCTCGTTGGTACGTGAGACCAGCGAGAACGAGTCGGCGAACGCTGGGTACAAGTTTGGGCAAGAAGAAGAGACCTACAACATCGTGGCAGCGCATGGCTACTTCGGTCGGTTGATCTTCCAATACGCCAGCTTCAACAACAGCCGCAGCTTGCACTTCTTCTTGGGTGCGTGGCCTGTGATCGGGATTTGGTTCACGGCGTTGGGCATCAGCACGATGGCATTCAACCTGAACGGGTTCAACTTCAACCAGAGCATCATCGACTCGCAGGGTCGAGTGGTGGGCACCTGGGCGGACATCTTGAACCGTGCGAACCTGGGGATGGAAGTGATGCACGAGCGGAATGCACACAACTTCCCCTTGGATTTGGCAGCCGGTGAAGCGGCTCCGGTCGCCCTCGCGGCTCCCAGCATCAACGGTTAGTTTTATCCTTTAGCTAGCTGAGTTGAGTTAAGCGCAAAAAGCGCCCCTCTATACGGAGGGGCGCTTTTTGCGTTTAACTTGAAGTTTTTTGATTAGAAGCAATCGTACCTATTGACAATTTGATCGTTATGTAGGTTGTTGTGCTATAGTGTCTTGTCCAACCAGCAACCGCTACATATAGCGAAGCCAGCGTCTAATGTTCATCCCAAAAGATTCAGATGACCGATTTCAGGGTTTTAATGCTGCTCAATCAGCAAAACGGCCTTGGGCAAGTAATTCTTCTTTCGGAAAAGCGGTTACTTCTTTGAAAAAGAAGCGCGTCGCTCTACCTATGACGCTTTATGGAGATGTTGGAGGCACTGAACCGTGTATTCAGCTTAAAACTGAAACAATCAGTGAAACTTTGAGGGAAGAACTTTTGGCAATCAAAGTTGAGGAAAAGGCGTGGTCAATTTTGTCTCAAAATATTTTGTATGTGAAGCAACATGCAGGGTATTTGCTGAAACATGACCAACGTCTTGAGGCTGTCACTAAACCCTTGACTGCATATGGGCAGATAATACTTTTTGAATCACTTGGAGAAGCTGGAATGGCTCCTAGTGATAGCTCAATAAGCCTTAATCTGAACGTTATTGCTAAGTTAGCTAAACATGCGTTAGTACAAAAAGAATTACAACCTGATCAATGGTTAGGTTTAGCTTGTACTATTTTTCTTTTTCACGAAATTTCCCACTGTTCTCAACGTTTAATATGTCATGAAGACGTTCAAGCTATGAAATCAGTGAATTTACCTTCGGGTAGGCTCATTATGGCTGAACTAGATTTGTTAAGCGATTATCTGGCTGCTCACGCCTTGAGCATAGTTTCAACGCTAAAAGCAAATGATGGTGTGTTCAACACAAAGATTTATTATGAGCACCTTTACATTATTTGGTGTCAAGTTTGCAAGGGAATGCTTGAGGTATTTTCTCTAAAAGGTGAACGCAAAAAGAATAAGTTCCGTCGTGCGTTTGGATACTTACTCATGTCAAATCTAATAAGTGATACTTATCTTAGAAGCTGTCCTTTAGGCCTTAGTGAAGAACTTTTTCCTGATTGGAACAAATCACTTGATAGGTTATCTATTCGGAGCGGTCGTCAGCCCTGGATAAACGGCGCATGCGTCAATCCTATTTTGATGCGTCAAGCTTTAAACGCGCTATCAAGGGGAGATCTTGAGTCTGCATCTAGTGGCATTAGAAAGATTTGGCAAAGCTTACCTAATAACATCTCTTATTAAAAGAGAAACGTGTTGATAGGCATTGCCGTTAGCCAAAACTACACTCTTATCGCGCTGTCTTGTTCTATATGAGCAACATTGAGTGAGCGCTTACTTGAAAATAGTCATTACTGCCACCAAGCAGACCGTCTACTTCCTTAAACAGCGCTTTAGGAGTCGCCTGCCAATGGAAAACCGTCATGAGCCAGTGAGTGCGCCAGAAGATGCGAAACATTTAGAAAAGCTGAGGAGCGTGATTGAACGAGCGATCGCAGACGGTAAAGTGACGGCTCAAGAAATGCAAGCGATTAAAACGATCATCTGGTCAAATGGCAAAGTTAGCCCAGAAGAACTGGATCTCGTTCGGGAACTGATTCACGAGAAAGTCGCCAGTGGGGAGCTTGTCTACGATTGGCTGTAGACACAAAGCCATCACCCAAACGATCGACAATACGGGCAGAAATTGCTGTAGTGTGGCGGTAAGACTCTCAGTAAGCAAACAGGTATGGTCGATGTCATCATGCCGTTGCTAACAACACTCAATCCGATTGTTGAACTGGTTCGATCGCTCGGTTCGATTGCTTAACCCACGAAACAATGCCCATCAGAATTGCTGTTTTATCGCTTCTATTGGTCGCCGTCACAAGCTGTAACCGATCGTCTACCTTGCCGTCTGCAACGAACTCAGCCACGAATGCAAAGCTGAATACGGCTCAAAAGACGACTGCGCCAACCGCAAGATCTCAGCGGTTAGAAGCTGGTGAAACAGCAAATTTGCGGGGTTACAGAGATGGCTATGGCGATGCGACCGTCGGCGATCCACGCAATCCTGACCGATGGCTTCCGTCGTTGAACTTTACACCTGCTGATCAGCAACTCTACCGCGAAGGATACAATCGCGGCTACGATTCCGTGACCCCAGCACCAACACCGTCACCAACACCGACATTAACACCAACACCAATACCGACTGGATCGGTCACACTTGAGCGTCGCCGTGAGCTAGAGCAATACGCTTATCGAGAAGGCTACAACGATGCTCAGACCAGTCAAGCGGCAAACCCTGATAGAGGCATTTTTATCTTAAATCTGACCAAGCCGGAGGAGATACAGATTTATAAGGCTGCTTACAATAATGGTTTTTCGCAACGACCATCACCATCACCATTACCCAGTGTTTCGTTTGGACGACTCACCGAACTGACGCAGCAGGGTGACACCGATGGTTATAACGACGCTCGTCTAAATCTTCCCCAGGATTCAGGTCGGGGGATTAGCCGTCTTGCTTTGGTCGATGCGGCTGAACAGCAGGCTTACATCAGCGGCTATACTAACGGCTATCAGCGTTATTTTGATAGGGGTATTGTTGGCAACTGGTAGCGATCGTGGCGGTAGAAACCGTGTTGATCTCCAGTGGTACAACACGCGGCTGTGTGGCTGTGCACAAAGGTTTGCTCATAAATGACTGTTGTGGTGCGAAGTTCCTATGAATGAAACGTTCTCGTCTCTGGATGCCTGGAATCAACGGTTAAAAGCGGCTGTGTTGCTGGGTGGGCGGGTAATCTACCACCTGCTGACGGGTAAGATCGATCGCCGCAATACGATCGAGCAAATGAAGATCGTCGGACCGCAATCGCTGTCGATCGTGCTGATCACGGCGGCGTTCATTGGCATGGTGTTCACCATTCAAGTCTCACGAGAATTTTTGCGATTGGGTGCAGGATCGGCTGTTGGGGGTATTCTGGCGATCGCGCTCTCCCGCGAACTGTCGCCCATTCTCACCGCTGTAGTGGTAGCGGGACGGGTTGGTTCTGCCTTTGCCGCCGAGCTGGGCACTATGCGGGTGTCTGAGCAAATTGATGCACTCTACATGCTGAAAACTGATCCGGTCGATTATCTGGTTGTGCCCCGTGTGGTGGCGTGTGCTTTGATGCTGCCGGGTTTAGCCATTCTTTCGTTTTTCACGGGTATGGCTGGCGGGTTGCTTATTGCCACGCAAATGTATGACATGACCACCAGCGCGTTTCTCTCGTCTGCCCATGACCTCATGAGCGTTTGGGATATTTGCGCTGGTCCCATTAAAGGTGTCATTTTCGGTATGCTAATTGCTGTCATTGGCTGTAGCTGGGGCTTAACGACGAGCGGTGGCGCAAAGGGCGTTGGGCAATCCACCACCACGTCTGTCGTCACCAGCATTCTTGCCATTATTATTTCGGATTTCTTTCTCTCCTGGATTATGTTTACAGGCGTGAGTGATGCTGGGCTGCAAGGGTTTTAGGCTTGTTTGAGTCAGCAGTCAGCGGTCAGCGGTCAGCTTTGTTTTGGTAGCTGTTCAATCAGCGTTAAAAACATGACGATCGCCGTTAAGCGATGCCTAATTGCTGTTGGAGCGATCGCCGCATCACATCTACCGGGGCTGGTTGCTGTAACCAGATTTCCAGGGCGGCGGCACCCTGGTGAAGGAGCATTTCTAAGCCGTCGATCGCGATCGCGCCTCGTGCCGTTGCTTGTTGCAAAAACACCGTTGGGCTGGGGGTGTAGATTAAATCGTAGGCAACGACGTTGGGTGCAAGACAATCGGTTTCTTGAGGGCTGAGGGGCGATCGTGCCTCGTGAGATGACATGCCGATCGGAGTTGTATTCACGAGTAAGCCTGCTTGAGGCAGCAGCGCTGGCAACTGTTGCCAGGTGTGAACATGCACCTTAGCAATCGGCAAGCCTACCCAACTCCGCGCAAACGCCTCTAGCTTCTGAGCATCGCGTCCAATTACATGAATCGCAGCACAGCCCAGTTGGACACAGCCCACAACCACGGCTCTTGCGGCACCGCCATTGCCCAGAAGCACAACGGTTGTTTGGCTCCAGTCACGTTTCAACGCCTTGAGTGGATGCAGAAAGCCTGCCACATCGGTATTGGTGCCATGCCAGCCCGTTTCGGTACGCCAGACGGTATTAACTGCACCGATTGTTTTCGCGATCGGGTCAATGCCTGCTAATAAGGGGATGATGGCTTGCTTGTGGGGAATGGTGATGCTGAACCCCTGTAGCCCGATCGCCGCAAACCCGTCGATCGCCTGCTTCAACGAGTCTGGTTGAACGAGGAATGGCAGGTATGCGTAATCAACTCCCAGATGAGCGATCGCGGCGTTGTGCATCACGGGCGAGAGCGAGTGGGCGATCGGCGAACCGATGACACCGAGTAGTTTGGTTTTGCCAGTAATCAAGGGGGAGGGGTTGGGGTGTGGGGTGTAGGGTGTGGGGTGTAAGTGCAGATTTACTCTAGAACGATCGAGTCTGGGGTGGCTTCGGTGTTGGCGATCGCAGGGTTTGCTGGCTCTGGGGATGGGCTATCAGCAGCGGGACGGACGCGGCGAATGGGCAGGTTGGCAATAAGCGCGGTGGTGCGATCGCTGTTTTCGAGGGCAAATTCCATGCCGTCGGTATCCAGCTCAACATAGCGAGAGACCACTTCCAGAATTTCCTGACGCATCGCTTCTAAAGCCTGAGGCGGAATATCGGTGCGATCGTGCGCCAGCACAAGCTTAAGCCGATTCTTCACTTGGCTGCGGCTGTTGTCACCGGGTCGAGCAAACAGGCGTTCGAGAAGTTCAATCAACATGGAGCATGTAGAGGTGAAGGATGAGAGGGGGAGCGGGGGGAGCAGGGGAAGCTGAAGGGGTGGGGGATGAGGGATGAAGACGTTGATGGCAACTGACCAGTAACAACTGCCGTCTGCCGTCTGTCTCCTAAAAAATCTTCTTGTTCAAAACTTTACGAAGCTTGGTGAGAAAGCCATCATTGTTAACGCTTAAATCAAGAAACTCGACTTTTTCGCCTTCGAGACGGCGGGCGATGTTGTCGAAGGCAGATCCGGCAAGGGAGGGCGTTTCTGAGAGGACAAGGGGTTCGCCTTTGTTGGTGGAGACAATGACGCGCTCATCGTCAGGCACGACCCCGATCAGCGGAATGGCTAGAATTTCCTGCACATCTTCGACGGACATCATGTCGTTTGCCTGCACCATTGCGGGGCGAATACGATTGACGACGAGTTGAATCTTCTTAATATTGTTGGCTTCGAGCAACCCAACGACGCGATCGGCATCACGGACGGCGGCAATTTCGGGGGTGGTGACGATGACGGCTTCTCTCGCGGCAGCGATCGCATTTTGAAAGCCCATTTCAATGCCAGCCGGACAATCCACAAACACGTACTCATAGGTTTGTGCTAGCGCCAGCACCAATTGCTTCATCCGGTCAGGGTTCACCGCATCTTTGGTGCGATTTTGCGCCGCTGGCAGCAGGACTAAATTGGGTTGACGCTTATCTTTCACCAGCGCTTGCTCTAGGCGACACTGCCCCGACAGCACATCCACAGCAGTATAGACGACGCGATTTTCTAACCCCAGCAGCAGATCTAGATTGCGCAGACCAAAATCGGCATCCACGACGGCAACCTTACGACCTCGCCGTGCCAACGTCATGCTTAGATTGGCGGTAGTCGTGGTTTTGCCCACGCCCCCTTTGCCAGAGGTGACAACAATTATGCGACTCATGGACTAGGCAGTAAATAACGACAGGGACAAGGAGTGGAATGACAGGAAATCGGTAAGAAGACCGTGACACATCTGCTTTTAAGCTCTAAATTATGCCCTAGATTGCTGACGCTAAACGAATTTGACGCTGACAAATTGCTTTGACCGTAATGTGAATTATTTACTGCCTAGCATCTGATACTCAAGCTGCTTGATTACAAGTGTTTTAACTATATCGAAGCTGACTCTTCTTATACTCTGTATGCGGCGATTCGATCGTGGTATCTAAAAAAGCAATCTTAGACGCAATCGGTAAACCCTTGGAGATGGGAGGAGTTGTTAGTTGTTAGTTGCTGGTTGTTAGTTGTTCAAAGAAAGCTGACCGCTCAATCAACTCATCCCTCGTCCTTCATCCCTCATCCCTCCTAACGCTCCCTCTCCTTCTCCCCGCGATGAAAGTCAACGGCTCTAGCGATGCGGATCGCGCCCTGGGGAGTCACGTAGGCAACCTCTGGCTGATATTGAGCAGGAGGCGTTTCGGGTGCCCTGGCAACAAAATCAGCAATCCGAAGTTGGGTGGGTTCCATCTGCATTGCCATGATGAGGCAGCGAGCATTGCCTTTGGAGCCTGCATGAGCCACGCCGCGCAACCGTCCCCAAATTAAGATATCGCCTTCTGCAACAACTGCACTTCCCGCATTGACATCGCCCAGAATAACCACGGTGCCGTTGTGCTGGATGTCTGCACCCGATCGCAGCGTTGTTTCCAGATACAGTGGCTCGGCTAGGGTCTGGGCGGCTTCTTGAGTGGGTTGGTTCAGGTGCGCGATCGCAGACTGTTGTTCCACAGAGTAGCCCGCAGTCGCGGCGGCAACCGCTGTTTGTCGGCGATTGGTATACACCCGCTTGAGGTGAAGTTGGGCTTCAGTGAGTGCATCGGCGATCGCCTGAAGTTGCCGTCCATCCAGCAGGCGATCGCGCGCCAGTAAATGGACGGTCGTATCGGGTTGCCAGAAGCGCTCGTTTGCGTCGAGCCGTTGCTTGAGTTGCTGCCACACTTCAGTCCAGTGAAAGGCTGTATTGGATTCACCGTCCTCACCTTCGGGTGGCAGCATTAGCAGCAGTTTGCCTCCTTCACTGCGAAAGCGAACCTGCTGATGGCGATCGGGTTGGGGGCGATCGGTGTCTGTAGTGGCGGGAGGAACGACAGGTACCGATGAGGAGGGGGAGGCATCAGTCATGCGAGGGAAACCGGAGCTTTAACGGCTTTAATAGTAAGCTGAAACGCCGCGATCGACACGTTGATTGGCTCATTTAGCAAAACGGCATCAGGAAAAGACGGCTGTTAAGCGATCGCAATCCTTCAGATGCGTTACATGGCTGGTTGACTGACAAATCTTTTAGCGAGTACTTGAACCGCCCTGCACTGAAAGTGCGGGCTGATGGCTCGTAGTCCTCTGAAGAGGACTACGAGCCATCAGCCCGCTTTAACGGGTTTCGCACCCTTAGCCCGGATTTGAATCAGGGGCGAGTGAGCAACGAAGCGACCAGCCTTTCAAAACTTTTGTCAGTCAATCAGCGTTACGCGGCTTGATTTAGACACAAACGGGTTTAAAGCATCTCAAAATGATCCGGAGCAGTAGACCGAATGCCTGTATACGGAAATTTAAGCGTCTCGCTTTTCAGTGCTTTGCTTGTGCTCCTTAAGACAGTGGTGCTTTCTTCTCTTACTCACTGCTTCTTTACCTTATTCCCTATGCCAAACGTATTAACTCCTGTTGAGATCAGTTATCCAGGGCTGGATCGGCTACTGGATGGGCGTTATCAAGTTGTTCAAGTGTTGGCGACTGGCAGTTGGGGGCATACGTATCTTGCACAAGATACCCGTCGCCCCAGTCAGCCTGAATGTGTCATTCAGCACATAATACCCGTCAACGATGATTCTGCTTATCGGTCAGCTTTGCGGCAGATCTTTGTTCGCGAGGCGGCAACCCTGGAGCGGTTGGGAGCGCATGAGCAACTACCTACACTGCTTGCCTGTTTTGAGGATGAACAGGGCTTTCATTTAGTGCAGGAGTTGATTAGTGGTACCCCCTTGAGCGTGGAGTTAGGGTCGCAGCCCTGGCAGGAAGATCAAGTGGTGCAATTGTTGCTGGAATGCCTGGAAGTGCTGGCAGTTGTGCATCAAGAGTGCTGTCGGCATGGCGACGTGCGACCAGATAATGTGATGAGACGATCGCCAGACGGGACGCTCATCCTGACAAACTTTGGCACCGTGCGCGATAGTCATTTGTCGCTCATGACGCTACAAGGACTGCCTGCATCCTCAATGATGCCCAATACGCAAGGCTATCAGTCGCCAGAGCAGATACAAGGGCTACCGTGCCTTGCCAGCGATATCTATGCGGTTGGGTTGATTGGCATTCAAGCGCTGACAGGCAGTTCACCGCTACAGTTGAGCCGTGACGCGCTGACAGGAGAAATTTGCTGGCAACCCTTTGGTGACACGGCGGGTTCAACATTGCGTCATGGGCTAGTGGCGATACTGAGCCGGATGGTGCGTGCTGACCATACCCAGCGGTATCCCTCTGCAAAGGAAGCATTGCAGGCACTCCGTCAGCTTGCACAGGCTGTAGCGTCTGGTTCTGTTAGCCAGGAGTCGGCGGAGAAGCCAGCGTCTGCGATCGCTCCGTTGTTGCCCCTACAAGACTCTTCGCAAGCGCTTGCCCTGAACACGCCCGATCCAGAAACGCTAGCCGATCGATTCTTTAGTCCGGCTGTACAGATTGGCGTTGGCATTGGTGCGGTAATGGCAGCAGCGGTTTGTGGCTATGCCTTGCCCCATTTGCTCGATCGCACCTTACTGGGAGACAACGAACAGGATGGTCAAGCGGTGGCAGACGCAACCCATCGCCAGCAGGCAGGACAACTTCCTAAGCCCGTGTCGGCGGCAGAATCAATCCCCAATCAAACAACCCCTCATGGCAGTGTGGCTGCACCCAACCGTGACACCCTCATCGCGCAGAGCAATGCACCGATCGCTGCGCAGCAGAGCAATGCACAATCCGCCGATCGCTCAGCACCGCTTGCCAAACTGGTGGCTCAGCCTGGTAGCGAGTTGATGCAAGCTCAGGGGGCACCGCAAATGATTGATCGATTGTCGTCGATTCCACCCACAGCGCAACCGTCAGATAACCCGGCAGAAGTTGCGTCGGCTCAATCGCTAAATGATGCCTATGGACGGGCGATCGTCAAAGATTTTGCAGGCGCGATCGAAGCACTCAAACAGATTCCGGCAGAAACGTCTGTCTATGCCAAAGCGCAGGAAAAGCTCCGTGAATATCGCGACAAGCAACAAATCCAGGCCGTGAGCTATCTTCAGACAGCTTACAACCAGGCAGAAAACAAGGCGTTTGATAAAGCGCTAGAGGCGTTAGAGCAAATTTCTTCAGCGACACCCACCTATGCCACAGCACAATTGAAAGTGCGTGAGTACACCGAAAAACAGCGGGTGCGGGCAGACGTGCTGGCGATGCAGGACTTGAATCCAGGAAGCTATTTGCAAGAAACGAAGGTGGCTGGAAGGTAAGAGAAGGCAGAGGGCACAGGGCAGGGGGCAGAAGGAGGGGGAGTTTTGAGTTGAACCAGTTGCTAGTTGTTGGTTGTTGATTGTTGGTTGTTAGTGCATGAGCCGCTCCTGACTCCTTCTAAAAACTAAAAACCAAAAACTCCTTTGCCTTCTGCCTCCTGCCCTCTGCTTTCTTCCCCAGCCTAATTGTGTGCTGGTTTATCGCCCGACAACGATCTACTTGCTATGATGCGTCGTGATCGGGTTTGTCTAATTGAGCCACTTACGATTGGAGTAGCTTATGGGATTCCATGTTTCTCCGACTGAGCAGCAGGGGCACTATCGCTATGATCCCACTGCCCTTGATCAACAGGGACCTGCTCGTCTCTTTCCCCACGCTGGCGAAGATGGTGTCTGGCGCTACGTGCTGACTCAACTGCGCCACAATTTGCTAGCTGAGGGGCAGTTATCCGAACCGTTGAGTTTAGTGCTGCACCAGCTTGAGGAAACGCACCAGACAGCGGCGAAGGCATGGGCACAACTTGCCACACTGCTGGTGGATTTTAAGGTGTTGCAATCGGGTTGGTTTAACGCCAACCTACCGCCTAACGAGCAGTTTGATACTGCGTTTGTGCGTGAACGACGCACGATGACGACGATACTCCTGGCTGCGAAAATGGCGGCTAAGCTTCATGCAGACACGGTAGCGCGTCGATCGCAGTTCTATCAAGTGCTGGAAGATTTAGGGCGCATACGTCCTGTCGTGAGTCACATTCTTGAGCGTGACGGTGGGTTGAGCGATCGTGAGTTTGCCCGTCAGCGGATAGCAGGACAAAATCCGATGATGCTGCGCCAGATCCAGCAGGCGGATCAACCGCTTCTGCAAACGTGGGCAGAGCATGTGATTGGAGAGAGTTCTGTTGACCTTATTCAGGCAGCAGCGGCAAACCGCCTGTTTGTGGCAGATTACCCGCTGTTGGCACAACTGACTCCCGCTGATTTGCAGGCTGGGCGCTATGTGGGTAGCCCGATCGCGGTGTTCCATTGTACCGATACGGGGCTGGAGCCTGTGCTGATTCAGGTGGAACCCGGCAGATTGGTAACACCAACCCAAACCGAGGTCGATCGCTGGATGCAGGCAAAGCTCTTTGTGCAGACGGCAGATGTCACCTATCACGAATTGATTGTGCATCTCTGCGATACCCATCTGGCAATGGAGGCGTTTGCGATCGCCACGCCACGTCAGTTGCCCAAAACCCATCCCGTGTATCGCCTGCTGCGTCCCCATTTTCGGTTTCTACTGGCGATTAATACGCGGGGCAACACGATTTTGTTAGGGGAAGGAGCGGCGATCGATAGCCTGCTGGCACCTACGCGTGCGGCTTCACTGAACATTATCAATCAGGCGTACCGAGCGCGATCGTTTCAGGATTACGCCTTGCCTACAGTCATTGCTCAGCGCGGGCTTGCATCAGAGGCGCTGCCAGAGTTTCCGTATCGGGATGATGCGCTGCTGCTGTGGGAGGCGATCGATCGCTATGTCACCCAGTTTTTGCAGCGCTACTATCCAGACGATCAGGCGGTTCGGCAAGACCCTTACCTGCAAGCCTGGGCAGCAGAATTGGGCGCTCCGTTGAACTCTCGCCCGTCAGGTGAATTTCCACAAGCGCCTTCATGGTTGCCGTCTGACTGGCTGCAACAAACCAAACTCACCCCCGATCCACTGCCAACCTACCCACGCGTGCCAGGATTTCCACCAGCGGTAGGGGCAGAAAGTGGCTCACTCACCAGCGTGCAGCAGTTGATCAACATCGCCACGCAGGTCATTTTTACCTGCGGACCGCAACACGCCGCTGTTAATTTCAGCCAGTTTGATTATGTGGGCTATACCCCGAATGCTCCGCTTGCCCTCTATAGCCGCCCAGATACAGCCTCTTCATTGCCGCAACTCCTACCAAACGCTGACCAAGATCTCGCTCAAATGGAACTCTCGTTTGCTCTGAGCGGCATTCGATGGGGCACCTTGGGCAGCTCAGAGTTGATGCAGTTTGTAGATGCGGGCGATCGTCAGGCGCTGGCTCAATTTCAGGCAGATCTGACCGCGATCGAAGTTAAAATCAACGACCGGAACCAGCAGCGACTCGCCGAGAGCGGGGTAGAGTATCCGTATCTGTTGCCGTCGAGAATTCCGAATAGCATCAATATCTAGTTGTTGGTTTTTAGTTGTTGGTTGTTGGAAGGGCGGAAGGCAGAAGGCAAGGAAGTTTTTGGTTGTTGGTTGTTAGTTTTTAGAAGGAGTCAGAAACAGCTTCTGCACGCATAACCTTTCTGGTACGCCCACTTCTAACCTGCCCAAAGGCTTTAGGGTTTGACAACTAACAACCAACAACCAACAACTAACAACTCCTCTACCTCTCCCAGTTCAATGCACGTTCAACAGGCAGTTCTTTCAATCTTTACGGCGTTTGCGATCGCGACTGGGTTTGCGTTCCCTGTGTCTGCCTTGCCGCTATCACCGGGCGATCGGGTGCGGGTGCTAACACCGATGGATGATGAGTTGCCAACCGATAGCCGCTTTCGGCTTAGTGGAGTGTATGAGGTGAATCTGGATGGCACGCTGCAAATTCCGTTTTTAGAGCCACAGCCTGCGATCGGGTTAGAAGCGTCTGAGGTGCAAAAAAAACTGGCGGAGGCGTTAGTTAACAAAGGGTTCTTTCGCCAGGAAACGCTGGAGTTAAGCGTGAGTGTGGTGTCGTGGGCACCCGTACAGGTCACGGTGATGGGGGAAACGTTTCGTCCGGGGCGCGTATTGGTTAACGCCACAACCGGCAGTGAACAGCGGGAGGAACCGCGATCGTCCCTTGCTACTGATGTGGTGAGTGGCAGCTATGCACCCGATCGCTATCTCAGTGCGGCGATTCGCAATGCGGGTGGCTTAAAGCCTGCGGCGGATCTGCAACACATTCGTCTGGTGCGCGGCAAGCAGGAAAAAACCGTTGATCTATCTGGCATTCTGACGGGTAAAGCCGTTCCCGATTTGCCGCTGATTGCGGGTGATCAGGTCATCGTGCCAACCTTAAGCTATAGCCAAAATGCCCTGGTGCGTCCATCACAGCTTACGCCAGCCGAAATCCCGGTCTTTTTAGCTAATCAAACGGTGCCGAATGCGCCTAATATCAGCAAAGGCGGACAGGTGGTGATGTTTGCCTATGGGTCTCGTCTTTCGCAGGCGACGATCGTGGCAGGCTGTGCAGGCGGCACCCAGAGAACCAACGCTAGACGGCGGGTTGTGCTGGTACAAACCGATCAACTGACTGGCAAAACGACGGTTTTGGAACGCCCGGTGGAGCGTTTGCTCAAGCGATCGGACGACGATACCGAAAATCCTTTCCTGATGCCGCAAGATGGGGTAGTTTGCTACGATTCAACTGTCACGAATCTTGCCAGCATCTTCCGCTTTATTACTGATATTGCCAGTCCGTTCTTCTTAATCCACAGGTTGTTTCGGGATGAATGAGTTTCCTCAACTTTCCCAATCGGCATCATTGTCAGCAGTAGACCGGGGGCGTGGGCTGCGGTACCTGGCGATCGCGGCAGCGCTCAATGCAGCCGTCTGGGGGCTAGCGCTTTACCTGGTGAAAGATTCACCGCGCCTCTACACCAGCTTGTATTCGATTGTGTTACCGGAACAAATCAGTCGTGCTAAAGAGAGTGGGTCTGATCGGACCGTGACTGAGCCTCCTCCCGCGCCGATGGACGGCACCCGTGAAACGGTGAAAGCTAGCTACAAGCTGATCGCTACGACGGATGAAGTGCGGCGATCGGCAGCGAACAAACTTGGCATGACTCCCTCGCAGTTTGGGTTTCCCTCGGTTGAGGGGGGCAAAGGCACCGCGCTCATAAATTTTGGCATTGCTGGGTCAACGCCAGAGGAAGCGCAAAAAAAGGCTCAGGCGTTGTATGAAGCGTTTCAAGAACGGTTGATCCAACTGCGGTTACAGCAATCAGCCGAAGTGGATGCCGGGTTTGAAAGCTCGCTAGGCGTAGTGCGTAAAAAGCTGGAAACGGCTCAGCTACGCCTTTCTGATTATAAAGTGCGCTCTGGGTTAGCGTCGAACGAGCAAATTGATCAGCTTGCTAACAACATTGAAGCGCTCCGGCGGCAACGGGTAGAAGCGCTCGCCCAGCAACGCGATGCAGTCACGCGATCGCAGCAACTAGCGAGCCGCTTGAATCTGTCCTCTCAAATGGCAACAGAAGCATTTACGCTGCGTGCTGATCCGTTGTTTCAGGAATATCTACGCGCCTACAGCGAAGCTACGGCTCGTCTGGCTGATGTGTCGGCAAAGTTTGGCGCAAAACATCCCGTGGTTGTACAGGCAACGACCAGTCAAGCGACGGCTGAAGGCGCTCTGCAAAGCCGTGGGCAAATGCTTTTGGGGCATCCCACTGACCTGAGCACGATCGCCCGCCTCAACACAGGCAGTAGTGCCCAGGGCAGTACCCCCCGTGATCTGCTCTTCAAAGATGTCGTGACCAATGATGTGGATCAGCGTGGATTGGTAGCGCGTGTGCAAGAACTCGATCGTCAGCTAGAGCAGCTAGAGCAACGGCTGAGCGTGTTATCGCAGCGCAGTTCTACCCTGGATGCGCTTAACCGCGATGTCCAGATCGCTCAAGCCATTTTTTCTTCTACCTTAGCGGGGTTACAGGTCGATAAAGGTGATATTTTCGGGTCTTACCCGCCCGTTCAACTCATTGCCGAACCAAACCTGCCGACAACTGCCACCATTCCGCGTCGTCAGCCCCTTTTTATCGCGGCATCTTTGCTCTCGCTGCTGATTGTGGCTGGGCTGCTAGTGGCGTGGCTGCGTCAAACTTCGTCAGTGACTAAGTGGCGGTGGAGTGGCTTTAAGCAGTAGGAGATTTCTAGCCAACAAAAAACCCCGTAGGGGCAGGTTTGACCCGAACGCGATCGGCTAAAGGCAACGACGCTGGCAAAACCTGCCCCCGACCAAGCGGTACCTTCTTTCTTGAAAATCTCCTGGCAACCGCTGTGTACGAGCCTGTGCCCTTTCATCCTTCCCCTTTCTCCTTTTGACTTCTAGCAGCTGACTTCTCAAACAACTCAGCCCGTCAACACTCTCGTATCACGTCTCTGGAGCAACCGCATGGCAAAGATGCAGCAACCGTTACCCTGGATCGCTAACGAATCCGATGCGTTCATCTCCATGACTCACGAAGGGAAAGTGGTTGGGTTTTGCCAACCTGCCTATGCACGCCATGTGGTGAAGCAGTTAAATGAGGCAGAGCAGGTGTATAAAGCACTGGAGTTGGCTTGTTATGATTTGACGGCGCGATCGGGTGGTAGCACTGCCAGCGTTGGTGACATGGTGCAGTTGTATTTGAGCAAAGCTACACATCCCAAAAGTGGCACGGCCGCGATCGCCATGCTGTTGCAGCAGCGTCAGGAAGATTTGGACTTAACAGATGCAGAGTTTGCTAAATTCTGCGATACATTCCGGCTTTCTCGTGCCGAACTTCAGGCGATTTATCTGGGTGAAGATATCGAAAGCACTCAACTGAGCCCGCTGTCACGCATCTTGGGGCTCAGCATGGATGCATTAATTGATGTGTGGCGGGGAGGAGAGTAGGGGATAGGGAACAGGGGACAGGGGATAGGGAATAGGGGACAGAAACGAGCTTCGGAGAGCAGTCGGTAGGGAGCGGCAAGAGGTAAACCACGCTTATATGCTGTCAACTGTTTCATGGGTAACTGATGACTGCTAACTGACAACTGACAACTGCTTTGCGCCAAAACTTAACCTGAAGCCAACCTTCCAATTAACTTCCCTTGAGATAGAGGTTTTAGTGTGATGGTAATCTCCATCACATGCCTACGCTCTATGCTGCAAGCCTACGCCTCTAGAGAAATTTCCCAGCCTGATCTGCGCCAATTTTTGGAAGAACTCTATCAGGGGCGCGATCTGACTTCGTTTCAGTCTGGTCAGTCCATTCTGATGAATCCGCAGGTGGTTTGGGTGGTCTGTCGTGGGGTGGTGCAGTTAAGCACCTTGTACCAAAGTGGTGATGAAGCACTCTTAGGTTTAGCGGGACCTTCGATGCCCTTTGGCTTACCGCTGACGTTGATTTACCCCTATCAGGCGACGGCGCTGTCAGATGTCGATTTGATGGCTCTCACCAGTGCTGAAATCGACCAATCCCCAGCACTAGCGCAAGAAATTGGTCGCCATACAGTGCGTCGGCTGCGGCAAACAGAAGCGATGCTGGCGATGGCTGGCTATCGGCGCGTGGAAGATCGACTGCGCCAATTGCTGCTGTTGTTGCAGATGGAGGTTGGGCAACCAGTCGCTGAAGGCACTCGCATTAGCGTGCGGCTAACCCATCAACATCTGGCAAGCGCGATCGGCACCACTCGCGTCACCGTCACCCGGTTGTTGGGGCAACTGCGGAGCGAAGGACGACTGATTGTGGATGCTAATCGCCACTTGATTCTGCCAGTCGGCGTGGCGCTATAGCCGTTGAGCGATCGCCTGACTTGATGCCATCGGTGGTTTAGTTGTCTGCATAATCTCCGCTTTGATGGTGACAACACCTACCGTTTCGCTACCCAGGCAACGGGCGGCTTCCCGCGACAGATCCAGCGTCCGGTTTTCAAAGTAGGGACCCCGATCGTTCACCCGTACAATCACTGTCTTGCCGTTCTCGACGTTGACGACTTTGAGGAACGTGTTGAAGGGCAGTGACGGATGAGCAGCAGTGAGGTCGTTTTGGTTAAACGTTTCTCCGGTTGCCGTTTGTCGTCCGTGAAAATAGGGACCATACCAGGACGCGAGCCCAGAGATGTACTCTCCCGTTGCCTGTAGTCCATACATTCTTGCCTGAGCATCCGCAAGGGGGAGGGGTGGTTGGGCAACAGCCGTGCGCAGATCATTGATCCATTGAATTGCCAGCATTTCAGGAGTGCAGCCCCACTGAGCAGCAACTTGCTGGTCAACCGTAAAAAGCACACGATCGCCGAGTTGCCCGACCGGAACCCCATCAACAATACCTGGCTGAAGCTGCTGCAACGGTGGTCTGACATCACGCAGCACTTGCTCAAGCCGATGCGCGATGTCGGTTGCCTGCTGCTGTTTGGGGGCAGCGCTCACGACATGCCCTTTCACCTCGACCTGAAAAAGAGGTTGAATCGAGACTGGCTTGCCCGGTTGACGATCGGTCATGAACGTTTGTTTTTGAGCAAGCGGCAGACATTGACTAAAGCCCACCCCTGCCGTGTCTCCATGATGTGTTCTTGCCGCTGCTAGTTGCGTTGGATCAACCTGTGTAACAACCACCGGGGGAGCATGATGGCTTGTAGTCAGTTTTTGAAATCCGGAGAGCAGACCTTTGAAGGCACCGAGAAAGCCAAGCGGTGGCAGGGGTACGTCTGCCTGAGGCAGTAGCGCTGAGGCTAACAAAACGGTTGGAAACGGCTGCGTTGTCGATCTAAAAACGCCTTTGGATGCTGAGTCGGCAACCGCAATAGGGCGGCGATCGTGGATCATTGGTAAAAGTCCACTCTGAGAGCCGCTCACCTGAGTGGTAGTCTGGGTTGGCAAAATATTTGCCAGGTAAGAGGGTACACGCAGCAGGTCTTGGCTAGACGAGAAAAAGCAGTTTACCCAAGATGCAACCCATACAAGTCCGAAAATTGGCATGAATAAGTTTGGTAAATGGTAGTAAGCACTACAAAGTGACAAACAGTACTCCATCATACCCTTCACGAAACCTTTAAATCTCCATCTCAAGGATAATGATTGTAAGAGAGGGCGATTCTTGAGTTGATCAAACAGCTTCAGAGCTGTAGAGAAAGCCGGATCGAGAAAGCCGGATCGAGAGCCAGATATGGTGGGGTGCTGACAGCAGGTTTGCTAAAGACACGTCTTTTAGTGCTTGCAGCCTCCCCACGATCAATGCTTAAGGGGTAAAAGTCGACATCGGTGCAATTGATAAGAACGGTCGATCGCCCGTGCAACAAAGCCCGACAGATGCTTTGGCGAACCCGCTATCCTGGGATATAGTGTCTTGTTTGGGGCAAGGATCAACAGGTCATGGTCGGAACGATAGAGCGCATTGCACAAGAAATTGCCGCCTTAGACAAGGCAACTAGCGCGATCGCAGATGAACTTTACAGCGCTTATTCGGCGTATCTCGCTGTTTTAGCGCAAGCGGTACGTCAGCAGTTAATCCTTGCCAGTTATCACGTCTGCACTCAGGGCTATCCAGAAGCGTTTTTGCGGTTGCCGTACAGTCACCGTCAGCAGTTACAGCAACGGTTGCGACACCTCGGAGTGCAGGTACAAGAAGAAATCCTCGCCCAACTCCACGTTCCGGTTTTGCTGGATGATCCAGACCTCGATCCAGTCTTTGTCGATCCGGCATTGGAAGATCCGGCATTGGAAGATCCAGCATTGGAAGATCCGGCGTTGGCAGCGTTGGCATCTAGAGATTTGGCATCAGGAGATTTGGTCTTGGGTACAGCAGATCTCACGTCAGACACACCGGCACAAGCCGATCCAGCGCTCCTGGATAGCACGCCAGCCTTTGACGTATCGACATCTACCCAGCCTCGATCGCTCACGCCCACCCACCTTGCACACTGGCGTGAAGAATTAGAGCACGCGATCGTGGCTGAACTCAAAGCCACCTCTCATGCAACAAATCGGCTATTACAGCAAGCTCACATTTTGCCCCAAACGCTGCCCGAATCGGTTCTGGAAGCAGCCACTAAAGCCGAAATTGCAGAAGCAACAAGCACGCCTAACTTGCTGAACTTGCTGGTAGAAGCGGCTAACCACACAGCAGAAGCTGACGCAGCAGCAGACTCAAACGGAAATGCTCTCGTGCATATCATTGCCATTTATTTACGCCTACCTGAAATTGAGTTTGCGGATCCATCTGTGGCAGCCGCTCGCAGCAAAATTCGCAGCTTGTTTGCCCGACTAAAAACCCTGGGACGAGACTATCAGAAAAAACAGCATGAACAGTCGATCGCTGAGGCACAGGCAGCATGGCGATCGAGCTGGATAGAGGAGTAGGGAGCAGGGAGTGGGGAGTAGGGAGTAGGGAGTAGGGAGTAGGGAGTAGGGAGTAGGAAATGAACAACTCAGACCAAGAGCCAAGGGTTTCTGAATCGTTGGCACCCGACACCTCATACTCAATATCCGATACCCCTTTCCCCTCATCCATCACTCCACCACAAAGCGGAAGCAAGCTACACTCCTCACCCGACTCCCGACTCCCGACTCCCGACTCCCCACCTCCCCCCGACTGGATTCGCCTACAAAAAGCCCTTTCCTATGAAGCTGAACGTGGGTTTGATGATGTAGAAGGCAAGAACCATCGCTTTAGCGTGTTTATTAGCACAACGTTGAGTGAGCCGCCTGTTGGGTTGCCTGCGATCGACCAGCATCGCTGGCAGGAACTCGGCAAACAGTTCAGCACGTATTCTGAGCTGACTTTCGCGCAACGTCAGCATCTTGTCGCTGATACGCGACGGTTTCTGCATCAGGTGCGTCAGACGTGGGAGGGGAAGGGGAGTGGGGACAGGGGACAGGGGACAGGGGACAGGGGAGAGTCAGCTTCTAACGTATCGGTGAAGGTTCCGAAAACAACGACCTTAGTGGAAGCAGGTCGTTCCATTATGCTTGATCAGGCGGTGACGTATCTCTCTGGTGTTGGACCCAAGAATGCGGAGAAGTTAGCCAAGCTGGGGCTGATCACGGTGCGGGATGTGCTTTTTTATTACCCTCGTGACCACATCGACTATGCACGACAGGTCAACATTCGAGACTTAAAAGAGGGTGAAACGGTCACGCTGCTGGCTACAGTGAAGCGTTGCACCTGTTTTTCCAGCCCTCGCAACCCCAAGCTGACCATTCTAGAACTGCTCGTTCGTGATCACACGGGACAGCTCAAGCTGGGGCGTTTTTTTGCAGGCAGTCGCTACAGTAGCCGAGGCTGGCAAGAACAGCAGAAGCGGCAGTATCCACCGGGAGCCACGATCGCCGCGTCTGGTCTGGTTAAAAAAAGCAAATTTGGCATGACGTTGGATAATCCTGATATTGAAGTTTTGCAGCATTCGGGTGATGCGATCGATTCCCTCACGGTGGGACGGGTTGTGCCCATTTACCCGCTGACAGAAGGTGTGGATGCCGCACTGGTGAGACGAGCCGTGATTGCTGCCCTTCCAGCCGTTAAGCAAATTCAGGAAGCATTGCCACAGCCTTTGCGGGAGCAGTATGGGCTGGTAGGCATTCAGGACGCGATCGCCCACATCCACTTTCCGCCCGATGGCGCAGCGCTGGATACGGCTCGTCGCCGCCTCGTGTTTGATGAATTCTTTTACCTGCAACTCGGTCTGCTCAAGCGTCGTCAGGCACAGCGGCAAATTCAAGCCAGTGCGGTGATGGCTCCTACTGGGCAACTCATTGATCAGTTCTATGAAATTCTGCCGTTTGCCATGACCAATGCCCAGCAGCGCGTCATCAACGATATTCTCAACGATCTGCAAAAGCCGTCTCCGATGAATCGGCTTGTCCAGGGTGATGTCGGCTCTGGGAAGACGGTCGTGGCAGTGGTGGCGCTACTGGCAGCGATTCAGTCGGGCTACCAAACCGCGATGATGGCTCCCACTGAGGTACTGGCAGAACAGCATTATCGCAAACTCGTCGGCTGGTTTAATCTGCTCCATCTGCCTGTTGAGCTGCTGACAGGTTCTACCAAAGCTGCGAAGCGCCGTGAAATTCATGCCCAGCTTGAAACGGGTGCATTACCGCTGTTAGTCGGCACCCACGCGTTGATTCAGGATACGGTGAACTTTCAGCGGTTGGGGTTAGTAGCGATCGACGAACAGCATCGGTTTGGTGTCCAACAGCGGGCGCGACTTCAGCAAAAAGGCGAACATCCCCATGTGCTGACGATGACTGCGACCCCCATTCCACGCACCTTAGCGTTGACCCTGCACGGCGATTTAGATGTCAGCCAAATCGATGAACTGCCACCGGGGCGGAAGGCGATTCAAACCACGGTGCTGACTGGCAAAGAACGGATGCAGGCGTATGACCTGATTCGCCGCGAAATTGCTCAGGGACGGCAGGTATACGTCGTATTGCCCCTGGTAGAAGAGTCGGAAAAGCTGGATTTGAAGTCGGCGATCGACGAACACCATGCCCTGCAAGAAAGCGTCTTCCCCGAATTCACGGTTGGTCTGCTGCATGGACGCATGACCTCTGCTGAAAAAGATGAAGCCATCACTCGTTTCCGCGATAACGAAACCCAAATTCTCGTCTCTACAACGGTGGTAGAAGTGGGTGTGGATGTCCCCAACGCGACGGTGATGCTGATTGAACACGCCGATCGCTTCGGGCTTTCTCAACTGCACCAGCTACGGGGACGAGTCGGGCGGGGCGGCTCTCAATCGTTCTGCCTACTCATGAGCAGTTCCAAAACCGAAACCGCACGCCAACGGCTGAAGGTGCTGGAACAATCCCAGGATGGCTTCTTCATCTCCGAAATGGATATGCGTTTTCGCGGTCCCGGTGAAGTGCTGGGTACTCGTCAATCGGGCTTGCCCGACTTCGCCCTGGCAAGTTTGGTAGAAGATCAAGACGTACTGGAACTCGCACGACAAGCTGCTGAAGCGGTCATGGCAAAAGACGCAACGCTGAGCCGCTGGACACTCATGCAGCAAGAGCTAGACTACCGCTATCGCCGTCTGATGGGTGGCGCAATTTTAACGTGACGTGAGTTCGATGAGTTCAAAGGCTGACTTACCAACACTGCCTCTGGCTATCTGCTAACCCCGTCGAACTTACGCTAAGGAACGCGAATTTAATCAGGTGTAATTCTTGCTGTAGGGACGTTACATGGAACGTCCCTACTACAGATGGGAAATGGTTCAGGTTAGTTAATCCACATTCCTTAGGATCGTGGATTAATTAACCTGAAATTCTGCGTAGGATGCCGTTAGCGTAGCGTAACGCATCGAATCCCAGCTTTGATGCGTTACGGCTAGCGCCTAACACATCCTACAAAATCCGGTGTTATTTAATTTCCATTCCTAAATAAGCACTTTAATTGGCATTTGGCTACCAACTTTAGTTTGAGAACGTCTGCCATCGTGAGATGGACGTATGCACCCAACACTCGGTTACACAAAAGTGACAACTCTGAGTTGACTACAAAAGAAAGTCAATTCCCTATATTGAACTCATACAAACGCAGAAAGCAAATGAGTTACGGGCTTGTTTTACACCCATGATGCAAAGAGGGCTGTAGGGCGATCGCTGGAGTATTGAGCAATTGATAGCAGCGATGATCAATGCAAGTCATTAAGTTTGCTCTCTACCTCAATTAGATGTGACAGAGGATAGTTCTATGGCATCCATTCCCTTACTGATCAAAGACGATATTGAGCGTTTAGGCGCTTCCACTCAGATTGATTCCTTTGGTGGTTCTTCTGTCAATCGGGCGTTCACGGCTGTCGCACAAGAGGTTATGGAATTGCTAAAGCAATCTCAACCTTTGCAGCCCGATCGCATCAATTACACCGAGGCGGCAACCTCCGGTTGGTCAGAAACCATCATGATTCGGGCGATCGAGCCAGAGTACAAGGAAGTCATTGCAATCGAGCCTTTAACGACGCGTGAGTTGGAAGTATTGCAACTGATTGTGGAAGGACACAATAATCCCACGATCGCTGGAAAGCTCTATATCACGATGGGCACTGTGAAAACTCATGTCCGCAATATTTTGAAGAAACTCTACGTGAACGATCGTACTCAAGCCGCGATTCGGGCACTGCGTTCTGGGCTAGTTCATTAACGCAAGCACTTTAGTAGGAGTAAACCCATGACACAATCTTTCTGGCTTTTTGGCAATCGGCTTACCATTCTTGCCGATCACACAACAACGGGTGGTCAGTACGATCTCATTGAGGGCTACAACCCTCCGGGTACATTGACACCGCTTCATCGCCACACGCGCTATTCTGAGCAACTCTACGTACTGGAAGGGGAACTCACGGTCTGGGCGGGTGAAAAGAAGGTAGTGCTAATCCCTGGCGAAAGTTTTCTGATTGCTCCTGGCATTCCTCATGTCGTTGGTGTGCTTAGCGATCAGCCAGCGCGTGCCTTAGTCGTTGCGGCACCCAGCGGTTTTGCTCGGTTGATTGCAGGAACCGGGACGGTGGATGAGGCAGAGACGACTGATATGGCGCTGTTTGAACGTATTTCTGCCGAGCTTGGCGACGAATTTTTGGGTCCACCGGGAGCTTTACCTGTTGTTGCTGTGACAGCGTAGCAAGCCTTTCAGGGCAATGAACGAACCGTCACCTGAGATGTATTTATTCCCGATCGATTGCATTTGACGAAGAAGCACATAATCACATTCACCATCCACACATCAAGGAGATTAACCATGCAATTCCACAAACTTACCATCAATGTAACTCTGGCGATCGCTGCCACTGTTGGTTTGCAAGCAACCACTCACGCTCAAACCAGGTACGATGTCATTGCTAAACAGCTTGGGTTGCAAACATCTCAGTCTCAAACAATCCAGCTTGAAGCACCAGTGGCAATCCAATCGGCATTACCAGCCGCCAACAGTGCGACTAACCAGGAGGGACAAACCTTTTTTAGTGAACCGCCACAGTTAACGCGGGTGGCGGCTTCTCAAACCGGAGCATATGTACCGTCTACCTATGAGTTCACGTTAACGGTGCCTAAAAATGCCGGACAGCCTTTGAAAGCCGTGACAATCGCTCAGGCTAAAAATGTGGAAACCGTCAAATTTGATGTTGGCAGCAGCAAAGCGTTTATTGGCGATCGACTGACAGCCAGTTCTGAAATCCAGCTAGCTAGCGTTGGTGGTGAGCAACCAGCCAATCCAGGTGAAGCGACGATCGTGTTTGATCAACCTGTACAACCTGGCAATACGGTTACAGTGGCACTTCAATCTCAGCGCAATCCTAGCTGGAGTGGGATTTATGAGTTTGGTGTTACTGCCTATCCAGCCGGGGAAAATGGGTTGGGTCAATTCTTAGGCTATGGACGCATCAATTTTTACGGCAACTCGAATTGAGCGTTGGCATCAAATTTATAACTCCAGGGCGCGTCATCAATGCAGATCCGAAACCTTTGGTGTCAGCATTATCGCATTTGTCCAAGCACACAAGGTTAGGGACTGGAACCCTTGCTGCAAAGTATGTGTGGTCGTCATTGATGACAGCCCCTGGCGCTATTGGTTCAACCCGAGTTTCAAGCGAATTCTCTCAAGAGGTAATCTAATGAAAGCGACTGTTTTTGGACTATTATGTGTCATTTTTGCTGCGACGACTGTTTCTGTCGCTCAAGCACAAACTCCAACCGCATCGGTGACTCAAATTGTGGCGGCGGATGCCGATCCGATGGATACAAGTTCCACTGATTCAGGTGCAGCAGACCATTTTATTGATGTGAAAGTACAAGGCAATCCCATCACGGGCATTGCGATCGAGTTTCCACCGGGGTTGAGAGTGACGAAAGGTATTGATGTTAAGGCACGATCGAAGCAGACAGTTAAAGCCAACGTTGCCATCAACTCGAACGGCGCGACGATCAATTTTCTACAGCCTGTGTCGCCTGGTACAACTCTCAAAATTGCGCTCCGAGGCGTAAATGGATCGCGCAGTGCAGAGGATATTTGGCTCTACCCGATCGCGGTTCGCTATGTGGGGGAAACTCAAAATATCGCGATTGGTACTGCCCGAATTGCTACATACGAGAACGATTAATGGCGACTGATAGGCAATAGCTTATCCATGTTTGTTTATTGGCGGTGACATGAAATTACCGACAACAGAACAGGAGGATGTCATGATTCACTATGACTATGTTGTGATTGGTGCAGGTTCGGCAGGGTGCGTCGTCGCCAATCGTCTGACAGAAGACCGTGACATAACCGTGTTGCTCCTCGAAGCAGGCAATCCAGATACAAAGCCGGAGATTTATATTCCATCAGAATCTATGAGCCTGCTTGGCTCTGAGGTGGATTGGGCATACTTCTCTGAGCCAGAATCCTACCTCAACAATCGCAAGATGTTTTGTCCTCGTGGCAAAGTGTTAGGGGGCAGCAGTTCCATCAATTTCATGATGTATGTGCGAGGTAATCATCATGATTATGATCACTGGCAATCGTTGGGAAGCCTCGGTTGGAGTTATCAGGATGTCCTACCGTATTTCAAAAAGTCGGAACATCAGCAACGCGGAGCTTCTAAATATCACGCGATCGATGGGGAATTGAGCGTTACGGATATCAAACCATCGGCTGTGGTGTCTCAACGCTTTATTGATGCGTGTGTGGCAAGGGGCTATGACTATAATCCCGATTTCAACGGAGCAGAGCAGAAAGGGGCTGGTCCCTATCAATTGACGGTTAAGGATGGGAAACGCCATAGTGCGGCAGCGGCTTTCCTTCTACCCATTTTCCAGCGTCCTAATTTGACGGTGATAACTGGGGCGTTAGTGACTCGGTTGTTGTTTGAAGGCACCCGCGTTGTGGGAGTGGAATATGTGCATGAGGGCAAGATCCATCAGGCACGAGTCAATCAGGAAGTGATCTTGAGCGCGGGTGCGTTTGATTCACCCAAGCTGTTGCTGCTGTCTGGTATTGGCGATGCAGACCATCTACAGGCAATGGGAATTCCTGTAGTCGCTGACTTGCCGGGTGTGGGACAAAATCTGCAAGATCATATTCTTGTTTCTGTGGTTTACGAAGCAACGCAAGCGGTTTATCCTGCCGTTTCCAGCAATGGAGTTGAAGCTGGCTTGTTTTTACACAGCGAGGGCAACCCGGAGATTGCGCCCGATTTACAGTTCTTCTTTGGTCCGATTCAGTTCTTACCGTCGGGCTACACCCCGTCAGAATTTGGGTTTACAGGTGCCGTTTCGTTAACCCATCTTCAGAATGTAGGCAATGTTGGCTTACGTTCTCTTGACCCTAACGATCCTCCCATGTTTCAGATGAATTATCTGCAATATGAAGCCGATGTGCAGAGGTTAGTGGCGGCACTTAAATTAATGCGTCAGTTGCTTCAAAGCAGGCATTTTGATGAGTTTCGCGGCAGGGAAATTGCTCCAGGTGCAGAGATTCAAAGCGATGAAGCGATTGAGGCGTATATCCGGGACGCTTGCAGCACGGTCTATCATCCCGTCGGCACCTGCAAAATGGGCGTAGATGCAATGGCAGTAGTAGACCCAGAACTGCGGGTGTATGGGGTGGAGGGGTTGCGTGTTGTGGATGCGTCCATCATGCCAACCATCACCACAGGCAATACAAATGCACCCACTATTATGATTGGCGAAAAAGCGGCGGATTTGATTAAAGCCAGTCGCGATCGACAATCCTTTCTCGCTCAATACAACATTCAAAACGAGCGCATTTATCCGTTAGGGGAATTGAGCGAGACGATACGGAGCGGAAGAAACCCGGAGATGCAGAGAGGTGAAATGGTATGAAAACACCCCGTGTCCTTGTGTTCTCACGTTTCCATATCTTTGGGCGCTGGGGTATGAGACGGATTGCCTTGTTGCTGGTTGCAGTTGTAATGCTGTCCAGCGTAGTTGTCGGCATCATCCCCCCAGTTCGACACGCTGATGGACAAACCGCTCCGGTACTCGAAGACAAAATCCCTCTCAGGTACCGCGACTGGACATTGATCTCTGTAGCCCGCGAAAAAGGTAACCTCAACGATATACGCGCCAAATTGGGCAATGACGTAGCGATCAAGGCATATCGGGAAGGGACGCTTCCGTTCCCAGACGGCACCATCATTGCTCGGCTTGCCTGGGATTACGTCCCATCGGAGGAAGGCGATAGAGCCTTTGGCAATTCCCAATCTTTTGTGGCTGGGAGACCCAAGGAGAAGGAGGGGATTCAGTTTATGGTCAAGGACTCAAGAAAATACGCCTCGACTGGCGGCTGGGGGTACGCTCAATTTAACGATGGCAAGCCTGGAAACGTGGCGGTACAAAACACCTGCTTTTCCTGCCACGCAATTATCAAAGATCGCGACTTTGTCTTTACGCGTTACGCACCTTGATGGTTGAAAGTGCGTTTGCTAGAGTCTGTCATCAATTATGGCTACACATCACTTGTAGCAGATGTTTCAGCCACTAGCCTTGTGTGTTGGCGCGGGCGTGATTATGCGGATACCGCAAGGTTTCGAGGCTGAATTGATGACACGAACCATTCTTCCTAACTCAACGAAAACAACAAACATAGAGGAGATCACAACATGAACAGATTTATCCGCAAGAATCACATCCACCTGCTTTTGATCACGGTGCTTTCCCTGGTAGTCATCCTGATCAGTTCTCTGGGAACCATCATACAACCTGCCAGCGCTCAAGGTAATAAGCCCACTGTCGTGCTCGTTCACGGCGCGTTTGCCGAGTCTGCCAGTTGGAATGGTGTCTTGTCTAAGTTGATTGCAAAAGGGTATCCGACGGTTGCTGTGGCTAATCCCTTGCGCGGTGTTAAGAGCGATGCGGACTATGTTGCTAGCGCCCTTAAAGACGTTAAGGGTTCGATCGTGTTGGTTGGGCATTCCTATGGCGGCTCGGTGATTACCAATGCGGTCAATAACAATAAGAACGTGAAGGCATTGGTCTACGTGGCTGGTTTTGCTCCTGAGGCGGGTGAGACTGCCGGTGAACTTTCAGGACGTTATCCCGGGAGCACCCTTTTACCAACACTTGCGCCGCCAGTTGCCCTACCCGATGGCGGCAAGGATCTCTACATCCAGCAGTCCAAGTTCCACGCGCAGTTTGCTGCGGATTTACCCACCAGTGATGCAAAACTGATGGCTAGCACCCAGCGTCCGATTGTGGCAGCCGCGTTTGATGAAGCCTCTGGTGCGCCTGCATGGAAATCTACCCCGTCATGGTTCATCTATGGTGAGCGCGATTTGAACATTCCAGCAGCAGTACATGCGTTCATGGCAAAGCGCGCTAACTCAAAGGAGACGGTCGCCGTGAAGGGCGCGTCCCATGTGGTAATGATTTCCCATCCCGATGCCGTTGCCAAGCTCATTGAACATGCCGCGATCGCGAAATAGAAGAGGAAATGTCTGTGAACACGGAACACTACGATGACATTATTATTGGCGGTGGTAAAGCGGGTAAAACGCTGGCACCCGCACTGGTCAAAGCTGGACGCAAAACCGCTCTGGTGGAACGTAGTCTAAAGATGATTGGGGGTGGATGCATCAACGTTGCCTGCATTCCCACTAAAACGATGGTGGCAAGTGCAGAGGTTGCCCATACAGTGCGTCACAGCGCCAGCTATGGGGTTAAAACTAATGCACCCACCGTTGATTTGGCAGCAGTCATTCAGCGCAAGCGATCGGTAGTAGAATCGGCGCGGGCAGCGAATTTACACCTTCTAGAAACAGCTCTCGATCACGATCTCATTATCGGGACAGCGCGGTTTATTGCACCCAAAACCATTGAAGTGGCAACGGCTGAAGGCAGCACTCGACACCTCACCGCCGATCGCGTGTTTATTAACACAGGCACACGCCCCCTGATTCCATCGGTACCGGGACTCAAAGACATCGGCTTTCTCACCAGCGAATCCATCATGGAATTGGAACAGTTGCCAGAGCATTTAATCGTGCTGGGCAGTGGTTACATTGGGCTGGAGTTTGCCCAGATGTTTCGGCGCTTTGGGTCGCGTGTCACTGTAATCGGGCAGCGGGAGCAAATTCTGTCATCGCAAGATCCGGATATCGCGATCGCCGTGCAGACCCTTTTAGAACGAGATGGCATTGAATTTCTGCTGAAGTCGAAAGTAATGTGGGCTGATCGTACGGGCGATGAAACCATCTTGCAAATTCAGGTGGGCGATCGTGAAGTTAGCCTCCAGGGTTCACATTTGCTCGTTGCTGTTGGTCGTTCGCCTACCACTGATGTCTTAAACTTGGCGGCGGCTGGTATAGCGACTGATGCATCAGGCTTTATTCAAGTCAACGATCGCCTGGAAACCAACGTTCCGAACATCTGGGCATTGGGTGATATCAATGGGGGACCGCAATATACCCATATCGCGCTCGACGATTATCGGATTATCAAAGCGAACCTGATTGATGGGGGCAACCGCCGCACGAGCGATCGACCTATTCCATCCTGTCTTTTCATCGATCCAGAACTAGCGCATGTAGGTTTAACTGAAACCGAAGCACAGCAACAGGGGTATGACATCCGCGTGGCGAAACTGGATGCATCTGCTATTCCACGAGCGAGAACGCTTGGTAAAACCGATGGCTTACTGAAGGCGATCGTGGATGCTAAGACCGATCGCATTCTCGGTTGTTCATTGTTGTGCCATGCAGCAGGTGAAATGATTTCGACGGTGCAGATGGTGACGCAGGCTCAGATGCCCTACACCGTTTTGCGTGATGGTGTGTTGACGCATCCCACAATGACGGAAGGGTTAAATCTGCTGTTCTCAAAGCTGTAAGGCAGCATTTTGTAAAGGGCGTTTGAAACAACCGATATTGGTGAATTGACGCGGTGGGGGAAAGACGCCGTGACGCGGTGAACAAGAATGTTACATGAAATCCTCTTGTATTCCCGTGTCCCCGCTTCCTCTTCCATCCCCGCGTCTCCTTGTCCCCGTGTCCTCTTCAAGCTTCAATAATTCACAAAATCCAGAATTCTCATCAGGTTTAATTCTATGAAAAAACTAGAAGGAAAGGTCGCTCTTGTCACTGGCGGCACCAGCGGCATCGGTCTTGCGACTGCCAAACACTTTGTCGCTGAAGGTGCTTATGTCTTCATCACGGGTCGTCGTCAGCCTGAATTGAATGCTGCCGTGAAGGACATTGGTAAAAATGTCACGGGTGTTCAAAGTGATGCCTCTAATTTGGCAGACCTCGATCGCCTGTTCGCCACGATTAAGCAAGAGCAAGGGCACTTGGATGTAATCTTTGCCAATGCGGGTGTGGGTGAAATCGCTCCACTCGGAGCCATCACCGAAGAACACTTTGACAAAACGTTCAATACCAACGTTAAAGGTGTACTGTTCACCGTGCAGAAAGCACTACCACTGTTGCCAGACGGTGCTTCCATCGTTCTGAATGCCTCGATTACGTCCATCAAGGGCACTCCTGCTTTCAGTGTTTACAGCGCCACCAAAGCTGCCGTGCGATCGTTCGCCCGTAATTGGGCACTCGACCTTAAAGAACGCAAAATCCGGGTGAATGCTATCAGTCCTGGTGTGGTACCGACTCCTGGTTACGATCACCTGGGGCTGAATGATGAGCAGTTGCAGACATTCGTGGATAGCCAAGCCGTCACCATTCCGCTAGGACGAGTCGGCACGCCCGATGAGATTGCCAAAGCCGTAGTCTTTCTCGCATCAGGCGACAGCAGCTTTGTGAACGGCATTGAGCTATTTGTGGATGGCGGTATGGCACAGATTTAAAGCATCTTAAAAATCCCATCACCAAAACCATCAAAGCATCCATTGCTATGAATACAACCAACGGCATTGTCAGTCAACCCAGTCCTTATTCAGTTACTGAAACCATCGATCGCTTAGCCACCATCCTTCAAGCGAAAGGTATCACCATTTTTGCCCGCATTGATCAACAAGTGGAAGCTGAGAAAGTTGGCTTAAATCTGCGTCCAACGCAATTATTGTTGTTTGGTAGTCCGAAAGCCGGAACGCCGCTCATGGTAGCAGAACCAACGATCGCCCTTGATTTACCGCTAAAAGTACTGGCATGGGAAGCGGCAGACGGCAAGGTATGGCTAAGTTACAACGATGCCCATTACTCACAACAACGGTTCTCGCTCTCAGATGAGTTGGTGAAGCACATTGATGTCATGGCACCGCTCATCCATCAAGCCTTTCTTTAGATAGCTACTCACTGGAATTGACTATCATGACTGACCCAAACCCGATCGCCACCATTGCCTCAAACCCAAGCGCCAAAGACATTCGTGGTCCATCACCATTGATTGCGATCGCAAACGAACCACCCGCCAAACTAATTGTCGATCCACCCCTTCCCGAACCACTGGCTCAGGGGCGCGTCTTCATCCAGTACCGGACAGAGAACCTGCGCGTATTGCCAGTTTTCGGCAAAGGTGCCCTCGACGTGTCACCGCGCCTTGGTCACATTCACATCACTGTCGATGATGCACCCTGGCACTTTGTCGATGCCAGCGGCGAAACAATCATCCTGGTCGGTCTGGAACCGGGTCCGCACAGGGTACTGATCGAACTAGCCGATCCCACGCACAAAGTCATTACTAGCGAAACGGTAACGTTCACACTGCCCCATCTTCAGCGATGAGTTGGTGTGCCGTTCCTCCAGACAACGTTCGGACACGACCTTAACAAGATTCACGCTGTAAATGTTCCCGGTTCTTCATTGCGCGAATATCAAGCGCTCTTTACGGGCATGAATATCGAGATCGGCAGTATTGCCTTGGGAACGGTACGACTGTTGCTGCGGGGCAAACTCCTACCACCAGCCATACCTGTAAAAGCTGCCTGAAGCCAGCCCCTGACTGCTGTTAGTCTTGATTCGATGTGACAGCTAATACCCTGAAATCCTGAATCTCGCTGTAAAGCTTCTTTCTAATTCCTTAAAAAGAGGATACTATCTCCCAGATGCGCAGGATAATAGCGGAAAAAAAGGTGCTTGTCCGGTCTGTGTGCCATTTAATACATAGTTTACGCCATCCCCAGTTAGCTGCCCTACTACAATAGAGGCTATCCTCCGATTTCTTTAGAAAAAATTATGGTTAAGTTGAAAGGTGCTGTCCCGCTGGGACTGGTTATACTGTCTCTTTTGGTAGGTTCAGCCTACTGGCTTAATCAACAGAACCAGCTTGCATCTTTTGTCAAACAAGTAGAGTCAGTAAAAGTTAATCAAAAACTTCCAGTTGATCCTAAAGATTATCTTGCAATAAAGCGTGACTTGATTACGTTGCAAAATACACTTAATAGTTCTGTGTTTCAGTTGATCAGTGGTCTATTTTTCTTTGTTACTGCCTATACTGCATGGCTTAACTTTGTAGCATCAGAAAAAAAGCAGGTTTCTGAGAGATTTGGTAAAGCCATTGATCAACTAGGCAACGGCGGATTGGGTGTTAGAGTTGGAGGCATCTTTGCACTGGAACAAATTGCTCAGAGTTCTCCAGAAGAACACTGGGTAGTAATGGAAGTTTTAACATCCTATGTTAGAGATCAATCTCTAAAAGGAAAATCTGTATTTAAGCCGAATTCTGAAGAAGAAAATCACCTAGAAGAGTCTAATATTCAAGCAGTGTTGAGAAATATTAGAGCAGAGCTTGCAATATCAGTAACAACTGATATCCAAGCAGCATTGACAGTAATTTGTAGGCGTAACAGTAGTCAAGATCCGAAAGGAAAGGTTATAGATCTTAGTTTTTGTGACCTAAGAGGTGCTGACTTAAAAAATGCAAAGCTTAGCAATGCTGACTTAAGAGGAACTAAGCTTTCGGGCGCAAACCTTGAAGGTGCCAATTTATCTTGTGCAAAGTTGCAAGGCACAGATTTAACTCTCGCAGTTCTTAATAATGCAAATCTGAAAAAAGTTAAACTGAATCATGCATTACTTAACTCTGCACACTTAGAAAAAGCTGGCTTGCAGGATGCAGACTTAACTAATGCTCAGCTTAAAGCGGCTAATCTCCAGCAAGCAAAACTCAACCGCTCGACACTTCATTTTGCAGTACTTACATATGCTAAGCTGCAAGGCACTGATTTGAATCAGTCTAAGCTTAGTTTCGTGAACTTAAGAGATTCGGCAATTGATAGTAAAACCAAACTTGATAAAAAGTGGAGACGAATACATGGCATCAATATTAATGGAGCACAGAACCAGATGCTTGATGGTTTTGATTTCAGTGAATCAGTGTTGACCAATGCTAATTTTGAAGGTGCAAGTTTGAAGAATGTTAGTTTTAATGGAGCAGATCTAGGTGGTGCAAATTTTAAGAATTCTCATCTAGAGAATGCTTCGTTTACAAAAACAGATATCATGCTCAATCTTGATATGGCTGATTTTGGTGGTGCTCATCTTCAAGGTGCAGTGTTTAAAGAAGCTAACATTAAATGTGTTAACTTCAAGGGAGTAAGTCGAATCACAGATTTGAGCACAATAATTTTTGAAGATGTCAACCTTGCAAATTCTATCTTTCAAGAAGCATCTCTCGTAAAAGCAAAGTTTTCTCGATCCATGCTTAAAGACGTAGATTTTCGACTTGCTGATCTTACTGAAGCAAAATTTGATAACTGTTACTCATATAGCCAAGAAACCAACTTTGAACAAGCCAACCTAAATAACGCTGAGTTTACAGGTTCCCTTGGATGTGCTAATTTTCGCAACTCAAAATATCAAGGAGCAAATTTTAGCAATGCCGATATTTCATCAGCTCAATTTTAGTTTTTCTACTTTATTGGGCAATCAAGGTTAAGGCGATAACAACCACGCTGCGCCAAAATGTACAACTCGGTCGGTTGAATTGCAAAGGTGATCTGCGTTCACTGAGCGCGACCGTTAACTCACTCTGTACAAAGTCTTTGCGTTAGTTCTTGAAGGTTGTTTATGAGGTTGAAATTATCTAGGAAGCGATTTTCTAAGGGAGAGGTTTTGCGCTGCTGAGGATAGTTATTGAGGAACGATCGCCCTTCAAAAGCCTTCTGAGCCGTTGATTATAAGCTAAGATCAGACAAATCCCTGCTACCCGATAGTTGATATGACAACCTCAGCGCGTGTGATTCATAGCGACCCTGACATTCTAGGAGGAACCCCTGTTTTTGTTGGCACTCGTGTGCCAATGAAAACGTTACTTGACTATCTCGAAGCAGGCGATCCGTTGGATGAGTTCTTAGACCATTTTCCCAGTGTTAGACGTGAGCAAGCGATCGCAGCGCTTGAATTAGCAAAAGAAATGTTGACAGCCTATGCGAATCCTGCTTGATGAATGTGCTCCACGACCATTAAAGCGTGAACTTGCTGATTACGAGATACACACAGTGGTTGAAATGGGATGGTCAGGAAAAAAGAATGGTGAATTGCTGCGGCTGATGAATCAAAAAGGCTTCACGATTTTGCTCACCACTGATCAAAATTTGCGTTATCAACAAAACTTGCAGCAAACTGGCGTGGCAGTCATTGTTCTGGTAGCACGCAGCAATCGATTTCCTGATTTAGTGCCTCTGATACCAGATGTTCGTACTGTGTTGAACACCATTAATCCAGGGGAAGTAATTGAAGTTGGTGGTTCCTGAGAGTTGAAGAAACACTGCTGCACCCAAACAACAGCAACCGCGATCGCTACCATCACTGCATAGCTAATACAACGTCGTCTGTAGATAAAACGGCGTTGGCAATATACCCAAAGTTGATCAGTGCTGCCTTATAGCCATCGCCTAGCTCCGGGTGACGTGGGGCAGCGGTGGCATCCTTGACGACGAGTACCTCAAAGCCCTGTTCGATTAAGTCACGCAGGTGAGCTTCCACACAAAGATTTGCCAGCATTCCCAGCAGGATGACTTTGCTGAGGTTACGCTTACGCAGTTGCAAACCGAGGTCGTTGTTTTGCGGTCCGTAAACCTTGTGAGGGTTGACCACGATCGTCTTGCCATCTTCAATAAAGGGTTTGTAGCGATCGAGTCAGTCGGCACCCGATCCTAAGAACCCATCCAGAGTTAGGGGTCCACGGCGATCGAACTCCTTGACTTCAAGCATCATCTGCTCCAGGGTGCCGGCAATTTTCCAGCCGTAGTCAGTCGGGTAGTAGTAGTGGGGAGAGATGAAGACTTCAAAGCCATTCTGCTTGGCAGCTTTGAAAACACGCTCGATGTTCTCAACGGTCTTGTTGTCTTTGACGCTTTCACCCACTAAATCCCAGGAGACCCCGGTTTCACTCAAGACATCGTTTTGTGGATCAATCACGACGATCGCAGTGTCATTTTTGTTGATATTCATGTTTGTTCTTGCTTTCAGACTTGTGACATGATCTCTTCAAGACTTACGCAAACCTCGGAGGTTTGCATTGAAAATGAGATACAACATCTCGTTTAAGGATTTAAACCTCCGAGGTTTTGGCATCACGCGAAACGATCGCAGCCTATTGCAGATATTTCTTTAATTCAGCGGCTGCATGGACGAAAAGCGATCGCACTGCCGGAACCTCGGCTAAACCATTTAGCAATCCGAAGTCATGAATCATGCCGTTGTAACGCACAGTGGTCACAGAAACTCCGGCTTCATCGAGCTTGCGTCCATAGGCTTCACCACCATCCCGCAAGATATCGCTTTCTGCGACTTGAATCAGGGCTGGAGGTAATCCTTGTAGTTGCTCAGCCGTCGCCTGTAAGGGAGAAGCATAGATGTCTTGACGCTTTTCTGGGTCAGCAATGTACATGTCATACATCCACTTCATCAACGGCGTAGTCAGGAATCGTTTGTCGCCAAATTGATGGTAGGAGTCTGTTTCAAAACTAGCATCGACGATCGGCCACATCAGAATTTGCAATTTGATGTGCGGACCACCTTTCGCTTTTGCCTGCAACGCCGTTACAGCCGTCATGTTGCCACCGACGCTGTTACCGACTACTGCCAGATTTTTGCCGTCAACGCCAATTTCCTCACCATGCTCGGCGACCCATTTTGTCGCGGCATAGATCTCATTGATTGCCTGGGGATACTGAGCATCTGGCGTGCGCGTGTAGTTGACAAAGACACCTGCAAACCCTGAAAGCACAACGAGATCGCGAACCATGCGCTTGTGGGTTGGATAGTCACCCAGCACCCAACCGCCGCCATGAATAAAGATGAATACAGGCAATGTGCCTTTGACTCCTTCAGGTCGCACAATATTGAGTGTAACTGTGTAACCATCAGCCGTAATTGTTTTTTCAGACTCTTCAATACCTGAAAGGTCTACCTTAACGGAGGCTTGTGCATCCACTAACACCTGACGCGCTTCGATCGGCGTTAATGTCTCTAACGCTGCGCCCCCTGAATTTAGCAATTTCAAAAATGCCTTTACGTCTCTAGAAAGACGCGGATCATTTGCAACTTCCAGGACTTTTACTGCTGGGGAATTTACTTGGGCAACCATGATGTTCTCCTTGGTGGATAGTCAGTAATTTGTTGAAATAGCACTGTTGGTGAATGCGGTGTGGGGTGTAGTCGAAATCATTTCCTACTAGCCACTAGCATAGTGTCCTCCTTGACAACGTGAGTGGTTATAAATTGACGAATGTAGTCTGCGATCGCCTCGCCCTCTTCCTCTAGAGCAAAGTGTCCGGTATCGAATAAATGAAACTCAAGGTTCTGCAAGTCGCGTTTGTAGGCATTGGCTCCTTCAACTAAAAAGCCCAGGTCATTTTTCCCCCACACGACTAGCGTTGGTGGTTGATATCGACGCAGGTAAGCTTGCCATTGCGGATACAGCAACACATTGGATTGGTAGTCGTATTTCAATGCCAGTTGAATATCCCAATTGCCAGTGCGATCGAGCAGCGCTTCATCCAACGTCCAGGTATCGGGACTGAGATTTTCTAAATTTCTAACTCCTGTGGTGTAATACAATTGCGCACCCTTGTTAACCAGAGCTTGACGCACCCGTTCGGTATTTTCGGGGGTCTTATGCTGCCAAAACGTTCGCATGGGTTGCCAGAAATCATCTAGCCCTTCCTCGTAAGCATTGCCATTTTGCACAATTAGCGTTTCGACTCGCTCTGGATGCTGCGTGGCAAGACGGTAGCCAATGGGAGCGCCATAATCCATCAAATAAAGACTGTAACGTTGCAAGTCGATCGCCTCAATAAACCCTGCAATGACTGTAGTGAGATGATCAAAGGTGTAATCAAATTCATCTATTGAGGGCATGGAACTATACCCAAAACCAGGATAGTCCGGTGCAACCAAATGGAATTGATCAGCAAGCACAGGCATTAAATTGCGGAACATATGAGATGACGTTGGATAGCCATGCAGCAATAAAATGGTTGGATTGTCACGGGAACCCGCTTCACGATAGAAAATATCTAAACCATTAACTAAAGCTGTACGATAGCTGGTCATACGGTTGCTCCTTGGACAACACCACTGCCTAAGTGTTGTCTCAAAAGCGCCAACGTGCGATCGTGCGCTAATTCTGCGGCTGCTTGGCGATAAGCGAAACTGCCCGCACGACTGAACCCATGATTCACCCCTTCATAGCGATAGATTGTCACCAGAGGATTATCTTTTAGCGCTTGCTGAATAGTGGCTTGAGCACTTGGCGGCACATACTCGTCGTTTTCACCCATGTGCAATAGCAGCGGTTTCTGAATTTTTGTCGCCTCTGCTAAATTTTTGTCAATGTCAACTCCGTAGTAACCCACATTGGCATCCGCATCGGTGCGAACCGCCATGAAATATGCCAGCTTGCCACCCAAACAAAAGCCCACACTGCCGACCTTGCCTGTGCTGGTGGGATACTGCCGCAGAAAAGCCAGACTCGCTTTCAGATCTTCTATGCCATTGTCTAAATCAAACGCTTTCAGTAACTCAAAGGCTTTTGTCCACTGCTCTTTAATTTCAGAATCAAGCTCTACACCCGGTTCTAAACGCCAATACAAATCTGGCACAAGCACCACATAACCTTCTCTGGCATACTCATCAGCCGTTCGGCGCATATTCTCATTGACTCCGAGAACTTCCTGAATCAACACAATCCCTGCTTCAGGCTGAGTGCTAGGTGTTGCTAAATAGGCGCTAAAACTACCTCCTGAAAAGGCTGGAATAGTTACAGTTTGAGTTGTCACCGTTTAATGTCCTCTTGAGTTGTCGTAGGTTTCTCTTACATAAATGTGTACAGAGCAAGTTGAGCGATGCGGAGCATGAGGCGGTTATGAAATCTCCCTGCGTCTCCGCATCTCCCCTCTTCGCGTCTTCATCAAGCAGGAACAAGTTGCAAGCGTGATGCGAGAAATTGACCGATGTAATTTGCGATCGCTTCTCCCTCTTCCTCTAGCGCAAAATGTCCCGTGTCGAGTAAATGGAATTCAACGTCTTTCAAGTCGCGTTTGTAGGGATAGGCACCCTCAGCGGGGAAGATGTAATCGTTCTTGCCCCACACAATCAGGGTTGGTGGCTGATATTTACGGAAGTATTCCTGCCATTGTGGGTAGAGCGGTGGATTGGTGCCATAGCTATACAGCAGCGCGAGTTGGATGTCAGCATTTCCGGGGCGATCGAGGAAGTGTTGATCGATCGTCCAGGTATCCGGGCTGATCGCTTCTAGATTGCGAACACCGTTGGTATATTGCCACTTGGTTGCTTCCAGGGTGACAAGGTATTCAAGCTTCGCAGCATTCTCAGGCGACTTGTCTTGCCAGTATGCTTTGATGGGTTCCCAGAATTCGCGCAAGCCTTCTTCGTAAGCATTGCCGTTTTGCACAATGAGGGATTGCACTCGCTCTGGATGTTTTGCTGCAAGGCGATAACCAACAGGAGCGCCATAATCCATCACATAGAGGCTGTATTTTTTGAGGTCGATCGCGGCAACAAACTTTTCCATCACCTCAGCCAGATGATCAAACGTGTAGTCAAACTCATCTACACTTGGTGCGGAACTGTTGCCATAGCCTGGATAATCGGGCGCAACTAGATGGAATTTATCAGCAAGTGCAGGCATCAAATTGCGGAACATGTGAGACGAAGTTGGGAAACCATGCAGCAGCAAAATGGTGGGATTACTGCGAGAGCCAGCTTCACGGTAGAAAATATCTAAACCGTCGATCGAAACTGTGCGGAACGTAGTCATGAGATTACTCCTTTTGAATCTATAAAGATGAAATTGTGACCTTGTTAAGGCAGGTTGATTTATCTCACATCTGCCGACGAAGCTGTTCCTGAAAGTAGTCCCGCCAGCTTTTGGGTAACGCTTCCAATTGAGCGGCACGATTCAGTAACTCTGGATTGTTTTGTTCACGAACGTAAAGTTGAGTGATGTCGGCAACGGTGATATTGTTGACATCTCGACTTACCAACTCCAAAATGTCTCCGGCTCCCACTTCACCTTCTTGTAAAACGGAAAAGTAAAACCCGGTGCGACGACTGGCGAGAAAATGTTTTACCATATCGGGTCGTCCAAACCGAATACCCAACTTGTAACAGGGCATACGCGGCTGTGTTATCATCAATTGCACGGTGCCAATTTGGAAGCGATCGCCAATGTTCAGTTCCTCTTCTTTTAACCCAGTGGTTGTGAAGTTTTCACCAAAATTGCCCATTGTTAATTCGGTATCAGGCAACTCACTGCGCCAGTAGTCGTAATGCTCCAGGGGATAAACGTAAACAGCTTTCTCTGAGCCACCATGAACAGTAAGATCAGCCTGTCCATCGCCATCTAAATTGAGCGATCGCAGCATCACTCTTGTACTAACTGGCTCTTTAAAAATACCAGTTGTTACGGTTTTCCCTTTCCAGACCACTTCACGGGGTAGCCCGACATTGACAGAGATGAGTTCCATGTTCAGCTCCACATTGATGGATTATGAAGAAATGGCAATCTTTTATGGAGACGCGGAGAAGGGATGACGCGGTAATGTGGTGAGGGAGAGAGAAAGACGCGGAGAAGGGACGATGTGGTGAGGGCATGGATAGAAAGAGACAAATATTGTTGGACTTTCTCCGTGTCCCCGCGTCCCTGTATCTCTTTCCCAAACATGACCTTAATTTACAAGGCTTCCTTGATGTTGTCGTCCATTCCAGGTTCACTGTTTAAGCAATCGATCGATTACGAATTAGTTGATCTAAGGTATGAGTTTGAATCAAACTTAAGTTCATAATTTCAATCAACCTTAAGTTGGTGATGGCAGGCTTAGGGGCTGGTAAGCCCTCGTTTCATGGCAATAATGGTTGCCTGTGTACGGTCTTTCGCGCCTAACTTGCTTAAAATGCGGTTGATGTTGGATTTGACGGTGCTTTCTGTAATCGTCAGAGCAGCACCGATTTCCACATTGCTCATGCCTTGAGCGACTAATTGGAGGACTTCTAATTCGCGATCGGTCAACGCTGGGTTGTTCATGCGCTCTACTAACTTAGCGCCAACATGTGATGGAATGTATTGCTGCCCGCTATAAACGGTGCGAATCGCCGTGCGTAGCTCGCTGGGTTTAGAGTCTTTGAGCAGATACCCCTTTGCCCCAGCCCGTAACCCTCGATAGATATCTTCATCCCCATCATAGGTGGTCAACACAATGATACGAGCCGTGTCGAATTCAACACAAAGCGCCGTAATAGCTTCCACACCTTCCATTTCGGGCATCCGCAAATCCATCAAGGTGATATCCGGTTGGTATTCACGAAACAACTCGATCGCCTCGATTCCATGCTTCGCCTGACCAATTACGGTCATATCATCTTCTTCATTGATGATGGCGGCAATCCCTTCCTGAACGATCAGATGATCATCCACAATCAGTACGCGAATTGGGTTAGGGGGTGTAGGCATTAGAGGGTGTGGGGTGTGGGGTGTGGGGTGTGGGGATCTACACCCCAACAATCACTACGATTTCTGTGCCTTGTCCTGGGTGGCTTTGGATGATTAATTCACCGTTCATCTGCTCAGCCCGCTCGCTCATGCCGACTAACCCAAAGCCCTGTTCCAGAGAGACTTGAGCAACGTCAAAGCCTTGTCCATCGTCTTTCACTCGTAAAAGGCACTGCGTTTCCTCATACACTAACTCTATTTGAATAGTAGCAGCGCGGGCATATTTAACGGCGTTGGTGAGGGCTTCTTGTCCAATGCGTAAGAGATGATTTTCAATGTAGGGTGCTAAGGGGTAGGCGACACCGATGATTTTGCACGTAAGCTGTGTTTGACCGGAGACTTGCATTTGAGCGGTCAGGCGCTTGAGGGCACTCGGCAAATCGCCTTCCTCCAGTACTTTTGGGCGCAGGGCAACGACCGATCGCCGTGCTTCAGCCAGTCCAGATCGCGCTAATTCATCCACCGTTTCTAGATGTGTTTCTGCCTTTGCTGGTTTTTTCACTAAGATTTCCATCGCGGCTCCGACATGCAGCAGAATGCCTGTAAACGCTTGTGCTAGAACATCGTGGATTTCTCGCGCCATGCGGTTACGCTCATCCAGAAGGGAGGCTTCTTCGGCGCGTTTGCGATCGCTAATATCCTGCCCAATCCCAACAAAGAGTCGATGATCAAGCTGAACATTTGCCCAGGCGGTGTTTACAAAGCGATCGTCTTTAGTTCTAATTTTTAGATCGAGCCAGTTGCCAGTGGCGGCTAACATGTGATCTAAAATCTGCTGCCGCTGTGCTGAATCGGCACTACATTCGGCGACCAGGTCAATATTCTGCAAATCGGCAGATGACCAGCCCAAAATTTGCTCACACTGATGATTAACAAACTCAATATGCCCCGTTGGGCCGTAAAGCGTAATCATCACCGGAATATGATCCACGATCGTTTGGAGAAGCTGTTTTTGCTGGCTTAAGGTCACTTCCGCCTGTTTGCGTTCAATAATTTCTTGTTCCAGGTTTAAGGTTCGCTCTTCCACTTTTTGTTCTAAAGTGCGGGCGTACTCCTTGAGATTTTCCCACAGCAGGTAGCCATTGCTGGTGATTGCCGATCCCACAAGTGCAAGCAGCGGCGGGATGATGATGATCCACCAACCCAGCAAAAAGCATCCGTAAGCACCACCGCAAAGGGCGATTCCCAACAGCACCACTTTCAAAATGGTTTGGCGCGGTGATGAAGCTGTCCAACCGATGATGGCTCCAATGGTTGACCAAACAGCGATCCACAGCCATACTATCGGCTCTGACCAGACGCTCAATAGCGGTCTGCCATCCAAAGCAGCGCTCAACAATTGACTGGCTAACAATGCGTGTACTTCAACACCAGCAGGTGCGGCAATGGGATCTGTCGTGTAAGCGGTGAAGAATTTGTCATTGATGCTTTCTGCCGTTAACCCGATGAAGACAATGCGATCGCGCACCAAATCACGGGGCAACCGACCCTGCAAAACATCCGTCAGTGAAATGGCGCGAAACCCATGTTTGAATTTGGGAAAGTTAGACAAAATCTGGTAGCCACCCGCATCAAGCCCAACATAACCACCCGCATAGGGTTGCAATGGTTTAAAGACGGCTTGACCCAACCGAAATTGCGTTTGCTCAGGGTTAAGGGGCTGGCGGCTAGTGCCCTGGCGATCGAGGTACAAAAACGCTAAGCGTGCGCCCAATGTAAAGATCGATCGATTGTCTGGCGTTCTCAAATACAGGAGGCTGCGGCGCACTCGACCGTCTGTATCTAATAACAGATCGCTTGCACTCACTTGATCGCGCTGCTTGAGGAGGGGTGGTGCTGGAATCACCTGACCATTCGCCGTTTTAATGACCTTTTCGATACCAATCAAGTTGGGCGTGGTGGTGAAGACGTTGACCAGGGCCGGATGTCCCGGTTCGACAGGTAGATCACGAAAAATATCTAGACCAATAACTCTGGGCTGCTGTTGTTTCAGCAATGTGATGGCGCGGGCCAGAGCCGCATCAGACATGGGCCATTGTCCCAGTTGTTTAATGTCTGATTCATCGATCGTCACAAGGACAATGCGAGGATCAACCGCTTCCACAGGACGAAGGCGAAACATCTGATCCAGCGCCACTAGCTCCATCAACTGTAGTGTTCCTGCAAAGCGCAACAGCAACAACCCTCCGGCGACACTGGGCACTGTGATGAGAACGCCACGCCATCGCCAAAGCTGCTGTTTCAGAGTTATCCACATAGGGTAAGTGCAATCTATCGCTAGTTCATAACGTAATCTATACCAATCGCTTCATTATTTGCGCTACATCGTACAGTTCATTTCGCAATGGATTAGACAATGTAACCTTGCTTGATAAGCCATACGTTCCAGAGGTGCGATCGAGCTTGACAAAGAGGTAATCTTCTCCGGTGGTAATCAAACCAAAGCCAGGAGATTGCTCAAGTGGTTGCCCCATCATATACGCCAGAGTTTTCGGTAGCGCTTGCATGACGCTAAACCCATAGCGCTTCTCCTCAATCAAAATCAACCAAAATTGTTCTTGCACAACTAAGGCATCAATAAACCCTTCTAAAATTTCTGCGCCGCTTTCAATCTCAATCCTGACTAATTTTTCTTCGCGAATTTTATAGGGTGGGTCACACCATCCCAATAGATTGAGTAAGGGAGACACCATCACAAGATCAATCGTCCCCTCTGTAATTGCGCCATCCGCAGCATCGTAGTTGTAACGCTGCTTCAGACGATCAAGCAAAGATTTCTCATCTGTATTGAGCGCTGGCAGTGCTTCTACCCATTCTGTAAAAAAGCTTAGATCACTGCTGGGGTGAAGTGATAGCTTACGATGTGCAAGGTTGAGATTGGTCATCGCTGGAAGCACGCCGATTGTTTGAGTCATCGCCCGCCCGCCTCTCCATCGTTTATAGCATCCACACCACCGGATTGCAGGAGTTCGCGCCAGGTTGTGTTGATGCCTGGATCATTGCGTTGGCTGCGCTTTAACTGATCCAAAACAGCGATCGCATCGTACCAAACATCGGCTTTTTGATAGAGCGCTACCTGTTCTCTGGGCGATGCCTGTTGAATTTGACGTAACCGAGTGGCATCCAGTGCAATCCGTTGCACCATGCCTGTGACAAAGCGATCGTCCAGGCGATCGTTGGGGTTGCAAATGACGGCAAGTGACCACGTATAGGGCTTACCAACCTCTAAAGGGGGTGACTGGGTTGGCAGGGTGATGCGGAGCAAGTCGGGTGTGTTGGTCAACGCAACTACTGTACGATAAACACCCTGACCCATGCGATTGCGGAGGCTAAATTCGGCGTTCTTTGCGCTCGTTTTAGGCACGTAAACGAGAAAGGTGGGACGCTCTGCCGACGTGAAGCCCGGTTTGGCTGTGGGACTAAGAGCCGTCAATAACGATCTGGTTGTTGCGATTCCCTCATCTTGAGGACAATTGGATGGATCACGTCGTCCTCCTGCCGATGAGCTACCGGGATTTGTGGGGGGTGGAGGCGGATTGCTTTGCGCGAGTTGTATAGGTTTGAACTGGGGTGTGGGGTGTGGGGTGTAGGGGGTGGTTAATGCAAGTGAAGATGGCTGCAATTGGCTAGCCGAGGTTGTATCTGGCGCGATCGCCACGCCTAAAGCTAGAGCCATGCTAACGGGGACGGTATTTAAAAGCATTTTGATGTCAAACATAACGTTTTTTACAACCAATTTCCTAAAAGAACAAACGGTGCCCAGTAGTAAGGCGAGGTGTAATCATCTTGATGGAGTAACGCGATTTGAGCACGACGCAGGGCTTCAGCTTTTGTCATGCCAGGTTTACCTAACTCACGATAAAACTCAATCATTAACAAGGCGGTAGAGCGATCGCTGACTGACCACAACGAGGCGAGAGTGCTGCGTGCTCCCGATCGCACTGCCATCCCTGCCATGCCCAGCGCCGCCCGTTCATCTCCGGTTGCGGTTTGGCACGCGCTGAGTACCAGTAATTCGATCGGGTTGAGGTTGCCCTCTCTGGAACGGAGCAGTTGATCCAGGCGTTTGACGTTGGTGCGTCCATCCCACGTCAGAATAAACGTGTCATCAGCTTTCGAGCTAAACTGACCGTGCGTTGCCAGATGCACAATGGACGAGGACGTAGAGTCAAGCTGATTTTGTAGCGATCGCTGGGTAAATCCTTGATCCAACAGCACCTTAGAGGGCAATTCGGCTTCAATTTGCTTGATTTCAACTGCCACATTTGGCAATGCCACAAAGCCCTCACGCGCCTGACTTACGCCTGCCAGGAGTCCTCGAAGTCGAGCGCGTTGGAGTGGTTGAGGTTGCAGCAGTTGCAAGCCTGGAGTGAGTACCACACTGTATTTTTCAATCAAATACTGCTGACCATCGTAAAGTGCTGCCATCGGCACACTCCGGAGCAACCCATCAGGCACAAAGACGAGGGTTTTTACGCCGCTCGCTTTTAACTCTGTCTCCACAGGTCTTAGGAGCAGGTTATAAACCTGTTGAGCAGCAGGTAGCTGATCTTCTACAAACGCAGTCGGTCGCAGCGATTGACGCAGTTGGGTGAGGAGACGCTCTACTGCCGCTTGAGGTTGCAGAGTCTTGTGATAACGCAACGGTTGCTTGGGCAACGCCACAATCACCGCCAACTGGTTCGGCAGAATGATGGGATAGATGACCGCCGCCTGCGAATCAATCTGGTCAATGTTGACCGGGCGAGCATTGGTACAGGCTTCTCGGAAGAAGTTGTCGAGTTCTGCCAACTGGAGTGCTTCGATCACCTGCCGCGCTTGTTTCAAATTTTCCTGACTGGGTGCATCGCGATCGGACTGCAACAGCAATTCCACATACTGTCGGTAAACGGGTTCAACGCTTTCCCGAAACGAAAACTGCACTTCTGGATTAATCGCCGCCAAATCACTGCGAAGGGATTGCAATGTTTTGACCGCTGAACCATAGGCAGTCGTGGCATTTTCCAAAGCTTCAGTATCGCAGGACTGTGTGCCTTTACAGAAAACCCTTCCTAGCTGCCACTGCCACTGATACGCAATATCAGGCGCGTCAATAGACTGCGCTAAACTCAATGCCTGCCGAGTCAACGTTTTGGCATCATCCCATTGCTGAGTTGTCTCATACAAGCTTCCTAACGTACCCAGGGCATAGGACTCAGTACGACGATCGCCCATACTACGACCTTGCTGTACTGCCATAGCAAGCCCTTGAGCCGCCACCTTGACGCTTTGAGCTGAAAGCTCCCCTGCTCCCCCTGCCTCCTTTGCTCCCTCTGCCTCCCCTGCTTCCCCTGCTTCCCCTGCTCCCCTGCTCCTCAACCTAATCAAACTCTGCGCCAAATTAATCCGTGCATACGCAGCGAGCCGACCCGGTGGCAACTCAGCAAACTGGGCTTGAAGCTGCGGCAACAAGCGTTGTGCCTCTGCCCGTCGATCGGCTTCCACCAGCAAACTTAATTGAGCCAGTTGCACTTGAGTTTTTGCCGTGAGCGAGGGAGCCGTCACAACCGCTTTTTGATAGAAGTTCAGCGCCGTATCGGTTTCTCCTTGAGCGCGAGTGGTGTTTCCCAGGCTCAAAAGAATGCCGCTCAATTCTGCTGTTGATCGATTTGCTGTCGATCGTGGCGTGTCGTCTCGGAGTTTCTCAGCGATCGCCAAACTCTGCTCCAACACAGTGCGCGATTGAGCCAGGTTGCCCACTAACCTGAGAATCTTGCCCAGATTGCGTAAACCCGTCACCTTCAACCGCTCATCGGGCTGGTTTTGTAAGGAGTGTTCTACTTGCGTCAGCAGGGCTGTGGCTCGTTTGTAAAGCCCTTCAGACTGTAAGGCTCTTGCCTGGTTGATCTGGCTACCAAGGCGACCAACGGTATCATTTGCTTGGCGATACGCCGCTTCAGCCGCCTGCCAGGTTGTAAACGCCTCTGATGCCTGACCGTGGACAAGCTGTCGTTCTCCTTGAGTCGTTAATACTTGAGCCAGTATGGCAGTCGCCGCTGAGTTCGCAGTCGGATTCTGAGCGTTCACTAACGAGATGGCTGTTTCGATCGCACTCTTTGCCTGCGTCTCCTGCCCCAGATCATCCAACGCAGTGGCGAGAAAGCTGAGTACGAGCGCTTGATTCAGACGATCGCCCGCCTGCTCGTAGCGGTCTGCTGCCTGCTGCCAGAGGGCGATCGCCTCTGCAAGCTGCCCTGCCTGATAGTGGTCTTCTGCCTGCTGCACAAGCTTGTCTGGTGAAGCTGTTGCAGTGGGTTGGAGCGATCGGGGTACAGCAGCGATCGCTTGCTCCGGTTGCTTCACAGGCAGGCGAGTTGCTTGATCCAGAGCAACAACCATGCCAGCATGAAGGCTAATCACAAGCATAGAGCCGAGCAACGCGTAGGGAAGCAAGCGAAACCATGCTCCTCTTAAACGAAGACGCTGTAAAATGGACTGCTGTTGCGGTCTTCGCCTGTTCTGGTACTCCTCATGCATCTCGTGTAGCTCCTTCCGGTGCTGATAACAGACGGCGCAGTTTATAGCAACGGATTCTGTCTTCCTGAGGTCTGTTATCGCAGATCTTAGAGCATTAGACCAGGCAAGATTGGTAAGTTAGCGTTACTTTAAGCAGGCTACTGCCCTCCCTGGCAGGCGACGGGCTGCTTTAACGGATTCTCCACTGTTGGGGCAGGTGTGGTGCCAACCAGAAAGACTTCGCCAGTAGAGGTGGTTTGCCAGCCAGTGGCTTCGAGAATTGGGGTTTGGGGTGTAGGGGAAATGGGGTGTGGGGGTGTGGGGTGTGGGGTGTCGGGAAGATTTGAAGTTTGAAGTTTGAGTTCTGGATTTTGAGAATCCCCGCGTCTCCGCGTCTCCGTGTCCCCGCGTCCTCCTCTACTGCTCCTTCTGCCCTCTGTCTCCTGCCTTCTGCCTTCTCCAGCCACAACCAACCTGCGCCGATCGCTCCACTTCGCATCATCATCTAACTGTTGCTCCGGTGTGGGCGGCAAGCCACCGCGACCCGTGATGACGAAGGAATTGCCTTGATTGGCAGGACACCCTTGAGCGATCAATCCCGATGAGTCTACAAGGTCGGTGGGTAATGCCACTAAGCCAGCGGTCGGGTCAAACCCTGATGTAATGACATCGATCGTGCCCGGTAAAGCAGCAGTCGCACCTGTGGCGGTGATGTCACTCAAAGGGGTAGAAACTGGACTGGGACGAATCCCAAAGATGGAAAAGGCGTTGATGCGAACATTACCACCCCGGAAGTCCTCAGAGTTAGCGCTGATGTTGCTATCTTCCTTCAGCACCGCCACCAAAAAACGGGTATCGATCGCAATATTGCCACCGGGAATGTTGGCTCCAGTGGCATTGGTGGTGATGTTGCTGCCGTTGCGGAGGAGGATCAGGGGCGATCGCAAATTAATATTGCCACCACCACCCGTCGTATCGGCTCGAATACTGCCTTGATTGTTAAGGAAGATGCGATTGGCATCCACAAACAAGTTGCCTGCACTGCCAGTCCCCGAACTGCTGACGGTGACTTCTGCCTGGTTTTGGATGTTGAGGTTGCGAGTGCGGAGATTCAAGTTCCCCCCATCACCGCTACCCCCTGTTCCTGCAGCAATCACTGAACCGTTGCCTGTGAGTGTAATGGAGTCGGGCGCGGCGATCGTCAGATCTCCCCCTCGACCACTGCTGGAGGTAGAAGCAGAAATCTGCGCTCCATCTTGCAGGTTCACTCGCACGCTTTGTCCATTCCCACGGGGTTGAATCGTCAAGTTACCCGCATTCCCAGTACTGGTGGTTTGAGCAAAGAGTCCACTGGTTGCGCCGGATAACTGTAAGTCTGGAGTTTTCACCGTGATGTTACCCGCATTCCCACTGCTAAACGTCGTGGTCAGCAGTTGCCCACCACTGCTCACACTGATTGTGTCGGCGCTGACAGTGATATTGCCCGCGTTTTCGTTGCTAGAAGTGGAAGCCGAGAGTTGCCCGTTGTTCAGAACTGAGAGCGATCGCGCGGTGATGTCAATATCGCCTGCATTTCCTACCGCCCTCGGTTGCGTTGAGGTTAACACCCCACTACGACAGTCGGAACAGTTGGAGGCTGTGCCACTAATTTGTACAGATTCACGCGCCTTAATGAGGACACGACCCGCATTTCCCCGACCCTCAGTAGAGGTATTTACAGCCCCTCCATTGGTCAAAAAGAGTGAGTCAGTTGAAATTGACACATCTCCTCCTTGCCCCTCTGAATTCGCAGCTACTTGTGTGATGATTCTGCTGGGTTTATATCTAATGATGCGTCCGCTATTTGTGTATTCTGTAAAATCACCATCGACAGAGACGCGATCGCGAGTATTGATCGTCACGCTGCCTGCATTTCCCTGTCCAAGTGTGCTAGAAAACAGTTGAGATGCATGAGTGAGAGAAAGTGACCCGGTTGTAATGTTGATACCGCCAATTTTACCAGTGCCAAACAAGACCGTGTTGGTGATGGAACTTCTATCTAAAGAAACCGCATTGTAGGCATTGACATTGATACTACCTGCATTGCCCGATCCATTCACATAGGAAGCTAACCCAGAGTTTTGTGTGAAAGAAACGGTATCACGAGCATTGATATTGATGCTGCCTGAATTGCTCCGAGCATTGATATTAATGCTGCCTAAATTGCTGCTCGGTCCGCTCTGGAAAGAAACCAGTTGAGCATTATTGGTGAAAGAAAGCGATTCGGTCGCGATGTTGATATCACCCGCGTTATCAACCCCTGTTCTGCTGATATTGTACACATAGCTGTTATCCAAAGAGATGATATTGCGGGCATTAATATTGATACTGCCTGCTCTGCCCTGCCCCTGCGTATAAGACTGCACAATCGCCCGATTGGTGAGAAAGAGCGATCCGGTCGTGATGTTGATATTGCCAACGCTACCAACACCCGTTGATCCAATACCACCGTAGATCACGGCGAGATCTAAAAAGACCCGATCGCTCGCCGTGAGATTGCTGCTACCGAGCGTTCCCTGTCCGGCTAAATTGTTTTCCCAAAGGCTCATGCTGAGGGTAATTGAGCCAGTTGCATTGAGATCGAGATCTCCAGTTTGGGTATTGGGTAATCTTGAATCTCTGGGAATTCCAATCCCAAGGTAACTTTTGGAGATGTCAATCGATTGAGCCAGCATTCTAATACTGCCACTGGCTCCTATAACATAAATGCCACTCCCGTTGCTTAAGGAGATATTGGCTCTTGGTACTGCATTCGGGATCGTGAGTTGCCAGTCAGAGTTAACCGTCGATAAACCAACGGTTCCTATCCCACCCACAGCCCCTAGCTCGACATCGCTTCCCGGACTAATTAACCATCCACCATCTGGTTGCACGTCCTGTATGCTAGAGCTGAAAAACCTCAACAGGGGTCGTCCAGGGGGATTGGCGGAAATAAAAGGTTCTCCACTCGCTAGCTGAATCGGTCCACCCACGAGCAGTAGGTTTTTCCCAGGAAGAACATGCAAACCCGTAGCGTTAAAACTAGAGCCAGTGAAAACCGCCTCGTCAAACCGAGATTGAACGACGATCGGTTTGGGTGTCAGTTGGTTAAAGAAAAAAGCATTAGGATTCACCGTCAGCAACTGACTGAGTAATGGTTTTGTCGCATCGCTACTAAACATTTCACCATTCGGAAATCCGATCGCATTAGCAGTCGTCGCCACAAACGAACCGCCAATATTGAGCGAGGCATTCGGACCAAACAGAATTCCATTTGGGTTCAGCAAAAACAGATTTGCCGTCCCGTTGGCTCGAATCAAGCCATTAATGTTGGAAATAGACCCACCCGTAACGCGGCTGAAGATATTTTGCACATCAGCGGCATTGTTGAAATAGGCAGATCCACCTGTAGAAATCGAAAACTGGCTGAAGCTGTGGAACAGGTTGCCGCCTCGTCTGGCTCCGCCATCAATTTGCACGTTGGGATTGCCCGTGACTTGCGATCGCTCTCCCGCAGGCAACGTTGCATCGGGAATCACCTGAGCGGCGATCGGTTGGGCACACAAGGCACTCAAGCTAGTGACTGTTAAAACCCAGGCTGTTAAGTGCGATCGATTCATGTTGCTACCTTTGTTCCAGGGGCGATCGGCTCCACTGGCATCAATAAGAGAGAGGTGGGTCTTTGTGCGATCGTTTCAGTCAAGCTAAACCAAACGGTAGCAGAAGACCAGGGAAGATCAGTAAGTTAGCTAAAATCTGGCATTGCTGCTCATAACCCGTCCTCGAACGCAAAGATCGGCTTCATGCGGTTAAATTGGACGGCAATGCCGAGGTTAATGATTTTGACAACGATTTTGACAACGCCAGTATTGGGATTCAGTCCATACCACTACCAACCGCTGTTGAGCTAAATAGCACTCGGCTTGTCAGGCAGATCCAGATGAATCGGCTGCTGCTTAATTGGTCTTGTAGGACAACGTTCGCGCAAAAAGTACTGAATCGCACTATAGTACAGATTATCTTTCTGATGTTTGTAGACAAAAACCTTCCAGGATGGTTTAGTCAAAGGCGATCGCCACGAAGCAGGAACAGTTGAAAGCGTGGCAGCTCGTACTGTTCATGTGCTAACCAAAGGTTCGACTCAAACAGGTGCATGAGCAGTACCAGGTTTGATTGAGCCAGCCTGGAGTAATTTAGCAGCGTTTAGTGCTGTCATTTTCTTAGAGGTCCTTTGCTATGCCTGCACAAGCGATCGATGGGAGAGAAAAAAGAAGCGCCAATGGCAGCCCTAAGCCTGTTGCTTCTACCACTGCTCTGCTCTCCGATCGTTCAAGTCATAGCAGGCAAACCTGGTCAAGGTGCTGTTTGAGGTTGAGTTTAACGCTTCTTGCGAGTGGTTTCTTTGCGCGTCCGTTGGGTGCTCAGACGATCAAGATCGCTCAAATTTCCAACCCCAGCGTGCCAGGGTTGCCAGCGCCGACCCTTCCTCCTGCGCAGGATGTCATTCCCCCCACGCCATCACCGACCCTACCCAGTGCTCCCATTGCGCCACCCTTACCGCCGCCAGAGCAATTGCTGCCCCCCGCGACTGTACCCACAACGCCAGAATCAGGGGTAGAAGAGACCCAAGACAAGCTTCACGTCGATCGCTATGAGGTCGTGGGCAGCACCGTCTTCACTGCCTCAGAGTTGGCAACCATCACACAGCCGTTTACAGGGGATGTGTCCTTCGCAGCACTGGTAGCAGCACGAACTGCCCTTACAGATTTCTACGTCAGTCGTGGTTACATCACCACTGGGGCTTACATTCCACCGCAAAAGCTCCAGAGTGGGGTGGTCATCATTCAAGTCGTGGAAGGTGGGCTGGAAGACATCAAAATTACGGGTACGCGCAGGCTTAATCCCAACTATGTGCGGAGTCGTCTGGCGATCGCAGCCACAAAACCACTCAATCGCGATCGCTTACTGCAAGCACTCCAACTTCTACAGCTCAATCCTTTGCTCAGAACGATCTCGGCTGAACTGTCTGCTGGCACGCAACCAGGGCAAAGTCTATTGACGGTCAGTGTGACGGAAGCGCCCACACGCAGTTTCCAGCTCAACCTTGATAATGGGCGATCGCCCAGCGTGGGAACTTTTCGCCGTCAACTCCAATTCACGGAAGCGAACCTCTTGGGACTGGGTGATGCGCTGAGCCTTGCGTATACCAATACGGCTGGCAGTAACGCTGTTGATACCAGCTACACCATCCCCTTTAATGCCCGCAATGGCACGATCGCACTTAATGGTGGGTTTGCATTTAATCGTGTGATTGAAGCACCGTTTGACGCGTTGGATATCCAGTCCAACTCTAACTATGTAGAACTGACAGTGCGTCAACCGCTCTTGCAAACACCCACGCAAGAACTGGCAGTTGGCGTGACTGCCAGCCATCGAGAAACAGCCGCCACCTTGCTGGATGGCACCATTCCGTTTCCTGCTCTAGGAGCTGATGCACAGGGCGCGACTCGTTTGACTGCCCTGCGCTTTTTTCAAGACTATACCTGGCGTGGCAGTCGTGCTGTCTTCGCCTTGCGCTCCCAGTTTAGTGTGGGAGTGAATGCTCTCAATGCCACTATCAATCCAACGTCTCCTGATAGTCGGTTTTTCGCATGGCTAGGACAGGCACAATATGTACGACTTCTGGCTCCCGATACCCTGCTGCTGCTCCGAACCGATGTGCAACTTGCTGATCGATCGCTCTTAGCGTTAGAACAGATCAGCGAAGGCGGACAGGACACTGTGCGCGGCTATCGGCAGGATTTGCTGCTGGCGGATAATGGCTTGTTTGCCTCAGCAGAAGTCAGGATTCCTTTACTACGACTGCCCAGGCTCAATGGGTTGCTACAGCTAGCTCCTTTTGTTGACGTGGCAACGGTAGCAAACCGAGACAGTAGTGTCAAACTTGATCCGGAGACGATCGCCTCCGTTGGGCTAGGGTTACGCTTGCAGTTGAGCGATCGCCTCACCGCTCGTTTCGATTGGGGTATTCCTTTAATCTCCGTTTCGGGTGACAAACGCACCCTGCAAGAAAATGGACTCTACTTTTCTGTTGTTTACAGCCAACCGTTCTGACTCAAGGAGTTTGATGATGGCTGCCAAACTCAGTGCAGGAGTCGGAGCCGTGATCCGGTTAGGGCGTGTCATCAATTAGCTCCGAAACCTTGCAATATCAGCAGTGTCACGCCCGTCTCAACACACCAGGCTAGGGGCTGGAACCCTTGCTGCAAGCGCTGTGTAGTAGTAATTGATGACAGCCCCTAGCACGTAGACTATGCCACCTTTGCCTGCAAGACCTGTGTGGCGGTTAGTTGCAGTTCTGGAAAGAGGGTTGAAACGATGCGTTCGTCCCCTTGAAACACACTCTCTTCGTATAACCCTGCAACCCAGGTCAGCACCATGACTCGCTGCACGATTGGATCAACAATCCAATATTCTTGAATCTGTCGAGCCGCATACTCTGATCGCTTGTAGCGATAATCTCGCTGCTCGTTCTCTGTTCCAGGTGACACTACTTCTACCACTAAAGCGGGGGGTGGCATCTCTGGCAGTAGGATGCTCCGCGTTGATCCACTCAAGGCTGCTGCCGCCTCTTCTGTAAGCACCATCAAATCAGGAACCCGTGCTGTTGCCCGATAGCCACTCACCGCAATTTCGGTTTTTACCCGGAACAGTTCTCGCGGCACAAATGGCAAAAGCTCTGTGAGCAAAAAAATAATAATTAACCCATTGATGTCGCTTTCGGACGGCATTTCAACCAATTCTCCGTTCACCAACTCATACCGCGTATCAGTGCCATCATCGTAGGCAAGATACTCTTCTAGCGTGAAGCATTTACGAGTGGGTGTTGGGGTTTGAGCCATGAGTGAGCCACCCTTAGACGTGTTAACTCTACAGTCATTATAGTGGGGCATTATAGTGGCGGTTGAGATTGCCGCTTTTGCCAGAACCGTTTCTTCACCGACCAACTTAGCTCACACAGCGTGCCACCTGTTGATCGCTCTTCGCGCACAAACCGCCCTTGCAACTGCTGCGCCAAACGCTTTGCCTGTTGCGTTCCCATCCCTTCCGGTAAGGATGGCTTCGATCCACTGCCGTTGTCCATCACTTGAAGTAGATTGCGTCCCTGAAAGCAACCACACCGTACCTCTAAGCGCGTGGCGCACATTGCATGTTTGCCGACGTTGCACAGCGCCTCTTCTAAAAACCGACACAGTGCCCGCTTCTGCTCCACGCTCAGATGGCGTTCGTCTAACGGTTTAAATGTGACCAACTGCACGGTAAGCGCCTGGAAGCAGGGCAAATCTCGCTCCATCACGCTGCTGCACACCTCATGCAGTACCTTATCCAGCGGCTCCTGTAAGTTCAACTCATGCTCGTCGCTCAAATAAAACTGCTGATTTTGCACCAGGGCATCCTGGCTCACAGACGCGTAAACCGATCGCAATTCGCGATTTAACTGCTGTAACTCAACGAGGATTTGCGATGATGACAGCTCTTGCGATTGCATCTGCCGCATCACACCCGACAGCGTTTGCAGCGGACCATTGTGAATGGTGCTGAATGTGTAGTCAATCACCCGTTGACGGTCTTGCAGTCGCGATCGCAAATCTTGATCGTAGCGGTAGAAGGCAGTCAGCCCTGCTCCATTTAGCAACAGCACCAGCAGTGCTGGAACGACTGGAATCCACCAGCCCAGCAGCAACAAACCGTAGCTGCTGCCGATTAGGGCAATGCAGGCGATCGTCAACCCCAGCAACAGCCACAACGGAGCACGAACAACGCGCCCTAACCAAATGCCAAAAACACCCCAGAGTACGATCCAGAGATATTCCCAGCCCTCTGCCCAAGCATTCAGCAACGGACGCTGATCCAGTACCGCACTGATGATTTGACTGACCGCGTGTGCCTGCGCTTCCACACCGTAAATCTGCGCTGTGTCACTGGCGATCGCGCTGACATTAACCACATCTTTGACGCTGGGTGCGGTAATGCCAATCAACACAATCCGATCGCGAATCCAGGTTGGATCAACGTTGCCGCTCTGCACATCCTGAAGTGACGCGATCCGAAACGGCTTGTGCCCACTGCGAAAATTCAGCATTACCTGATTACCGCCTGCATCGGCTCTGATGTAACCACCAAAATTTGGCTGAAAGCGGGTGAGTTCCACTGAACCAAATCGCATCGCGTCTGGATCGTGAATCCCGTTTTCAAGGGAAACGTGCTGTGTGGTTAAGTAAATTTCTGCCAACCGCAGCGACAGTGAAAAGTGCCAGTGATCCTGAGCATCAGACGTGCCTAACAAACTACGACGCAGCGCTCCGTCCGCATCTGGCAGGGCATCAGCAAACCCGATCTGTTCTGGTGGTACCGTTGGCGGTGGCTTGATCGTCATGGGTAGTACTTTTTCGACTGCCATGACGCGCGGGTTTTGAAAGGCTGCTACCAACGCCGCATGACCGGGCTGGACAGGCAGATCGCGCACAATATCGAGTCCAATGACCGCTGGTTGATCTGCCTGTAGTTTTTTGAGTAAGTCGGCGAGAATGCCATCAGGAATGGGATACGTGCCAGCGCGTTGAATATCGGCTTCATTGATGCCAATGATGAGAATGCGCTCATCCACAGGTTCAGCCGATCGCAACCGCAAGCCTTGATCGAGCGCTTTCCACTCCAGCCATTGCAGCATCCCAGTCAAGCGAGCGGCTGTCACGAGTCCAACCATGATGGTTCCCGGCACGACGTTTCGCCAGACGGCAATGCTATTTCTGATTGTTTTCCAAGCGCTCACTGGTGCTCCTAACAAAACGCATCATCAAAAACTCATGTTTGGATGCCAAGCCTTTTAATCAATTAAGCCGCTCTGCCGCGCTCGTAGCTCTGTTTGAATCCGAATGTTCTTGCCCTCTTCGGGATAGACTGCCAACGCGTCTTGAATTTTGGTCCAGTAGTGCCGCACGGTACGCTCTGCTACATTCATCCGCTCGGCGATCGCTTTATCCTGTAACCCTTCGTGAAACGCTAACTTCAACACGTCTAACCACTCGTGTTTTAATTCCAGCCGCGTGCGCATCTCCTTGGGCGTATAGTTAACACCTTTCAGTGCCCAATCTACAAACTTCAGCATTTCTGGTAGGGATAGACTCTTATCGGCGATCGTGAAACCACCATCATGGTCACTGATCAAAGCTTTCAGGCGCACCAATGATTGCACATGGGCACTTTGCACGACAATGTTGAGCGCTGGATACTCGCGCATCAGGGTCTTGAGCAGTTGGATGCCTGTCTCTGTTTCGGCAGGCTCTCCTGGCACATTGGGCATGGAGAGATCCATCACTAAGAGGTCAGGCTGACCTGCCTTAATCCGATCGTAAGCCGCTTGAGCGGTTTGAGCGGTGTGAATCTCAACCTCTGGATACTGCCGCTTCAGCCCATCCACCGTGCCATTCAAAACAGAGACATGGTCATCAATAACCAGGAATTTTTCGGTTGCTTTCGATGCTGCCTGACTCATTGTGCTTCCTCTTAACGTCGTGATTGGGGGGATCTTAAGGTGAACGCCAGCGGTAAACCCAGGTGACTGTAGCGTCGCATTTTTGACAGTAACAGCTTCCAGGCGCTAACACCTGAAACGCTTGCTGAAGCTTGCTTAACTCTGAGATGGCGGCACGAGATGGTAAGTCAGAACGGTTCGATGTCGTCAGTTGAATCAGCAGCTCATTTGAGTGTGCCTGCTGGCTTAAGCGGATGCGAAGCCTTGCCCTGGGTTGTAGATGAGAAGCGGTAATCTGTAACCATGTCACTAAGGTCGCTAACACCATCCGACGCTGCGCGAACGGTTCTGCTATCCAGTCAGTCGGCAGATCCATCTCCAGTTGCAACATTGGGTGGGTTGCCTGCCATTCTTTTAAAGCGAGTTGCATCGCTAACGGCAAACTGTCATCCAGATAGGGGGGAACTAGCCGATGGGTGACGGCTTCTAGTGAATGCTGAATGGTTTCCAGTTGCGTTAACCAGCGCTGCACCTCCTTGGGGTGGGCTTGCTTGTCCATGAGCGCTAACTCTAAGCTTCGTCGCATGGCAAACAGCTTCTGCAACAAATCCTCCCGAATGCGTTCTGCTTCACCGCTCATTTGTGTCGTCTGCCGCTGATACCACCAGCACAGCGATCGACGCACTCCTAGATAGGATGCTAAAAGCCAGAGCAGAGCAAAGAGGAAGAGTACTAGAGCCACGTACTTTTTAAGCGAGTGATTGAGCTGCTGTGTGGATGGACTATGACGCTTGGCAGCACTGACTCGATTTGCTTAAGGCGTTAACGACTGTGTGATGACGTGCGATCGAGGAACTAACCGAAGCATAGTTTCTGCTTGAGTCAAGTTAATCCTACAAAGCAACCAGGGTTTTTGCACTTTTCGGCAATGCCACTGATCGCTCTTGAGGTTTAAGGATGCAGCAAACCCTATATTCTCTGGCTACACCGTTGCTTGAAGCGTTTGGCTTTTTTGCACTTCTGCGTGACGAGCAGTTATCCCATCATCGCTTAAATGCTTGAAAGGCTTTTCTGTAAGACTATTTAAGGCGATAGAAAATCTTCAAAAAGACGATTGGACTAAATTTGGACTAAAATTTCAGGCAGCTCTTAGCACTCGATCGCATCGAATCGCTCACACCAGGAGAGGGCGATCGAACGACATCTCAACCCCAGTCAAAATCGCTGTCTCTTATTCTTGCATGAGACTCGTTTTGAGTCTTTGCATAAGACTTAAAATCTCGTTTGAGACAAAGAGGCTGCACCGCGGTTGACAATGAACTCATGCAGTACAGCCTCTTTGAAAAAAGTATGGTAATCGCTTTAGAAACCGAAGCATTCTCTCAGAGAAGATCGCAACGTTTCGCAAAAACTAGCCGCGCTGGAACAGAGACGCGACACGATCTTTAACCTGGGTTAGCATCCCTTGAACATTAGCGGCACCCCTAGAAGATGGTGCTACAGCTAATTGAATCGGTTCATCCTTAAACTCCTTCAAGCGATAGCCATATTCCAACTGGGCTTGATGCTTCCGCAAAATTGGAAAGAGGCGAAAGGCACCTTGCAATAAATTGTCTTGACTCTCAAAAATCGCTCGATTGATTTGATCTGATCGCTTCACCGCGATCGACCCTACGGGGTACCAGGCTTTTTTACCTTGAATGCGAATGTAGATCTCAAAATCTGGAATCCCCTCAGCCTTCAGCTTGTCATACCGCTTAACAGCCTCAACACGGGCTGCCGCACGCTTCGACACATTTAACTTGGGCTGAGTCTTACCAAAGCCAGGATTAGCTGTCATAGTAAATATCCGTAGTTTCTTAATAAAAGTTTACTCGATTTTCAGAAATTAGCGCGTGTGCTAACCCAAGCACTGAGATTTCTTCTAGGGCGCGTCATCAATTAGCGCTAAAAGCTTGCGGTATCAGCATCACCGCGCCCGTCCAAACACATCAGGCTAGGGGCGGGAACCCTTGCTGTCAGTGATATGTAGTCGTCATTGATGACAGCCCCTAGAACACTTGTATGGTTCCAGCCGTTACACCTTCAATACAGAGAGCGGTGGTCGAGAAGACTGACACAAAACTCAATTTCGATTTCTAAGTCTTACTGTCTCAAGAGCGTCTCAAAACGAGTCTTTTTTGGAGTCTTGAAGTCTCAATTCAAGCATTGAATTCAAGCATTTTGTAGCCAGCGCCTTAAATCATTGGTAGGGCTTACGCCAACCTCGGAGGTTTTGGTCAAGCATCAAGCACCGTAACCAATGTGGTCACTTAAACCTCGGAAATTTTGGTCAGAATACGTAAGTCCTGATTGGTTTACCTGATTGATTTAAACGTCTCACTATCTCAGATGAGTTTCAATAAGAGTCTCAGTTTGAGTCTTCTGGTCTTGCTTTAATTGTGTTAAGTCTTAATTAAAGCTCTTAAGACTTGGCATGAGACTCAAAGTAAGTCTTGCTTGAGATCAAGAGACGTTGCGTGTATAAACTTTTACTGTCTCACTCTGGATAGGTTAAAGATTGGACGTGAGTAAAGAGTATCGATGAGGCGCACACCGTGCGGCTGAGAGTCATGGCTATAGCTGATAAAGGCTTTTGGAGATACTGATTCAAGACTGACAACCTGTGTAGAATCAAGTAAAGATCGCAGATTAGATAAAATCCGATCTTGAGTCTTCTGGAGGGGCGAACGATCGTTTGCCCATGCAAGAAAGTAGCGAAATGATTTAATCCTCATTCTTACAGCGTTTTCCAATTTGCTGAGGTACACCTTACTCTCTTGACTCCCGGCATGAATCTGTACTTCACTTGATTGAAAATTGCTGTAAGTGAAGCTGTAGAACAGATTGTTGAGGATCACAGATTGATTAAGGTGCAATTATCTGCGTAAGGGCATGGCAATGCCATGTCCCTACCAAACCTCAGCTTTACAGGTTATTTAATTCACGATCCTGAGGATATACTCCATTGGAAAGATTGCTTTTGATAGACAAGATATTGCTCCAAGTTCTACAGATTTAATTTGCAAACCTGCAAGCGATTGTCTTGAGTAGGGGCAAAGCATTCGGTAAACAATTTTCTACTTATTGCTCTTGTCGCTGAAACTTCGTTGTCATCTCCAGGCGAGAGAGCGCGCTGTTGGCAGACTCTCGTACGTAGGAGTCGGTTGATTCGTCCTGGCTCAAAGCTGTCAGCACAGCCACACCCCGCTCATCACCGATCGAAACCAGAGCATTGACGATCGAAATTGCCAGCGCCGGGTTATCGGTAGTTTGCAGCGCTTCAATCAAAGCATCAACAACGGGAGTGCCAATCTCACCCATTGCCATCACGGCTGCAATATGTACCACCGGATTTGGATCATGGAGCGCCGTTGTCAAACCCTGCACCCCCTCAGCCGGAAACGGATCATCTGGATAATTAATCGCGACTTGTGCCAGGGCTTTGGCAGCGCTACCCCGCACGGTGACATTATCACTCTTGAGCAATGCCTCGACTAAGGGCGGCACGGAATCGAACCCGATCGCACCCAGAGCTTTCACTGCCGCTCGTCGGTAGTTGGTATCGTCCTCATCCAAAATACTCATCAGGCGAGGAATTGTGGTTTCGTCTGGGTTTTCTGCCAGTTCCCATATTGCCTGGTTTTGCAGGTTGGGGTTGGGGTGTTTTAGTTGTTGAAAGAGTTCTTCGGTTGACATCGGTGAAGGGGGAATGGGGGAATGGGTCAGGGGGAATGGATGAGAGGGGGAATGGGTCGGGGTATTCAATACACTCCTTCACTTATCTACCCATCTATTCGTCATCACACATTCAGGCTCATCATGAATGGGCGATCGCTAGTTTTGACTGGGCTTTGGCTCGGATTAACCAATCATCATCGTCAGTGACGTTGGCATAACTAGTGGTATCGCCAAAAGCTTCCAGCGCCATTAAGGCAGCATACTTCAGATCCCAGATTTTGCTATCCAGGCAAGCGTGCAGATCGGGGATGGCGCGTGGATCACCCAGTTCTGCCAGGGCGATCGCGGCAGCAGCGCGCGACTTCTGAAACTGGGGTTGCTTGTTGTGCAATGCCTCGATCAGCAGATCGTAGGCTGGAGCATGTTTGAGCCAACCAAAGAGCTTCATCACATGAAAGTGTGCCCCATAGTCATTATTGGCTTCTTCGGCGTAAGTGGCAAATAGAGCGGCTGGTGCTGCTTCGGCATGGTGCTCTAAAAGCGTTTTGGTTGCCAAATAGCAGCGCCCAAAGTCGGTTTCATACAATTCTCGAATCAGAAACGCTAAGGTCGGCGGCTGGTCGTAGGCATGGACTAAATCCAGATCGTTGGGATGGTCGTGCAAGGACTGCTCCAAGTAAGGTTGAATAGATTCAAAGGTAATGGCTCCAGCAGGCATGCCGACGGCTGCCAGCATCCGAACCCCACGCAGGCGAAAGACCAACGAGACAGGGCACCTCGCAATCTGGGGAATGGCATCATAATATTGGGCATCGATCAGATCTTGAATCGATAGGCGGCGTGCTAACACGTTTGAGTGTTGCAGCATCCCCACAACCCGATCCATCTGAGCATAGTCCCCAGTAAAGCGGCAAACGGTGGTAATGGCAGCACTGGCTGTCGGCAAGTCAGCGTCGTCAGTAAAGCGTCGGATGCGCTCCAAGGCAGGCTGATAGTTTAACTTTGCCAGCGTGTGGATGATCACCCGGTAGGTTTGCCCCGGCTTGTCGAGTAGCTGAGCCATAGCTTCCAAAATGACAGGATCTTGAGTGCCAATTTCTCCGATCGCCCAAACCGCATCTTCGACAGTGTAGCGATCGTCATCGCTCAGGCAGGCATGAATCACCGGCAAGGCTTGCACCGCTTGCAGTCGCCCCAGGGTTTCCACCGACTTGCGCCGCACAATGCGGTTTTCCATCACCGGATCAGTTTGGTGAATCGCTCGGATCAGAGCCGCGATCGCCCGTTCGGTTGGAAAATTCACCAAATGGGACGCAGCAACGTAGCGCGAATCACCCTCGCTGAGCTGGTCTTGAGGCGTGTCTAACAGGGCGATCGCCTGATCTTCAGTAAGGTTGAACAGATTTAAAAAGCGCTTATCCATAGGTCAGACTTCAGCAGGCAATAAAACTGCTTTTCATGCTTTCTTTAGAGGCAAAACAAACGTTAGAAACAAAACAAAACAAACCTGAAAGCTCTTTGCCAGTACTTCACCGTCGATCGGCAAAGCAAACAGCGAAGAACCTCCAGGCTTGTAGGGGCAAAACTTACCCTGTCATGCCATTACACAATGGGTAACGGACTAGGACAAAGAGTTGATTGCATAGTCAAGCAGTGCATTGTACTCAGTCAATGCTTGAGCAGACATATCGCGAGGAGCACAACCGCGAGTACGAGCATAGCTCAATGCTTCAACGTAGGGAGCAGTGGGCAGCCCCAAAGCGCGATACACTTCACGCTGACCAGCAATACCCCACTCATCCAGAGGACCTGTACCGCCAACAACCAGGCTGTACTGCACTAAGCGCAGGTAGTGCTTGATGTCGCGAGCGCACTTAGACTTGAACGTATCGGTGGAGTTCGCTTCACCTTTACTGTTCAGGTAAGAATACTTCTTGATGGAAGCATCGTAGGCTTCTTTCGCAACGTTGTCGAGGTTGGCAGCCAGCTTTTCAGCCGCTTCCAAACGAGCAGCCGCCCGTTGGATGGAACCTTGAACTGACTCCAGATCAGAGCTGCTGGGGAAACGACCGGCTGCATCAGCCGACGCAATAACAGTGGTAACAACGGATTTCATTTCTTAAATCTCCCAAAGTTTAGAGTGTTGATTGTTGTTCAATTTTGTTCTGAGCCAGCGGCTGAGGACTAGCTCAGGGCAGCAATCACGCGATCGAAGTAGCTGGAAGCTTCAGCAACCAGGGTGGCACAACGATCTTCTACAACTGGGGAACCCATGTTGCGCAGCTTCGCACCAGCAAACTTCTCACTGGGGGTATCCTTGATGTGAGCAGCCGCTTGAGCCTTCATGATTTGAACGGCACGCACGGTGGAGGTGGTGGGTACGCCCAGAGCTGCGTAGGTTTCTTTCAAACCGTTCAAGCAGCGATCGTCCAACACCGAAGCATCTCCAGCCAGCAAAGCGTAGGTCACATAGCGCAGAATGATTTCAGCGTCACGCAGGCAAGCAGCCATGCGACGGTTGGGGTAGCAGTTGCCGCCCGCCTGAATCAAACCCTGGTTCTCGCAAATCATTCCAGCAATGGCATCAGAAACCATACAGCTTGCGTTGCTGGCAATAGCGTTTACAGCATCCAAACGACGATTGCCACTTGCAACAAACGACTTGAGGGCATCGATATCACTGACAACAGAGGTGCTGGCATCGGCTGAAACGACAGCTCTGGAAAAAGCGTCAAGCATTTCGCTCTCCTTAAAATTGTAATCTGTAAAACTTTGTGCTTGTGTCAAACAAGACAATAAAGAACATAAAAGACAACGTTGCCCCTCGTCTCAGTTATGAGAAACAAAGCAATAATCCTTAACACTTTAAAAGTCATCCCCACTCAGGTAGACCTGAATGGGGACGTGCCAATCACCACGATAGCTGTTGAAGTCAGGCAAGAAGCCGCTTGAGCAGCACGTTTGTTTGAGGCTAGAAGTTGTTTGAAGCTAGGAAGTGTGTTGCCTGTTAAGCGGCAAGGGTGGTCAAGCCTGCTTGAGCAAGTGCTTGATCATATTGTCTTTAACCATCAACTGCCGCAACACTTCCAGTAAAAATTCCTGAGATTCTTCTGGGCTTAATTCCTTAACCTGATCCCGATATACCTTGAGGTTGAACTCTTGCTCTAAGTTAAGTCCCATTGGGATATCCATGCTGTCTACGCTCCGGGGCTTTGTAAGATTTAGCTCGATTGACCTTAGCCAAATCAATGTTAACAAAAGTCACACATGCTTGACAAGTGTACACTTTTAGACGTTTCCGAATAAACCAGCCTGATATCCTTCGTTAGGTGGTTGAAATTTGGTTAGCGCGTTAGCGGGTGTAGCACCCTTCAGCCACATCTTGTCTGTGAACATCAGATTTATTCGGCTTGGTTCGTAGGCGTTCCGCGCCTGCAAAACCTTCAATGGCTGAATCCTGGCGGTTTGATCCTGAGAGAATGGCCTGATCCAACTCACCGCTCTTTCTTCCGGCAGTGATTGCGGGTAATAATGAAGATGTTGCCGTTTAGAGCTAGATTCAGTCCATGGACGTAATGGAGTTTTTTCAATTGAGTACTGGGCGGTGGCGATCGGAACGAACGACTCACCACCTTGCCTTTAAACGAGCTGAGTCAGGCGCATCAGAAATTCATGTCGAGGCGCTCGGGCATGATCACCCTCAAATCATCGAGATCTGCAATCTCCATCACATTGAACCCCGTCTGGCAGTCGGTGGGGCGTTTGTCTCCTGGAAAGGTGAAATGGGATGGGACCGAGACGACGAGAACCATGAAGGGTCTACAGTCTTTGCTCTCATCCCAGCGGCAGATCACCCCCGGCAGGGAACCCTCTTGAGAGAACAGGGCTATGCAGAAATCGTCCCAGTGGCGGGTCAATATCACATGGATGATGACGATGCGTTGGTGTTAACCACTGAGTACGAAACCATGAGCGTGATCGAGCGGTTTTGGTTTGCCAGCCCCAGTCTCAGGGTGAGAACCAGTACTTTGAAGCGGTTTGGTGGGTTCAGCAACGCCACATTCTGTACTGAATTTCGGATTGGAGATCCATCAGGAGATTGCCTCAGCCTGGAGGGAGCTGATCTCTCAACTTTGACCACTGACCAGGTTAAAAACGCTGTTGAACCGACAAAATACTTATCTTTCTTTGGTTGGTAGCTTTTGATCAATGACTTCATGCCGACAACCAGCGCCGATCCGTTCACGCAGGGCTTGGACTACCTGTACAAAGTTCGCAGTCTAGCTTTAGAACCTGACATGGTTCACCTGGTCGATGACCTGACACACCGCATCCCCGTCTGCATCTGGATTGGCAAACATATTGAAGCAGTAAACGCTCAACTCAGCGCCTGCCTTCAAGCTTGCCGCGATTGCTTCCATCCCTGGGATCAACCTGCCATCCAAATTTTTGCAGCCCCCTTGGCGCAGTCGTTTGGCATTGATGCGCTCTGCAACTTGCGGACTTATCCAACCACCATTTTGGTTGATGTGGGTCGGATCATGACAAAGGATTGGCTACTCGTTGTGGCTCACGAATACGCTCATGCTTATGTAGGGTCTGCTGGACATCATCAGCAGTTTGCGCGATCGCTATCCCATTTGTGCTTGGGACTGGGCATTGCCACTCCTCTGTGTTCTCCAGCTAACGAAGAGAGCCTACGGTTTTATCCCCACTGCTCCCCAACTTCAGACCCGCTAGCCTTCTGGCGTGGAGAAGACCGTGACTGGGAGGGGTATGCTGCCAATGCCCACTTTTTCCTTCCATCGATCGACTAAAGTGCTTCTCTAGAAAGATCTAGGAGCGTCAGTCCGGTCAGATCGCGAATCTCAACAAGGCGCTCTCATCCTCAACTCATAGGAGAGGCGCTTGTTAGAACTGCGCCTGCTTGTAGCGAGTGGATCAAGTTAAGTTATGTAATTCTTAATTAGACTAAATCGAATGAATACGCCCCTCACTGTATGATTGTGAGTAACTTTTGTAAGGTTTCGTAAGGCAAGGGAGATTTACAGGCGTGGCAATTCCTCTTTTAGAATATTCCCCCGTTACTCAAAATCAGCGTGTATCAGGTTATGAGGTTCCTGGAGATGAACAGCCCAGGGTTTACTCCACGGAGAATCTTTTGTCTTCCACAGACATGGATGATCTGATTGAAGCGGCTTATCGTCAGATTTTCTTTCATGCGTTTGCTGCCGATCGTGAGCGGTTCCTGGAGTCGCAGCTCCGCAGTGGTCAAATTACCGTCCGCGATTTTGTTCGTGGCTTAATCCTCTCCAACACTTATAAGCGTAGCTTCTACGATCTCAACAGCAACTACCGTTTTGTTGAACAAACCGTTCAGCGGGTACTCGGTCGCGATGTTTACAACGAGCGAGAAAAGATTGCCTGGTCTATTGTGGTTGCCACCAAAGGTATTGTTGGTTTTGTAGACGATCTTCTCAATAGCGAAGAGTACCTTGAGGCCTTTGGCTACGATACGCTTCCCTATCAGCGTCGTCGGGTGTTACCTGGTCGCTCAGAAGGTGAGCTGCCCTTCAACATCAAATCTCCTCGCTACGACGAATACTATCGCCGCAAGCTTGGTTTTCCACAATTTGTTTGGCAAACCAGTGTTCGTGGCTACGTTCCTCAAGAGCGCAAGGCTACAGCAGGAAACCCAGCCCTCTTCCTGGATATGGCGCGGGGTATCAGCCCACGAGGGAATCCGCCTCAGCGCATCTCAGCCTTCAATATCGACATCGAGAAATCAGTTCCTTATCGGAAATAGGTGAACTCTCAAATAGAAGGAGCGAAAACCACCTCTTGCTTTAAGCGTGGTTTTCGCTCTTTTTTTCTAAAGTAGCAAAGCTAATTGGAGAAATTTTTGCTCCCGATTAGCCAAATCGATCGTTGGGATGCTGGAGTCGTTTGAGCCTCTAGTTGAAGTATTTGGCTGGGGTCATCTTCTTTGCCATTCTGACGGTTTATGCACGCTCGGAATGGGGGCATTGCATCGGCTTCTAGCGATCGCACACCTATTCTAGCGATCGCCCTTTAGAGAGCCAAGCAGCAATTGCTGTTCTAGAATCCACTCCATGAGCGGATCGCTCTCTAACCCAACAATCTGGAAATCGCAGGCAGCACCAAGGCGAGCGTTCCCCCTCTTCGCCAGAGAGTAATCTCGCCCTTTAATGCTCTCAAACATCTCTCAATGAACCCAAAGCGGCACAACTAAAAACAGGGCAGGCAGTGAAATCCTTACCCCATCTGATAAAACTCAATGGACACAACTGGACTCGAACCAGTGACCCCCACGATGTCAACGTGGTGCTCTAACCAACTGAGCTATGCGTCCCTATATAGCTTTGCGATCTTAGACTTTACCTTATCTACGCATTGCACACAGTATTACACACTTTTCTGCACACTATTATCACAATCGATTCAGCAGGATAACTGAGTCTTTGGGGTAAGCCACTGGTTCTACCAGTGCGACTCGACCAGCTTTGAGCGCTACGGCAGTAAAGTAACTCCCACGGTGGCTTGATGAAGCAAAACCGTAGGAGGAATAGCATGTCACAACTGTATCAAAGCCTGTCTCATTCCAAGTGGGATTGTAAGTATCATGTCGTGTTCGGACCCAAGTTTCGGCGTAAAGCGATGTTTCATGACATTCGCCAATATCTCGGTCCGGTGTTCCATGAACTGGCTCGGCAGAAGGAATGTCGGCTTGTCGAAGGACATCTGCTACCCGACCATGTACACATGTGTATTGAGATTCCACCCAAGTATGCGGTAGCGTCCATCATCGGCTTTTTGAAAGGCAAGAGTGCGTACGCCTTTGGCGGAGCGAAGCTCTATGCCATTGCACGCCAGTTTGAGGGCAAGCAGCGTAATTTCAACGGTGAGCATTTCTGGGCACGGGGCTATGCTGTTTCAACCGTTGGCTTTGAGTGAGAAGCTGTACGACGATACATCCGTGAGCAGGAAGCGACTGACCAAAGCGGTCAGTTCTAGCCCTGAGAGACACCCCTGAGCAAGGACATCCGCCCTTGGGGCGGTCACACTCATCAAGCCACCATCTTTGCTGGGGGTGTCTGACTAGAAAATTACTTGGTAAGTGATAGGCGCTCACTGACAGCTAGAAACAAAAAATCCCCAGCGGGAAGCCAGGGATTGATCAGGGTGCATCTACCACTCCTTTCTTCTGGTAACGCCGATGCCATCAGGATGAATTCCATTGTTTTGGCGATCGCCCTTCAAACGGTTGCTGACAGCTAGAAACAAAAAATCCCCAGCGGGAAGCCAGGGATTGATCAGGGTGCATCTACCACTCCTTTCTTCTGGTAACGCCAATGCCATCAGGAACAATTGCAATTTTTTGAGATGAATTCGCTCATTAATAGAACCCGATTCAACCCGCTCCCTCTTGCTGAAGCAGTTTGTCTTTCGAGTCGCCCCAGTAAGCGCTGTATGTCCACACTTCGTTGCTGCCTTTGGGTTCCATCGACCAGCGATAGATGACCGACTTGGGTTCCACGCCAATTTCGATGAGCTTGGCACCCATGTAGTAGTGCATTTGCTCCTTGGTGCGCGTTTTGACGGGATCTGGCTTGTTTGCTTCGATCGTGCGCGTGATATGTGCCTGAGTATGCTTTGCCATCGTCTTGCTTGATCGTCTTGCTTGGATTATGTTGTTTGAATGGGCGTATTCAGCTTCCAGGATAAAAGAGTTCAAGGCGAAAGGCTAGGCGCGTTGATTCCATTGATCGGCGGCTTCGGCGATCGCCTGATCCACGGTTTTTTGCCCCAGCATTGCGGCTTGCAGATTATCGTAAATCACCTTTTGAAGCTGCTTTACGTCTTTCATGGCTGGAATGAGCACTTCTGCATCCTTTAACTGTTTGGCGCTGATGATGCGGGCTTTGTCTACGGGCGTGGCATCCGCAGGTGCAGTTTGAAAATAGCTGTCCTGCAAGGCTTTGACGGTTGATGGCAATACGTTGGCGGCTTTGGCAAAGGATAGCTGGTTCGCGTCGTTGGTGACAAAGAGGGCAAACTTCAGCGCTGCATCGGGCACGTCGGTGTCTTTGGGAATGACCACATTCATGACCGCAACGTTCTTTTTGCCCGTCTCGCCTGTGATTTGGGAGGCAGAAGCAGAGGCTTTGGCGATCGTGGGAGCATTTTTGGCAATGGTATTCAGAAACTCGGCACCGGATGCCAGAATTGCCGTTTGTCCCTGCTGGTAGAGGTCGATCGCGTGGCGATGTCCTTCTGTGAGCGCTTCCTTGGGCATCAAACCGTTTTTGTACAAATCGACCCAGAACTGAAACGCTGCTTTGCCTTGAGGGGTATTAAAGGCGGCTTTACCATCGGCATCAACCAACTGCACGCCCATCTGCACGAACGATTCCAGGACTTCACCAGAGTCTTCAGGAACAACCGTGGTGAAGAAAGCATATTTGCCTGTTTTGGCTTTAATTTGCTGGGCGATCGCCGCCAACTCTGCATAGGTTGCAGGCGGCTTGCTCACACCCGCTTGCTTCAGCAAATCCGTGTTGTAAATCGCCACTCGTGTGGTGAGATACCAGGGAATGCCAAAACTTTTCTCGTTCAGCGTGCTGGCTTTCCAGATATTGGGCAGATATTGCTGCCGTTCCGTGGGTGAAACCTTCTCATCTAAAAGCATCCAGGCGTTGCGCTGTGCCAGTTGGGAAGCAAAATCGGGGTTCAAGTTCACGACATCTGGAGCCGTTTTAGCCGAGACCGCTGTGAGAATTTTGCGCTGCATGTCTGCCCAGGGCACATCCACCCACCGGATTTTCATGGTGGGATTTTCTTGCTCAAACTGGGCAATGAGTTTGTTGAAATAATCGGTAAAGTCCGGCTGGAGCTGCATCGTCCAGAATTCTACTTCTTGCTTGCCGGATGCGGGTTGCCCGCTGTTGCTAGCAGGAGGCGCGCCTGTACTGCAACTAATCAGCCAACTGAGCAAAAAGCCCAGCAGCGAGAAAAGACCGATTTGTTTCCAGGTTTTGATCCGACTCATGGCGCGTAACTGCTAACAGAATGGTGGATGGTTCGTAAGGATGACTCGACAGCACTACGGTTTGTGTCCGCGATGGGTCGATCGCCTCGTTTAGTTTAGTGGATGTCGTGCGGCACATGAGCGATCGTGCTGCGACAGCACCGTCAAACTCTTTCTTTTTGTAGAGGCTTTTAGGTTTGGAGGTCTTTAAACTCAACCGTTAACATACGACCTTAGTACCACGACTTTGGTACTTGCTTAGACGAGAGATTCTTTTATGTCTATCCTACGCCTGACTGCCTTCGTGTCGCTGGCTTGTGTGCCCTTCCTGCTGCCTGGTAAGGGATTTAGCCAAATCGTCTTGCCTACGCAATCAGCAACGGTGCTTCAAGCTGATCAGACAGTCGCTGAGGCGATCGCGCCGATCACGATCGCTCAGAGTACGACAACGTCACAATCGACGACGGGGCAATCGACTGGAACAAGCCAACCTGCTAATGTTTCTACCCCTGGCACGAATTTGCAGACTCCTGGCGTTGGAGTACAAACTCCCGGTGTCGGCTTGCAAACTCCCGGCACGAATTTGCAGACTCCTGGTGTTGGACTGCAAACTCCCGGAACAAACTTGCAGACTCCTGGCTCCACTACACAAACCCCTGGAGTCGGAGGGCAGTCTCCCGGGGTCGGAGGGCAGACCACGGGCGTAGGGGCACAAACGCCTGGTGTAGGAGGACAGTCTCCTGGCGTTGGCTCGCAGACATCAGGAGTTGGGGGACAATCTTCTGGAGTTGGGGGACAATCTTCTGGAGTTGGGGGACAGTCTTCTGGAGTTGGGGGACAGTCTTCTGGCGTGGGAGGACAGTCTTCTGGCGTGGGAGGACAGTCTACAGGTGTCGGCTCACAATCTCCTGGCGTGGGAGGACAGTCTCCTGGTGTTGGCTCGCAAACGTCCGACACTACTCAAACGACGACTGGGGCACCTGTTGGTACGGGACAGGTCTCTGACGGGCAATCGATCGGACCAAGCTTGCCCTTGTCAACAAAAGTTCCGGGGGCTGAGCAAACGTTTGTCAATGGTCGTTCTACTGGCACAAGGCAGGTTGCACCACCCATTAGCCAGCCTGCTCCTTCTGGTGCGGCTGGAACTCAGGTTGGTCCCAATACCACCGTGTATCCGCCTCAGTTGATTCAGGGAGGAGGGAGTGCTCCAACGGCTCAACCTGCCACGACTCAGCCTGCTACAGGTACACCCACCAATGGCTCAGTGCCAGTGCAGCCTCAATCGACTGCACCCAGTGTTGGGACGACTCCGACTGCCGCATCTGGTGCCAGCCAGACTGCACCTGCTCAGCCAGGGCAAGGTACGTTGGATGCAGCCTTACAGCAGGCAACCTGCGCCCAAAATTGGGGTCAGGCAATTCAGTTAATCAACACCGCGATCGCTACCACTCCCACCAGCCAAACCGCGTCTCGGTCACAGCTCGTTTCTTACAGAAGCCGCCTGCAAACGCTTCAGGCAAAAGGTGTGAGGGCACCCAATTGGGCGCAGCAGTGCCGTGGTGGAAGTGTGGCAAATGTATCGGGGCAGTGATGAGGGAGTCGGAAGTCGGGACAGGCCCTAGTGGTCAGTCTCCAGGGAATAGTCTCCAGTCATCAGTGGTCAGCTATGCCAATGTTCTCAAGGCTCATAGTTCACGGCTAACTGTTTTACTGATCACGAATGACTGTTCAAACCTTTTAGCCTTTAGTTTTTATCCTTTATCCTTTAGCCCTCCTCTCTCTACCCCGCCGTCATATCCTGAATCACCACCTGATCACGCGGCACACGGAAGGCTTTGAGGGTTGAAAGCGTGCCGCCCGGTTTAAGGATGTCACTTACGACTTTGAAGGTGCAGGTGAGGGCTTCGGGGGTGGCTTCGACCAGGTTGTAGCCGTGGGTTGCCGAGTTGAAGTACTGAATGTGTGGATTGCTGCCCCGGAGTACCTGTGTGAGAACATCGATCGGCACTGAAGGCGTGCCACTGGGTGTGTTTTGCTCGGCAAAGTTGGAGGATGTGGTAGAACCAACGACAAATTCAACGCCGATCGGCGGCTCGGTGGGGCTGTCAAAGTTCACGCGCTGATAGCCTGCAATGAAGGTATGCAGATCGCCTGTGATAGTGACAAAGTTTTTGACTCCAGCCTCGCTGAGCGTTTTGAACAGCAGCGATCGCTCGGCTGGATAGCCATCCCATTGATCCAACGTGATGAATAAATCGGGGGTTGGTGAACCCAAAAGCTGGGTGGCAAAGGCGGACAGCACTTTGAGCTGCATGGTGGTGACTTCGTTGCCCCAGATCTTCCAGGTGCGGGAGGATTTGGTGATTTGCTTGAGGAACCACTGGCGCTGCTTTAGCCCCAGCATGGTGCGATCGGGGGCGTTGCGTCCTGGGCAATCGGGCACAATGGTGCGTCTGCTGGAAAGATAGGTCTGGTTTTGGGCTGCCAGGTCATCACAAGGGGGACCATCGCGGTAAAGGCGCTCATCGGTCATCACCAGTTCCAGCAGTTTGCCAACTTTGAACGATCGGTAAATTTGAATAGACTCTAGCGGCGATTCGCCCGCTTCAAAGGGCACGCTGGTTGCGGTGTATTCTGCCCATGCCCTGGTGGCTGTTTGACGCAACGCTGGCTTACGGAACGGCACCTGATCGGGAGCATTCACCTGAAAGCAATCGTTGGCAAACTCATGGTCATCCCAGATGGTGATGAAGGCAAACTTCTCGCGGATGCTTTGCAGATCGGGGTCGCTGTTGTAGGTCTGGTAGAGAAAGCGGTAGTCAGCCAGCGTTGAGGCGGACGGTTGACCACTGGGAAGCTCGATCGGTCGCACACCCCGTTGAAAGCTGGTATCGCCAACGGTTTCGTAAATATAGTCGCCCAGAAAGACAATGAAATCGATGTCTTCTGCTGCCAAAAAGCGATAGGCGTTGTAGTAGCCGTTGGTGTAGTCCTGACAGTTAATGTAGGCGAAGCGCACCTTGTCCACGTTGGCATTCGGGGCAGGCAGCGTTTTGAAGCGTCCCGTCTGGCTAGCCGTCCCGTCATACAAGAAGCGGTAGTAGTAGGTCGTGGAGGGCTTAAGCTCGTTGCGATCGAGGCTGAGCTTCACCGTGTAGTCTTTTGCTTTGTTGGTTTTGGCAACGCCCCGTAAGGTCGCGATCGCCCCAAACCCGGCATCTTCAGACACCTCAAAAGCAACCCTCACCTGCCGCGACTCCTGCGGTGCAAGCCGAGTCCACAAGGTAACGCCGCGCGATCGAGGATCACCCGATGCTACGCTTTGAGGAAACAAATTGGTCGCTGCACTGGCAGGATCAACGGCAAAGAGATTCCCAACCTCTGATGGCTTCAGCCCCAACAACGCCGGAATTTCACTCCCTGCCCAAACTACTACACCCGTTGCCAACGAATACTTCAGAAACGATCGTCTATCCATGCCATTTTCCTCAAGTGCTCTCTTCTTGCCGCCTGCTGCACAGCCTGTAGACGCGCCAAACTACGTTTCCGTAGGGTCAACGGATAGGGCAACAGCTTCAGTGCGATCGGGTGCCGTTACCTATTAAATTACGCCAACAGGTTTAAGCAGCCCTTAAGCAAGGTTTAAAGAAACGAGTAGCCCTGGGGAAATTACGGAGTAGGGGCAGGAGGCAGGAAAAGTTTGTAGTTTTTGGTTGTTAGTTGTTGGCAAGAGGCAGGAGGCAGTAGAGGGGCAGGGAGGCTGGGGAAGCAGGGGAGTTTTGAGTTCAGCTATTAGCGTTCAGCGCTCAGCTTTTTAGCCTTTATCCCTCATCCTTCAGCCCTCATCCTTCATTCCTCATCCTCACCTTCTGCCTTGTGCCTTGTGCCTTGTGCCTTGTGCCTTCTGCCTTCTGCCTCCTGCCTTGTGCCTTGTGCCTTCTGCCTTCTGCCTCCTGCCTCCCCACTCCCCACTCCCTACTCCCTACTCTCCGCCGAAGGCTGCGTATTCAAATAGGTTAGAAAGTCCTCCAGTTCGTCGTCGGTGAGTTCGCTGCGGGTTTTCTTGCCGTAGGTTTTTTGCAGGTAGGTGCTGCCCTGTCGTTTACTCCAGCCGATGCGATCGATCTCTACCCCAATCTGCGAGATCAGCGAAGATAAATCCCTTGATGCGCCTCCAGATGTACCAGCATCCGCAGCAGGTGTCTCTTTATCAGCGCTGGGCTTACGAGGTTTGCTTTTGGTGGTGGGTGCTTCAGGGGCAGTGGGCAAATCATTCGTGCTAGGCGTGCGATCGGGTGCTTCTGCGACGAATGGTTCAGGCTCGTCATACGGCTCCTCATCATATGGAGCATCATCGTAAGGTACGTCCTCATCATCAGGCGGTGCTTCATCCAGCGGTGCCTCCCATGCTTCCAGTGGCATTTCAGAACGATCGAGGGTCGGCACAGGCGATTCAACGGTTGCGGTGGAGAAGGATGTCTTTGGCAAGTCGGTAAGCGGCGTTGGAGCGATCGCGGGCAGGGGAAAAGCTGGCGAAGGGGCGATCGTTGCATCCCTATCCGGTAAGGCGATCGAAGACACGGTGCTTGGATGCGCCACACTGTTCAACGAAACGGCTGGCAGCGTTGCCTCTTGAAAAGGATGCTCTGGTACGATCGTGGCGCTGGAAGTTGAGAAAGGCACTTCTGGAACCGCTATCGACAGGGGATGAAGGGACGAATGGATGCCTAACAGCGCCAACACCCGCAGCCGCGCCTGATCTTCTGCCTGCTCAACGGTTGACGCGGCAGCTAGGCTGGTTGCCAGCGTCATATTGCCTAGCTGCACGATCGCCCGGACAACAAAGTGATCCGCATGAATCTGCACCAACTCCGTCAGCAGCCCACTGGCAGGATACCGGGCTTGTAGTTGGGCGAAGAGTAGGAATAGGTTGGAGGCTTCCGACATAGCAAAGCGTTGAAAAGGATAAGCGGCGATCGGGCGTAGATTAATGATGGTACGCGACTTAAGTTGAGACGATGCGGCTGGTTTGCAAAAAACGTCTCTCGAATGCTCTGTGTTTTGCAGCAGACTGTCAAGATGTTGCACCTGCGATAAGCTTGACAACTATACTTGTCTACAGAAGTGCCTGCAAACAATCGAGGATTTTTCCAGGTTGGCGCTGTGGACTTCATATGTGAGTACTTCATTGGAAAGCCCTAGACTCATCCGCACGAATTTCGATCGCCAGACCAAGCGCATTCAGCGCGACGTTCTGCGTATGGGGGCGTTGGTCGAAAACTCCTTTTGGATGGCGCGTCAGGCATTGTTCGATCGTGATCTGGAAGCGCCCGGTAAAATTGCGCTGCAAGACAAGCAGATCGATAAACTTTACCGCCAGATTGAGCAAGATTGTGTCGGTCTGATTGCGCTTCAGGCACCCGTCGCCCAAGATTTGCGTCTCCTCAGCGCCATGATGCAGCTTGTGCGCGATCTCGAACGCATCGGCGACTATGCTGAAGATCTGGGTGAAATTGCCATTCGTCTGTTTCCCTATCCGCCACCTGCCTACATGGGACGGGTGCAGATGATGTGCGATCGCTGCCGCGCTATGCTGGCGATGAGCCTCGCCGCCCTGTCTGACCTGGATGCCGAATCAGGGCTGGAGATCAAAATCAAAGACGATGCCGTCGATTTAGACTACGAAACCCTCTACGAGTTACTGGCTCACCAGCGCGATGTTCCCGGCATTGTCGAGCCGATCGTCCTCATGGTGCTCGTTATTCGCCACATGGAACGCATGGCAGACCACGCGACAAATATTGGCAAGCGCGTGGCATACATTGTCACAGGGCAGCGGTAAAAAGGGGAGGAGTGAGGGGAGAGGAGTGAGCAGGGGAGGCAGAAGGCAAAAGGTAAAAGGCAAAAGGCAAAAAAGCTGATAGCTGACGGCTGTAGCTTGCTTCCCGTAGGGTTAACTGACCGCTCTTTCAACTCGAAACGCTTCCCCCTCACTCCTCACCACTCACTTCCTTCTGCCCCAAATACCACATCAGTGCTGTAAACAGTCCAACCCCAGTCACGTACTTGAGCACATCTGGCACCGCGGGATTGGGTGAGAAAAAGCCTTCGATGATGCCAGCGAGTATCAGCATGGGGACAATGCCGTAGACCAGTTGGGCAGCTTGTGCGCCGTAGAGTTTGAGCGCTTCCGATCGCCGGTAGGCACCGGGAAACAGCAGCGCTCTAGCAAGTAGAAAGCCTGCGCCACCTGCGAGAAAAATAGCGGGCAGTTCTAACGCGCCGTGGGGAAAGACAAACGCCCAAAAGGGGAAGGCAAGATTATTTTGACCCACAAGGGTGCCGACGGTGCCAATGAGAACGCCATTCAGCAGCATGGCAAAGGCGGTGAAGAGTCCCCCAGTCATGCCTCCGGCGACGGCTGCAAACGATACCTTGATGTTGTTGATCATGATGTTGCTGGAGGCAAACGGCTCAATGCCGACGATCGATCCCGTCCAGAGTTCGCCCCGATCGCGTACCTGTTCAATCATGGGTTCGGGCACCACCAGCGACAGAAAGCTGGGATCACGCCATGACATCCACCAGGCGACTAACCCGGCGATGACAAATAGACTTGTTGCCAGGGCAATGTAGCCCCGTGATTGCTGCACCACGGCTGGAAAACCCCAGCGGTAAAAGGTTCCAATCGCCTGCCATTCTTGACGGCGCGACCCCTGGTAAATCTGGGAATAGCCGCGAGTGGCAAGGGTTTGCAAGTCTTGAATTACCAGATCGCCAACAGCATGGGTGCGGGCGCGGGCCAGATCAGCGGCAGTCGATCGATACAGGCTGGCAAGTTGGCGAATTTCATTGGCATCGAGTGCTTTCCAACCTCGCGTTTCGGCTTTCTTAAGTAAGGTATCCAGTTCTTTCCAACTCGGCTGTCGTCGTGCCAGCCAGCGCTGTATGTTCATAATCTGTGATATTTCCCGGAAATCCAACGGACGTAGTTTAGAATCGCGTCATAGAATCGCGTCAACCCCCTCAAACTAGCCAAAGTGTAGCTTATGGCTTCGCCCTCTCAATCTTCAAGTTCATCCCAGGCGCTCAGTGTTGGTAACGTCGTTAGTGCTGGCTTTCGGCTGTATGGGGCGAATGCTAAGCAATATTTGACGATCGCCCTCTACGGCACGCTATGGCTACTGCTGCCATTTGTGGCGGCGATCGCGGTTGTCATACTGTTTGCGGTGGTGCAAAACTATTACGCCACGTTGGGGTTGATTATTCCTGCCCTGATTGTTTTATTCCTGTACACACTTGCCAGGTATCTCGCAAACTCAGCGCTCATTGCCCGACTGGCGTTTGGCGAACTCACTAACCAGCCAGAGTTACTGAAGGATGCCCGTCGGTTTGTTCAATCGCGCCAGTGGAGCTTTCTGGGCGCATCTTTCCTCATGGGGTTGATCTACCTGGTGGTGATGGTGGCGTTTTACCTGGTGCTGGCGATCGTCGTTGTTGGATTGATAGCAAGTTTGGGCGGCTTTCAGCTTTTGCAGAATCCCTCACCCGAAACCTTAGCTGCTAATGCAGGCACCATCGGCATCCTTGTGCTCTTGGGGTTAGGGCTGTTTCTGGTGTTTATTGCCTTTCTGCTCTGGTTTGCGGCACGGTTTGTGTCGGTGGAGCTACCGCTTGCAGTAGAGCCTAACTCATCCGCCACACGAACGATCGGACGTATCTGGTCGCTGACCAAAGGCAGCGGTTGGCGTATTGCCCTCATTCTGTTTGTCACAGGGCTAGTGACGCTGCCCATCCAACTGCTGCTTCAAATCGTGGTTGGTATTGCTGATGTCGCCATTCGGGCGGCTGGGGTCTCATCCGAATCAGCCATCTACACAGCACTGTCCTTACTCATCACCTATGCGGTGAGTTTTGCACTCTCGATCGTGGTGCTCCCGCTCTGGCAAATTATCAAAGCGGTCATCTATTACGATCTGCGGAGTCGGCGTGAGGGGTTGGGGCTGCAACTGCGCGATCGGGGCGCTCAATCCTAACCACATCATGCATTTCTTCAACCGGGTTTCGTTGTCTACGCCAGAAAGTGTCGAGCTAGAGTTTACGCTGGCAGGTATCGGCAATCGCACGTTAGCGCTGCTGATTGATTATCACATTCTGGCGCTGCTGCTGGTGGGCTTCTGGGTTCTCTGGGGAACGTTTAGCCTGGGCTTACTGAGCTATCTCAGCTCCAGTGGGGTTAACTACGCCTCTGCACCGCTTTGGCTGCTGGCGATCGCCCTGCTAATTAACTTCTTCATCTTTGCAGGCTACTTCACCTTCTTTGAAGTGCTCTGGCAGGGGCAAACCCCCGGCAAACGCTTTACCAAAATTCGCGTCATTCGAGACAACGGCAGACCGATCAGCCTTTCTCAGGCGGCTCTTCGTTCCTTGCTGCGACCGATCGACGACTTCTGCTTCGTTGGAGTCTTCTTTATTTTGTTGAGTAAGCAAGAGAAACGACTGGGCGACTGGGCTGCCGGAACACTCGTTGTGCAAGAACAACGGGGCGATCGCAAAGCCACGCTGACCATTTCTGACCCAGCAAAACAGTTGGCGATCGAGCTACCCAAACTGGCGGATCTCAGCCAAGTGCTACCCGATGACTTTGCTGTCGTGCGAACTTACTTGCAACGCCGACATAGGATGGATGCTAGAGCCAGTAACGATCTCAGCCTCAACCTGGCACGACAACTCCGCACCCTGATAGGACTTGAAACCATCCCACCCAACACCACCGCTGATCAGTTTCTTGAAGCGATCTACGAAGCCTATCAGCATTTCTCTGAGCCAGAACGCATTGACAATCAGACTTTAGATTCAGACTTTAGATAAGGACTGATTGCTTAGTAGCCGCTTATTTTGCGCCTCATACTGGTTCTAGATGTAATCCTCAAAAACATACTGCATCAGGAGCGTTAAGAGGCTCCAAAAACATTTTCTTGAGCAAACGATGCAGTTGGAATTCTCACGTAAGCTGCTATCCACTTGAAGAGATTGGCTGTCGCAGGAGAGATTGAAATTTTACTAAACAAGATGATTGCAAATAAATCACCTGTCGAAAGCATACCTCCAAACCCCAGAACTGATTGAATTTGATAAGGGATCACAAATTCTCTCTGGGCTGGGATGTAGGGGCTATTATACGCTTCTGGAACGTAAAAAACATTGAACGTTGTACGTTCTATATCGGTAATCAACGTTGGGGCTGTATCGATGACTGTACTCACATCTAACCCAAACTGCTGGATGAGTTGCAAGATCATTGGCGCTCGTCTGACAAAATCTTCATCCATCAGTGGAATCGCCTGGTGACCCATCGATTTACGTCTGGAGTTCCAGTAAGGTTCGTCACCTGCTGTTGCAAGTAAGGTGAGACACTTTGTCGCCCCGACGATCGAACGACCCTTTAAGATTGCTTGAGCGGCATCTTGAAGCTCTGGATCCAGCCCTTTGTAGGCGTGCGTTTTAAAGAAGCGGACGAGCGCACAGGCTGGTGTACCAGAATGTTGATCAATCAAACTGCTATGAAGATAGCGCACGATTTGATTTGCCATGTCTTCCATACTTTTAGCACCCGCATTCATGTTTCGGAGCGCGATCGCACAATCATACATATTCTCTTGAGTAAATGTTTTTAGGTCATACATCTGATTCACCTATTCACGTTACATTCATATTCAATTAAACGTAATAATTTCAGGACATCTATTGATAAAAATCAGGAACGAATGATTTGTAAATTTCTACACATGGGTGCCTTAAAAAGAACTAGCGCAGCTAGACTAAAGCTTTTTGGAACCTTCAAATGGTTCGTTCACCTGTTGAAAATACTGAGACAAGATATTGTTGCTTGTTCTCAGTAGTAGAGGTGCTAAAAACAGCGCTGCGCTGGTCGCCTCTGATGGGTTCAGTGCCGTGGCAATTAGATGCAGGATTTCAGTACGTTGGGGTAATACAAAGGTAATAAATGTAATACTGTAAGGCGATAACATGCCTCATATTGACTCAGATTTATGACGGTTAAATGTAGTCTTCTATTGCGTTCATGTAATACCGTAAGGCGATCAATGTAATGCGTAAGACGGCAACAGCAAACGATGAACGAGAGGAGACATACTCAACCTCGAACAATCTACGCTAATGTAGAAAATGAACCCCCGCCCTGACATCGTTGACGTACTGTGTTGCCTTTTAGACATTCAAACTCGTTTCTTCTAGCAGTGTGTCTGCTTTTGCCGTTAGCGAGTTGCGCCAACAGTTCCGTCGGTGAATCGTTACAAAAAACCTTTGCGGCTGACCCGAAGCTAGAAGCAAGCGCTCCGACTGAGCCATCAGCAACGCCTGCGGTCTCTACCACGCCACAACCGCTGCCTTCTGTGACAGCCAGCGAATCTCCTTCTCCGGTGCTGAGTCCGTCTATTGAGCCATCCCCTATGGTCTCTCAGCCTGGGATCACCAGCATTCCTGCTTTTTCGGATAGTACGGTGATTGGAGCGTCTGGGACTTCCGACGGTAGTGCGAATCCGGTGACGATCGCACCAGGCACCACGGACAACGCCCAGCCCCAGCCGACACCTGCGGTGATCGCGTTCACAGATCTCAGCAAAACACCAAAAGAACTCCAGCAATACGTCTCTGATCTGGCAAGGCTGGGGATTCTCACGCCAGCAACGGAGAACAGTAAAGCGACTGCTGCTGCCAATGGCACTCTCTTTGCCCCCAACAAGGTCATCACGCGTCGGGAATATGCTCGCTGGCTAGTGACGGCGAATAATCGGCTGTATGCCAGTCAGCCAGCCAAGCAGATCCGCTTAAGTACAGACAATGTTCAGCCAGCTTATCAAGATGTGCCCCGCACCGATCCAGACTTTCCAGCCATTCAGGGATTGGCAGAAGCAGGACTGCTTCCCAGTCCGCTATCGGGCGATAGTACCACCGTCACCTTTCGCCCCGATGCCCCCCTGACGCGCGAAAATCTGGTGCTGTGGAAGGTACCTGCCGATACACGACAAGCGCTACCCACTGCAAGTTTGGATGCGCTTAAGCAAACCTGGGGCTTTCAAGATGCACCTCGCATTGACCCCAAAGCCCAACGAGCCGTGTTAGCCGATTTCCAAAACGGCGACTTGTCCAACATTCGGCGTGCGTTTGGCTACACGACGCTGTTTCAACCGAAGAAGCCTGTCACTCGTGCGGAAGCTGCGGCTGCCCTCTGGTATTTTGGTTTTCAGGGCGATGGGCAGTCGGCTCAAGAGGCACTGAAGACGCTGAACGCTTCGCCGAGTGCCTCACCGTAGGATCGCTACAGATTGCCATCGGCTTGGTTTAACAGAGATCAAAACGTCCCCTGACCTCTCTCGTCCCCTTTCCCCGCTGTCCCCTGGGATCTGATAAAATTCTGAGTTTGCACAGAACTCGACCCTCGCAAGGAGACTCCCACTATGGCGCGGATGTATTACGACGCGGATGCCAATTTAGATTTGCTGGCTGGAAAGACGATCGCGATCGTCGGCTACGGTTCTCAAGGTCATGCCCATGCGCTGAACCTGAAAGATAGCGGCATGAATGTCATTGTCGGGCTGTATCCCGGCAGCAAGTCAGCAATTAAGGCAAAGGAGTCTGGGCTAACGGTGTATCCAGTCGAGGAAGCTGCCAAACGGGCTGATTTCATCATGATCTTGCTGCCGGATGAAGTGCAGAAAACGGTCTACACCAACGAAATTGAGCCGCATCTGACCGAAGGCAAGGTGCTGGCGTTTGCCCACGGGTTCAACATCCACTTTGCTCAGGTTGTGCCTCCCAGCAATATTGATGTGGTGATGGTGGCTCCCAAAGGTCCAGGGCATCTGGTGCGCCGTACTTACGAACAAGGCGAAGGGGTGCCATGCCTGTTTGCGGTGTTTCAGGATGCATCAGGTCAGGCACGCGATCGGGCAATGGCGTATGCCAAAGGCGTGGGCGGCACCCGTGCAGGTATCCTCGAAACCACTTTCTGCGAAGAAACCGAAACCGACCTCTTTGGGGAACAGGTTGTACTCTGCGGTGGCTTGACGGCTCTCATCAAGTCGGGCTTTGAAACGCTGGTTGAGGCGGGCTACCAGCCTGAAGTCGCTTATTTTGAGTGTCTCCACGAAGTCAAGCTCATTGTGGACTTGATCGTGGAAGGTGGACTGGCAAAAATGCGCGACAGCATCTCCAACACCGCTGAGTATGGCGACTTTACGCGCGGTCCTCGCATTGTGAATGACGAAACGCGTGCCGAGATGCGGAAGGTTCTGCACGAAATCCAAACGGGTCAGTTTGCCCGCGAGTTTGTGTTGGAAAACCAGTCTGGCAAACCGGGCTTTACCGCCATGCGTCGTCGGGAAGCTGAGCATCCGATCGAAGCGGTGGGTAAAGATTTACGTGCCATGTTTAGCTGGCTGAAAAAGGCTTAGGCTCGTGGATTCATTAAGGTGTCATTCCCTACGTAGGGACGTGCCATGCGGTAGACGATCCTTGCCGTCGCCCAGAGTGATCTGCCGCATGCCGCGCCCGTACAATTAAAAGGCTGAGGTTGTCGAAGTAATTAACTTCTCATCCTTAGCGGCTAAAAGCCGTGGGTGAACAGCGGCTTGCCTTTCACGCCATCAGGTTGCTGTTGCATTGTCCTGAGTACGACAAATTTGTGGTGAAGAATGGGAGTAGTCATATTCTTCACCTGTTGAAACCTGCTAAAGTTTAGCGGAAAGTTGGTCAGGATATCCTTAAAACCAGCCTTCTGAATTGTCCGAGGTTGCGTTTGAGCTGAGGGCGCGATCGCCTTGCGTCCCTTTTGCGTATTCTTTTTACTCTCGTAGCAATCTAGACATCCAATCATTTACCTGTCATTCATCTATATAGAGTGCCTTCATGACCGAATGGATTACCCAAACAATGACATCTCTAGGCTATCTGGGGATTGGGCTGCTGATGTTTTTGGAAAATTTGTTTCCGCCCATTCCTTCAGAGCTCATTATGCCGCTGGCTGGGTTTACCATCGCGCAGGGCAAAATGAGCTTCATTCCAGCCGTGCTAGCCGGCATCATTGGTACGATGGTTGGAGCCTTGCCCTGGTACTATGCAGGTCAGCTTGTGGGCGAGCGACGACTTCGCCGTTTAGCCGATCGCTATGGTAAGTGGCTGACAATCTCCAGCAAAGATATCGACAAAGCCAATCGCTGGTTTAATCGTCACGGTGCTAAGACTGTGCTGTTTTGTCGCCTCATTCCAGGAGTGAGAACGCTGATTTCACTACCCGCAGGCATCAACCAGATGCCGATCGGACTCTTTCTACTGTATTCCACCATCGGAACCGCGCTGTGGGTGACGCTACTCACTGCGTTAGGGTATTTCTTGGGTCGTAACTATAGCCTCGTCGAAGTTTATTTAGCACCCGTTTCCAAGCTAGTACTCCTGGGCTTAATCGTGGCGTTTATCGGCTGGATCATTCTTCGCAAAAAGCGTAAGGTAGCTGATTAATCTTCGTGACAAGGCGGAACACATGCAAGACGTTCTGGGTCAATGTGCCAACAGCCCAAAACGCCGATCTGCTTGACTAGGACTTACACAAGTTCGATCCCCCAACCTCGACTTTAGATCACCACCAGGAGACTAATCGATTATGGATGAGCATTTGAAGCCGCTCCTAACCGCGTGCGGTTACTGGGGTGGGCATCTGGCGATCTGGGCAGTGGTATTTGCCGAGTCGGGTTTATTCATTGGGTTCTTTCTGCCAGGAGACAGTCTGCTTTTCACAGCGGGCATTCTGGCCTCTCAGAACTTGCTCAATATCCAGCTTCTCGTAGTCGGCGCTTTGATCTGTGCCGTTGTGGGGGATAATGTTGGCTATATCACGGGTCACAAATTTGGTCGCCGCTTGTTCCGCAAGGAAGACTCCTGGCTCTTTCACAAAAAACACCTGATTACAGCCCAAAGGTTCTATGACAAGCATGGTAAGAAAACTATTGTGCTGGCGCGTTTTATGCCGATCGTCCGTACCTTTGCACCGATCGTCGCAGGTATTGGCGCAATGCACTATCGCACGTTTATCACCTACAACCTGATTGGCGGCTTTGTCTGGACGTTTGGCATTACGCTGTTGGGTTACTTTCTGGGCAAAACGATTCCCGATGTCGATAAGTATCTGTTGCCAATCCTTGGGGTTATTCTTGTTGTTTCCATTGCCCCATCGATTTTGCACCTTTATCAAGAAAGCAAATCAAACAAACCTTGAACGCACGCGATCGCTACTGGCAGCTTCTTGATTACATTCGACCGCATGGTCGCACGATCATTCAAGCACTGTTCTGTACGCTCATTTTCACCGCGATCTGGCCTGTTTTGGCGTGGATTGCGGGCAAAATGACGGTCTTGATTGCACAGAGCAATGTGCTGGCGATCGCGCAATTAGCTGGTATCAGTACGATCGTCTTCCTGGCGCAAAAGCTTGCCCTGTATGGACAAGATTCGCTGATGGCGAAGGCGGCACTCGCCATTACCCTGGATCTACGCAAACAGGTTTACGCCCATCTCCAGCGGCTCAGCCTTAGCTACTTTGAAACGGCTCAGAGCGGTGATCTTGCGTATCGGCTGACGGAAGATGTCGATCGCATTGGCGAAGTCGTCAACAAAGTCTTTCATCAGTTTGTACCAAGCGTCCTGCAACTGGTGGTTGTGTTGGGCTACATGGTTTATCTGAACTGGCAATTGACGCTGGCAACCCTGATTATTGCGCCCCTCATGGCACTGCTCATTACCTGGTTTGGGGAGCAGCTTCGTCAACTCTCCTACCGCAGCCAGAGCCGTGTGTCGGATCTCTCAGCTTTACTGGTCGAGGTTTTCAGCGGCATGAGGTTGGTGCAAGCGTTTGCCGCTGAAGACTACATGCTCGATCGCTTTGGGCGAGAGGCTGAGCGCAACCGTCGAGCGCGCTTTCGGGCAGAACAGCTCAAAGCCATTCAAATGCCCGTAGTCGGGTTTCTCGAATCGTTGAGCCTGCTGTTTCTGCTGCTTTTAGGCGGCTGGCAGGTGTCGCAAAAAAATCTGACCGGGGGAGAATTTGTCAGCTATCTGACGGCAGTGGTGATGCTGATCGACCCCATCTCGCTCATCACCAGCAACTACAACGAATTTAAGCAGGGAGAAGCTTCCCTCGATCGTATCTTTGAACTGCTGGATATTCAGCCGACGGTCGTTGAACAGGCGGGTGCGTTCACGCTACCTCCGGTGACTGGCAAAGTAGAGTATCGCAACGTGAGCTTTGCCTACAAGCCCGACCAGCCCGTGCTCAAAAACTTGAGCCTGTTGGCTTTACCGGGAGAAGCGATCGCCCTGGTTGGGTCTTCTGGTGCAGGCAAAACGACTCTGGCAAATCTCCTGCCCCGTTTTTACGATCCCCAGGTTGGGCAGATTTTTATTGATGGTGTGGACGTTAGGGATGTCACCCTCAGCAGTTTGCGCCGTCAGATTGGCATTGTGCCGCAAGAAACCATTCTTTTTGCAGGCACGATCGCCCAAAATATTGCGTTTGGGCAAGGGGATCTGGATCTGGATGCGGTGCAAAACGCCGCCAAAATTGCCAATGCCCACCAGTTTATTGACGAATTTTCGCAAGGCTATCAAACCTGGCTGGGTGAGCGGGGCGTGAATCTCTCCGGCGGACAGCGCCAACGGTTAGCGATCGCCCGTGCGGTGCTGCTCAACCCCCGCATCCTCATTTTGGATGAAGCCACCTCAGCCCTCGATTCTGAATCGGAAGCCCTGGTGCAAGAGGCGCTTGAACGTTTAATGCAGAATCGGACTGTGTTTATCATTGCCCATCGCCTCGCTACTGTGCGCCGAGCCGATCGCATCCTGGTGCTAGAGCAAGGGCAGGTTGTCGAATCGGGCACCCACGCCGAACTCTTAGACAAAGGCGGGCGCTATGCTCGGTTCTACGCACAGCAGTTTCAGGATTAACGCGGCAGGCAGTCTGCACGACTATTTAAAGTAAATCAACAGATTCAGCCCCGGAATGGTGCGCGAAAGCGTCCAGAGCAGCAGAGCAATGTAAAGAATGCCCAGCCCCCACTGATACCAGACGAGCGCGGTAATGTAACCCGGCAGATGTTCATCGCGCAGGCGAATGTCGTTGAAGCCAAACTTGAGCAGGTTGTTGAGGCTGAAATCGAAGTAGTTAAGCCAGCTCCAGCGGCGATCCCAGAGTATGGGGATGTAGCGTTCACGAAACATCTCGAAACGGGGAATGGTGGGTAGTCGTCCGATGAGAATCCGCAACTGGCGCAGTGAACCTTCTTCGGTGAAGTAGCTCACATCCATGAGGGGATGATAGCGACCCACTTTATACAGCCGTATCGTCAGAAGTGCGGGAACGGGAATGATGAGTGCGGCAATGCTGGCAAGGGTCAGCCAGGGACGATCGGCGGCTCGAAAGATGGAAACTAAGCCCCAAAACGACAGCGCGCCAAACAGCGTCAAAACCCAGATGGTTTCTGAAACCGTTGGCAGAATGGGCTTTGGGGTCATGCGTCGCCATCGATCGACCAACCAGAACAGCACCCCAAAGTAGGCACTTGCCACCAATCCCACTCCAAAAATGAGCCAGAAATCCGTGCCATAGCGCGTCAGCAGCAGCAATTGGCTTAAGCCCAACCAACTCAAGCCCGCGGTCAGGCGATTGAGTGCTTCCAGGCTGGGCGGCACAGCTTCTTTGGCAATAATGCGATCGCGCACATTGATGTACGTCGCCAGATCCACACTCCCTACAATCAACAGATCTGCCGTATTCCGAAACGGTTGCTGAGTACGGCGTTGTGCGATCGCCTCTGCCTGCGTTTTCGAGAATCCGACCGCCATCAATTGCGCGATCGGTGCTGTGTTGATGTTCATGCCCACCAATTGCTGGCGCAACTCTCGCAGGCGCAACCGTTCTCGCATGTATTCCAACTGGTTTGCATCCGGGATTTGCTCCAGTCTGCGAAAATTTCGTACCAGTTCCCGCAGCAGGTTTTCGTTGCCTTGCAGGGCTGGCACTGAGATGACACGGCTAATCTGACCTGGATTACCGATAATTTTGGCGCGATCGGAATCAAACCGCAGCCCCGGCACATTCAAATATGCGCCCTTCGCAAACCCGGTATAGCCAAACTCGGCGCGATCGAGAATAGAGGCTCCCCGCAAGTTCACCGGACGATTGAACTGTGCTTCTCGGAACAGCACCGTTTTCTCAAACACCGCATCCGTGAGAAAAAACGACTGGTTGAACGTCCCTTTCGTAAAAATCGCCTGATCTTGCCAGTGCGCCTGGGCAAAGTCTGCATTGCCCAACCATTGCACCCGCATAAAGTTCGTCGGCTGCTGAAACAGCGCTTGATTGAAGTTTGCCGTCGCCTGAAATTCGCTGTTCTGAAAATTCACGGCACCCAGCCACTGCGACTGCGTAAATTCTGCCTTAGCAAAGAAAATACTGCTCCGAAACCGAGCATCCCGTTCAAACGTCGCGCCTGCAAAGCTCACCTGCTGACTCAACCGTGCCTGAGACCAATCCGCCAACTGAGCAAACTGGACGCTTTGCGCCTCTACCCGATTGAGAAAAAACGTGTTGGTGAAGTCAGCAAACCCCGCAAAGCGCGTCTGAATCAGCTTGAGGGAACCTCGAAACACCGTAATTTGCAAGGGTGCGGGGGGAGTGCCGCCATCGGGGGTAGACAACAACGACTGCGATAGGGTGCTCAGGCGTGAGAGCAACCGTCGATCGCGCTGAAGCTGCTTTTGCTCAGCAGGGGTGAAAATGGGCGACAGCGATTCTCCATACAAGGGTGCCCGTAGCCCTAACTGGCTAATTTTAAACTCGCCCTGGATTTGGGAATAGCTGAGATCCAACCCAACTGGCGTACCCGGTCGCTGAAGCTGTCCCTTCACCAGACCATAGAACTGATCACGAAAGGCAGCGTTTTCGGAGCGCAAGTCGATCGTCAAACGGCTCAAATCCAGAATGCGCCCCCCTTCACTCTGCATCGGATTTTTCAGCCGCTCTTGCAACAGTTCCAGAGTCAGCGGCACTCGATCGGGCTGTGCGATCGCCGCCCACAGGGGTTGAGGCAAACTGGTCAACGTCACTACTGCCCACACCAGCAGCAACAGCAAAGAGTAGAACGGGTTTCGAGACACTACGATCGCTCTGGAACAGGCTGCTATCAGAATACCGATAACCGTGTCGCTGTGGGAGGCGATACCAAACATCTTAGGGCGCGTCATCAATTAGCTCTAAAAGCTTGCGGTATCAGCATCATCGCGCCCGTCCCAACACACCAGGCTAGGGGCTGGAACCCTTGCTATCAGTGATATGTAGTCGTAATTGATGACAGCCCCTAGCGATGAGGCATTAGCGATGAGGCAAATTGCCGCGTTCGTGGTTTGACCCTTTCCAGCAATGCATGCACTGTGTCCGTTTACTCAGCGACGAAAGCTGTGCCATATCGATCGCTCCCTACTAACGCAGTTCTGGCAGTATCGCCTATCCCCCCTTAAAGCGGAAGAATCATCTTACCTTAATATTTTGATTCCGAAAATTAAAATTCCATAAGTACTGTTGTTATTACTGAATGCCTCAACGTTAAGTAGTAAGTATTACATCTGTACACAGTGTGGGTGTCTACCTCAAAGGCTCATGATTCACTCCGGTCAAAGGAACTCTTGGCAATGATTGGATTTTTGATGCGCTATCGCATCCTAGAGGCAAAACTTGTGGGGCTGGAGCAGTCAAAAGCAGAACTGCAAGCAGCGAACGTCTATGGCAAACGGCTCAAAAAGGTAGAACGTGAAATTGCTATAGTGAGAAGCAAAATGACTGTACTCCTGGCTGACGCGCAACGTTCGGAGCGACATACCGACAGCAGACGAGCGATCGATACAGATGCAACAACCAATCGCCATCGACGAACCGATCGCCCTGGTTTGCTCAGCCGATGAAAACTATGCCATGCCGATGGCGGCGATGCTTTGCTCGGTGTTGGCAAACCTCAAGACAAACGCACCACTGATGATTTCAGTGCTGGATGGCAACATGCGCCCAACAACCAGACAAAAGGTGCTGCGATCGCTCCAGGCTCAGCAGGTGCCGTTTCATCTAAGTTGGCTTCAGCCAGACCATACCGTGCTGCAAGGCTTACCGCTCAGCCGCCATTACACCTTAGCAGCCTACTACCGCCTGTTAATTCCCGAAGCCTTGCCAGCGAATTTCAACAAAGCTATCTACTTGGACTGCGACATCATTGTTCAGGGCAACCTGGCAGCACTCTGGCAGTTAGAGGTGGGTGATCATTACGTCCTCGCGGTTCAGGATGATTACCAGCCGCTTGTTTCCAGTCGTGGAGGCTGTGGGTTACGCAACTACCAGGAGCTTGGGTTGGATCCAGAGCAACCCTACTTCAACTCCGGACTGCTCGTAATGAATCTCAAAAAGTGGCGAGAAGACGCGATCGGTCGCAAAGTCCTGGAGTTTTCCAGACAAAACTGGGCGTACATCCAAAATGCCGATCAGGATGGCTTAAATGCCGTCTTTCGCGGACGCTGGGGAAAGTTGAGTGAGCAGTGGAATCAGATGCCAGGAATCTACAATTACACCTCCTGGCAAGAGAGTCCTTACGATGCGATCGCCTTCCAGTCACTACGAGACAACCCGTATGTAATTCACTTCACCAATGCAGTAAAGCCCTGGCACCATCATTGCCAGCATCCAGCGAGAGCACTGTTTTTTGCCTATCTAGACCGGACGGTTTGGAAAGGGTGGCGCGATACACTCTGGCGGCGCATTAATAGAAAGGTCAAAAAGATCCTCCATCGCTTTCACAAACGACTCAAGCCGATCACGTCAGGTAAAACTATCGAGTGATCGAACAGCCATTAGTTTTGAGGCTGCAAGCACTCTGGGCTGTCATGCTTCGGACTGTTCACGATCGGGTTAACCGGATAGCCCTTCATAGCGCTGGCATCGTACGGATGTAAAAGTCGCTGCAAAGACTCAGCAGGCGTAGTTGAATCGAGCCACGGCTCATACTCGTCTGGCGCAAGCACAACGGGCATCCGATCGTGTATTGGCTCTAACAACTCATTCGCCTGCGTGGTGAGAATAGTACAGGTTTCAACCACGTCATCATCGCTCTGCCAGCATTCCCACAGCCCTGCAAACGCAAACGGTTGACCAGATGCTAACTGAAAGTAATAGGGTTGTTTCGTCTTGTGATCGAGCCGTTGCCACTCATAAAAACCATCTGCCAGAATTAAGCACCGCCGCTGCTTAAACGCGGTACGGAAGGATGGCTTCTCGGCAACAGTTTCTGCACGCGCATTGATCAATTTCGTGCCGATGGACAAATCCTTTGCCCAACTGGGTACCAGTCCCCACCGCAGCAGGCGCAGATGTGATGATGGCGCTGAAGGTGCAACGATCGCAGCCACCAGTTGGGTCGGTGCGATATTGTAGCGCGGTGTCCACTCAGGCAATGCATTTAGCTGAAATGCCTCAGTCAGCGTTGCCGCCGATACCGTTAAGCTAAACCGTCCACACATAGAATTTCGGCTAAGTAGTAAGGCTTGATGGAACAAGTGTACCAATACTATCTTACCACCCTAAACCTATACCAATTAGATAGCAAACGCTGCACATCAAAGCTCTGTAGGGTGAACGGCCGTTTACCCCTACCCATCTGCCGCGATCGCAATTTATTTAGTCTCATAGAGTCGTCCGCCCCCATCCAGGTCTGAGCCGCCTCTAGCCAGATTTAGGCTGCTGCCAGGACAGAATCAATGGGGAACCCAACGGCTTTCCAGGCAGACATCCCACCCCGAATCTCAGATACGTGTTGGTAGCCAACCGCGCGCAGTCGATCAGCGATTTCAGCGCTTTCTTCGTCCGTTTCGCCATAGATATAGAGATCACGGTTGAGGGGCAGACTGGTCAGCGCTCGCTCGATCAAGTGATCAACTGGCATGGAAATTGCGCCTGAAATATGGCTGATGTTGAATAAGCTGCGATCGCGGACATCTAAGATCGTCAGCGCTGGGTTGCCCCAATCAAGACGAGCTTTAAGGTCATAGACCAGCGATCGAGCCTGCAAGGGTGGTGGAAGCGGGATGATACCGAAGAGGTGGTGCATGAGGGGTGAGTTACCAGCGATACCTGCAATGTAACAAGTTAATTTACAGTTTGCAAAAATTTGTGCTGAAACGTTTACAAATACTTCCACTTGTGCAGATTTTGTGCATATATTTTCAGCGCCTCGCCCCTGTGCGGTTTTCTCCGTCTGGTTTCTGCTCGATCGCTGACTACGTGGTGTTAACTGGAAGAAGTGTCTCAAGAGAAACAACTGGTGTTGAACTACGACCTCATTGTTTGCGGTGCGGGACCTTCTGGCGCAATGGCAGCAGCAACGGCAGCTCAAGCTGGATTGAAGGTGGCGCTGCTGGAAAAGCACTCCCTACCGCGCCATAAAACCTGTGGTGGTGGTACACCTGTGGTCATGCAAACCCTGCTGCACGAGTTGGCACCCGAAGCGTTTGTTGAAGCCGATGTCACTACATTGCGGCAGACATGGAAGTTTAGCGATCCATACCTGGCAGCAATTAATCCGCCCCAGGTCGATCGCTCTTTGTCTATCTGGATGATGCAGCGATCAATTTTTGACAATGCGCTGGCACAAAGAGCGGCGAAGGCTGGCGCAGAGCTACGGGATGGATTGGCAGTGCGTGCGATCGACACTGACACCGATGGGATTCGCGTTCATGCTCAGACCATTAAACCCAACGGCGATCTCAGCAAAGGGGATGCATGGGTCGCAACAGCGCGGGTTGTGATTGGAGCGGATGGGGCGAATGGCATCACCGCCAAAGCCGCCAATCTACGTCAAAAGCCGACGATCGCGCTAGGGATGGAAGTAGAGTTGCCGCACACCTGGAGTACCGGGCACCCCGACCTACGACCAGACGTAGCTCACCTGGAATATGGTGCGATCGAACGTGGCTATGCCTGGATCTTTCCCAAAGCCAATCATCTAAATGTCGGTGCCGGGTTGTTTCGTCCCGATGGTCGTGATGCACGGAACGTTCCTCACATTCGGGAAGCATTGCAACAAGTCATCTTTAACTATCTGGATGCGCTGCAAGTGCCTTACGATCGCCCACAACTAAAATTTCATGGTCATCCCTTACCACTGTGGGGCGGCAAGGAACCACTCAACACAAAAGACGGACGGATTTTACTGGTCGGGGATGCCGCAGGATTGATTAACCCCGCCTTTGGGGATGGCATTTTACACGCCGCCAAAAGTGGGATTATTGCTGCAAACTGCGTGATTGATGGCACCCCAACCGCCTACAGCGATCGCATTCACACCGAGTTTAGCAATAGCTTTGACGCTGCTCGCAGGCTTGCCTATTTCTTCTATCAATACCCCAAACTTTTCTATCAATACGGCGTTAAAAATCCCAGAGCGGCTCACATTGCCACCCAATTACTTGCCGGAGAAATGACCTTTGATGCCATTCTCGGTCGCGCATTCCGTCGCGTTGGCACGGGTCTACTGAGTAGTTTTTTACCCGGAAAAATGAGGTTGCGATGATATGGCATTGAATGATTAGCGGGGACCAGCAGCGATCGCAGAGTTCGCCATTTCAACTAAAGCTCGTTGCCCCCCACCTTTTTCAATGACAGAATAGCTAATTCCCTGGTATTCCCAATCAACAGACCCCATACAGTAAGCACCACAGATGCTGGAGTAAGTTCCAGTCATCCCGCCGACTAATTGAATCTCTCGAAACGTTGAATTAGGGTACTCACTCATCTTTTTATCCGTTGGTTTATCAATGACTTTCCTTCGACCCGCTGAGATTGCTCCCTGGTAGGAGGCGGTTGATCTACAACCCTCACCACAACCTGCGGGACCTACATAAACCCCAACGTAGTAGCTCTCTGCATCAGCGATGATTTCAAGATTGCGACCGTAGAAGCTCGTTTTACTTGGCAGGAAGATTGGAATTTCCGTCTTATTAGCTAGCTTTAACATTGCTTCGCTGGTTTGAAATGCTCGAAACTCAGGAAGGCGGAAAAAACTAATGGGACGAAATCTCTGAACAAAATCCATCCATTTTGAAACTTTTGCATCAACAGTATTTAAGGGTGGAATCATATATTCTTTAAGATAACGACCTCTAGTTGACTCAGTTTTACGAATTTTTATTTCCGTTTGTCTCGCTTGATCCAAGCCATAAGCTTCGGCGACCTCTGAAGCTAACTGACAGCTAATCTTAAAACGACCCATATCAACATTATCGTTCGCTGCACCATAGCTCCACTCAAAGCCTTTTTCATTCAGTCTATTCTGTAAGAAAGTATTCAAAAGCTTAAGTCTTCCACTAGGAGAACTGTAGTCACTGAACAACGTATATTTAATCCATTCCAATTGATTGGGCTTATGCTCTTGCTGACAGAGGTAATGCGTCACTTCAAACATCTTAGCGATGTGAATATCGTATCGCCGTAATGCACCGCCGTAAGCAGATACTGTCGTATCTTGATCCGGTACAGTCATGCCAATCGACTGCCAAGGGTCGTTAGGATACCAGTTCCACCACCGTATTTCTGTGGTGGGAAAGTCTGGTGCAGCGGCGAGGCTGGGTTTTGGTGTGCAGGGAGCGACTACCAACGTTGTTAGGGCACACGTCGAAGTTGCCCACGCCGCAAATCGTCTTACTGCTTTCATACCCATCACTGCTAATGTCTGAATTAGCACATCGTATCCTTTAGCTGTAGGGAATACCAGATGCCAGCTTGCAGTCAGCGATCGCGTCTGCAAAGTACGCTGATTCACAGCCGTTTTGAGTTGCATTCACCACACCCCACACCCTAAACCCTAAACCCGCACGCACAGGACTGTGGCTTACCCAATTAGTAACCGCTGTCGTTCTGGAGTTGACTGCTTCAGTCGTGTATTGACCGGGGTTACTTCTTACGATTTTTCGTCGTATGCGTCTCTGGAAACTGCATCCCTGGAAAACAGTGCTTTTAGGCGGCACGATCGCCCTTTTGGGTTGGCTGGGTTGGCGCTATGCAGACCAGCGTAAACCAACACTGCTGGCGTTGAACACGACTACAGGTAAGCTTCAATGGGTACAACCGCTTGCACCAGACATTGGCTACAGTAAAGGACCGATCGTGGGCGATGGCAAAGTATTTCTCGGCGCATGTGTGGATGATGCGGTTAAAGGATTTAGCGCGTATCGCCTCCAGGCATTTGATGCTCAATCTGGCAGGTTTCTGTGGGCACTGCAACCCCAAAGAACGACTATTCCCTACGACCTTGCATCGAATGAAGCCGTGAGCATTCAGGATGGTCAACTCTACCTTCAGCTTGAGAACGAGCTACAGGCGATCGATCCCGCAACGGGTAAACAGCGTTGGGCAATACCGCGACGCTGGTTTTTTGCGCCTGTTAACGTCTGGTATGGCATAGGACTGATCAGCCGCCCCAACGCGTTAGTGGTTCTAAACAGCAATGGCAAAGAGCGCGTCCTGCAAACGCTCGATCCCAAAACAGGCAAGGTGCTGAAGCAAATCCCACGATCGCTCGGCAAGCTGACAACCACTAGAAATCTGATCACAGCGGACGATCGCACCCTCTTTCTGGAAACCTCTGGATTGGTGCCAGCAGACAGCCCAAACACCTTTTTGGATAGCGGTATTTCTACCATCACCGCTTACGATATCAAAACGTTACAGACCCGCTTTCGCGCCATTACGGGCAATATTGTTCATCTGCAAGCTGTAGGAGACGCACTGCAACTCAGCACTAACCTGAACTATGACCCCAAAACACGCAAGCTATCAGACGGAAAGATTCTGGCTGTAAGCGCAGAATCCGGGCAACTTCTCTGGCAAAAAACGAAACACCAACTACAGTGTCCCGGTTCTTACTTCAAGCAAATCGATAATGACACCGTTTACTTGAATTGCAGTGGCTATCCTGGTACGGTTAGCAGGAACGAGCAGAATAGCCGTGTTGTGGTAGCTGTATCTGCTCAAACTGGAGACGTTAAATGGCAAGCGCGAATCAGCCCCAATCGCTATTCTGACAACTTGCCTGCTGCTGTGAACGCTCACCAGTACCTTACCTTTCGCAATGTGCTCAAATCGAACGTAAGCCAGACGCAAGCGATCGCCCTTGATCGTCAGACTGGAAAGCTGTTGTGGACATTTCCCCTTTTCGACCCAGAAGCGAGATACGTGGATACCTGGCAGTCGATTGTCGCCGCTGAGGGCGATCGCTTCTTTACGCTCGATGTCCTACCCCGCTGGCAACTGTGGCTCTTGCAAATGAACCGCCATTGGTACGTGAAGCAAGCGCTGTAGGGCGATCGCTGGTGTGTTTGTAGGGACGTGACATGTAACATCTCTACAGAAGAATGAAAACATCATTCGATCGCTCAAGCCGCTGGTTCTGAGCGCAAATTTAGTTGCTCGATCGATTCGGCAGAAAGTGTCATCGATCGTCCTCGCTTTCCAGGCTGCTGATCAGTCAAAATCAGTGTTAGTAGCACTCCTCTATGCACCCATGAACATGTTGGCAACGCCCCAAACAACCGATCGTCTTGCTCCAGGTACGCTGCGGCAGGTACATCATCTTGCCTTCAACGTGAAAGACATGCAAGCATCCCGCCAGTTTTACGGATCGTTTCTGGGGCTGCATGAATTGACGGGTGACGAGGTGCCCAGCACTCTCAAGGAACTGGTGGCAGAGGGTAAAGTTGCTAATTTTGTCACCCCTGACGGAACGGTGATCGATTTATTTTGGGAGCCAGCGTTAGAGCCGCCCCATGCCGATCCGCGTCAGCAGTTCACGCGAGCCAACCATCTGGCGTTTGGTGTGGCGGCTGAAGCGTTTGATGAGGTTGTTGCGGTGTTAAAGCAAAGTGGGGTGACGATCGATCACGGTCCCGTCACCCGTCCCACTGGTCGCGGCATTTACTTCTATGACCCGGATGGCTTTTTGCTAGAAATTCGCTGCGATCCTTAGAGGCGAGAGCCTAGATTCGTGATCTCACAAACGCCTCTAACCGTTCCATGCCTTTCTTAATCGTGTCCATATCGGTCGCGTAAGACAGGCGAATATGGTCATCAGCACCAAAGGCAATGCCAGGAATGAGGGCAACTTTTTGCTCCTCTAGCAGCGCATCGCAAAATTCCAGCGAGGTCATGCCCGTTTTGGCAATGCTTGGCATCACATAAAACGCCCCCTTTGGTTTGGCGCAACTCAAGCCAGGAATCGCGTTGATGGCATCAAACATCGCCTGACGACGTTCATCAAAGGCAACGCGCATGGTTTCCACACAGGTTTGAGAGCCTTCTAACGCCGCGATCGCGCCCCACTGAGCAAACGTACACACATTGGAGGTGCTGTGCCCTTGAATTAATGTGGTCGCTCGAATCAGCTCGACGGGACCCGCCAAGAAGCCCACGCGCCAACCCGTCATGGAATACGCCTTCGCAAAGCCGCTACTGACGATCGTCCGTTCATAGATCTCGGGGCTGAGCGCGCCGATGCTGACGTGCTTTGTGTCGTCGTAAACCAGCTTTTCGTAAATTTCGTCCGACACAACCAGAATGTCATGCGCCACCACGACTTCAGCCAGCGCTGCCAGTTCCGCAGGCGTATAGACCATCCCTGTTGGGTTAGAGGGCGAATTGATAATAAATAGTTTTGTTTGGGGCGTAATCGCTTGCTGGAGCTGCGAAGGCGAGATTTTAAACTCGCTTTTTTCGTCGGTATGGACGATGACAGGTTTTCCACCGACCAGCTTGACCATTTCGGGATAGCTCACCCAATAAGGCGCAGGAATAATGACCTCATCACCCGGTTCGATGAGCGCCAGCATCAGGTCAAACAGCGAATGCTTGCCGCCATTGGTGACAATAATATTTTCTGCACCGTAGCAAAGTCCGTTGTCGGTTTGCAGCTTTTGGGCGATCGCCGCTCTCAGCCTGGGTTCACCTGCCGCTGGACCATAGCGCGTTTTGCCATCATCCAACGCTTGTTTTGCCGCCGCCACAATATGATCAGGAGTCGCAAAATCAGGCTCACCCGCGCTGAAGCTGCAAATATCCACCCCATCTGCCTTCAGTGCCTTCGCCTTTGCGTCGATCGCCAGGGTGAGTGATGGAGTGACCTGCTCAACGCGCTTCGCCAATTTCATGCTGCTTTCAGAGCCTTTCTTGCCGTATATTTCTGCTGTGATTACGTTCAGAATACCCCAGTTGCCCCAGACCGCGCATTGATTTTACGAGTTTGTTAGCGAACCCCCATCAAACAAAACGGCTCCCGCAAGCAAGCAGGAGCCGTTTTATCTCATTCCAGTGTATCGTCAGTCAATTCCTAACCCTGGGCAGTTTTTAGTTTTTAGCTGTTAGCATGTCACACCAATCAAACGATTAGTACCAACAACTAACAACCAACAACTCTACAAGCCCTTAGTCAAGGTTAGGCATAGATAGTACGGGTTCAGTCTCGCGATCGATTCCCTTTTCAAAGCCAGCCACCGCTGCACGCGCACGACCCGCATGCCACAGATGACCCACCAGGAAGAAGAAGCCCATCACAAAGTGGAAACATGCCAACCAGGAGCGAGGCGACACATAGTTGAAGGAGTTGATCTCCGTCGCTACACCACCCACAGAGTTCAAAGAACCCAGGGGAGCGTGGGTCATGTATTCAGCCGCACGACGTGCCTGCCAGGGTTGAATGTCGTACTTGATCTTGTTCAGATCAAGCCCGTTAGGACCGCGCAGAGGCTCCAACCAGGGACCCTGGAAATCCCAGAAGCGCATGGTCTCACCACCGAAGATGATTTCACCAGTGGGAGAGCGCATCAGGTACTTACCTAGACCCGTCGGACCTTGAGCCGAAGCCACATTCGCACCCAAACGCTGGTCACGAATCAAGAAGGTCAGCGCTTGTGCTTGAGACGCTTCAGGACCCGTAGGACCGTAGAATTCGCTGGGATAGGCGGTGTTGTTGAACCAGACGAAGCAAGCTGCGATGAAGCCCATGAAGGATAACGCACCGAGGCTGTAGGAAAGATAGGCTTCACCCGACCAGATCAAGGCGCGGCGTGCCCAGCCAAACGGCTTCGTCACAATGTGCCAGATACCGCCTGCAATCAGGATGAGACCTAGCCAGATGTGGCCACCGACAATATCTTCCAGGTTGTTGACGCTGACAATCCAGCCATCGCCACCAAACGGAGACTTCAGTAGATAGCCAAAAATGACCGCAGGGTTGAGAGTCGGGTTCGTGACAACGCGAACGTCACCACCACCGGGTGCCCAGGTATCGTATAGACCACCGAAGAACATTGCCTTCGCCACCAGCAAGAACGCACCAAGCCCAAGCAGGATCAGGTGAAACCCAATGATGCTGGTCATTTTGTTCTTATCTTTCCAGTCGTAGCCGAAGAAGGAAGAGTAATCTTCCAGGACTTCAGGACCACGAACCGCATGGTAAATACCGCCAAAGCCAAGTACAGCAGAGGAAATCAGGTGAAGGACGCCGACGACGAAGTACGGAAAGATATCAATGACTTCACCGCCAGGACCCACACCCCAACCCTGGCTAGCCAGGTGAGGTAAGAGGATCAAGCCCTGCTCGTACATGGGCTTCTCAGGAATAAAATGGGCGACCTCAAACAGAGTCATCGCACCAGCCCAGAAAACAATCAGTCCAGCATGAGCGACATGCGCGCCCAGCAGTTTACCAGAGAGATTAATCAGGCGAGCATTGCCTGCCCACCAGGCAAATCCAGAGGATTCCTGGTCGCGGTTGCTGCCGACGATGTTACTAGAGAGCGTTACCACGGGGGAGTACCTCTTCAGGGAAGCTAAAGTGTTCATGGGGTTGGTCTTGAGGAGCCATCCAGGCACGGATGCCCTCATTGAGCAGAATGTTCTTCGTGTAGAACGTCTCAAACTCGGGGTCTTCCGCCGCCCGCAACTCCTGCGACACAAAATCGTAAGCCCGCAGGTTCAGCGCCAAGCCCACAATCCCGA
>JAHHHL010000012.1 GCA_019359375.1 Lyngbya sp. HA4199-MV5
AAGATTGCCGCAGTGGGTTCTGGTATAGTAAACACAACTTTTCAGGGGTGAGATGGACTTTGTTCCGCTCACCCCATTCTTCTATACCTTGTCCCTCTTCCTCCAAATGGCTAAAGTCGAGCTTAGAATGGGCGATTCAATACGATCGCAAAGCAGGTTTCTTCAACAGCACCATTCTCAGCAAAGTTGCGCGTGGACTGGGGGCAATGCTGCAAAACCAGGGACAGATGCGGTTAACTATGGGCTGCCAGTTCAGCCCTGAAGACTTGCAGGCGATCAAGCAAAGATATGAACTGCGAGACGCATTGACGCAGCGACTGGATACCGACCTACAACCGCCCCAAAACTTTGCCCAACTCAAACACTTTGAGATTCTCAGTTGGCTGATCCAGAACCAATACCTGAATATTCGGATTGCCGTGCCCCTCAAGCACAACGGCTTACCAGAAGAGAGCGAGCGACAACTCGATCCTAATCGCATCTTTCACGAGAAAGTTGGCATTATCACCGACGCGAATGGTGATCAGCTTGCCTTCAGTGGGTCTAACAACGAGTCGATCGGGGGTTGGGAAGCTAACATCGAATCCTTTCACGTCTATTTCTCCTGGGATGGTGGACGGGATTTAGAGCGGGTGCAGTTTGAAGGCTAGTAACTCACCCTGGTCGTTGACAATCAGGTGGAGTTTGAAACCGAAGTGCCAGCCCACAGAGTTTTTGCCCCACCGCGCCTGCCCTTGAAAGACTTTGTGCGCATGGGCACGGGCTGGGTGGCAGACGTTCAGTGGTGTGGAGTCAATGAACGCAATGCCTGTGCAGTCGCCTTGACGGGTGTGTAAGAAGCAGCGCAAGAGCAGCAGGCACCACGGCATCAGCTCAATGAACCGGGTGTAACTGACTAAATTGGGGAAGCCACGTCGCCAATGCGGCAACACGCACAAGAGACCTCCTGCATAGATCATTGCGCTTGTGCCCGTTCGTAGTTCAGTAAGCCAGCAATCAGGTTTAGGCGCAAGCCAAACCGCTTTCTGCGATTGCGATAGCGCCCTGAGAAGAGACGGAAGCTCTTGAAGCGGCGAATGACGTGTTCCACGCTGATGCGCAAGCGTGCTAGAGCCCGATTATGTTGCTTCTCTACCTTTGACAACGGTTGGTTGCGAGGCTTCTTGGTGGGCGTACACGCCCCGCCATCACCGTTGGCAAACCCCTGGTAGCCACGGTCGGCTCAGCACCATGGGGACGAGACAAAGGGTAAGCGACTGCGCTTGAGCAGCTTAAAGGCGTGCGTTCTACCCGTGTCTACCGCTGTCGCCACGACGATGCCTGTGTCAACCGTGACGAGGCGTTGAGCCTTCAGGGTCTGACATCGCTGCTTGCCACTGTAATAGCGTTTCTGTTTTTTGGGGGCGTTCGCTTGCCATCTCACTGCCATCGACCACCAGTACTGCCCGCTCCCAACCTGGCTGGTAGAGTTGACGCTGACCGGGCAGGCGGAACCGGCCACACTTGATTAGCAGGTCTTCCACCGTTTTGATGATCCGTCCGACCGTCGTCTCATCCACGCCCCAACTCACACCGCGATGAAACTGACTGCGGTACTCACGCCCATACTCTAACGCCACGAGTCACTGGTCTTCGACACTCAGTTTGTTCTGTCCACCGCGCCGTCCCTGACGGTCAAGTTGCGGGCGGAGTACCGCGATCATGGCGCTGAACGTGCCACGGCTCACGCCGCACAAACGTTTGAACTCAGTCTCAGAGAGTGTGTGCAATTGGTGGTAACGCATGAGTATGTGCCAACGCTCGATCACCTTCCAGTAGCCATGCTGGTGATCGTCAATTGTCACACCTTCTTCCTATTCGTGCAGGAGGTCTAATGTAATTTTGTCTGTAGGGACGTTACATGTAACGTCCCTACGGGCAGGAAGTGGTTCAGGTTGATTCATCCACGATCCTTAGCCTCAAACTCTAGATGGATGATGGACGAGTTTCTATCGTGGTCGTCGCTGAATTTCTATGCCAAGTGCTTGATTGCGGAAATTGACTATGCGATACTCCAAAAGTGGTTAAACACGAAAATTCTATCGAGTTACCGTGTTTTAACGTGTAGTCTATCGCTTCAGCGCTTGAGAATCCCGGCTTGAGTTCGCGCTGACGCTTCGGGCTGATTTTTTATTCATTCACCTCTGTGCTTCAGGAGCCTCATCACGATGCGTTTTAGACTGCCTTCTAAATTTTTTCGGACGCTCAGGAAGCGAGTGCTTCAGCCCTCTATTTTGGTCATCACGGCGATCGTCACGTTGCTTGCTGTGTCTGTTTTCTCAATATCGTCACTGACGGCAGCCCCCAGCGCCAAAATTCAATTTGTGTCGCCTGCGTGGGTCGCTGCGAATGCAAAGGATGCAAACTTGCGTATTTTGGACGTGCGAAACTCGCCTCTAGAGTATATTGCAGGTCATATACCAAACGCTGTAAACATTGCCGACATTGCGTTTCGTGGTCCAAATGGCTTTTTGCCCGTGCAATATTGGGAAACCCAGAAGTTAGCGTCCATCTTCTCCCGATCGGGTGTCAATAGTAACAGCCGTGTTCTCGTCTATTCTGATGCGCGCGATGTGTTGGGAGCCACGATGGTTGCCTATGTGCTGGAGCGATCGGGCGTGAAAGATATTGCGGTTCTCGATGGTGGCTACGCAGGTTATAAAGCCTCTGGACAGCCAGTTGTCAAGGAATATCCCAAATATAAATTCACATCGTTTACCGTTCAAGACAATCCCTCCATTCGCGTCACGCTTGATCAGGTTGGCAAAGCGATCGGTGAACCGGGCGTTACGTTTGTTGATCCCAGACCGGGTGATTTATTCCGGGGTGAGAAAGACCTCTGGGTTCGCAATGGTCACATTCCGGGTGCCAAAAACATCCCCTGGCCGACCTTCACCGAAGCCGACAATCCTCAAGACGATCTTAAAAATCCACATAAGTTGAAATCGCTGGATGCCATTCGCAAAATCCTGGCAGACAAAAACATCAAGCCCTCTGATGATGTGATTGTGACATGCAGCACCGGGCGTGAAGCTACCTTGCAATACGTCGTATTGAAGCACCTACTGGGTTATCCTAAAGTGCGGCTCTATGAAGGTGCCTGGACTGAATACAGCACGTCTACCTTGCCAGTTGAAACCGGACCCGAAAAAGCTTAGGATCGTGGACTTGTGAAGGTGTCATTCTGTGCGTAGGAGCGTGGCATGCGGTAGAAAGTTTGTGCCTTCGCCCAGAGTGATTTGCCGCATGCCGCGCCCGTACAAGTAAAAGGCTGAGGTGATCGAAGTTATTTAATTGGGCATTCCTTGGAAAGATCTCGCATTAAATCGTAGGGTGCGTTAGCAAAGCGTAACGCACCAAAACCAAGCCTAGCAGTGTATTACGGCAATACCTAATGCACCTACACAATCTGGTTCGTTGTCCATTCTTGATGTGAATGCATGAAGATCTTGCTTGCGTCTGTTGTGATATTTATGATTCTCATCGGCATGGGGGCGGCTGGGTTTGCACAGGAAAACCCACCTCCGGGTCGTTGCGATCCGCCACCCGAAAAACCGAAGAAGTAGTCATCCGCACTCAAGTAGCTACAAATTGAGATGCTGGCGATACCAATCCAACGTAGCTCTGATTGCAGCATGTGAGGGCGTTGCATGATTGCCAAATGCCTGCACATATTTATTGTGGTTCACGACAAACGGCTGTTCAAATTCATACATCATTTCGACGGTTTCCCGGGCTTCAGGAATGAACAGTCCCGCAAGGCGCGTCATTGATTTTCCCATACCGCTCATTTTGGGTGGTTGTCCGGCTTCCTTAAATGCCAGCGTGAGGAATTGACGGGTCGTGATGGTTTCAGCATTGGGAACATGCCAAATTTGCCCTAGAGCGGCTTCCTGTTCCCCAAGTACCACTAACGCTTTGCCGAAGTCATTGATGAAGGTGTACGTGTGAGGCATATCTAGGTTGCCAACTGCCGCCGCCGTTTTACCAGACAAAATGGCTGGGAAAACCCGATCGCCCATCGCCGAACTTAAAACACCAGGACCATAAAAATCTGAGCCACGCGCGATCGCAACGCGCACGGACCCCTGTTGATGAGCATTGAGTAAGGCTTCTGCCATTTGAGCGCGAGTACGCCCTTTGCGAGTTGTGGCAGCATTGGGTAAATCTTCTCGGAGCAACCCTTTAACAGCTCCATACATATAAAGATTATCTGCCACAATCAGTTTGGTACCAGTGGCAGCAACGCCCTGCACAATACTGGCTTGAAGCTTTGGGAACAGGGCTTGCCATTGCGTGTAGGCGGGTTGAGCGCATTGATACACTACGGTTGCATCTTGTGTTACCGCATGAATGTTTTTGAAGTCATAAAGATCGGCAGCAATAACCTCAACGCCTTCAGGAACGGGTGCCTGACCGCTGCGATTGATCATGCGGATACGTACTTGACGAGTCAGCAATTCACGCATCACGGCTTGACCCAGCGGACCTGTACCAAAGATGACCTGGAGTTCTGTTTTCATGATTTCCTTGTGAACAATGAAATGATTTAGCGTGATTTGAGCCGCAATACTGCGATCCCAGTAAGTAAAAACCAGAGTTGCAGCACACTCACCGACACTGTGATAAATGCGCCTAAATCAAGCCCAAATAATTCGGCTAATTGCAGGGCTAACAGCGTAGCGGACACTAGCCCAAAGAAGCCGAGCCATCGCGGCAAGCAGCTCGTTTGCAGAATGATTAACGAGACGATCGCCAGCCAAAGTGCAGCAAACAAACTCACGCCCAGCACTTCACCAATCGATCCAGCATAATCATTGAGCACCCGATAAACGACCGCGATCACGTCACGAGTTTGAGTGGAGGTGTTGGAATCTACGTACATGGTTGCTAAAGCTGGCATGGCAACTAGCCAACGTATAATGCCTAAGCAACGAGCGGTCGTGGAAGCAATGCCAAAGCCAGTCGCAATCCGAAGCCATGTGTCATGAACTTTTTCATGACTCAAGAGGCGAATAAGCATCAGAGCGACCACCCAAAAGAGTATTGAGTAGACCAGATAGATGAAATAACCAAACCTGACGGCTCCGACCCTTTGAGCCAGCAGCGGCAGCAACACATCGGCAGGGGCACTCAAACTCTGAGGCCAATCAATGGCGTTGCCTAAAATCACAACGGGTACAAAAAGCAACAGACTTTCAATGATCAGCACCCATCCTGCGGTGCGATGTAGAATTTTTTGAGATGAGAGAGAAAGATGTTCTGTCACGTTATTCATGCCTACGGTGATAGATGATTGGGTGCAGATTCTGCTTGACCTGTTGTGCTGCCAATTAAAGGCAACACCTCCAGCCCTGGATAAGGAAGCACGATCGCCCAAAGTCCCACGATTGCAAAGCAAATCAGAGTCGGCAATAGCGCTGGTTTTTTAGGCGGCATGATTGAAACCTCCTTCATACTTGTAAGCCGCATTCAACTTCAGAATCGTGACTTGAAATGCTTGCGTGGAGCGATCGCCTAACGCTGCGAGTGAGCGCGGGTCTTGACACAGAGCGGTTTGCGGCGATCGTTGGCAAGGGTGCTCTTGCGCGCTGACTGGATCAGGTAATGTGTGATTGATGACAACAATGGCGATCGTCATCAGAATGGACTGACCTAGCCGTTGAAAGAACGTAGCTTGTAACATCATTGGGTTTTCCTCGAGCCACATTAGTTATTACCCCAGCAGCAAAATACTTTGCTCAATGGGTGGGTTTCGGCTTCGCTCAATCCACGAAACGGGCGAGTGTTGAGCGAAGTCGAAGCACGGTTTTTCACATCCACAATCAAACATTGCCGGGTTAATAGAGCGCGTTAATATGATTGTTTGTTGCTTGCAGTCTCGTGTTCAAAGCGTCCACATGAGAGACTATGCACTCTGACGTAGCGTTAGAGTCAACCCGATCGGCATCAGCCTTTTGTGCCTCTAGCAGATTGACCCTGACGTGACGGGAGGGTTTATGGTTTAAGACAAGGCATCTAACCAGATGCGCGGTTCACTTTTTCATCACAGGAGCGTTGTCATGCTGAGGATCGGCGATTTTTCGCGCTTAGCGCAAGTGTCAGTGCGAACCTTACGCTACTACGAAGAAATGGGCTTATTTCAGCCGATCGAGGTCGATCGCTTTACAGACTATCGCTACTACTCGGTCGATCAATTGCCACGGCTCAATCGCGTTCTTGCCCTCAAAGACTTAGGATTCTCTTTGACTCAAATTAAAGATCTGGTAGATAAGGAACTCACAGTCATGGAACTGCGGGCAATGTTGACATTGAGGCAGTCCGAAATTGAGCAACAAGTTCAGGAAGGGTTGACGAAACTAACGCGAGTGGAGGCACGGCTCAGGCAAATTGAGCGCGAAGGTAAACTAGCCGACTATGAGGTTGTATTGAAACGCATTGAGCCACAAATTGTTGCAGCGACTCGCCAAATTGTTCCCACCCTTGCAGACATGATTCCGTATCGGAGCAGGATGTATGCTGATGTCTATACCTGGCTCAAACAACATCGCGTTAAGGCAAGTGAACCAGAAATGGCGATCTATTACAATGCTGAATATGCAGAACAAGACATTGATATGGAAATGGCAGTTGCGATCGATCAAGCAGCCATGCCATCAGCGCTGATGGACGCGCATAACCAGGTCTATTTTCATGAGTTGCCCGCCGTGCAATCAATGGCAAGTCTAACTCGTCACGGTAAGATGAGCGAGATCGGACAGGGACTTCTCGAATTATTTACCTGGATGGGTGAGAATGGCTATGCTGCTGATGGACCTTATCGGGAAATCCATTTATTTGGACGTGAGTTTGAACAAGTGGAAACCGTATGGGATTGTAACCCTAAGGTTGATTTTGATGCAGTAATCATAGAACTACAAATTCCGGTCAAACGCTGATCAACCGTGTTTTCGCTCTGCTTGTGTCCCATCCCTCTCTTCCACCTCACCATGACTGATGCCATTCAACATATTATTGAGCCACACGTTCAGGATTTGGGCGGATTCCAGGCTCGTCGGCTGCTCCCGTCAGAGACGCTGACGATGGTCGGACCTTTTATCTTTTTTGACCATCTAGGACCCGCCGTGTTTCCACCGGGTAAAGGCGTTGCTGTGAGACCCCATCCTCATATCAATCTGGCAACCGTCACCTACTTGTTTGAGGGCGTTTTGTTACACCGCGACAGCGTAGGTAGCGTACAGGAAATTCGCCCCGGTGCAGTGAACTGGATGACAGCAGGACGAGGGATTGTACACTCTGAGCGCTCTCCGGATGACGATCGCAGCAAAGAGGCAATCCTGCATGGTATCCAGACCTGGGTAGCACTTCCAGAGCAGCATGAGGAAACAGACCCCTGGTTTCGGCATCATCCAGCAAACACATTGTCGAGATGGGAAGAGGCAGGGGTTTCGTTTACCCTGGTTGCTGGCGAAGCCTATGGTTACACCTCCCCAGTGCAAACGTTTTCACCCATCCTGTATCTAGATGTACAACTGGCTGCTGGAACGCAATTTACCTTGCCTGATGATTACAAGGAGCAAGCTGTTTATAGTGTGACAGAGGGACTTTATCTCGACGACGTTCCACTGGAGCAGCATCGGCTCGTGGTTCTCACTCCTGGAGCAGTCGTCAACGTTTCTGCCGATCGCACCGCTCGTTGCGTCATCGTGGGCGGTGAACCAGTAGGTGAGCGGCATAAGTGGTGGAACTTTGTTTCCAGTCGCCTTGATCGCATCGAGCAAGCCAAACAGGATTGGCAGCATGGACAGTTTGAGCCAGTACCCCAGGAAACCGAGTTCATTCCCTTGCCTCAGGAACCGCCGCGCCCAAAAGAACAGCCCCTGTAGGAATTTGTTCACACCCCACACCCCACACCCTTTTCATCCGTTGAGGTGCTGAATCAGCATGGACGATTGGTATGAAGCCTAGCGGACTGACTGAAGGGTATCCACTTGCTTTGTAAACAACTCGGTCAAGATACTGATGACCGATCGCTGCCGTAGTTTGATATTTGCCTGAATCGACATCCCCGATTGCAACGCGACCTCTCGCTGCTGTACCGACAAGGATTGACGCTCTAATCGCACTCTGGCTGGAAAGCTGTAGAACGGGCGCGTTTCTGTGGGCGGCAGCGCATCGGAGCCAATCCACACAAGCTCCCCTTTAAGATCGCCAAATTCACTATAGGGGAAAGAATCGACTCGCACATCAACCTTCATGCCCTGGTGAACAAACCCAATATCCTGATTGGTGATGAAGACTTCTGCTGTCAGGGCATCGTCTGGAACTACCTTCAGCATGGGTTGGCTGACCTGCGCCACAAACCCAGGAGTCCGCGCCTGGAGATCAAAAATAATGCCGTCTGTGGGAGCAAGGATTTCTTGATATTTCAGCGACAACTGCGCCTGACTTATTTGACTATCAATTTCAGCCCGACGCTTCTCATTCTCCACGATCGCCTTATTCAACTGGTCATCAATTTCATCAATTTGTTGCTCATTCTCTGCCAACCGCATCCGTAAATCTCGCTCAGACTGGGCAGAAATCGTTTGCCGCTGTTCTTGTGACTGCGCGATCGCAAACTGTAGCCGTGACGTTTCCTGCGCGAGTCGTGCAATTTCGGCTTTGCGGGTGCCCACTTCCTGCACTTGCTTGAGGTACTGCACCTGCCCGATCGCCCCTGCTACCGCGAGAGGTTCCATATCATTGAGAATTTTTTGATTCACCGCCAGCACCATCCTGGCATCGGTCAGTTGAATTTGTGCCTGCTCACGCTGACGTTCTAGCTGCTGGGTTTCAAATTGAGCGGCTTGCTGACGAGAGATGAGATCTGCCCATCCCGCCTGCACACGCGCCACCTCATCGGCACTCAACCCCATATTCTGAAGCGAACCGTTGAGTTGCGCCCGGTTGGTTTGGTTGTCGGCAAGCAGGGCAAGGCGTTTCTTTGTCAGGTCTGCAATGGACGTTGGAACCCGCAGCTTTGCAAAGGATGGATCGGTCGATGCATCGTTTCCAGCCATTTGCATCTGGTAAAAGCGATTCTCTTGTATCAGAGCCGCTCGAATTTTGGTCAACGACGCAAGCTGAGCGTTGGCAGCAGTGGCATCCAGGCTCAAAAGCCGATCGCCCTTCTTCACCCGTTGTCCATCTTTGACAAAAACCGCTTTCACCACCCCTGCGATCGGTGCCTGCACGTCTTTCACCGCGCCCTGGGGTTTGAGCTGTCCCTGAGTGGGAATTGCCTCTTCAAACCGCGCCAAACACGCCCAGGCAACGATCGCGGCAAGGCTTCCCATCAGCCCCCACAAAATGGCTTTAGACCAGAGCGGAGACTGTCGTAAGGTGACGGATTGGGTGTACTTGCCATGCTGCCCTGATGGTGACGGTACTGGAATCTCATCGGGCAGCGAGGCGGGCAGTGAAGTCGATCGGGCGGTTGCTAAGGCAGTAGACCACTGAATCGGTTCTACCCATTCCATCGTGAGTGTGGCTTGTCTCATCTTGTTTGTCTTTTCTTACTCGTTTTATGTGGCTTGTCTTATCGCGTTAAAGCTGGTTTTCTTGCTGTTGATAGAGGCAGAAGTAGCGTCCCCTGGCAGCGATCAACTCTTCATGGGTTCCCTGCTCGACGATCGCTCCTTGATCCAGCAGCAGAATAACATCGGCATGTTTCACCGTGCTGAGGCGATGGGTAATGAAAAAGACCGTGCGACCACGAAAAGCATCCGTCAGATTCAAACTCACCTGCCGTTCCGATTGATAATCCAGCGCACTGGTTGCCTCATCAAGAATGAGCAGGCGCGGGTTTTGAAGGACGGTACGGGCGATCGCAATTCGTTGTCGCTGTCCTCCTGATAAGCCCGCTCCACGCTCTCCTACACGCGTGCTGTAGCCATTGGGCAGCGTCATGATGAAGTCGTGAGCCGCCGCCACTCTCGCTGCATTAATAATGTCTTTTGTGGTGGCTTCAGGATTGGTCAGGGCGATGTTGTCTTGCACGGTGCCATCAAAGAGCAGCGTATCTTGCAAAACCATGCCAATTTGCTGTCGCAGCGAGTAGAGTTCAACCTTAGAAATATCGTAGCCATCAATTAAAATGCGTCCCGAATCCACATCATACAAACGCGGTAAGAGTTTGGTCATCGTGCTTTTGCCAGAACCACTTTGTCCCACAATGCCAACAAATTGCCCTGCCTGAAACCGTTGACTGATGTTGCTGAGTTGAGGCGGACTGTGGCGATGAAAAGAGAACGTCACATTCTCATACGCCACATGCCCTCGAATGTCTGGCATGGGGATGTTATGGCGATTGAGCGCATCGGCTTCTAGCGTGGCATTGAGAATATCGCCGAGCCGCTCCAATGACAGCGCCGTTTCCTGAAAGTTTTGCCAAAGTTGCGTTAGACGCAAAAGCGGACTGGTGACATACCCGGCAATAATGCGAAAGGCAATGAGTTGTCCCAGGGTCAGGTTTCCTTGCAGCACGAGATAGGCACCTGCCCACAGCACCAACAAGCCAGATACCTGATTGAGAAAATTGCTCGTTGCGCCTGCCGCTGTGGAGGTGATAACCGTTTTAAAGCCAGCGTCTACATAGCGGGCATATTGCTGCTGCCACTGCCAGCGCGATCGTAGTTCAATATTTTGCGCCTTTACCGTTTGCATACCAGATAAGATCTCAACCAAAAAAGATTGAGTTTCAGCGTTTCGTTCTGCCTTTTCGCGCAATTGACGACGAATGGTGGGTGAAATCACTAGGGTTAGCACCGTAAACAGAGGCACGGTGGCTAAAGCAACCAACGTTAAAACCCAACTGTAGACCGCCATAATACCGATGTAGACGACGGAAAAGATGGCATCCAGTACAACCGTCAGAGCGGTGCCCGTGAGAAATTGACGAATATTTTCCAGTTCATTGGCACGGGTGGAGAGTTCCCCCACAGGACGACGCTCGAAATATCGCAGGGGCAAACGCAGCAGGTGGTCAATCATGACACTCCCCAGCGTGAGATCAATACGATTGGTGGTATCCACAAACAGATACGTTCTCAGGCTAGAAATGAGTCCTTCAAATGCGGACAGAATGATCACCAGAATGCCCAGCACATGCAGGGTGCTGACGCTGTTTTGAACGATGACTTTATCAATAATGAGTTGAGTGACGAGAGGATTTGCCAATCCCAGAATTTGCACAAAGAAGGACGCAGCCAATACTTGTAGCAAAACGCGACGATACTGCACCAAAGATGGAAGAAACCAGCGCAGATTGAACGGTTGTTGGGCTGATTGCTTCGCAGGTTTGAGCAATAGCGCCTGCCCTTCGTTGCCCCAATTTTCAGCAAATTGAGCGGGAGTTTGACGATAGAGACCCGATTCTGGCACTGCCAGGACAAGCTCTTTGTCATTGACTTCATACAAAACGGCGAAACTCTCCTGCCAGCGAATGAGTGCTGGCACTGCTAACTGACCGATGGATTCTACGGGCACAGCAACGAGCTGAGCATTTAACCCGCACAATTCGGCGATCGCACCACACAGTTGAAGCGAGAGCGATTGAGTTCGGTCAAGCTGATTAGTAAGCACCCGTTCCACGACTTCTCGTTTGAAGGGAAGATCCCAATAGCGGGCGAGCATTTGAAAACAGGCGATCGTCGCATTGATGGAATCCTGCCCTCGTACAAACGGATAGGTGTTCGATCGCTGCCGCTGAGACTCCTGGGTTGTTGCCTGCTTAAACGCACGATCGGGCGCATAGGGAAGCGTGTCCTCAATCAGGGCTGCATGGGCTGGTTGAGCTTGGGGAAACAGATCGTCCAAGGCAGCTTTCTGAATGCCCACAAGCCGAGCGGGTATAGACCCTTCCACCTTTAAATGAGTGCTTTGTCCCTCTGGTTGGACGCGATCGCCCACGGCAAAATTTGTCACCATCCCGCTGCTGACAAACCATGCGTGATCAGCGTCCAGTTGCGCCAGTGATGGTTTACCAGGAGGCAATGCCCGCAGCACCGCACGGGTCTGTAGCCTGCTGGCGATCGTCAATACATTGTCGGCACCCACCGATTGTAATAATGCTTCGCTATCGGCGCGTTGACTCAACACCGTACCCAATAGCTCAAACACTTCCACCAGGGTACATTGATGGTTGAATGCATTTTCAACAGCAGATTCTCTCTGCAAAAGCGCTAAAAACGGTTCAGCCCCTATGGCAATGCAGGTGGCTTCGGTAGATGCGATCGCGGTTTCGCACGGAATGCGCCGCAATAAACCAACCCAACCGAGCATATCGCCAGCCTGTAACCGTCGGAGGGTTATAGCTTGTTGGGTGTGAGGCTCATTGCCAATCAAGCGCACCGTTCCATCGTAAAGAATCAAGACCTGATCGGGTAGTGCCCCGCTGCTTAGGATGACCTGCCCTAACCGATAGCGGAGAAGCTGGCAATGGCGCACCATTTCTGTGAGCGCTTGACTTGTGAGCAGGCTGAAGGGAAACGTCTCCGCCAAAAAGGCTTGAATGCTGGGTTTGGTATAAGTCATTGGATGGAATGCTCAGGAGGCAGTCGTAGAAACGATCGGAGAAGCACTCGAAGCGTGAAGCCTTTGAAACTGCGCGTCAAGCCATTGCTTAAATTGCTCGTTCAACAAACGCTGGCGCATTGGTTCATCTAGCTCTGCGGGCATGAATTTCTCTAAACGCACAATGACAACCCATTTATCTACTTGGATTGGGGCACAAAGCTGACCGGGTTGGCTTCGTGACAGTAGTTTCGCCATCGTCGGATGCAGCGTGCTTAAGGCTATAGGACCCACAATCCCGCCTGTTTGCGCTTCTGGTCCTTGAGAATACTCTTGAGCCAGCGCCGCAAACGATTGTTCACCTGCTTGAAGGCGAAAGTAAAACTCCTGCGCCGCACCCGCATCTTGCACACGCAGGAGTGAGTAGATGACCTTATCAAATTGCCCCTTGCGATCGAAAAAATAAGCTTCGAGCGTAGACCCCCATGTCACTTGCTTAAATTTTTCAATCCTCGCGTAGCGCATGATGACAGTCTCTAGTTGTTGTGATGTGAGACTGTAGTGCGCCATCCATGTCCGCAAATCGGTTTCTGAGGCAATCTGATAGCGTTGGCAGAACTGCTGGTAAGCGCTGCTAGCCTCCTCTGATGTACATTGAATGTCTGCGATCGCCTGATCAATGAGGATTTCTCGTTTTAATGACGGCAGCAAGAGATAACCGGACAGCAGCGGCATGATGTCTTCTGCCGCAACCGCCTGGTTTCCAACTTGAAGCACATTAGTCATGGTGGAGCGATCCAGCGCTTTTGGGGTGTCAACGATCGCGCTTCGTTCTCACCATCAAACGGCAATGATTGAAAGGGTAGATGGCTTGCTCAGCCTGTGACATATCACCTTAAACATCACAGACTGCTAGGGCGCGTCATCAATTAGCTCCGAAACCTTGCGGTGCCAGCATCATCGCGCCCGCCCCAACACACCAGGCTAGGGGCTGGAACCCTTGCTGCAACTGATGTGTAATCGTAATTGATGACAGCCCCTAGCAGACAGGCAAGCATTGATAGTCGGTAGAATGCAGCGTTGCACGCATACTCAAGGTTGCTGCAAAGAGTATGCACAAGCAAAAAAGAGTATGGCAAGAAGGGATGACAGACCTGATCAAAAGCACCCGTTGCTATGACAACTGATCACTGTGAATATTTTGTGAATGTAAGCCGATTGCCGCAGATCTTATGGGTTCTTTACTTTTAGGCTTTCGTATGATGAGATCTGCTGACTTCACAGCTCTGTAAATGGTTGACTGGTACAGGTTGTTGAATCGGCAATTGAATGATAAACGTCGTGCCAACCCCATCTGTGGAAACACATTTCAATTGCCCACCGTGTTTTTCTACCACAATTTGATAGCTAATCGACATGCCCATACCAGTACCGACCCCCACTGGTTTGGTGGTGAAGAACGGCTCGAAAATCTGCGCTTGAATCGGCTCAGGAATCCCAGGTCCGTCATCAGCGATCGCAATCTGCACCCACTGGTCATCCATAACGGACGTTGTAATCGTGATGCAGCCAGGGTTTTCTGTGAGTCCTGCCTGCGTTTGAGTGGCAACCTCGTCCAGGGCATCAATAGCGTTCGATAAAATGTTGGTCAACACCTGATTGATTTGCCCTGCATAGCAATCTACCAGTGGCAGTGCGCGATACTGCTTGATGACCGCAATCTCAAGACGAGTTTCATTGGCTTTCAAACGATGCTTCAAAATTAAGAGCGTGCTATCAATACCATCATGTAGATTGTACAAAGTGGAATGATCCGTATCAGCGCGAGAGAACGTGCGAAGGCTAGTGCTGATGTCTTTAATCCGCTCTACCCCTTCGCTCATCGAACCCATCAGTTTGGGTAAGTCTTCTCGCAGAAAGGCTAAATCAATGTCTTCCACTTCCGCTTCGATCACAGGAGTGGGATGGGGGTATTCCTGCTGGTAACGATCGATCAAACCAAACAGATCGTTGATATAAGTGAGCGCGGGTTGAATATTTCCCTTCAAAAAAGCAACTGGGTTATTGATTTCGTGAGCAACTCCTGCCACCAAGTTTCCTAGCGCCGACATTTTTTCGCTTTGAATCATCTGCGCTTGAGTGTGTCCAAGTTCTTGCAGCGTTTGCTCAAGCTGCTGATTTTTTCCCGCTAATTCTTCTGTACGATGCTCCAGCGCGTCATTGGAACGTTGCAATTCCGAAAATGCCAGTCTTAACTTTGCTTCTGCCTGGACACGCTCCGATAAAACTGCCACCAGAGTCAGGGTTGTAAAGACCACAACCACAATAAACGATTGCAGCCCCATTAAAGAATAATTGAGGTCAGCACCTGCAAACGTGCCCAACCCGCGAACCGTACCTAAAATGGCGATCGCTGCAATCAAAAACATAGCGAGGGTCGCGCCTGGTTGCCCAAAGCGGAACGCAGCCCAGGTTAACAAAGGCACCAGCATGTAAGCAAAGGGCTGGTTTCCCCAGAAGGCAGCTTTGCCAATGGCAAAAATGAACCCGCCTAGAACGATCGCTTCTACCGCTTTTTCCCGTGATAACACCAGCCAATTGCCAACTTGAGAGGGCAGGTTTTTTCCCACTATCGCAAGTTGACTAGACTGCAACCAATGATGCCAGCTCAACAAGACAGGGGTGAGAATAAAAATCCCAGCAACATTGGATATCCACCAGGTAAGCCAAACACTTTGATAAGCAGACCAGGGAACTTTTTGGGTAAAACCCAACATGGCGACACCGATCGTGGCGTTAACAATGGGACCAACTAAACCTGCGTAGGTGAGAAATTTAATACTATCGCCGACACGGTTGAGCGGGTAGCGCTGCCGCACGGCTCGACGCAACAGCCACACGCCAAGCCAGGTTCCTAGCGTCGTACCAACGGCAATCCCACACACCCCAAGCAACGAAGTCAGAAATAGCACCCAGCCTTGGGGGTTCCAAAAAGCGCCAACATTTGCTAGAAAAGAACCCAGGCAGACACCGGGTAATAACCAGTTGCCATAGATTAACGTCGCTGCAACCGCAAGACCATCGGGAGGCCAAACGGGGGTTACAGATTTGGGTGTTGAAGCAAGTGTCCGGGAAAGATCAGCCAGGACATAGTACATCAAGGCAAGGGCAAGATTGCTGCCTAAACGCACACACAAAGAACGCCAGGTAAACTTTGGCTGAGGCATAGGGCTATTTAATTGCAGTGAAGTGTTTAGCTTCAATGTGCCCTTTTTGCCTCTTTTTATAACTCCAGCAAGAAATTATACCCATCTAAAGAATGTAGGACTGACGCGAAAGCCATTTTGAGGGCAGGGCGTTTGAGTTGCTGACACAAGTAAGCATCGAGCAAACCGTGCTTGAGTTAGTAGATGGTTTGCCTTGCTTGCTTTGCCAAGGCATTGAGTCAAACCCAGGTCAGAAACGCGCAGCCGATGTGGTTACGCTGAATTCGCGCTTTGCGACACTAGGGGCTGTCATCAATTACTACTACACATTGCTTGCAGTAAGGGTTCCAGCCCCTAGCCTGGTGTGTTGGGGCGGGCGTGACACTGCTGATATTGCAAGGTTTCGGAGCTAATTGATGACACGCCCTTGCAAGCCTCTAGTCCTTTGCTTCATCAACGTTGACGACATGAATCGGCTCTTTTTTATGGACAAACATGGAAAGACTGCTATACAGTGAACATTTAGTTCTAACTACATCATCAACTCAATTGCCAAGCACCTCTCCACGGCGTATCTAGATCGACGCAATGGAAAGATGCACTTTAAATGGAAATTACACGATTGGAAGCTACTTCGACGACTGATGCTGGCTTACAGGATCAGCAATGTAGCGGAAGTTGGGTTCAGAATTCCAGGGTCCGCGATCGTCACCTGATTTGCCATTGGATGACAGGTTGTAGTAGAGATCAACGGTTTCATCGGGTTGAACATTACCAAAGAATGGCTCATCCAACTTCCCTAATGAGTTCAGCGCTTCCATAAACATCTTGGTGTGAGAAATTTCACGGGTCAGGAGATGCACTAGGGTTTCTTTGGTGCCGCCATCGGGACACAACTTGATCAGTGCTTCGTAAGTTTGACGTGCGCCCGCTTCAGCGGCAACGTTGGCTCTCAGGTCACGAACAACATCACCGCCCTCATTCAAATACGTTGCTGTCCAGGCGCTTCCCTGACTGTCTAAGAAGTGAGGACCCATACCGCGCACGGCAAACAAAGAGCTTTTGAACGCATCTGTCTGATCCACATTCTTGGTGTGGGCTTCAATCATCTTGCCCACCATTTCCAGATGACCAAATTCTTCAATGGCGATGTCTTGCAGCATGTCTTTAATGCCGGGATTTTCTACATGGAACGATTGCACCCAGTACTGTAAAGCGGCGGACAGTTCTCCAGTTGCACCGCCAAATTGTTCTAACAACAGTTGAGCAAACTTAGGATTTGCTTCATCAACGTTAACGACATGAATCGGCTCTTTTTTATGGAAAAACATGAAAGGCTCCTTTGTTATTGGTGGTTTCATCGTAGAACTGTCTAGATAGCTCTACCTGCCTCAAAGGAGAGAGTTACAGAAAGAGGTTTTGGTGGCTGAGAATACTACAAGAAACTACTCAGAATCGCGGGTTTATGAAGGTACAATGCTCTGCGTAAGGACATAGCAATGCTATACCTCTATAAAACCTTATATTTACAGGTGATTTAATGTGCGATCGTTAGCTCAAAGAGTTTTAAACGCGTTCAAAGAGATCGAGGCGATACTTTTCTGCTCGATCGCCGCCTAAATGCTTGATCTGCGACGACGGTAACGCTAGAAACGCTTCATGGACTTCATCTCCACTCAATGGATTGTCGTAATAGTCGGCGTAGGGAGTCCAATGCACTAGCAGCAGATGACCACCTGGTTCGAGATGTTCTAGCATCAGTTGCTGTGCTTTTTGCAGGTCTTCCCAACACCAGTAGTAGCCAACCTCTGACAACACGGTGAGGTCAAACTGTTCCTCTGGATACGTCTGTGGCACCTGCATGAGTTGAAAGCGAACGTTGGATAGAGCGCAGCAACGATCGATCGCCTTTTGCTGTGCCATTTCTGATACATCAATGGAAAGGAGTGCCTCACACCGTTCCGCCAGCATTGCCGTCAAAACCCCGATCGATCCACCAATTTCTAACACCGATCGATAGCAAGATTTGGGTAAGGCTGCCAGGGTTGCAGCATACTTCTTTGTCTCGTAGTCGCTGGTTTCAAACTTCCAGGGGTCTGCATCCGCGTTGTAGAGTGAGTCAAAGTAATCGGGTGTCAGAGAGGGTTGGGATGGCTTCATCGCATGTCCTCCAAATACAGTTCCCAGGGGCGCGTGAAGTTTGCCAGCATCTCTGGCGTGAGTTGGAACCCATCTGGATCGTCATCAATTAAATTGGTGGTTTGAGACCGATAAGCGGCGATCGCCCTTAGCTTGGTTTCCAACACCGCCTGAATATTCAATCGCCAGCCCGCAACGTGATGAAAGGTTGCCCAATCTCCTTGCTCTGGATCCCAATCCCAGATGGGATATTCAATGATGCGAGGCGAGTTATTTAAATAAACCAGCGCTGTGCGAATGAGCTTCCAGGTGGCGCGATGATCAGGGTGAGGATCCGATCGCCACGGCAAAAAGATGGTTTCAGGCAGCAGCGCCTGTAAATAGGTACGACATTGCATCACGGCTCCCCGAAAACCAGGTAAGGCAGCGGTTGGGAGAGACCCATCGGGCAACCGTAAAAACGTGACGTTTGTATGAGCTACACCCAACGTGGATATGGCTGTTAGCGTTTCTGCTTCGCGGAGTGCTTGCAATTGTGGAGCCGGATATTTGAGCGATCGCGGATGGGACATGGTTCCATCACTGATCACTAAAACATGTACCGCATAACCCAAGGCTCGCAGCAACGCGATCGCGCCTCCACAACCCAGTGTTTCATCATCCGGATGAGGTGCCACGATTAATGCGGAGCCAGTGATGGTATTCACCGATCGGACTGGCAGTGTTGCAGCATTGAATAAAGGTGATTGACTAACAATCGGCATGAGGAGACCACAAAGAATGAGTCGGGTTGGTTTGAGACAAGGCGTACTGCGCCACATTAGCCAGAGCGGCATCAAACACAGGTTGACGTAAATATAGCGTTAAATCCCGAATGATCCGCTCTATGGGATAAGGGGGGAGCAAGCCACGCGTGCCCACTGAACGTTCACAGAGCTGCATCACATCCATGCAAATTTGCTCGATCGCCGTTCGCACCATATTGGCGTAAGCAACGAGCTTATCTGCCTGGTCGTGTGATTGAGCCGGATCACCGCCAAAAATGGGCGCATAGGCTTTTACTTGCTCGGCGGCACCTCGCAGCCAAAGGTTGCCACTTTCAAGCGCGATCGCCATGCGTCCTAACCGTTCTTGCTGATATGGGTCAGTCGTTCGGTTTAATTCGTGCAAATACTGCCGGGTTGCGTCAAAAAGTGCCTCTGCCCCGCCCAACTGCACGGCAGCAAAGCGAATGACTCCAGCACTCAGCCACGGTTGTCGAAAGTAATCGCCCGGTTTGCCAATCAGCGCACTGGCAGCTAACTCAACCCCGCTGAAATTTACTTTAAAGCTGGCAGTTGCTTTCATCCCTGACGGCTGCCACCAGGCAGGATCGCTGATGGTTGCCACGTCTTCCATCGGCACAACACACATTTGCCACGGACCTTCAACCAGCGGTCCATTCACAAACGGTCGATCGACAAACCCAGACCCAGAACAAAATGTCTTAGATCCCTTTAAGCCATAGCGTTCATCTTGCAAAGGATGGATCGTCACGCCATCGGCTGCTTCAGCATTCCACACGCCAAAGATCTTGTGGCGATCGCGGGCATCAGTCGCATAGACTTCCATCTGTTCATGTGTGCCGAAGGTTTGAATCAGTTGCAGCGCATTTACATGCCCTTCGTAGATGCGTCCTACTGCTAAATTGCCCCGCCCCATCTGCTTGAGCAGCATCAGCAGTTCACAAGTTACATCTGCCTTTACGCCTAAGCCAAGCCCGCCAAACTCAGGCTGTAAGGGTGCCGACAGCAAACCGACGTTAGCAATCAGCTCAAATTCTTTGACTGGAAAGGCACCGTTGCGGTCGATCGCTGCGGCATTGCCTGCACAGAAAGCAGCAACTTCGGCAGCTCGAATCAATAATTCATCAAGGGGCAAATGACGTTGTTTATGAATCAAACTGGACGAGGGATCAGCAGTAATCGGCACCACTTTGGTTAATCTTTCTAGCGCAATAGTAGAAATACTGCATCAAGTTGACTGCCGAAAACCTCTGCCTTTTGACTGCTTTTATTCTGTCTGCTTTGAGACGCTGGTAACGAAGGTAATCTCAAGCTTATTCAGGCGTATAGCTTAACCTGGGATGGTGTTGTATCAAATTCTTTCCTGAGATGGATAGCTCTCGTTCGTTTATAGGGAACAATTGGTTGTTGTAATTTGTATCTACTGCTTAAAAGTCCTTTCAAGGCGCTGTGTTTAAAGACCTGTTGTCCTGTTGCCATTGAAGCCAAACGCAATTCAAAACGATTATCCGTGATAGATTGCACTGCTCCCGTTGAGCCATTTAAAGGCGTTAGCGTGACTGAGAGAGCAATAAGTCGTTGGGGAATCAGCGCCCTAGAGTATCACTTTTAGCTTTGAAGCAAAAGCAGACGTTTATGATTGAAATGAGTCAATCTTGGTTTAGCCGATCGAGCAGGTCGGAGACTGCTTTCAGTTCAGTGTGGTTCTAAGAGGTAAAGCGTGTGGGTGATGCAGTAGAGGGGGCTACTCCTGAGACTCTCTTTACAGGCGATAGCGAGATAGCAGTACGGCTGCGATCGCTCGACTGGTCGCAAACGTCATTAGGGGCAGTAGAAACCTGGTCAGACGATCTAAAAACGGCTGTGCAGATTCTCTTGAAAGCGCTGGATCAAGCCCAGCAGCGAGAAGAACTGTCGCTAACAGCGCCACTGCATCACGATCGCACCGTCCTGGATGCTTTACAGCTAGCCGCCCAGGCTGATGCGTTTCGAGCTATGCTCACCAATGCGCTACGTCCGCTGACCGATGCGAACGAGATTCAGGCGATGGCTGCCCGACTTCTAGGCGAATCTCTGGGTGCGAGCCGTGTGATCTATGTCGAAGTGCTACCTAATAGCAAAGAAGTAATCGTCCATAAAAACTACACGCAGGATGTTGCGTCATTGAGTGGGCTTTACCGCTTAGAGGACTTTGGGCGCAATCTGGCAGACGATCATCAAGCGGGGCAACCTGCGATCGTGCCTGACGTAGCAAACCACTCTAAATACACAGCCGATGAAAAGGCGCGGTATCGGGCGATCGAGATTGCCGCACATATCGACGTGCCGCTGATTAAGCACAACCACTTTGTCGCGCTGCTGGCGGTGCATCATAATATCCCCCGTCAGTGGACAGAGGATGAAGTCAAACGAGTTGAAGAAACTGCCGAGCAGACATGGGCTGCGGTCGAACGTGCCCGTGCTGAGACCCTTTCGCGTGAGAGCCGTATCGAGCTTGAACGACAATGGCGGAAGTTTGACGCGATCGCCGCTGCCATTCCTGATTTTATCTACACCTTTGATTTAACAGGACGGTTCACGTATATCAGTCCAGCACTGCTCAATCTTTTGCAGAAAACGCCCGTTGAAGCGTTGGGAAAGAATTTTTTTGAGCTGGATTATCCCACTGATTTAGCAACCCGATTGCAACAACAGATTCAACACGTCATCACAACATGCCAGCCGATTAAGGATGAAACGCCGTACACTAGCGCTCTTGGCACACGCGCTTACGAACATATTTTCGTGCCGCTTTTGGGTGTAGATGGCGCAGTCGAAGCAGTGGCAGGTGTGACGAGAGACATCACTGACCGCAAACAGACAGAAGAAGCCTTACGCTTCAGTGAGCAGCGCTTCCGCGACATGGCAGATAATGCTTCGATGATGATTTGGGTAACGGATACGACAGGCTACTGCACCTATTTAAGCCGAAGCTGGTATGACTTCTCAGGGCAAACTGAGGCAGAGGGCTTGGGGTTTGGCTGGCTTAATGTCGTCCACCCAGACGATCGCGAAGCGTCTAAAGCGGTTTTTCTCTCTGCTAATGAATGCCAGGACGCGTTTCAAGTTGAATACCGTCTGCGCCGCCAAGATGGAGTCTATCGCACCTGCATCGATACAGCACGTCCCTGGTTTGGTGTAGACGGCGCATTCAAAGGCTACATTGGTTCAGTCATTGACATTGACGATCGTAACCAGACTGAGACGGCGTTACGTCAATCTGAGGAACGCTATCGCACGCTGTTTGACTCGATCGATGAAGGCTTTTGCATTATTGAAGTGCTGTTTGATGAGCATGATACACCGATCGACTATCGCTTCTTAGAAATCAATCCTGCCTTTGAGCAACAAACAGGACTGCAACACGCTGTTGGGCAAACAGCACATCAACTCGTTCCAGATTTAGAAGATCGTTGGGTGCAGATTTACGGTCAAGTTGCTCTCACAGGCGAACCAGCGCGATTTGAAAATGGTTCTGAGGCGATGGAGCGGTGGTTTGATGTGTATGCCTGTCGCATGGGTGAGCCAGAGGGACGAAAAGTGGCGATCGTCTTTAAAGACATTAGCGAACAGCAAGCTGCACTGCGTGAACGCAAACGGGCAGAAGAACTTTTGCGGCGCACGGCTGAACTTAACGCATTTCGGGTCTCTCTCACCGATGCACTCCGTCCGCTTGCCGACTTAGTAGAAATTCAGGCAACAGCTAGCCGTGTGCTTGGCGAGTATCTTGGCGCAAATCGCGTAGTCTACTTCGAGCTTCACGGGACTGATTACGTTGTGGAGCGTGATTATGCTCATGGTGTTCCACCACTTGCTGGACGCTACCCGATTGATTCGTTCGGTTCAGAGTTGCTGGCTGCTTTCTGTGCGGGTCACACGGTGTCCACACCTGATTTAGCAGCCGAGTCTAGCTTATCTCCGGAGCAGCGAGCCGCTTACGCCGCGATCCAGATTGGCGCTTATCTTGGGATACCGTTGGTGAAGGGGGGCGAGTTCGTGGCAGGGCTAGCAATCCACTCTGCAAGTCCGCGAGTCTGGTCAGCGGATGAGATATCCCTGGTAGAAGAAGTCGCTGAGCGCACCTGGGCAGCCATCGAACGTATCCAAGTTGAAGCCGCTTTGCGCGATAGTGAAAACCGCTTCCGCATGGCGATCGAATCGGCACAACTGGGCACCTGGGACTGGAACCTTGTCACCAATCAATTGATTTGGGATGAGCGATGCAAAGCCATGTTTGGCTTACCGCCCGAAGCCGAGAGCAGTATTGAAGTGTTTTTTGCTGGACTGCATCCCGACGATCGCGATCGGCTTGAGCAGGTAGTGCAATGGACGCTGAATCCAGCCAGCGGTGGTCTATATAACACCGAATATCGCACGATCGGGATTCAGGATCGCGCTGAACGGTGGGTTGCAGCCAGAGGGCAGGCTTACTTTGATGCCGCCAATAAGCCACAACGCTTTGTCGGTACAGTGCTCAATATCACGGCGCAAAAACAGATTGAAGTAGAACGAGAGCAACTCCTTGCCCGTGAACAAGCCGCAAGAGAAGCCGCCGATCGCGCAAACCGCATTAAAGATGAGTTTTTAGCGGTGCTATCCCACGAATTGCGATCGCCCCTCAATCCTATTCTCGGCTGGTCAAAGCTCTTACAGCAGGGAAAATTGGATGCGACCAAAACTGCCATCGCTCTGGAGACGATCGAGCGTAACGCCCAACTTCAGGTGCAACTGATTGATGATCTGCTCGATATTTCCCGTATTTTGCGCGGCAAGCTGAGTTTAACCGTAACGCCCGTTGACCTCAGTGCCGTTATTACAGCCGCCCTGGAGACAGTGCGCTTAGCCGCAGACGTAAAAGCCATTCACATTCAAACAACGGCTTTACCCGGTGTTGGCATTGTGCTTGGCGATGCCGGACGGTTGCAGCAGGTTGTGTGGAATCTATTGTCTAATGCCGTTAAATTCACGCCCAATGGTGGACGGGTTGAAGTGCGGCTAGAGCAAGTAGGGAAGGGGGAAGGAGGAAGAGGGAAGGGGGAAGCGCTAAACCACTCCCGACTCCCGACTCCCGACTCCCCCTCCTTTGCACAGATTCAAGTGACCGATACGGGGAAAGGGATTCGGTCAAGCTTCTTACCCTACGTGTTCGAGCATTTCCGCCAGGAAGATAGCGCTACCACTCGTCAATTTGGCGGTTTGGGGTTGGGACTTGCGATCGCGCGGCAAATTGTAGAATTGCATGGCGGCACGATTGTGGTGGATAGCCCTGGTGAAACCCAAGGAGCCACCTTTACAGTCTGCATTCCGCTGGCGCTTCGCCCTCATGCCGTGCCAGCGCCAGAACGGGCACCCGATGCGGTCAAAGATTTAAGCGGCATTCACATCCTGGTTGTAGATGATGACACCGATTCACGCGAGTTTCTGTCGTTTGTGCTAGAGCAGGTAGGCGCGATCGTGACCACCGTTGCCTCTGGAACCGAAGCCGTGCTAGCGATCGCTCAACGGTCTCCAGATATCCTCATTAGTGATATTGGGATGCCCGAAATGGATGGCTACATGCTGCTGCGTCACCTTCGTCGCTTACCGCCAGAACACGGGGGCAAAATTCCGGCGATTGCCCTTACTGCTTACGCCGGGGAACTTGATCAACAGCAAGCGATCGCCGCTGGCTTTCAATATCACCTTGCCAAACCCATTCCTCCAGAAAGCGTTATCGCCACGGTCGCCGCATGCCTTTCATCCATTTAAAGTGAACGCTTCATCACGGTGCTGTCGGATCCATCAATTGAATCAATCCGCTTTCTCTTCCCCCTGGCTGACTCAGAATCCCGCTAAAGGCAGGGACAAACACCTGGGGTCGCCTGATAACTTAGAAATGTGACAAGGACATTTCTAAATCACTATTAAACAGGAGTTGAACACATGAATATCTTGGCTTGGATCGTTTTGGGTTTGATTGCGGGCGCGATCGCGAAGGCGATTTACCCAGGAAGCCAGGGTGGCGGCATCCTCGGCACAATGATTCTCGGTATTGTTGGTGCGTTTGTTGGCGGTAGCCTCTTCACCTTCTTGACCACTGGTACGTTAGCGCTCACATCAGCCGGATTAAGCATCGGTGGTGTTGTAGTGGCTGTGTTGGGTGCGATCGTGGCACTGTTCATCTACTACGCTGTCACCCGCCGGAGTGCCTCCTACTAAGAGTTCCGCGCCTTGCGCTGACTGAATCTTTCAATCATGAAGCCCCTGTTTTTACAGGGGCTTTTTGCATGTCTGGAGGGTTTCTGCAGAAACGCTGACTCCCAGAGCTATTACGCACATAGGGGGTCAGCGGGCAAATGAACACTTGCTTGAACCCTTGAGTCTTGAACTCTTGAGTCCATTCTTTGAGCTTAGTGTGGGTCTGTAGTTGTTTACGTCTTTCTAGAGAAGAGTCAGCCAGAGAATCTCGCACTCCTTACGGTAGAGAATACGATCGTCGATTGTCCACCGATTGACGGGGCAATTGCCCTTATAAGGCAGTCATTTTGACCACTCCGTAGGGCGTGTCATCAATTAGCTCCGAAATGCAATATCAACAGCTGGTTGACTGACAAATCTTTGAGCGAGTACTTGAACCCGCCCTGCACTCAAGTGCGGGCTGATGGCAGGAAGTCCTCTCAAGAGGACTAGGGGAGCCTGACAACCCGTTTTAACGGGTTTCGTACCATTAGCCCGGATTTTAATCACGGGCGGGTGCGCAACGAAGCGACCAGCCTTTCACGACTTTTGTCAGTCAATCAGTATCAACAGTGTCACACCCGTCCCACCACACCAGGCTAGGGGCTGGAACCCTTGCTGCAAGCGATGTGTAGTATTAATTGATGACAGCTCCTAGCAACAGCACAAATTACTTACGTGACTTTACCGATAATTTACAGACTATTCGTGGGATTTACTGCAAAATGTAGAGATAGGAGAAAAACACGAATACCCTATGGTTGACATCTATACAGAAATAAAACGGCTCGAAGCGCTTGCGGCTGAAATCCGTCAGCAGGGCTATTTGCAGGATTGTCGCCTGGAACGCGCCACCGCAGGCGGGACAGCCAGTGGTACGGGTCGCTCCGAAGCCCGTTACGCCCGACTCCGCACTGGCAAAAGACGATTGCTGCCGAATGGAGCAAAGTCTCAGTATATTTCACTACAACAGATTCCAGAAACGGAAGCCGCGATCGAACGTGGTCGAATGCTGCAACGCATTGAAAAGCAGCTTGCCAGATTGCAGTCTAGCGCTAGTAAGGCGATCGACAAAACAACCAGTGCCATCACTTCACCTGAAATTGACCGTTTCTGCAAGCATTTGTTTCGGTGGCTACAAACCTATATGGCGGTTGATACAGTCACACTGCTGCTTTCAGAGGCGCATACAGACGATCTGACTGTACGCTCAACGATTGGGCTAGAAGAGGAGATTGTCCAACAGATTCGTATTCCCATTGGGCAAGGGTTTGCTGGCGGTATCGCCGCAACACAGGCACCCATGCTAGTTGAAGATTTAGCAGCCGTAGCCGTTGTTAGCCCCATCTTGCGGCATCGAGGGTTGCAATCAATGGTGGGAGTGCCGCTACAGTTTGGCAGTCATGGTGTCGGAGTGTTGCATGTTGGCACTTTTCGATCGCGCAAATTTAGTCAGCGGGAGATTCAGCAGCTTCAGTTGATTGTCAATCTGCTGCAATCCGTCATCGCCAATGAGTCCCTGTTGAACGCTGAATTCTACGGTATCTTCAATACCATTCTCATCAGGATCATTTTCATCAGGTGGTCGATCGTGCGCTACTTCGGCTTTGAGCAGTTTCATCGCCTGTTTGCTCAGCTCATGCCAACAAAGCAAACACCAGCGGTTTTCCGCGTTTGGCAACCAGGCGATTTGTCTACCGCCAGGTTTAACACGCAGACATAGCCCCCAGTGCTTCTGCAACTAAGGTTAAAGGCTTAGCAACAACGTTTAAGTCAGACATCCAGTTTAAGTCAGACATCCAGGGTCACACTGCTGCTGGAACGATTATTCTTTGCCAAAACGATTATTCTTTTAGGAGCCATCTATGCACTTAATCGACTTTTTCGATCGCATATATATCATTCATCTACCGGAGCGAACAGACCGTTACCAGGCGCTAAGCCGTGAACTTGCTGGCTTGGGTATCAATATTCGTGATCCGAAGGTTCGCTTTCCGGCTCCACCGCGTCCAACTGAAGCAAATGGCTTCCCATCGATCGGAGTTTACAGCAATTTTATCCGTCACCTGGGCATTCTCAAAGAAACCCTCCAGGATGGTTTAGAACGGGTTTGGATTCTTGAAGACGATGCTATTTTTCGCCACACGCTGCGGCAAAAAGATGAACAGGACAAGCTGACTCAGCGGCTTGCCCAGGACGACTGGGATTTGTGCTATGTCGGTCATGCGATCGATCGTCAAGCCCTGCGCTCCCGCCAACTCGGGCTGGTGCCCTTTGAGGGAGAATTTTTGTGGTCGCACTGCTACAGCGTTCACCCTCGAATCTTACCGCAACTGGTGCAATATTTTGAGGAGACGCTGGTGAATCCACCCGGACACCCTAGAGGCGGGCGCGTCTACATTGACGGAGCGTTTAACCTCTTTCGTCGTCTGCACCCAGAGGCCGTTAGTTTAGTGAGCAACCCCAATTTATCGAGCCAAAAGGGGTCGTGCAGTAATATCGCAGCGGCGGCATGGTATGACCGCGCACCCGCCACCAAACCATTGGTTGGAGCCAGCCGAGCGATTCGTGACGAGTTATGGCGGCTAGGCAGTTTGCAGTAGCCGTTAGACCACGATCGGTTCTTCACCTGTTTGCATCGAATTAGCATCGAACTTGTGCAAACCTCCGAGGTTTCAATCAAGCACCATGCATCCAACCAACGTTATGGCTTAAACCTTGGAGGTTTAGTCACAATCCTAAGCCTGTAGTCGATTCCTGAGCCAGAAACCATCAGGATTCACAACCTTTTGTTCTTTGCTTTCATGCCAGTCGCGATCGCGATTGGCATCGATCGATCAATCAACCAGTCCTAGCACCTGAGTGCTATTGGATCACGTTTGCTTGCTCAGCGTTGGTCTAACAGAGCTGTCAAGTCACACACCCTTTGTTTTTATAGGAGTCTTCAATGCTAATCGATGCGTGTACGCTACCGAAACATCATGTGGTTGAAACAGATGTTTGCATTATTGGTAGCGGTCCGGCTGGCATCACCATGGCCCGTGAATTAATCGGAAAACAGGTTCAGGTATGCGTGCTCGAAAGCGGCAGTTTAGACGCTGACCCACAGATACAAGCTTTAACGCAGGCAGACACAACGGGCGATCCACAGATGTCCCTTTTTTTAAGTCGTTATCGGCAGGTTGGCGGCAACTCTAATCGATGGGCGATTAAAATCGGCAATGGGCAAATGGGCGTGCGCTATGCACCTTTAGAGGCGATCGACTTTGAGCAGCGCGATTGGTTGCCGTATAGCGGTTGGCCTTTTTCAAGAGCGCAGCTTAACCCCTACTATGAACGTGCTCAGGCGGTTTGCAAAGCAGGAGTGCTAGATTACGAGACCGATCGTTGGGAGAGTCAGCAGGCACCACGACTACCGTTGGATCCCGATCGCTTCACAACAACCATGTTTCAGTTTGGACCACGCGATGTCTTTGCCCAGGAGTATCGGCAGGCGTTAGCGCAAGCAGACAACATCACGCTCTACTACAACGCAACCGTCGTGGAGCTTGTTGCGAATGACGCAGCTAAAGCGGTTAACCGTGTTCGCGTGACAAACCTTCAGGGCAGCCACTTTACGGTTGCCGCCAAGGTGTTTGTTTTAGCGCAGGGTGGGCTAGAAAATGCGCGCTTGTTACTGGCATCGAAGCAACAGCAGACCTGTGGTTTGGGCAATCAGCATAACCTTGTGGGTCGCTTTTTTATGGATCACCCGTTGGTTGGCGGCGGGATGCTTAAACCTGGCAGCCCTAAACTGTTTGACAAAATGGCGCTCTATGATTTGCGGCGGGTAAATCAGGTGCCCGTGCTGGGCAAGCTGACTCCGGCTAAAGCGCTCATGCAGCAGGAACAATTGCTGAATGTGGGTGTTTTGCTGTTTCCCAGACCCAGCTTGCGACAGTTTGAGGCGATCGCCTCCTTCAAGTGCCTACTCGAATCGCTGGCGGATGGCAACCTTCCAGACCAAATCCCCCAACATTTGCTCAAAACTCTTCAAGGGCTTGACTATGTTGCACTGGCTAGCTTTTTGGCGGCTAAACACAGGCAATCGCTCCTGCATGGCTTTGGGCGTGGGGGCTGGTCAGACTTAGCGAACAATCAACGGCGCTTCAAGCTCTTTCAGTTGTTCTATCAGGTGGAGCAGTCTCCCAATCCCAACAATCGCGTCACGCTTAGCGCCGATCGCGATCGGCTTGGGTGCCAAAAGCTTGAGTTGCACTGGCGATGGAACGAACTTGACGCTAGCAGTATTCGCCGCACTCACGAGCTTTTAGCCGCGGAGCTTAGCCGATCGGGTCTGGGTGAACTGTCGTTAGAAGATCCTACCCGTGAACCACAAGTTTTGACGGGTGGAGTAGCACATCACATGGGCACAACCCGGATGCATATTGACCCCAGGCAAGGCGTGGTGGATGAAAACTGCCAGGTGCATGGCATTGAAAATCTGTTTGTGGCTGGAAGCTCTGTGTTTCCTACAGGCGGTTATGCCAATCCCACCCTCACGATCGTGGCGCTGTCTCTGCGGCTAGCCGACCACGTTCACCAAACGCTGCAACACACACAGCGAGCCACCGTTGAAGTGGGTCAAGTAGTGTAATTTGCACAAGGGTGCCTGCTGCCTTACAGCAACGGGTTGCCCTTCATCTGTAAAACTCCAATGGTTACAAATCCTCGTAGGGGCATACGCCGTAAGCCCCTACTGACGTTCATCCATTGTGCTATTTTTCGGAACTGGCATTACTCAGCTTGACCTGCCTGAACCCCCAAAGCAGTCCCACTCCCACCAGGAGTAGCAGCCACTCGGCAGGTTCTGGTACCGCGCTGATATTCGGCTTAGCCTGGGGCAATTGGGAGTCTTCGACCTCTCGTTTAAAGCGATCGGACTGCTTTTCTGCCTGGGTCAACTCCTCGCGCTGCTGATCATTCACCAGCACCAGCATGGAGGAATAGGGTGTCACAATTCCATAGCGCTTGGCAGCCGCGTGAATGGCATCCAGTTCCTTGAGCTGATTGGGTTGCAAATAGTGGCTGAGATGGGTTGTCCATTGCCGCGCTGCCAACGCTCCAAACCCTTCACTGGTAGCGGCATCATTGGGCGATGTAGCCGTGGATGCAGCCCCTTTAGTCAGGAACCAGGCATAGCCATCCACCAGATTGAGAAATGAGGTGCCTGCGCCGCGTGATGGCTGACTGGCAAGCCGCTGCATGACGGTCTGGATCTGAGTGGCAACCCTACCATCGCTGTCCTGTATGGCTTTCAACGTTGCGTCATCATAGGCAAACGCCAGTCCGCCCAGATGCACAAACCACAGTGGGGCTGGTATTTTCCCTGCTAATTTGGTGTCGTCGTTGAGTTCATAGCTGCCAGTATCGGTGAGAACGAGAATGGCATCGTAGGCTCGATCGCCGCGCAACTGCTGAAATTGTGCCAGCATCTCCTTGGGCTGCACCATGCCGTAAAACACAGCTTTAGATGGATCAAATTTGCTCTGCTGCAAGTTCTCAAAGCGTTGGGGTTGGGCAGGCGCGATCGCGGGGAGGTACAAATCCACCTTATTTTGCGGCAGGATCTTCTCTTGCAGCCAGCGGAAACTTTCTACAACGTCTTGCCGATGAGCTTCCATGCTGCGGGAGCGATCGAGAATCACAGCAAAGCGCTTGCCCTGTGGGAGTTGGTAATCAGTTTGCGTCGCAGGCGTTGCCAGCACATGGGCACCCCACGGCAGGGTCATTTCGTGTGCAGTCGGCGGTGTATTCTCAGCGGTCAGCGTTGCGGGTAGCCATTGATCTGAAGCCCCAACCGTCTTGCCGTTGACGACCCGCTTGGTTGCACCTGTCCAGAAGACGTTACGCTGTTCTCGCAATGTGGGCAACTGCCACCCCGACGGCTGCTTCAGCACGTTGTATTGCAGCCACAGAGAGAGTTTTGGTGGCTCGGCTTGGGCACCAGGAAGGCGCATCGTCACGGGCACTGGAAACGCTCGTAAACGATACTGCTGAGGTCCCACCTGTTCTAAAAGGGCAGGGTCAACGCTGCGCTGTACCTGGTTGGTATAGACCTGTTGTGCGGCTCCACGCGGCGCGATCACAAAGGGGTATTTCTTAGGAACCTTCACTTCATCACTGAGCCACAACCCTGTAATGGCAGCGCTTTCTGGCAATGAGAAGTAGTAAAGGACTTCTTCTGGCAGGGTTGTTTGATTCTGATACACCTCATGAATCTCGACCGTTGCCCAATCGCCCTGGGGTGTAACGGTGATGTTTTGGGACTCCAGCCACACTCGCTTCTGGTTGATGTCGTCCAATCCGGCTTTTGCCTCGCCCCGGTTGAAGGTAGACTGCAACGCTTTTTGAACGATCGCGTGTTCACCTCGCAGCAGCGGCGCATCAAAAAACTGAGCGTAGAGTTGAGCCGCTTTATCCACGTCTGCCTCGGTGCCCTGATAGGTAAACGGAGCCGTCAAAGTGTTGAAACCACGCTGCACGGTTTGGGCAACGCTATCTGGAACGCGAAGGGCACTTTGGTAGAAGTCTTGCATCCCGCTGTTATTCAAGCTGTTGCCCGATCGTGGATAGCGGTACGACGACAGATACGCATTCAGCAACCCGCTGTGAATGGCGTTTGACTGTTGCAGTACGGTTTGTCGCTGCTGATCGGTTTGGGGTGCCGGGTCTAACAACCGAAAGGCTTTGATCTGAGGCTGTTGCTGTAACAGCAGAAAGGCTCCTAGCCCAACGGCTAAAATGGTGCCTGTAAACGCCCCAACCTGCCAGGTGCCATAGCGCGTGCTCAGTTGCTTTAAGGTGCCGTGCAGCGATCGCCCATACAGGATCGACACACCAAGCGGCAGTGTGCATAACCCAAGCATCAGAAGCGTCAAGGGCAGTACGATGAACGCGTAAGCCAGCAAGCTCGGCAGAGTCGCCACCATCACTGCCAGGGTTGGCGGCACGTAAAAGGACAGAATGGCTGTGATATATAGCGCGATCGCCAGCACCATCACCTGTCCTGCCAGATGCCACAGGTTCACGCGCATCACATTCTCTCGCCGACTCAGCAGCCAGTGCCCGGTGACGATCGTGCCCACGAGAAAGGTCAGCAGCAAAAATGTGGTTAGCGGTGTGAGGTCACGCAACCAGAAAAACCGCGCCATGCAGATGATCAGCAGCGGTGCTTCAATGCCGTAAAACAGCTCAAACAGCGTCACAGGTTGGCGGACTTTGGTGCTGAAGCCCGCGATCGCGCCGACTGTTGGTACCCCCAGTAAACCCACAAACGTCATCAGAAAGTTAAGCGGCACCTGCCCGGTGGCAGCATCGCTCAGGAGCGCCAAGCCCCAAAAGGGCAACAAGCCCAGGTACACGATCGCCAGCAGCGTCAGGTTAAAGATCCAGAAAAAGGCGGTAAACAGGTTTTTCATGACAGGAGGGAGTCAGTGGGGTAAGCAGTGCGGATCAAGAACTCAGGCTTTTTGCAGGATGCGATCGAGCGAGCGATAAATGTCTGTCACCAGCACTTGCAGCGTGGCATCATCCGGCTGGTGGTACTGATCCAACAAGATCGATACCAGCGTCCAGGATGACTCACGGCGCGAGGCTTCTTGCCAAAACCGAGTCAGGAAATCGCCTGTGGTTTGGTGCGGTGCTTGAAACCAGTAGACAGCAGACTGTTTGCCATCATTTAACGACAGCCACCGTGCCAGAAGACCCGCTGCAAACGGCTGGGGCGCAATGCGATCCAGGTGAAAGCCGCTGCCAATCAAGCACAGTTCAGGAGCGTGATGCACCTGTAAACTGGGGCTAGAAACCAATAACACCGATCCAGTCATGCCCTGATACGCGAACCGCTGTTTGTGGGCGACCACACCGGGATAGCTGGCAAAAAAGCTTTGCTCGGTGGCTGTCAGCGGAATGGTTTGGGGTTGGGCTGCGATCGTCCAACCTAACTTCGTCACATCCGGTGGAGCCGCAGGAGCCGGAGGATGCGGTATCAGCATCAATGCCAACAGGCAAGCGGCAAGGAGGAAGGAGAGTTTTGCGTTTGCAGGCGCGTTAGTTGGTTCGGTCTTGCTCTGAACAGCAGTAATCGATCGTGGCACCCAGCGCAGCAAAAACAGGCTAACCCCACAGGCGGCGATAAACGTAATCACACCCAGCGGTACGTGCAAGATTTCTGCAATGGCGGGCTGCTGCCAAACGTGCGCCACCAACACCAGTGTCAGGACACGGGCAACGTTGGCGATCGCCAGCAACGCCAGGTTGACCACAAACACACCCAGCCAGCGCAGCCCAAACGATCGCCGTTCCAGCCAGGTCGCCACCAGCAAAAACAGCGTGCCTGTCCACAAGCTTTTCAGCCCACTACAGGGCAAATCGACCTGAGCGATCCCTGTGTCGAGCACAATAATGTCTTCTGACGACAGGGCGGCAACGTGCCAGGTTTTGAGGAGAAATTCAACGAAGTGAGCCGTCAGAATGCGCGCAGGAAAGCCCAGCCCGGTACTGTATTGCACCCCAAAGGGCACGATCAGCGCGATCGCCGCCCCGATGGGTAACCCCTTTCGCCAGGTAGCCGACTCCAGAAAAAGTCCCAGCAAGCCATAGCTGCCCAGCAACGCAAACACGATCGGCACCTGATCGAGCATGATCAGCCACCGACTGGCAATCATCCCGATCGCACTACCCAGCAGCAGACATAGCGGACTCCAGCGAAAACTTGGGACGGCTGTAAAGCGAAACTGCTGTCGATGGCGGACTCCTTGAACCAGCAGGAGTGCCACCCCAACCAGCAAGATGACCTGATTAAACCGTGAAATGTCTTGAATGGTTTGGAACAGCCAGCTCAGCGTCGTGCCATTGAGCAATAGCCAGCTCAGCAGCAGGGCAAGGGTGCCAACTCGTTCCAGATTGCCAGGAGAGTGCGATCGAGCCTCCAACCGCATCAGATGATCGCTGGTCATGCAGAGTATCCTCCTGGTTGATGTGTGACTCAGTGCTAACAGGCAAAGCGAACAAAGGCGATGAGTAGATCCCTGCAAAAATAAGTCTGGCTGACTTCATGCACGCTGCAACCCATTTCGGAAAACGCTTGTCAAACCTTGCTAATTTCAAGGCGTTGTGAAGTTTACGTAAACCGCAGTGCCTCATGTTGCTCTCATGGTCAACGTCTGCCTGCTATCCAAGCCTGCCCAAAGCACCTTGCGCTGTTAACACCGGGATAGAACTGACGCAAATCTCGGAGGTTTTACCCAGCATCTAGCATGGCAATCTCTAGTTGTGGCTTAAACCTCCGAGGTTTTATCCACTTGTCTTTTTTGTAGCGTTTACTGATGTCGCGATCGCCTCACCATCCGAACTGACCTACAATTCACAAAATATTCACAAAGCTACGGGATGATGTTTCCATTGCTTCTAGCGATCACCACCTTTAGCAATTAACATCTTTAGCAGTCAACATTTTTGGCAACCAATAGCAGTACGACCAAACGTATGGCAACAAACATGATGGATGCAGTTCAACTCCATACCTATGGTGCGCTAGAGGTTTTAGTCTACGAAAAAGCTCCCCGTCCAGAGCCGCAAGCAGATGAGGTCTTGATTCGGGTTCATGCTGCTGGGGTCAACCCAGCCGATTGGAAAATCCGTCAGGGCTATTTGCAGGCTAAATTTCCGTTTCCGCTGCCGCTCATTTTGGGCTATGACGTTGCTGGAGTGGTTGATGCGATCGGTGCGGCAGTGACTGCCTATGCGCCGGGAGATGCCGTTTTTGCCATGCTTCCACTGAATCAACTCGGTGCTTATGCAGAATATGTCGTGGCGAAAGCTGCATTAGTGGCACCCAAACCAGAGTCTCTTGACTTTGCAGCAGCAGCTGGCATCCCAAGCATTGCACTCACCCCGTGGCAGGCATTGTTTGACCTGGCAGACTTACAGCCGGGACAAACGCTTTTGATTCATGGGGCATCAGGAGGAGTCGGTAGCTTCGCCGTGCAATATGCCAAATGGAAAGGCGCGATCGCGATCGGCACCGCCTCAACCGCTAACCTGGAAGCCATCAAACAATTAGGCGTGGATCAGGCGATCGACTATAAAACAGAGCGCTTTGAAGAGAAAGTCGCCAAGGTGGATGTGGTTTTAGACACGATCGGCGGCGAAACCCGACAACGCTCCTGGCAAATCCTAAAGCCGGGTGGTCTTTTAATCTCAACCGAAGGCGCAGCAGAGCCAGTGGTTTCCCCTTCTTCAGACATTCGTGGCGTTCCCATCTTTGTTGAGCCAACAGGCAATGAGCTAACAGGCAACACACAATTGCAACAGATTGCACAGTTGATCGATAGCGGGCACCTCAAACCATTACCTGTAGACGTGTTGCCGCTGCAAGCGGCGGCAAAGGCTCACGAGGCACTGCAAGCGGGGCATCGTCGTGGAAAATTTGTTTTACAGATTGCTTAAAGCGACGATTTCACTTATTCCATTCATTCATCGTTATTCGAGGACTGGAGATGCATCGAGATTCACTTGCTAAAGGCTTGCTGGTTGTCGCCGCCCTTTCAACCATCATCGTTCCCATTGTGACGGATGCCATCCTGCTGGCTAAAGGTCACATGAGCAATCCAGCCTGGTTGCCCCATGCCAAACTCCATTGCGCCATGTCTTTTTTTGCGGCTGTTTCCCTCGGTGGCGCTGCCCTAGCCGTGCTGAAAGTTCGCCCAGTGACCGATCGCTTTTCGATGGGGCTATCGGCTTTTCTTGGCTCTGCGTTCTGGGTGGGGCTGATTGCCGCTGGCTTTTGGCCTGGCACGTCCTATGGCTTTCTAAACGATCCGGTGCTTGGTAATACGCCTGTGCCTAACGTTGCTGGCATCGACATCTATCCCAATGTGGTGGCGGCTACCATTACCATTGCCATCGCGATCGGAGGGTATTGGTTAACAGCCCAGCCAACGCCAAAACGGCAATACCGATGAAGGATTTCCAGCGAATAGTACTGGTAGATTCACACATTATTCACACAGCTACGAGACGATATTGGTGAGACTTTTCTCAAGCAACGGTTACGTCGATCGAGAAATTTTGTGAACGCATTGCCACTCACAATTGCACCTTGTAAGGACGTGTTAATGATGTCATTAGAGACTGTTTACCAATTCTTTCAAGCACCACCACCTCGCCAGCTTAACCAGAAACTTGCGGTATGTTATGTTTCATCCATCCTGCTGAAAAGAGATTCTTTTGGCTCTGAGCTCATTCATCTCCTGGAGAGAGACTACCCAGCCTATCGCCTGTCAGATACCGTTCTCTACGGTGCGCTAACGTTTTTAGAAGCTGAGGCATTGGTTGAAAGCTACCGAGAAAACGTCGCTGGACGTGGACGACCCCGACGGATGTTTCGGGTTACGATGCCTGCTTACAACCGGACAAAAGAGCTAGCTGCACTGTGGCAAAATTATGTCAGCAACAATGAAGTAAAGACAGCAAGAAAAGCATAAACAGTGTGCTACAGCCATGTTCAAATGGGTGTATCTACCTGAGCAGGCGGTAGGAGCTAGAGGTAATACCGCAGCACGTACAGATCGAAAGAAACATCTAGCCTATTCATCACCGCACGTTTTGCCTCTCCTTTCGATGTGAAAATTCTACTGGTGGAAGATGATCAGTTTCTGACTGAGTTGCTGGTACAGGCTCTCACTGAGCAAAATTATCTGGTTGAAACGGCTGCCGATGGACAGATGGGCTGGGATCTGGCAGAAGCATTTCAATATGACTTAATTTTGCTTGATGTGGTGTTGCCGACGCTGAGTGGCATTCACTTTTGCCAGCAGTTACGTGCCCAGAAAAACTTTACGCCAGTGATCCTGTTAACATCACAGGATAGCTCTACCCACAAAGTTTCGGGACTGGATGCAGGCGCAGATGATTATGTGGTGAAGCCGTTTCACCTGCACGAGTTGCTAGCCCGCATTCGAGCGTTGCGGCGGCGAGAGAGCTTAGACCGATCGCCCACTCTCATCTGGCGAGGCTTACAACTCAATACGAGTAGCTGTGCTGTGAGCTATGACGGCAGGCACCTGAGCCTCACAAGCAAGGAATATAAGCTTTTAGAATTGTTTTTGCGCCATCAGCAGCGCATTTTTAGCCAAAGTGCGTTGATTAATCACCTCTGGTCGTTTGAAGAAGCCCCCAGTGAAAATGGCGTGCGCGCACACATCAAGGGGTTGCGCCGCAAGCTGAAACAGGCTGGCTGTGAAGATCTGATTGAAACCATTTATGGGCTGGGCTACCGTTTGAGAAAGCGGGAGGTAGAGGACGTTGAATTTAAAGGACCTCAACTGCCTGACCAGCCTGAGTCTGACCAACCTGCCTCGCTGTCATCCGTTGCTACACCACAGGAGTTTGCTGGGGCATGGCAACACTATCGAGGGCACTATCGCGATCGCCTTGCGGTCATCAGTCAAGCCATATCTGCTCTGACGCATGGCTCTTTGAGTGCGGCTTTGCGACAGCAGGCTGTTCGAGAAGCGCACACGCTAGCTGGCTCCTTGGGAAGTTTTGGGTTGGATCAGGCATCGCACGACTGCAAACAACTTGAAGCTCGGCTCACAGAGATAGAAGGTGTAGCGGCGATCGCGCCAGGGACTGTAGCGGCTCTGTCGGAGCTGGTCATTGCGATCGAGCAAACGCTGGAAACTCCCCTGCTTGCTTCCACCACAGCCGCGCTTTCACCCACCCCATCGCCAACTCAGCCACCGCATCTGCTCATCGTTTCAGAGGCGGCACACTTAATACAACAACTGATGGCAGAGGCGATCGTCCGCAGCCTGCATGCCACCATTGCCAGCCCAACCACGCTGCTCACCCCCTTTCCTCAACAGCACCCAGATGTCGTGCTTCTTGACTTGAGTGTGCCAGAAACAGTGGAGCATGGCTTTGCCTGTCTGGAAGCTTTGGCAACCGTGCAACCGCCTGTGCCCGTTGTGGTGCTCATGCATCAAGGCAGTTTTGCTGAGCGAGTCAAAATTGCGCGGCTGGGAGGACGTGCAGTGCTTCAAATGCCATTAGCACCTGAACAAATTCTGCGAGCGATCGTTCAAGTCTTACCACAAACAAGCCAAACGGAAGGCAAAGTGCTGATTGTGGACGATGATCCGCACCTGTTGCAGCAGCTCACTGCCCTACTGCAACCCTGGGGCTTTCAGGTTGTTCTTTTAGATGATCCACAGCGGTTTTGGGAGACGTTGGAGCAAACTCAGCCCGACTTACTCATTCTGGATCTGGTCATGCCGAAATTCAGCGGCTTAGATTTATGCAAGGTTGTTCGCAACGATCCTCAATGGGACGCGCTGCCTGTGATCTTTCTCTCAGCGAATACGGATGCTGCATTGATTCATCAGGTGTTCTTAGCAGGGGCTAACGACTATGCCAGCAAGCCTTTCCTTGGGGCAGAGTTACTCGCTCGCATTTTGAATCAACTCAAACGCGTTAAGCCAAAGCCTTAGTCAATGGGGTTTTCTACGTCTATGTCTAGAATAGAACTCAAGTATGTGGCTGAAACTTCCTCGACCATGATGGATCAAGTTGACGACAGCAAAAAAACGAAGGAACAGTTGATTGCGGAACTAGAGCAACTGCGGGCAGAACTGGACGATCGCAAGCGGATGGAAGAAGCTCTGCGTCGCAGTAATGCACTTTTGCAGGCTCAGCGTGAAGCTTCTGTGGCAGGTATTTGGGTCGTCAATGAGCACCGAGAACTCCTTTTCTATAACCAGCGCTTTTGTGAAATCTGGCAAATTCCGCCAGCCATTATTGCTACTAACGATTACTGGAAAATCTTCAACGCTGCACTGACTCAACTTAAGGATGTTGATACCTTTCTCATGACAGTCGAGGCTCTTTATCAAAGCCCAGATGCCATCAGCCACGATGAAGTTGTCCTGAAGAATGGGCGAGTGCTCGATCGCCGCTCTGCCCCCATGCGATCGCCAACAGGAGAATATTATGGAAGAGTGTGGTACTTCCAGGACATTACAGAAGCAAAACAACTGGAAGCGTTTCGCAATCAGGCTCAACAAGCGCTCAGCCAAAGCCAGGAACGATACGTTTTAGCCACGCGAGCAGCCAGAATTGGAGTGTGGGAAGGAAATCACCGGACTGGAGAATTTTATCTTGATCCTAATTTCAAGTTTCTGCTGGGCTACAGTGATATCGATATACCTAATCATTTTGATGCCTGGTTCTCAATCTTTCACCCCGATGATCGGTTGCTCGTCGTTGAGGCGGCACAAGGTTATCTGAAAAAGCAGACAGCAGAATTTGCGGTAGAGCATCGCGTCTTTCATCGAGATGGCTCTATTCGCTGGGTGATGGCTCGTGGCATGTTGGTTCAGAATGATAGTGACCGGATGGTTGGCACCACCACGGACATTACGGAACGCAAATTAGCCGAGCAAACTTTACAGCGCAGCAATGCCGCCTTGAAAGTGCAGCAAGAGGCAGCGCTCGACGGCATTTTAATTACCAATGAGCATCAATTGATCACCTCTTACAATCAGCGCTTTTGTCAGCTCTGGCATCTGGATGAGGCGCTTATACTCAACGCTGAAAACGATCGACAGGTGCGAGAAACCGTTCTGGATCAACTCAAAGATCCAAATGCCTTTCTGCGTAAAATCGATTATCTCAACCAGCACCCTGAAATTACCTGTCGAGATGAGATTCTCTTTGAGGATGGGCGCATTTTCGATCGCTATTCGGCGGCAATCAAATCGTCTACTGGCGAAGACTACGGCAGAATTTGGTACTTTCGAGACATTACCGAAATCAAACAGACAGAAGCCGCCCTCCGCCAAAACGAACAAAAATTTCTGCAACTGACCGAAAACATTCGCGATGCCTTCTTTATTGCGGCTCCCGATTACAGTCAGATGTTTTACATCAGTCCCGCCTATGAAGCCATCTGGGGGCGCACCTGCTCCAGTCTTTACCATGACCCCCAATCGTGGCTCGAAGCGGTTCATCCTGACGATCGATCGAGCTTATTCGCCGCACTGCAAACCCGAGGCAATCCGGTAGAGCAGGGCTTAGAGTATCGCATTGTGCAACCCAATGGTGATGTGCGATGGGTCTTAACGCGCACCTTTCCCATCTTTGATGAAACGGGACACGTCCATCGAGTGGCTGGTATCGGACGAGACATTACAGAACTGAAGCAGATTGAAGCAGAACTCAAGCAATATCAAGAACAGCTTGAAGCGCTTGTAGTCGAACGGACGAAAGAACTGAATGAAGCAAATCAACAATTACAGCAAGAGTTGCAGCAGCGTACACAAACAGAAGCCACGCTGCGTGAATCAGAACGACGTTGGCGCACCTTAATGGAAGATGTTCGCTTGCTAGTGGTTGGCTTTGATACTTATTTAAACATCACCTATGCCAACCCCTTTTTAGCCGAAGTAACAGGCTATAGCCAAGCTGAACTCATTGGTAAAAATTGGCTGGACGTGTTTGCACTGCCCAGTCAGATCCTATCGTTGCCAATTGAAGAATCGGATTTTTTTGTCAAATCGTTTCGAGTGCACCATCAAGAGTCGTTGCTTACTAAAGCGGGTGAAGTGCGGCAGGTCGCCTGGAACTGTACATTGCTGCATAACGCTCAGGGTGAGGTCATCGGGTTTCTTAGCATTGGAGAAGATATTACAGAACGTGCCTTTATTGAACGCATGAAGGATGAATTTATTTCAGTGGTGAGCCATGAATTTCGCACCCCACTCACAGCCATTCATGGCGCTTTAGATTTGCTTTTAGATGGTCTGGTAGAGTGGCACTCCGATCGTGCTCAACAGCTACTCACGATCGCCTTTGATGGGTCTGAACGCCTGGTGCATTTAGTCGATAGCATCCTCGCGTTAGAGCGTCTGGAGTCGGGTGACGTGAAGTTACTGAAGCAGCCGTGCCAGCTTGCTGACTTGATGATGAAGGCGATCGACCTCACCCAACTGATGGCAGCTAACGCGGGTGTAGATTTAGTGGTTTCACCGTTAGCGATGCAATTAGAGCTGGACGGCGATCGTATCCTTCAGGTCTTGACCAACTTGCTGAGCAACGCCATTAAATTTTCACCCAGCGGCAGTACCGTCTGGCTTAGTGCAGCCTTGCGGGCTGGCGATCGTGGGGAGAGTGGCACCGCCAGAGACAACGCCTTCAGTGCGCCACCCATTTCTGCGCCGACTCTGCTCTCTCGACCTGGCATACTGCTCTCTGTCAAAGACCAGGGGCGCGGCATTCCTTCAGACAAACTTGAAACTATTTTTGAGCGGTTTCAACAGGTTGACACCTCCGATTCTCGTCAGAAGGGGGGCACTGGTCTGGGCTTAACGATCTGCCGTAGCATTGTACAGCAGCATCAAGGACGCATTTGGGCTGAGAGTACGATCGGTGAAGGCAGTTGTTTTTACGTGCTGCTTCCGGTTGACGATCCGGATTAATTACTGCATTGGCTGTAGCAACCCCAGTATGATGAGTTGTGGCATTGGCACTGGATTATGAGCAAACGAATTTTAGTGATTGATGATGAGGGAGGGGTACGCACAGTCATTCAGATCAGCCTGGAAATGGCGGCTGGGTGGGAAGTTGTCACAGCCGCTTCTGGCACTGAAGGCTTAGAGAAAGCAGCGAAGTGCCACTTTGATGCCATTTTATTAGATGTCATGATGCCTGAAATGGATGGACTTGCAACCTTTGAGCAGTTGCAAGCAAACGCCATGACTCGTCAAGTGCCACTGATTTTATTAACCGCTAAAACCAGCAAACACGACCATCAGCAGTTTGCACAACTGGGTATTAAAGGCATTATTACAAAACCCTTCAAAGCTCGTGCCTTGGTGGCTGATATTCAGTCCATCCTGAATTGGCATTCGTAAAGACCGTTCCCAGGATGATTCATCGTGCATAACCTCGTATTTTTGCTGGCGTTAGCTGTTCAGTAGATTTACGGGGGTGATGACCTTAAGATAAAGAAGACATGTGGATAAAGGATGAGGACAGCAGTTTCACAAAATATTCACAGTCCTGAGGTTTGATCGTGACAGGTGGGCATCACCAAGTACGATTCATTACCAGTGTGGTTGACTTTCAATGCTGGTATGCTACAGGTTTTTCAATCTCTGCATTCTACCCGCCTCAACGGTTTGCCTAAAGCTTGATTAAATCGGTCAATGAAACTTAGTACGTCACGAGTTGTTAACCAATATCAACCTATCGCTCTTTGCTGATGAGTGGTTAGGGCAGATTGCGATCGCCCCTGAGATCTTGAGCTGTGACATTGCACCCCCACTCCAATCTTCACCGCTGATCACACTTAGAGGCGGGCTTTTTACGTTGCCTACAGGTTTGCCTCATCGATTTGGCGGAAATCCACTCGTTCCGACAATTTAACGTCTTGATGGCGATGCTTAGCCCTCAGTCATTCGCTGAGACGATCGCTCACGCGCTTACGGCTCACCACTGCACACCAGACGTATCAGGAATTTATTCATGGCTACTTACTACATTTCTGGAACCGGAAACGACAGCAACGACGGTTCCAGCGAGTCTCAAGCCTTTCGCAGCTTCAATCAAGTACGGAGGGTCTTGAAAGCAGGCGATACCGTGCTGGTGATGAACGGTACTTACGAAAATCTAGCTCCCAGTAGTAATATCATCTCCCTTGTTGGGCTACAGGGTACCGCTGCCCAGCCCACCACCATCAAAGCGTATCCTGGAGCCACACCTGTCCTACAAGCGCATGGAAATAATTGGAATGCCATTGGTATCACAGGATCATCGCATGTGGTAATTGAAGGACTCACCTTGAGAGGAGCGCGGGATGAAATCACCCTGGACTATGCGCTTTCTCAACGCTTTAATTTGAACAATCCGGCAACCTCTGGTAATGGCATTTTTGCCACCTTTCAGAATGGACCGAATGGCACCGAAGCAGAGAAAATCCATTCCACCCACATCACCCTTCGCAACAATACAGTTTCTAATTTTCCTGGTGGTGGGATTGGTACTACTGAGGTCGATTACGTCACCATTGAAAACAATATCGTCTCTGGCAACGCTTACTATTCGCCCTACGGCACGCAAGGAATTACCAATCTTCGGCTGTGGAACTCGGATAACAATACCACCGACTACAAGGTCGTGATGCGGGGCAACATTTCCTACGACAACATTCAAAAGGTGCCCTGGAATCAATTGCCCAACGGCGAGATCACCGAAGGTCACGGCATTATGATTGATACTGCCTATGATGCCGTGGGCAATGCCTATAAGGGCAAAATTTTGTTTGCTGATAACGTTGCTTACGACAACGGTGGCGCGGGAATTCTGATTTTCAAGAGTGAGGCTCCTGTCGATTTAGTCAACAACACCACTTATCAGAACGGCAGTGTGTTGACGCAAACTGGAAATATTGCCATCAATGAAGCGCAAAATGTGCGTGCCTACAACAATATTATGGTTGCGCGTGATGGCGGCAGTGCTAACTCGATCAACAATACCAGCAGCAATATTGTTTTCGATCGCAACCTCACCTACAACGGCAATTTTAAGGCTTCCGACAACCCCAACACCCCAGGGTTAAACAATATTGTGGGTCAAGATCCCCAATTTGTGAATGCGGCGGCTGGTAATTTTGCCCTTCAAGCAGGCAGTGCAGCGATCGACACTGGCTCTACTTTATTTAATGGCATCGTCAGCACCGATATTTTGGGGGCGACTCGCCGCGATGGGGATGGCATCAATGGCGTACAACCTGACCTGGGCGCTTACGAATACACGGGTTCACCGCTGCTAACCGCCAGCAATATCTTTCTGGCTCCAACCAATGCGGTCAAGGGCGAGGGGAACGCAGGCACCACACCCTTTACCTTTACGGTGACGCGGATTGGAAATACGAGTGGTACAACAACCGTCGATTACGCCGTCACAGGTAGTAGCGCCAGAGCCGCAAATGCCGCTGATTTTGGTGGAGTTTTGCCATCGGGGACAATCACGTTTGCGGCGAATGAGACCAGCAAGGTGATCACGGTGAATGTCAGCGGTGATGCGGCGGCTGAACCTGATGAAGGCTTTACTGTCACTCTTTCTAACCCATCAGCAAAAGCCAGATGAAGCGTTCCTGGTCTCCCTCTCAAATGTGAGTGGCAACGGCACCATCACGACTGCCGATGCCGCTGGCTATCTGTTGAATGATGATGTGTCTGCATTGGTTCCAGCATTTGCGATCGCGGCAAGCAATGCTGATAAAGCCGAAGGAGATACAGGCACAACCCCCTTTACGTTTACAGTCACGCGCAGTGGCAAGACTGACATTGCTGCCAGTGTCGATTACCGAGTCTCCAACGCGGGTTCTAATCCTGCTGGTGTTGCTGATTTTGGCGGCACCTTTCCGACTGGAACAGTGAACTTTGCCGCAGGTGAAACCACTAAGGTGATCACAATTAACGTGAGCGGCGACACGACTGGTGAAGCCGATGAAACCTTTTTTGCCATCCTTTCAAATCCAAGTGGAGGCGGCACCATTACCACTGCCAGAGACACAGGCACCGTTCGTGATGATGATGTCAGCCCCCCATCAACCACACTGGCGATCGCGACAACTGCTGCTGACAAACCGGAAGGCAATACGGGTACCACACCCTATATCTTTACGGTGACACGCAGCGGTGACACCGCAGGCGCAACCAGTATCGATTACGCCGTCATGGGCAACGGTGTGAACGCTGCTGATGCAACAGACTTCGGTGGCACTCTGCCTACGGGCACGGTGAACTTTGCAGCGAATGAAACTAGCAGACTGATTACAGTAAACGTCAACGGTGACACCACGCTTGAACCCAACGAAAGCTTTGCCGTGACTCTCTCGAACCCCACGGGAGGAGCCACACTCACGACGGCAACTGCGATCAATACTATTCAAAACGAGGATGGAATACCAATGGCTGGCAAAATTTATTACGTTTCAGGAACAGGCGACGACAGCAACAACGGCTTAAGCGAAGGGGGAGCTTTTCGCACTCTGCAAAAGGCGGCAAACCTGGTGCAGGCAGGCGATACGGTGCTGGTGATGGATGGCAATTATGAGAATCCTGGCAAAACGGTGCTCCTGATTCGCGATAAGCATGGGACAGAGGCTGACCCAATTACCTTCAAAGCCTATCCTGGGGCAAAGCCAACGATTAACTCAGACGGTTCTTATGCCGTGATCGTCTCTGGTTCCTCCTACATCACGATCGAAGGACTAACCCTGATTGGCGCTAAAGACAAAATCACCTTAGACTATGCTGAATCACAAAAAGATGTCACCAACAATCCACTTACCATAAACAGTGGCATTGCGATCGCGCCAACCTATGACAAGAATGGCGATCCGGTGCTTTTTTCTGACCATATCACCATTCGCAACAACACTGTTACCAAGTTCTCTGGCGGTGGCATTGGTAGCAATATGGCGGACTACGTCACGATTGAGAACAATACGGTTTCAGAAACATCCTGGTACACCAACAACGGAACCAGTGCAATCAGCATCTTAACCAGTCGTGACTCTGACAATAACACCACAGACTATAAAATGATTGTGCGGAACAATGTGGTGTATAACAATCAAAGTTTGATTCCGTGGCTACCAGCCGGAAAGATTACAGAGGGACATGGCATCATTTTAGATACAAACCGGAATAGTGCAGCACGCCCAGAAGTGCAACTTGACCCATACAAGGGAAAGTTCTTAGTTGCGAACAATACCATTTATGACAACGGCGGTTTTGGGATTAACGTTTTTCAATCTGAAAATGCAGATGTTGTCAATAACACCTTGTATCAAAACTCTCGTAACCCAGATCTAAATGGTGAAATCATCACAGCAGGTGCTAACAACATTCGGGTTGAAAACAACATTCTGTCAGCACGGGATGGTCGCCGTGCTAACTTGATCACGAGTTCCACCAATGTTGTGTTTGATCGCAACCTTGCCTACAATTCTTCGATCGCTTTCCAAGCTGCAAGTCCGCCCAATGCGGCACTGGGCGGAGGATCTGCCTACGTTGATTCTGCCGCTGCTAATGCGGAAGCTGCTAACGTCTTAGTTGCCGGATTGCGAAATATCGTGGGACAAGATCCCAAATTTGTTGATCCTGCCAATGGCAATTTTGCGCTCCAGGGAGGTAGCCCGGCGATCGATGCGGGTTCCACCGCTTTTAGTAGCGCCGTTGGTACTGATGGGCAGGGTACCACGCGTCGGGATGGCGATGGCATTAATGGCATTCAAACGGATATGGGGGCGTATGAATATACGGGCACACCAACCCTGACCCCTGCCTCGATCTTGATTGCAGCAACAGATGCCGTGCAAGCTGAAGGCAATACGGGTACAACCCCCTTTACATTCACCGTCACCCGCACAGGCAATACCACCAGTGCTGTAAGTGTAGATTATGCCACTACAGGCAGTGGGTCTAACGTTGCGAATGGAGCAGATTTTGCTAGTGGGAGCTTTCCGACTGGAACCATCAATTTTGCTGCCAATGAAACGAGCAAAACCCTCACGCTTAATGTGCAGGGAGATGCTACAGCAGAGCCAGATCAAGGCTTTACGGTAACGCTGTCTAACCCTTCAGCAGGAGCGGCGATCGCCACGGCTACCGCCAAAGGTGTGATTCAAAATGATGATTCTGCCACCCTCGAAATTGCCATTCTCAATGGTTGGCAGATGGAAGGCGATTACGCTCCCACGCCTTACAAATTTACGGTGCTTCGCAGTGGTGATCTTTCTGGCACCACCGAAGTAACTTATGCCGTGCGGGGCACTGGTGCCAATCCCGCTGATGCCAATGACTTTGGTGGTACCTTCCCCACCGGAACCATCACGTTTCTGCCCAACGAAACCAGCAAAGAAATCACCATTAATGCGGCTGGAGACCTCACGAATGAACTCGACGAAGGGTTCTTGGTTGCCCTCTCTGGTGCCACGGGAGGAGCCACCCTCACGACGGGAGCCGCTGGAGCCACCATTCGCAATGATGATAACAAGGCGATCGTCACCATTGCTGCCACCGATGCTAACGCCACAGAAGCGGGTGGAAACCCTGGTCTTTTTACCGTTACCCGCACAGGCAGTACAAGCGATCCGCTCACAGTCGATTACACCATTGGCGGGACGGCGGCCAATGGCACAGACTACACTTCGATCAAAAAGAACGTCACGATTCCAGCAGGAGCGGCATCCGCGACGATCGCCCTTACACCGACTGACGATGCTTTAGCAGAAGGGAATGAAGCCGTTCGCTTGACCCTCTTAAACGGCAGAACCTATAAGCTCGGAACGAGTGGCACCGAAACGGCAACCGTGACGATCGCCGATGATGAACGTCTCATCAGCCCAACCACTCTGGCGATCGTCGGTACGAACGCGATTCATCCTGAAAGCAACAGCGGTACAACACCATATACCTTTAGCGTCACGCGGAGTGGTGATACAACTGGCGCAACCGGCGTAGCATACGCGATTACAGGTAGTGGAACGAAGCCAACCGATGCTAATGATTTTGGTGGTACTTTACCCACTGGTATGGTGGAATTTTCGGCAGGTGAGACCAGTAAAACCATCACGGTGAATGCCAGTGGTGATACAACCGTTGAATCGGACGAAGGGTTTACAATAACGCTTTCTAACCCTACCGGGGGAGCAACTCTGACCACAGCGGAGGCTACTGGTACGATTCAAAATGATGATGGTTTAACAGGAGGAAACGCTGCACCTACCGTCGCAACCCCGATCGCCGATCTATCTGCCACCGGAAAAACGCCCTTCAGCTATACCGTTGGTGCCAATACCTTTGTTGATCCCGATGGTGACACCCTCAGCTATCAAGCCACGTTAGCGGATGGCAGCAGTTTACCAACCTGGTTGACCTTTAACCCCAAAACCCACACCTTTAGCGGCACACCAACCAGCACAAACACAGGTCTCACGATCGGGTTGACCGCTTCAGACGGCAACGGTGGCAGCGTGAAAGATACCTTTACCCTCACCATCCAGGCATCAGCACCCACCACACCCTCATCTACCACACTTAAGGGGACTGATTTATCAGAAACGTTAGTCGCTATAGCGACCACCAATCAGCTTTATGGTTTCGGTGGGCAAGACCTGCTGACGGGTAGTACAGGGCAGGATCAACTGTATGGTGGCGATGGCAACGATCGCCTCTGGGGGCACGCCGGGGAAGACAGGCTCTACGGTGAGCAGGGCAACGATCAACTTTGGGGTGGTGATGGCAACGACACGCTCTACGGTGGTATGGGTGATGACCAACTGTTTGGCGATGCTGGCAGTGATTGGCTCGACGGCGGTGGTGGAAACGATGTACTGACAGGCGGCGCAGGTGCAGATACGTTCGCCTTGGGGCGCAGTCAAGGCATCAAAACCATTCGTGATTTTGAGGTAGGCACAGACAAAATCGCGTTAGGCAGCGGCTTCAATCTCAGTGATGTGGCGCTGCAACAACGAGGCAGCCAAACCTGGGTAATCGACAACTCGCTCCAACAGGTGGTTGCAAAATTGGACGGCGTGAATGCCGCTCTGCTGCGAGAGAAAGAGAAGACGACCTTTGTTTAGCCATCGGTCACGTTCACCTTGACCGTTAAGGATGGCTGGAGCGTGATCTGGAGAGGCTTACAACCTCTCCAGTCGGTTTCATCAAACCCTCACACAGTGGCAAAGCATTCACAAAATATTCACATTTTTCGGATTAAATAGTTGGAAAAATTTGCCTTTTACTGTCGGTCAAGCCTGATTAACAGCACGAAGGCAAGCTTCAAGTCAGCTTCAAGAGTACCGAGTAGATAGCCGCAATGAATAGTGAAAAAGGGCCTGGGGCTTCGCCCTCAGGCAGGAGAGCTATCCCTCCACCACCCAAAGCATGTTTCATTGAATTAGGTCTAACTACTTTCTTTAAAGACTCAGCACACGTAATTTTGAGGAGAGCCGTATGCCAGATGGTTTGAGTGGGAAAGTTGCCATCATTACAGGTGCGTCTGCCAACCTGGGGAGGCTGTTTGCTGAAACGCTCGCAAGTGATGGTGCCAAAGTTGTGATTCATTACAACAGCACAACCAAACAAGACGAAGCGGAGAAGGTTGCTCAAGGTATTGCTGAGCGGGGTGGTAAAGCCATCACCTACCAGGCTGACTTGGCTCAAGTCAGCAATGTCAAAAAGTTAGTTGATGCAACCTTTGAGACGTTTGGACAGTGGGATATTCTGGTCAATACCGCAGGCATGATTGTGCGAAAGCCGATCGCTGAATTTTCTGAAGATGAATTTGATCAACTTTTCAAAATTAATGCGAAAATACCCTTTTTCTTAATGCGTGAGGCAAGCACACGTATGGCAGATCATGGACGCATTATTAACATGATCACAACAGTTGTTGCTGTGACAGCACCAACCTACGGTGGCTATGCTGGTAGCAAAAGTCCTGTTGAACACTTCACTAAATCACTTGCCAAAGAGATTGGTTATCGTGGCATCACCGTTAATTGTGTTGCTCCAGGACCCCTAAAAACGTCCTTTTTCTATCCGGCTGAAACTGATGAAAATATTGCCTGGTTAAAAAGCATGAGCATCAATGGTGACATTGGCGAACCAGCAGATATTGTACCTTTAGTGCAATTTCTTGTGTCACCGAAAGCAAGGTGGATTACGGCGCAAACCATTTATGCAAACGGTGGGTTGGTCGCTACTGCAAGCTAAGGAGGCTAGAGAAAATAACTTAAACAGACAAGGGGCTTAGCCCCTTGTTCAGTCAAATCTTTTCCTATGAGACGTTCAACTTGTTTCTTCTAGATTTCTAAGTCTGAGGCAGCAAAGTGGGTCTCTTGCATAGTGTTTCTCCTTAAATAAAATTGGCACTAAAAGCTTCTTTGGATTTAATCTTTAGAAACCAAATTCTATACCTCAGTCTTATTTGGTAATTAAAAACTAATAAATAAAGACCCTAAAATTGTCCGGAAAAGAACACATTTAGAGCGATTTAACTGTTAATGACTTCACTTGAAGATGATCGCCTTCTCTAAATGTATGTCTGCAAAAAATCTCACCCGTGTGACTGTTTGTGCGGCGAGTCTACTATTGGCAGAAGTTGTTTCTATCAATGCAGCGCAAGCAAGTGATCAACCCATTGAACCTGGTGACGATGCAGCCCCCATCACGTCAGAATCGAACCGTCAAACTCTTTTTTCTGCTCATCGGGTAGCCTTGAAACCCATAGGTCAGCAGCTCAGTCAATCCGAACAGTTCAACCACCTTGCAACGCTCACAACCCAACCGCATGACATCAGGTCAGTGGCGATCGCCCCCAAACCATCCGAAGTCATTCCACCACCCAGATCAGAAGCGATTCCAGTACAATCACACGCGATCGCCCAATACGTTGCTTCACCAGGGACGATCGCTCAGCCTGAAACGATACCACTCTCCATTGCATCAACAAACGCTGGGACAATGCCACAGCCAGCAGTCAGCAGCAGCAATTCCACCAAAATCGTTGTGCCTACAGCAGTCCCATCCAGTGCTGTAGCTATTTCGACTCGTGCCAGTGATTTAGAGCCATTGCCATCATCGACGATCGCGCCATCGCTACCATTTATTGCCCAAACCCCTTCTCCGACTGCACTGATCGCAACTCCCCCCGTCATTCTGCCACAAGTCGGGGCATCGTTTACGGCTGGCGATAGTGTGGGTGTTTCTAATTCCTTTGGCAGTTTGAATGGTTTTGTTCCCATCCAGCAAACGCCGGGGCGCAATATCACCTTTGTGGAAGGGCAGGTGTCGCTTTCCACTGAGGGTGCAAATCCCAGTGCCAATTTGGCTGTCGGTCATCGGTTTTATGATGGTAAGGGCGATCGCATCTATGGCGGTTATTTAGCGTTTGACCATCGTGATACCGGCAGCAATGGGTTTAACCAGATTGGGTTGGGTTTAGAAACGTTGGGAAACACCTGGGATGCGCGAGCAAACGTTTATTTACCCGTTGGGGATACCCGTCAACTGGCATCTGAACGCATCAGCAACACAGTCACGGCAACCTCAAATCCCTTCTTTCAAAGCAATTTTCTAGCCATCAATCGCACCATTCAACAGCAGATCAGCCAGCGGTTTGAAGCGGCGGGCACTGGGTTTGATGTGGAAGCGGGTGGCAAAATTGCTGCTTTAGGGCGATCGGGCGACCTGCGTGGCTACGGTGGTTTGTATTACTTCAGTTTACCGGGTGGCGATGATACCGTCGGAGTGCGTGCCCGTCTGGAAGCCCGTCCCACCGACACCCTCCAGCTTGGTCTCACGCTTTCTAATGACAACACGTTCGGTACCAATCTCGCGTTTACGGTGGGCATCACATTTCCCCAAAGTCGCCCTCGTCGAGATAAGTTGAAGACCCCGCTGGTAGCACGGTTGGGAGATTCCATCTCTCGTAACCCCAACATTGTGATTGATACTCAAACGGCATTACAAGCCTCTACACGCCAAGAGACCACCTTTGTCACCAATCCAGCCACCGGGCAACCCTGGCAATTTCGGCACGCAAATCTGGGCATTGGCACGGGAGATGGGACGTTTGAAAACCCCACTGGAACGGTGGCGGCGGCACTGGCAGTCGCGCAACCAAATGATATTGTCTATGTTCAGGCAGGGACGAATCCGGGAATTCCTGCATTTACCATCCCTGATGATGTGCAGGTGCTTTCAACTGGACCTGTGCAACGAATTGATACGATAGAACTGGGCAATTTGCCACTGCCACTGTCTGGGGCGGGTGTGTTGCCAACCGTGCAAGGAACCGTCACGTTGGGGAACCACACAACGCTCTCTGGCTTTGCGATCGGCACTGCTACGGGTTCTGGCATTGCAGGCAATAGCATCAACACTGTAACCGTGCGAGACAATGCGATCGCCAATACTGCCGCTGAAGGCATTTTGTTCACAAATGTCCAGGGAACTGTCACGGTGCAAGACAACAGCATTCGTCAGGCTGGCGGAGAAGGCTTCTCACTTGCCAATGATCAGGGGCAAGTAGATCTCGTGCTAACGCGTAACCAGATCACAAATAATGGCTCTACGGCAACAGAGGGCGATGGCGTGAAGCTTGCACTCCGCACGGGCGCAACGGGGAATTTCACGATTACCAACAACACGATCGCCAACAACAGTGGCACTGGCGGACTTGCTGATGGCGTGGATGTGAAACTCTTTGATGCTGCCAACGGGACGTTTAATTTGGCGGATAACGCGATTACGGGCAATCAGCTCAATGGGGTGGCGATCGACCTGGAAGCAACGACTCAGGGAACCTTCAACCTGTCTCGTAACACGATCTCGAGCAATCAAGCGGCGGGTGTCGCCACGTTACTCTCAAACGATGCGATCGGCACCTTTAATCTGGATGGCAATACGATTGCCAACAATCAACTTAAAGGCGTGCAGGTTGTTGTGAGCGATCGCGCCAATGGCACCCTCAATCTTACTAACACCACCATTACGGGTAATCAAGCCGATGGTTTCTTCTTGCAAACGTCGGATCAAGCGCGAGCAACGGCACAGCTTTTGAACAGCAGTATCACGAACAACACTAACTACGGCATTTTTACCACGGCTAACGGCACCTCTCAACTGCGGCTTTTAACCAACTCAACCACGATCACAGGCAATGGGTTTGCTGGTATTTCCATCAACACCGATGGTAGTGCCAGTAGTGCAACCGCTCTGCGAACCAATACTATTACGGGCAATACGTTTGGGGATGTGGAAGTCTTTACAAATGCGCCCGGTGCCACAGCTTGTTTGCAGCCGTTGAACAATACCATTGGGTCACTTTTGCTGGATGACAGCTTTGGTGGATCGATCGCGGTGGAAGCAAATACACTACCGACGAATACCATCACAACCACTGATTTCACCTTCTGGTCGGGCACAACCGTAGCACCCAATAGCTGCGGATTGTAAGATCAAATTTAAATAGCAAACAGAGAGATGAGGGACGGGGTGCAGGGGTGGAACCTTCATGCCAAGACTTACGCACCATAATCAAAACCTCGGAGGTTTGAGCTTCTACGTGAGTCATCCTGTCTAATGCCTGGTTAAAACCTCGGAGGTTTGCGTAAATTTCGCGTACAGTTTAAGTATCTCAACTCAAGCTGTGGTTACTTCCGCTCAAACTGCCGTTAGTAATGGTGAAGCTGTGGTTAGTAACGGTAAAGCGGTTGTAAAGACAAAGGGTCTCTTTGCTTGAGTGCGTAAGGGTTCTAGCAGCCGACGCAGATCGTCAATAGCGTGCTCAATGTTGACCAGTGACCAGCGCTGTTGCCAAAGTCCTTCGTGTACTGGTTGTTCCATCTGCTCCAAGAGTGCGCCCAAAGACGTGCTACGTGCCAGGGCACTCGCCAACCAATGCCGATCGACTCCTAATCGACTCGCAGGTAACACTATCTCTTCAGTAGTGGGTTGATGACCATCCAGACACCGTTCCCAGAGTAACCGCAACTCACGACGCGCCTGTAGACGAGTGACGATCGCGTCTGCTGGCTCAACCAGGAACGGTTGCTGCTGCACTCCCATCGCTGACCACTGTTGAAGCTGATTCGCTAGCCCATTTTGAGCACGTCCAATTTGCCGTGCTGAAGTTGTCACTCGTACCCGTGGACTATGCCGAAAGCGTGCGTTCACTCGTTTCAGGGCACGGTAAAGCGCGACATCTTCTGCGGTTCTTACTGGTGGCAACCCCCCTGCCCGGTCGTACATTTCTGCAGTTACGGCAAAACTCGCACCATAATGTTGAAAGTGTCGGGGCATCCCATCAAAGGGGTTGGGATCGAGATACGTTTCCAGTTCAGCAATCAAAAAACGATACCCCACTTCCCGCAAATGGCAGGCTCTGGCATAGGGGTCAAGCGTCGATCGATCGTGGCGATCGGTCACAATCCGTCCACCCACGGCATCCACTCCACTGTTAATTTCGTGCAGCGTCGCAGCAATCCAATCGGCAGCCACGCAAGTATCACCATCCGTAGACGCAATCACTCCCCGCGTGCGACCCAGTTTCATCAAACGATGATGCGCCTCATCCATCAATTGCTTTCGCACCCAGCCAATATAGGCTTGAGAGGCAGGTAGCGATCGTTCAACGACGTGCAACACCAGATCAGGATGCTGTTGAGCAAATTGGTGCGCGATCGCAGCCGAATTGTCACTACAGTTGTTTGCCAATAAAAGCACTTCGTATCGGTTTGAGCAAAGCGGCTTTCCATCTAACTCAAGTTGATGTGCCAAAGCTGCCAGTGTGCTTTCCAGTCTTTCTGCCTCATTCCGCACAGGCACAATCACACACACCTCACATTGAGGAAGCGGCGGCGTTTGGACTAAGGGACGAAATTCAATTTCAGAATAAAGGGAAAGAGATGGAATCGCGATCGCGCTCTGGCAATCATTCACGTAACCCACTGCTGTATCTCCAACGCAACCAAGCAATCACAGCAAGCTGGATGGTTAGAAACCCCATTCATGCTTTGTAATCGTATTGTGAAGCGTTGGTCTAGCGGCTTAATCCGTCCCTTGATGGAGATTGTGCCACAGCCTTGTAGCCTTGAGCAGCAATGATTCTAAAGAGATAGAACAGCATGTCGGGGTGAGGTGATCGTCTGTGCAAAACCATCTCTCATCAATATCAATGTTTAACTGAACCCGATCGCTCGATGCCCCCCTCACTCGCCCAGCAGTGGTTCATCTGCGCTGTGATCATCAGCGTCGATCGCCGTTAGCTCCGGGTTTAGCAGTGAGGGCAGTAACTCTACCTTGGCTTCGCGTTTTAGTTGAGAAAAGATGCGATATTTGTCTGGGTCAAAGGCGCTGGGTGCAAGCTGTGCTTCGTCTACCTGCATCTTGATTAAATTGTACTGAACGTTTTCCGCATGAATCGCGAAGGTGACGGTAAAGACCTCTAAAAAATTAACCACCCAGGCGCATTCGTCTTCGGGATAGTTTTGGTAGTATTTGATGAGTTCCGCAATCCGCGCCTCTAGATGGGTGCGCGAATGCTTGCAAATCAGAATAATTTTGAGCAGTGCTACGACTAACGTAATAGGATTGCCTTGAGACAACAGCAGCACAAATAGTTGCGAGGGTTCCGCCTGATTTTCAGTGGTTAAATAGTCAATCACTCGGTTACAGGTTCGCAGCATCAGAGCACTGGTCAGCACTTCATCATCATGGCTATCGTAAAGAGTGTCTAATCTTTCGGTTAGCTTGGAGCGTAAGGTTTCAACAAATTCCTGATTTTCAACGGAGAAAATCAAGTACTGCTGCATACTTTGTTTGAACTGTTTGTAGGATAAGCTTTGCGTCTGATTCACAAAAATGTTTGCCAGATTTGCGTAGCTAAAGGGACCTCGCTTTGCCACGATCGCTTTAATCAGCCGCAGCACTTCCTCACCCAGGGCTGTGGGATTTTTGGGTACGCGCTTACTCGGAGCATTGCTCTGCGATCGTGCGATGTACATTGCCAGATCAAACTTAAAGCGATCCTTCAGTTGTTTGGATAACGCTCGTGCAGCCTCTCGCTGTTCGATCGGGTTCTTGAGATCAATATATTGAGGTACTAACAAATAAGACGTATACCGCGAAACCCAGGGACCTCGTTCTTTCTCTTCGTACCGCGATGCAAAGAGCTTCAGTTCTTCATAATCGCCACTTTTAACAAACCCATCCAGCCAGTGACGCAGGCGCTTTAGAGTCGGTGAGGCTGTATTACGGTTAATGGACGGATCGGCAAAGATGGTGACCAGATCTTGAATTGGCTTATAGTTACGAGTCGCATCCCAGTTGTTGACTAAGATGTAGCAACAGCGCTTGAGCGTATTTCTAAACTCTTCTTCATTATTAGAAAAAACAATGTCATAAATCGCTTGCAGCGCATCACCGCTGATGGAATCAACGTGATAGATAAACAAACGCTTAAACTCAAGCAAGACCTCTTCAGGCGGCCATTTTTTAACAATTTCCAGCAGAAAATTGTAAACCGTGTCCTGAGCCTGCTGAATATTTCGACTCAGCCTATTCAATCTAATCGGTGTCTCATTTTGATGAGCATCGTCTAAAGCATCCCTGATCATCATAGGTATTCAGGATTAACCGGTAGATTCGACAAAGAACGTGGAACCAGAGAGTCAAGGCAACATCTCAGAGCGGTAAACAATTCACTGATATTGGATTCGCGGTAGTTGGACTAGCGGTGCGTTTTTAGGGTTCGTTAGCTCTCCATGTCTCGCTGCAATTCTCATAGTCTAAACGTTGACTTTCACGATTCTAAGCTCTGCCTCACAGTTGGAAAACGAAATTCTGTAGAAACACTGATTGCTATGAGTTAACCTGAGGACGATCGCTCTTCCTAGCATGGCTCTGATGAAAGCTTAGGGCTTAAGCGAAGCAAGCTCAATGCCTTTCAGTGTCATGAGTCCAGAGCGAAGAGCTAAGCGTCTCATGATATTGCGGTATTTGTCCACAGTACCGAGTGACGAAATGCCGCTTGGATGTGTGATCTTTACTGAACCGATCGATGATCTTTATCACAACTGAGGTCTTTGCGTCCTTCCTTGCATCCTCACACTGCCCCCGGTGGCACACCAGTGAGCGGACGTAACCCTTACTAGCTGTAGGGGATGTCTCGTCTCGTCGTTCAGATTCGTGCAGGATGCAAGCATTGACTAAAAGCATTGACCAAAAAGCCTTGTAAGGTTAGATACCGAGACTCTAAAGTCCTGCTGTGCCATTATCTGCCTAACGCATCGCGATCGTCTCATCCATTAGGGCGAGAAATTGGGCTAGAATACCTCCGTGTAATCAGGGTAAAGACCTTCCATGTAACGTGGTAAACCCTCCGCGTCGTTAAAAATACAGACATTTGCTGAACGCTTAAATCAGATTATACTCAGTGACCGCTGCGAGAGCCAGACAATCAACAGATTGCCTAGACTACTGCATGGTCGATCGAGAATACGGAAGCCGCTTATATTTTTTCTCGTTCTACGCGTTTGGGTAGGCTCCAATGCGAGTTGGCACTGTGGCGTTCATTCCGTTTCGCGTCGCCAGCGCGATCGCACCAGCCGAATCTCGTCATAGCCGTACATCTCGCCCAGATGTTCGCGGATGCTGCCCAGCGCATCGGGACCCACGGTATTGATGGCGTGCATGATCTTGTCCTGGCGATCGAGTGGTACTAGAGCATCCAGATCAATGGGATAGCCCAGTTCAAGTAGCTCTGCCAGGTGGCTCATAATGGTGCTAAGGCGAAAGTTTCGCCGTTCGGCAATGTCGGCAGGTTCTAACCCGTCTTGATACAGTACCAGGGTTTGCAGTTGGGTTTCTGAGGCACGAGTGGGTGGGGTAGTGAGTGGAGGGGGTTGGGGGATTGCACCCGTTTCGGTTTGAAGCGGCAAGCCTCGTTCGTCTCGAAACGCCCGAATTTCAGCAATAAACACATCGCTATACTGTGCCAGCTTGCGGCTACCAACGCCTGAAATTTTGGCAAATTGAGCAAAGGTTTGAGGTTGAAGGTTTGCCATCGATCGCAGGCTGGAGTTAGGAAACACCACGTAGGGCGGCACCGATTGTTCGTCTGCCAGTCGCTTGCGGAGTTTTTGGAGGCGATCGTACAGCGCTTCGACTTCGGCAGCATCTACATTTGTTGGAGTTGTCGCATCCTCTGCTTTGACCGGATCAACCGCCACCATGACGCTGCGCTGCTTTTTCAGCACTTCCCAACTTAACGCATTGAGCTGCAGCATCGAATACCCATCTGTCGTTTCATCTAAGAGACGCTGATGAATGAGCGATCGCGCCAGGAGTCGCCATTCTTCTGCACTGCGATCTTTGCCGATGCCGTGGGTAGAAAGCTGATCGTGACCGTTTTTGAGGACGCGATCGTTTTTGGAACCGCGCAGTACGTCGATCGTGTGGTTGATGCCAAACCGCTGATCTCGTTGAGCGAAGCGAGCCACACACGAGAGAAATTTCTGTGCCTCTAGCGTCCAGTCGGCGATCGGTTTGGGGTGGCAGCAGTTGTCGCAGGTGCCACAATTGCCAGGAAAGTCTTCGCCAAAGTAGCCAAGCTGAATGGTGCGGCGGCAGTCTGTCGCTTCGGCATAGTTAATCACACGACGAAGTTGCTGGGTGGCGATGCGCTGTTCGTCTTCCAGCGGCTCGCCCGTTTCAGGGTTGACCTTTTGCGCGATCAGAAACTCAACCGTTTTGATATCACCCGTGCCGTAAAACAGCGTGCAGTGAGACGGTTCTCCATCGCGTCCGGCTCTGCCCGATTCCTGGTAGTAGCCTTCGATGTTGCGCGGCAGGTCGTAGTGAATGACAAAGCGCACGTCTGGCTTGTTGATGCCCATCCCAAAGGCAACCGTCGCCACCATCACCCGCGCATCATCTCGAATAAACGTGTCCTGGTTTTCTTTCCGCACCGCATCGCTTAACCCCGCATGGTAGGGCAGGGCTGACATGCCATCTTGCTGAAGTTTAGCCGTGATTTCATCCACCCGCTTCCGGCTCAAGCAGTAGATAATGCCTGCACCTTTACTACGCTCCACCTGCCGAAAAAGGTCAGTATATGCCTGCCGTGAACCACTTTTGGGGCGAACTTCGTAATAGAGATTGGGACGGTTGAAGCTGGCGACGTGAATGTGCGGGTCTTGTAGCTCTAGTTGACCCAAAATATCGTGGCGCACCCGTTCCGTTGCTGTAGCGGTGAGCGCCAGGATGGGAATCACCCGATCGTCATTCTGGTAGCGATGCCGTAACCGACGCAACTGACGATATTCTGGGCGAAAGTCGTGTCCCCATTCAGAAACGCAGTGGGCTTCGTCAATTGCAAACGCTGAAATGCCCACTCGCGCTTTCACCTGATCCAGAAAGCCCAAAAACGATTCGCTCAGTAGTCGTTCGGGCGCGACGTAAACCAGCTTGATTTTGCGATCGAGAATGGCAGCCTGACGATAGTTTGACTCGGCTGGACTAATGCTGCTGTTGAGCAACGTGGCGGGAATCCCATTATTCTGCAACGCCTGCACCTGGTCTTGCATCAGCGCGATCAGCGGCGACACCACAATCATCACACCTTCTTTTAACAGTGCAGGCAATTGGAAGCAGAGCGATTTGCCACCGCCCGTGGGCATGATGACGAGCAGGTCGCGATCGTGCAGGGTGTGCTCAATAATCTGTCGCTGTCCCGGACGAAAGCTGTCGTAGCCGAAGTAATGTTTAAGTGCCTGTTCGAGGGAGGCAAATTGAGTCGTAGCGTAAGGGATGCTGGCTGTCATTGACGGTTACTGGATGCACTTAAAACCAGGGTGCCCACGCAGTTTAAACCACGAACCAGGACTTTGTGGAGAAATTAAGCGTGATTTGTCTAAGTTAGTAAGCCAACTATCAGAGCTAACCGTTGCCTAATGGCTTTATCGCAAGCACTGACGTTCTACACTAGACTTTCTTGACATAATACTGCTTAGCGATAGTAATGTTTTGCAGTAGTATTAAGTTGTGATTGTTGGGTTTAGGTCTGATGAGACAAAGCTGATTTTTGATGGGTTTACATCTCGCTATTACCCGCCTGATATTCAAAGGATTGCCTTACGCAAGCTACTGCTATTGGACGCTGCGACATTGCTGAGTGATTTGCGTATTCCACCAGGAAATCGCTTAGAAAAATTAGTGGGCGATCGCCAGGGGCAACATAGCATTCAGATTAATAACCAGTGGCGCATTTGCTTTGTCTGGACGAATGAAGATAATGCGGATCAAGTTGAAATTGTAGACTATCACTGAGAAATATCGTATGAACGACGATCGCCTGCCTAACATTCATCCCGGTGAGATTCTGCGTTTAGAATTTCTAGAACCGCTCGCTATCACACCCTATCGGTTAAGCAAAGATATTGGGGTAGCTCAGACGCGTATCAGCGAAATTTTAGCGGCAAAGCGAAGTATGACGGCAGACACGGCTCTGCGTCTATCACGCTATTTCGGTAATAGCGCTCAGTTCTGGCTAAACTTACAAACCCAATATGATTTGCGTCAGGCACAAGCCGAACACGCAGAGACTTATCAGCAGATTCCTAAAGCGCTTTCCCTTTAAAAGCCGATGTCGTCTCCGTAATCGATCGTTCCAGGGTGTTTCTACTCATCAGTAGAGCAGTTTGCCGCAGTGTTACTTAATGTGGCGTACTGCTGCTGCGCTGATGGTCGAAGCTTTGATTGGGGCATCTTTGGCAGGGTAGCAAGCCCTGGAACCCGCTGACATGAAACGCATTCATTGAAGCGGGATGGAGCGTGAAAACAAGATGAGGAAAAAAAATGGCTGGGAGAAAGTTCATCATACCTGTACTGGCGATCGCGGCTGTAGCAGGAGGGGCAGTTGCCTACACCCACTTCAACGGCGCTTCTAGCGATGAGTTAAGCCCACAAGCGCTGGCAAAGGTCGTGCCAGACGAAGCCTACATGACCGCTTTCATTTCAACCGAGCCGCAAAACTGGGCAAAGCTGCAAAAGTTTGGCACACCCGAAGCACAAGCAGCCGTGGGTAAAGGTCTCGCTGAGTTTCAACAGAAGCTCTTAACCGATAACAAAATCAACTACGACACAGACGTGAAACCCTGGGTGGGCAATGTCATGATTGCGCTCTTGCCAGCCGATGCAGCTAAGCCCAAAGATCCCAATGTATTGATGGTGGTCAGCATTAAAGATAAAACCAAAGCCTTGAATTTTGCCCAAAAGCTCCAGAGTCAGAGCGATAGCAAAGCCAAAGCGATCGACAGCGACTATAAAGGCATCAAAATTACCGACTATCCCGGCGAAAAAAGCTCCAGCTATACGGCTGTCGTGAAAAATTATTTGGTTCTCGCACCTGAGAAGAAAACCGTCGAGCAGGCGATCGATACCGTTAAAGGAGAACCCTCGTTGGCATCCAAAGCAGATTTTGGTGCGCTTGCATCGAAGGGAATCGACATGCCCAATACGATCGCCCGCATCTACGTACCAGACTATGCAGGCAGCGTGCAGCAACTCGCGGCGAGCAAATCGGGCACGTCTCCTCTATCGGCTTCTAGCCTGGATCAACTGAAAAAGGTGAAATCGATCGTCGCCAACATTGGCATTGACGATGCGGGACTACGCATGAAATCGATCGCCAACCTTGACCCGCAGGCAAAGATCTTAGAATACAAACCTGTTGCAGGCTCCGTGGTCGCGCAATTTCCCACAGAAACGTTTGCAATGCTGAATGGTGCAGGCATCAGCCGCTATTGGGCAGAAGCGGTGGAGCAATCCAAGGCGAATCCCCAAACGCAGCAAACGATCGCTCAGATGCGCCAATCCGCACAATCTGCCAATTTGGATCTCGACAAAGACATTTTTGGCTGGATGGACGGCGATTTTTCCTTGAGCTTTATTGCCTCAAATGAAGGCATTTTGTCTCAGTTTGGGTTCGGCGGTGTCATGGTCTTTGATACGAGCGATCGCAAAACGGCAGAAGCCACGTTGAGCAAAATTGATGGTCTGGTGAAGGGCAATGGGTTTGTGCAGGTGGCAAATCGCGACGTGCAGGGCAAGAAAATCACCGAATGGCAATCACCCCAGGGTGTGCTGGTGGGACACGGCTGGCTGGATCAGGATTCAGTGTTTGTGGCGATCGGTGAACCGTTGGTCAACGTGATGGCAACCAAACCCGCGCGATCGCTCGACAGCAGCGAGTCTTACAAAGCTGCGATGAGCGGTTTACCCAAGCAAAACGTCGGCTCCTTCTACCTGGATATGGATCAAACCATGTTGTTGGTCAATCGCGTCATGCTTGTGGCTCAAAAGAACACCATCCCACCAGAAACGGCGGCAGTGCTGAACTCCATTCGAGGGGTTGGCATGGCTTCTACCCAGGCTGATAAAGCAACCGTTCAGCTTGAGATGTTGTTAGCACTCAAACCAGCAACTAAGTAGTGCGTTTTCTGTAAAACCATGTTGTGAGGGCTGATGCAGAAAAACTTTCACTGCATCAGTCTCGTTTAAGCCCCGATACCTGCTTGGCTGGCATCGCCCTTCTTCAATTTGCTGTGCTCCTTTTATTCAATCGAGCTTGCCCAAACGAGCAGAGATCCAGAACGGCGCAACGCTGACAGGCTGGGTTGTGGTAATAGCAGCAGCGCTGACCATGAAGCATCATGATTTCATAGTATGAAGATTATCGTTCAAAGCTTGCAGGCATCAGGTATCAGGAAACCCATTAGCCGCGACCAGTGCATTCCACGCTTTTGCGGTTTCAGGCGCGATCGATTGCTGTCAAGCGCCGCGTATAATAGGAGTGCCTGCTATGCCAGCAGTGAGGGGAGAAGAAGCGATGTGTGAGGTTGGCTAAAAAGCATCCCGCAGGCAGCAGCGCCGTGTATGATGGAGGGGCGATCGTTCACCAGTGGCAAGCTGCGTCCAGCGAGTAGCCGATTATCCTAACCTTGATCGGGGTGGTAGTGAAAGGTATTGGGCACCGATTATCTGCATTGAAAGGCGTTCAACGGGATAGTCTCCTTAGTGACGAGATCTAATGCAGGCGGCAACGGTGCAAGAGCGATCGCACCCCATTTGCCGCTCATTTTCATGGGTTTATTAACGACAAAACAGCTTGTCGCTAATAGGTAAACGACTAGAAGCGATCTCGCCCCTCACCGCAAGGCGCAAAGCGATAAGCAGTGTCACAGTAGCATGTTAAAGTTGCACGTTATTGTTAGAGCTTACAACTGGCTGGAAAGTTGTATTTATCGATCAGCGCGTTCCAACTGCTAATATCAGTGGCACTCAAGCCGTAGCCCGCGTCGGTCAGCAATGACGCTAGTTTCTGAATACCCATTGCCAGATGGCTTGTCGATCGCACGTCGCCACTTAGAATGAATGTCTTAAAATTGGCAAAGTGGTCTTTAACCAAAGAAGCCGCCGACACTTTTGCTTGGGTGTTTGTAAGCGATCCTAAGCCCAGCAGAAACGTTAGCGTGAGAAGTTGCCCATTACGCCAGCGATCGGCATCATCAACTTTTGCGTAGACGCTCATGTAGAGCGCATTGCCAGGTGCGCGGAACTCGCAACCTAGACCTGCCCAATCAGGCAGGCTGACGGCAGGAGGCGCTAGAAACGCCGCCACGGATGCATCATTATCAGCCATCTGCGTCCAGTTGCCGTCATTCGGCATTGGTGGGGCTTTTGCCATGCCATCGATCGTTCCGTTGGTTTTGTGCACCCACATAGCAACTCAAGCACTGATGTTCATTCGGCAAAGGCGATCGGCGGAAACCCACAAGCTTGCAGCACAGACAAGAAGCGATCGCGCTGCTCCTGGTCGTACTGCTCCTGAATTGCTTGTACAGCAAACGTGAAATCAGCAAATCTGTTTGCATCCGTTTGCCCAGTGTTGGCAAACGAGTGGGTAATGAGCGTCAAGGTGTTGGGGTTGTTGAACGCCACTCCAAACAAATCTGTGCCGCGCAAAGTATTTTCCAGGTCAACCCAGCGGTAATTCGTTACGGGATCGGATGGAAGAATGGCTAATGCTTCCAGGTATGTCGCTAGTTCGGGGCTATTCTCTGCGATCGCCTCTAAGCCGTCTGGCGAGGGTGAAGGTGGAAAACGGAAGAATTGCGCGATCGCTCCGTCTGTTGTGCGGGTAATGTAAAGCATGTTAGGGTCTGGAATAGCGATAGCTGACGGCAGCAGCGTAGATAAGGTTTCCAGGTGTGCTGACCTTAGTAATGTTTAGGCGGAAAAGTCCAAAGTTGGCGAAAGTAATGAGTGTGTTTAGAGTTACTGTACTAAGAGCAAAAACACTGTTTGTTCCAGACTGATTACTAACAGCCGATCCCAAATTATTAACAGTTGATGTATTTTTGGTGATGTAACTAAACTGAGCAGTCCAATAAGCTGTGGACGTTAAAGAACTTGAGTTAAGTAAGATTGATGCCGCCTCAGCATAAATGTCGTAATTATTATTGAGGGGAATACCATCATAATAAATCGAGTTTGCTGAAATCCCAGTGGAAGTAGACCCCCAAGATGCCTTAAAAATGGCAAGGCTTTTCCACGTTGATCCATCCCAATACCAATCCATCAATGGCAAACCGGAGCTATCTAGCTCGCGCCACGTTGCGCCTGTGCTGGGGCTACCAGGAGCGTTGCCTGCATAATAGCCAACATACGTAAAACCGTTGTTGAGGACAACAGTCTGCGCTACTGTGGGATTCCCGCCACGCGGATGGAAATAGCCGCGAGTGAGGAGTTGGGTATTGACCCCACTCACAGCATTTGCCTTGCAGCGCACTTGGGCACTGGTGTTGGTCCCGACCACGTAAGGGACAGAAGCCGTGATAAAAGCAGCGGGAGTTGTGGCAAAGGCTGAAGAGTAGCCGTTGAACACGCTGGTGGTGATCGTAAGATCCGGTGAGGCGGGGTCGCTGAGCCAAAAATAGAGGTTGCCTGTGCTACTTTGTCGTCCCCAGAAAACATCTAACTTCGCTTTCAGTGCAATTCCAGTTGGTACCGACAGCGTGTAGAGTGTTGCTGTCGTCGGGATACCTGTTGAAACGTCCGAGTAGGGAGTTCTAAAGGTGACTTCGTTGCCATTCTGGTCGATCGGCACCATCTGCGTGGCATCGGTCAGCAGGGACATGTGCAAGCGTAGATCCCAGACGTTGCTGCTGCCGTCCGTAAACGTGGTCTGTGTCGCTGACGTATGGAACCCGTGATCAACTACGCCATTTGATCGCCGTCGCATCACGTAGCAATGCAGGGTTGTGGAGGCTGGGAAGGATGAGCCAGTGAGCAAACCGCCAGCATTAGTGCCGATCGCCCAGGCTGCATTCAGCCGCTTGGTAAAAGCAGCGCTGGTGACGGTGTAGCGCACACCTTGCACGTCGATCGCCGCTTTGCCCGCCGTCAGGTCAACGTATTGCGGATTGCTGCCGTTTTGTGAGCACTCAAGACCTTCAACCAGCAAAAATTGAGCGTCAGTGGTCAGATACGGCAAGCTATCTGGCGTTGTTAGCGTGTCGCCAGCTTGCAAGTTTTGATGCCGTCCCGTTGATGGGTCGAGCGCGACGGGTTTGCGAGGTGCCATTTACTCTAGAGCTGAAACGGTTCGTTCAGTTGAAGCTCAAAATCAGTTGATGAGAGAGCGGTGCCAAGCTTCTGCACATAACCAGAAGTGGGTGGAGTCGTCACCACCATCTGCCCCGCCGCCGCTTGCGACAGAAAATAATCTGCGCCAGGTGTCAAGCCGCCAGTTTGAGTTGTCACGGCATCCCATTGCGCCGTAGTGAGAGTGAGAGTGCCGTCTTTTCTCACTGCGCCACTAGCCGCTGCCGCGATCGACGCAGAAGTAAGCCCGATGGTTTTAGTCGTTCCTGCCGCATTGGCACGCGCTAATTGAAAAGCATTTGTAGCCGAAATATAAACGGGTGAACCAGGTGGCGCTGTTGACGCGCCACCGTTACTCAAGCTAACTTCATCGGCTGTATTAATCACAGCATCAAGGGTATCTCCAGTCTGAAGATTTTGATGCCTGCCAGTAGCCGGATCAAGTACAACGGGTTTACGTAGTGCCATCTGCTGTTCCTAAAGTTGAAAGGGTAAAGATTCAAGATCAATGCGTAGCTTTTGAGTCGTCAACGCTTGCCCGATCGACACAACAAAGCCAGCGATCGGCGGGGTTGTGGTTAAGGTTCCGGGTGTAAGCCCAAGAAAATAAATTTGTCCAACCACCAGCGAAGAAGTGCCGACGATCGCAGTCCAATTGCTTAACTCCAGTACAGCGCCAAACTGGTAAGTAGCACTGAAGCCGATCGCTGCTGCGGTGACGCACAACCCGCAAACTTGTGCTTCTAGCGCGTTGTCAGCCTGTGCCAAAGCGACATGACCGTTCGCTTTGAGGTAGAGCGGTTGCCCAGAGAAGCAAACACTATCAGTCTCAGCATCGGCAGTAGAAATAGAACCGCCACCACCCGGAACCTCAGGGCTTGCGTCCAAATTGAGCGTGATAAATTCACGCACGTTTGTGTCAACGTCGATTGCCAGCAACCTGAGATTAGTCATGCTCCAAAAATTCCCACTGCGGCGAAAGGATGAGGGATGAGGGATGAGCGGTCAGCCTTTCCCTCAGCGCGGCATCACCTTGAAGCGTGGCGTGGCTCCCCGCGCCTGCTGCACTGTCACTCGATCGCCCACTTGCACCGCTCCATTCGAGTCAAAATCGCCATACAGCAGCGATCCATCCGCCAGTTGCACCTGATGTTTGCCATTGCCGTAGCCTTGATATTGTCCAGTAGTGGCAGGTGGTTGGGGTGCGAGCGCTGCCTGGTTGTAGTCGGCGTTGGCGGTGTTGAGGTTGCTGAGGGCGCGATCGACCAGAGGATCGCCGTTATAGGTTTGTCCAGCGTTGTAACTGGTCATGGCTAAGGGTGGTAGGAAGGTTGTCCAATTAGAGTGGCTCTAGTGCGTTGGGCGGCAGGAATACCGTAAACTTTCACTTTGCTCACACGTTGCTGTGATCCAGCATAGTCGTAGGTATAAACCTGAGCCGTAAAGGTTGATTGTGTAAGAGCGTTGGCTGCGATCGTGGTTGCATCGATAATTGTAAATTTGTCATCAAAACAATCAAAGTAGCCATATGGCATACTGCTTCCATCAACTCCTGTGTCAAAGATGGCTGAATCATAGGTGATCAACGTTGTTGTGCTTGGGTTGTTTGTAGAATCGGTTTTGCCCCCAACACCTTTAGATCCATCCGCCGTGATGGCATAGGGAAGGTACGCAGGGTTGTAACTAATAAACGTTTCAGGTGAAACCAATGTAGGGGTTAAATAATGCTTAAAAGCAATATCACCATTAACGCCACCAATGAAATCATTTTGAAAGAGCCTCCCCCAGAAGCTACCTGTGCCACCACCAGAAGAGCCGTAGGCACCCCGCGACCAGAAGCTATATCCGTGCGGGTTCAGAGAGAGTGTGTCGAAGCCTGTGTTTGGGCTGTCTGTTGAGTGATGCTCATAAATCAGCCCAGCTTCAGTAAGCGTATAGTAATAGCCATCGGCAACAGAGACATCTTTGCCGTAATCAAGCCAAAACCGATTACTACCTGGATTTTTAAGGGTAAATTGTTGATCGCCTGGGTCTATCGCTTTAATCTTGATGGGTTTCGGTTGCCACCCACCGAGCCACAAGTCTTTGCTGTCATTGTCGTTCAGCATTGAGTACAGATACTTAATTTTGCCGCCTAGCTTCACCACAGGTACCGCTGGTACCGATGGCTTCACTCGTGGCACACCATCCACATATTGTCCCGTTGTCGTTACGCGCTGACCGTTTTGCAAAAGCCCATTGGTGACAGGAACACCCGTTGCTACCGGATCTTGCCCCAACCGCTGCACCTGATACTTGCCGTCTGCAAAGCCAGTAATAAAGGTAGGTGCTTCTGTAAGTACTTTTTGCTGCTCTTCACGCTGCTGCTGCTGATTGTAGGCAGTGTTGGCGTTGTTCTGGTTACGCAGTGCTCGCGTGGTAAGGTCATCCATCAAGCCGCGTTGACATCGGCATTGTTTCCGCCCGCGTTAATTGCAGCTTGGAAACTATAGGAAGTGCCGTCCGGGATTGTCGTGGCTGATGTTTGTGCTTGAAAACAGAACAAATTCCCAGCAGTGCCAGTCGCCGCAGTGTTGGCAATCAGGACAGCTTTGTCAAACACAATCGCGCCACCTGACGCAGAAAAGGTAACGGTAATGGGCGGTAGTTCGTAGCGTGACTGTCCGTTGTCATAAGCCCCTGTTCCGGGGTTGTAGTTGGCACGAGCATAGCCGTTACCTGAGACTTCTTGAGCTAGGACAGCGCTCAATGAAGTGGTAGCGTCGATCGTGCCACCATTGGTGAGGATCAGATAAAAACCTGTCGCGCTTGGTGGAGACGCAGCATTGAAGTAGGTTTCTAGCATGTTGCCAAGGGCAACATTAAACAGGGTGACAGCCATTGCACAAGCCGTAAGGGTTCGTGCTGATAGTTCCTACCGCTTGGCTGAATGGGCGATCGTCAAACTCTCTTGGCTAAAGCTTGAAGGCTATCAACTATGCCTGCTAGACTTGTCTGTTTTGTGTTTTATTTTCCTAAATCTTCAAAATCACCAGTGCAAGCTGGCCCCGTTTCAGTTGCGAAAACAATGCCTGCCACGTCACCAGCATGAGGAGTCTTCGACTGGCATAGCACAGCAAGCGTTGTCGCCTCCCCATCCGCCAATCCGGTCGTTGTGCCAACGCCTACGCCGCCTGTGTGCGCCCGTAGGGTATTTGTAAACTTAGGGTATGACACGTTAGCTACGGCTGTCTCGGCAGCACCTTGGATCGCATATGTGTAGTTATTGGTATCGGTTTTGATGCCTAAACCAAGCAGCGACACGTCTGAAGAAAAACTACTTTTTTCTAAGTAGTAAGCTTGCTGCGATCGGTTCATGGAACCAACATATTGTTTAGATTCAGTTTCTTTAGCTTTGTTTGCCTGGTTCAAAAAGGATGGCAAGGCAATGGCTGACAATATACCGATGATGATGATTACCACCAACAGTTCAATTAAGGTAAAACCTTGCTCGGTACTGCAAAATGAGTTGATCGGCTTGCATTGAGAAAGTGACATAAGAACTCCTGAACTAAGAATTAGGGAAAGTACCATTTGGTACGGCTGAACCGTCTTTGCTCTGTCCTGTGGTTAGACGCACTTCGTCAAGATAGCCAGGGAAAAAAGAACTACCATCTTTGTCAATACCAATACGCGCTTGCGCCAAAGTCGTGCCGTAGTTTGCCGCTGAAGTTGTGTTTAACCGTCTAACACCGTCAATCCAACCCTGTACAGACGATGTGCCGCTACGACTGATGACAATGTAATGCCAGTCATTTAACGAAAAACCAGCGGTACCACTTGCGCCCCCTGTGTTGGAATCGTCAAGATAGAACCCGTTGGAGTTATCTAAGTAAAGTTGCAGAGTTGAGTTGCTAAAGCTAGGCGAAGTTGGGTGCAAATTCAGCCAGCTATAGCGTCCTGCTGCTGTCATATAAACCCAACTTTCAAAAATCCAGTTACCACTACCAGGACTAAGAACAGCATTGTTAGGCAGTATCAAATAATCGGTTGAGCCATTGAACGCGATCGACGTACTACCGTATTTGAATTGAGTCGAGCTTGTGGTTGGCGTACCGCCGCGAGTGATTGTATTGGCATAACTACTGTTATCGGTAAACGTTGATCCTCCCGAAAGACCTTCTCCGTGCAGCAGCAGACGAACGTTGCTGTAGGAAACACCGTCTGCGGTGTAATCACCACCGCCACCGGACAGTCGCGCCTTACTTGAGGCACCAGCACCAATCACGCTAGGAAGAATGATCACGCAGTTAAGTCTCCCATCAACACCCAAGCATCAGTGGCAGTCTTCCAAAGCGTCGCAGGACTGCCCGCTGTGCGTAGCTTGACGTGACTCCCCTCTGACACTACTGTTACAGGACTGGAGTAAGCAACGGTGACTTGTCCCGCGCCCAATTGGGCGAACAAGATTTGTGAGCCGATCGGGAAGGCGACGGAGGCATTAGAGGGAAGAGTGAGCGTGATTGAAGAAGCGTTATTAAGCGTCACGCCTGCCACTTCGTCACCGATCGACAGAGTGTAACTTGTGCCTGTCTGTGTGTTGGGGGCGCTTAGACTGGTTACCTTAATTGTTGGCATTAGCCCACCTGGAAAGTGATTGATTCAATTTGAATTGTGCTGACTGTCAAAGAATCCAGTGCGAATGTAATTTCGTCTGTAATCTCTAGATAAACGATTATTCCTGTTACTGCTGCACCGTCTAAAGAACCACCAAGCTTAAACCCGCCAATTAAAGGAACAGTGCGACTTTCAATGTTCCCACCGAGGCGTACACCACCCAAGTACGATCGCGTGATACCTGCAAACGCCGCTATTCCTCCTACTTTGATCCCGCCCATTAGATTTATGCGCGGTCCCGCTACAAACCGCCCGCCTGCTTTTACCCCACCCCTGAAAGTTGTTGTAACGATTGGGCTTAGCCGTCCCCCTAGACGCACACCACCCCTAAACACGTCTGAAACGGTGCCCAGGTCATAGGGGTAAACGCGAATATTGCCGCCGAAACAGATGCCGCCATCAAAGGCAACGATCGGGCTATAGGGCAATTTCACAGCAGTTGTTCCTACTGCCACAGTTGCTTGCCAGATGCCTTCACAGCTCACCACCGCCCGATCGGGGTCGTGGGTAAAGCTAATCGCGTCTGCCTGATAAAGGTAGGTAGTGATGTCTGGTTCGGTGCAGCGCCAGTTGCTTAAGGGTGAAAAACCATTTAAGAACCGTTCGTCAAACGGCACCAGGATGGTCTGCCCCTGCCTGCGACCAATCAGCAGCGCCCCTTCCATCTGCGCGATCGCGTCGGCTTGCTCACTGGAGACCATGTACTCCACTTCAATAGTCCGAAACCGCTTCTGCTCGTTGCTGCCAGCAGGCGTGCCAAACAGGGCGCGTCCCTTCACCTGAATTTCGATTTCGGTATAGCGCTCCGGACGGCGCTCTGGTGCGGATGGCTGTTGCCCGCCGACGGCGCTCACCTCTGTCCTGGCATCGGTTGTCACCAGCGCTAGCTTGCTCAGCAGCGAATTGAAATTAGCCGCCGCTTCAGCGTTCGCTGTGATAAACGACGATCGGGTAACAGTCGTTTTTTGCCACTCATAGCCCCGCACTTTTGCCGATTTCTCCACGACCAGCGCAGCCAAATTGAGCGCTAAGGGGTCAGCCAGCACAGTCAAATCTTCGTTGGGCGCGATCGCAGCAACGGGAAGCTTTGTGGCGATCGCCTGCCCCGCTACCACTTGCGTTTGATAGTTAAAGGCGTATTGATCCGCCACGCTGCCATCTTGCGGGTTGGGATAGTCCTGATAGGTGAAGGTGGTCGTCTCTTCAGAGGCAGTAGCGGGCTGAAAGCGATCATAGGAAAGCCGCTGTTCTTCTGTTAAATTTGCCCACCATGCAGCAGCAGCAGCGGCTACAGGGCGTAGCGTCACCCGCAGAATCTTGAGCAAGCGCCCCGTGGGTCCCGGTTCGTAAAAGTAGGTTGTGGTGCTGTCGCTGGAAAAGGTGAGACGCAGACTACCCGGCTCTTCGACAGGATAAACCACGCCAGCCGTTTCCTCGATTACTTCCTGTCTGTATTTGGAGCCACCATCCTGGCAATCGGTAATCGTCGTGCGCCGCAAGACAGTCGTACTCACGGTGCCGCCACTGACAGACGATTGATATTCTTCGTCCGGGTTGCTGGTCAAGCAACGCCAGGTGTCAATGCCGATTTTGTCGATGCCCACACACCGCAGCTCTTCTACCGGGGTCTCTGCTCCTTCAGACGGCTGATAGATTATCTCGCCGCCACCGGGTCCGATCGTGATATCTACAACAGGCGTTGCTGTAGGGTCAAGCCGTAGATCAAGCGCTTGAATCTGTCCCTGGTTATCCTGCCAGAGCGCTTTCTGTCCGGCATACGCCACCTTGCCCGCTTGCTGTACATAGCTCCCACCAATTTTGGGCAAGGGATGGGCGATCGGGTAGGCAGGCACCGCTCCCACCCATGTCGTGATGCCTGCTGCTGCAAGTATGGGCGCGATCGCGTCCGTGCGACTGGTTGCTACACCCAGCACAATGCCCGACTTATCGTTGTCCGGCTCGGCAAAGTCTCGTAGTGCCAGCAGACACCCCACTTGCAACACCAGATCCGGTGTGTCTGGATGGGGTGGCAATGCTTCTTTGAGGATATACAGCCAGCCGCAGGGATGCGGAGTATACGTCACACCATCCAGCGATGCCAGGACTTTGACGCTCTGCCCACGATGCCAGCGCTGGGCATTTAAGCGTGGATTCATGGATTCCGGCGCATAGTCCCAGTAAGTCAGCGTGAGCGTGCCCGTGATCGGCAGCAATCCAGAGCGATCGCGCTTGGGTAGGCTGACATCAAAACTCTTCAACGTCTGCGACCAGTCCTGCTGATCGCTGCCAATCAAGATTTTCAGCCAGCAAGCGGACGCATTGACCGTCATGGCGCTACCTTCCGATCGCTTTCTTCCAGCGCGACCACCGCCTCTACCCGCGCTCCTTTGCGGTTAAATTTGGGCGGTTGCGTAAACCGAAAGTAATATTGCGCGAAGTAGCTGATCTCAGTCGCGCTGATGTTGCTGACGGTGTTGAAAGGTGCGGGCGCAAGCGCACGGGTGCGAGAGCCTTCCTCCTGAAACTCAGTCGTGGTATCAACCACTAGCGTTTCAACATTTGCCACAGGCTCACGCGCCTGTCTACGCTTCTCCTGCCGACGATACAGCCCGTCTAAAAGCTTCCATTCGTCCCACTCCAGAAAGGCACTGAAAACCAGGATGTGGGGCGCTTCGTAAACCCGACCGTACCCGACAAAGTTGCCATACGCCGATCGCTGGCTGGCTGGCTGCTCAACAATCAGGCGTGGAAACGCATCGCCTGCAAACTGATAGTCGTAGATGGTTAGGCTTAAGTCGCCTAGCGTGAAGCTGATGTATTGATTACTCATAGTCCTGCCTGTCCCACCAGGCTCTTGCTGGCATCTGCCAAGATCTTGGAGGCATCGGCGACGGGGTTTGCCGTGATCGCCGTGACGTTAGGGCGGTTCATCGAGTTAGCGAGGCGTTCTCCAAGACGGTCGATCGCGCTACTCAACGTACTGCTCAACTGCTGCAAACCGCCACCCATACCTTGCCCTGCCGCTTCCTGTACAGGGTTCCCGGTGGGGATGCCGTTGGGTGCGGTAGCAGCCACAAACCCATTGCCGCCAAAGGTTTGACCGGCGTTGTACGTCACGCCTGTAAAACCGCCACCTGCGGCTCCACCGTTGGGGTCAATACCACCAATAACTTTCACTTTGGCGGCATCTGCCGTCTCTGCCAGCTCTCTGGCACGTCCCCTACCCGCCGCCGCGTTCTGCTCGGACTGTGCTCGTTCCGCTGCCGCCTGCTTGATGTCTAGCGCTCCTAAACCTAGCTGCCCTACCTCTCTCTGAGTGGCGGCGTTTGCCTGAGCATTACCAATCTGAGCGCCCGTGATGGCAACGTTTTGAGATGCCAGTGCAACCCCTTGTTGAGCATTGGCAATCTCATTGGCATCGCCCGTTTTGAGCGCTTTGAGTAGGGCTGACTTCTGCTCATTCTCGGCAATCCGAGCGCTCATATTCGCCCGTTGTGCCTCCAATACGTTATTGCGGGCAGTCACTTCAGCCTGCCGCAGCTTTAGTTTTTCGGTCTCTCGTTCGGCATCATTCTGCTTTTGCAGTGCTCTCAGCTTTTCGCGATCGGCAGCAGCTTCGGCGGACTGTTTGATCTGCACCAGCTTGACTAGATCGGCATTGTTGACCTTACCGCTAATGCTTAGCCCAGCAAGTTGCCCAACCTGTGCTTGTAGCACCTGCCGTTGATTGGTCCCCAAGTCTTTACTCTGGAGTTTTTTGAAAGAGTCAACTGCTTCCGAGGCGCGATCGACCGCAGCCTTCAACTGCTGCTGACGCGCCTCTGACACCGCAGCGCTCACCTTTGCTTGAGCCTCTACCAGTTGGCTTTCGCGTTGAATGCTGCCTGCCAAGAGGTCATTGCTGGCTTTCTGCTGGTCAATCCCTGCATTAGCGGCGGTTAGCTGCCGTTTCTGGGCGTCGGCAACGTTCTGAATCCCCCGCAAAACTCGTTGTGTTTCCAGGTCTTGAATTTTGGCTCGCTCAGCATCTTGCTTTTGCAGGTTTTCGGTGATCTGGTTTTCGGCTTCCCGCGACCCGATGACTTTATCTTGCTGTAGCTTTTTAATCTCTTGCAGGTCAATTTGAGCTTGTGCTAAACGCTTCTGCGCGGCTTCGGCTTCGATCCTTTGGATCTCAGCCTGCCCACCTTCGCCAACGACACCATCGCCTGATAGCTGCGTTTGACGTGCAGAAAACGTTTGAGCCGCTGTGGCTCGCTCGATCGCAGCGTTAGCGACTTTACTACGCTGCTCAAAATCAGCTTGCTCGCGTTGGCGACGGATGCCCAGCAGTTTGACACGTTCATTGTCGAGGGCTTGCTCGATCGCCAGCTCTTTTTCAGCAGCTTCACGGGCATCTAAAACGCCCGCTGCCCGCTGTTGCTTCGTGGCGGCTAATTCTTTTTGCTTCTGAGCAATGGTGTCGGTTGCCGTCCGCTCCTCAATCTGGCTCGTTTCAACGGTGCCACTCGCACTCGATAGCCGCGAGGCATTGGCGCGTCTAGCAATTGCCGCTTCTGCCTGTTTATTCTGGAATTCAAACTGTTTGAGCGTTTCCCGATTGGCAGCATCACGCGCCTTGATCTGGTTGTCCAGGTCGGACTTCTCCGCACTGGCAAGTTTTTTCTGAAGCTCCGATCGCTTGGTTGCTGCTTCCTTAGCCCCGATTTGCCCCGTTTTCTCAGCGGCATCAATCTGCGCGATCGACTCCTCAATCGCTTTCACCTTGCCCTGGCTCTCTTTTGCCTGAATTTGGGCGATCGCGGCTTCAGTCTCCTGAGCGGTTTTAGTGCGGGAAAGTTGGGCTTTTTTGGCAAGGGCGATTTCGCGATCGGCTGACTCGGAGAGCTTATTCTCCTTCAGCGTTAAATCACGGCTGAAATCTTGAATGTCTTTGAGCTGCCCCGATGCCGTTTTTTCAGAGGTATCGACACCTGCTCCCTTACTGCTACTGCCTTCACTTGTCGCAAGACTCTTGCTGTCAACCTTGAGATCAGCCTTTGCCTCTGCTGCTTTTCTGACCGCTCGTTCTTGAAAGGTTTCCTCTTCTGGCGCACCTGCATCACGCTTAGCCGCTGCCGCTTTTTGCACTGCCGCCGCCTGAAAATCTGCCTTGGCAGCATCTTCGTCAGGTTTCGCTAATGTCCGTTTGCGAACTTCGTCTAGCTGCTTTTGGGTCTCCTCAAACCGGATTTTCTCAATTTCTTGTGGCTTGATCGAGCCAAAGGTAAGGGGTACCCCACCGATATCGGTGGTTAAGCTTTGCCGTCGCACTCGCGCCTGCGTCCGTTTTTCCGCAGCATCAGCATCGGCTTTGGTGCCCCCCGCACCCTGAATTGCCTTACTCGCGCCTTCTTTGTCGCCAGCATCAGGATTGAGCAACCCTTTCAGCCGTTGAGCGCCTTCGCCCAGCTTGTCTACAACCTTGCCTGCAACTCCAACCGCCTCATTCAGCAGTTTGACAAACTCCACCGTGCCCGACACCAGATCGGCGATCGCGCGTGGGTTCTCCTTCAGATACTCCGTGAGCGATCGCGCACCGCTGGCAACGTCATCTGCCAACACCTTGCCTGCTTCACCCAACGCCAGCGCTAACTCTTTCGCCAGATCAGGATCTTGTTCCAGAGAAAGCTTAAAGCCTTCGGCACTGCCCTTCAGCCCATCCAGCAACCCACTGGATTTAAGGATTTCATTGGCAGTATCGGTGCCTAACTTGGCTAAGCCCTCAAAGGCAGGCGCGATCGCCTCACCCAGGTTGAGCTTGAGCGTGGCAACCGACCCTTCTAAAAGCTTGAGTTGCCCTGGTAGCCCGGTAAGTAGTTTCTTTGCCGCTTCACCCGCTGCATTATCTTGCGATGCATTATTAATTGTCTTGAACGTGCTGTCGATCTTTTCCTGAGAGGTTGACAACAGCGCTAAAAGCGGTGCTGCTCCACCATCGCCAAAAATGGCTTTGACTAGAGACGCTTGCCGTTGTTGGGTTAGACCAGACAAGGATTTACGAAGCTCTGGAATAAGCGCTTCCAGGCTTCGCATTTTACCGCTGGCGTCAAAAACACTCACCCCAAGCTGCTCTATGGCATTCTTTGCCTCGGCGCTGGTCGGTGCCGCCAAGCTGCTAATGATGGTTTTGACACCTGTTCCGGCTGCTTCCATCTGGAAACCTGCCGATCGCAGCAAACCAAACGTGGCTGCTAACGTTTCAAAGCTCTGGTTGTTTGCCTTCGCCACACCACCAGCTGATGAGATGGCTTGCAGCAAATCCTGCGCATCCGCCGCTGTCGCGTTACTGGTGGCGGCGACAACATCAGCCGTTTTCTTGGTGTTGGTGCCAAAGACGTTAAATGCTGCCCCTGCCACCTCTGCCGCTTTGCCCAAGTCGGTCAGTCCAGAGGCTTCAGACAGCCTCACCACGCCTTCAACCTGCTCTTTAGTATCTTTGGCACTAAAGCCAAGCTTGGCAAGCTGTACTGCCGCCTCACCCACCTGTACAGGGGTTTTAGAAGTCTCAATGCCTAAACGCTTGGCTTCGTCAGCCAGGGCTTTGGTTTCTTCCTTCGTGGCGTTGGCAACCGCGCCAAAGGTGGTGAGCTTGTCCTGAAAGGCAATGAACGTATCCAAGCCTTCTTTGACGGTGCCCGTAACGGCTCCTACAGCTCCTGCTACCGTGCCTTGAATGCTGTTGGCAAGGTTGATGCCAATGCCTTGCCCAATGCCTCTGCCAACTTCACCGAGCGCTTGCTTGGCAAAGTCACCCAGTTCTTTCAGTTTCTGTTTCGCAAGGCTGGTATCGGCATCGATCGGTGTCTTTACTCCACGCCCCGCCTGTTTTGCTAGCCCATCCAGTTCGCCTTTTGCCTTAGCTGTATCGGCTCCAACCTTAAGATTCGCGTCTTTGCCAGCGATCTGCTGTTGAGTCGCTGCAACCTGGGCAGGAATGTCTTTGGTATTTAAGACCGCCTTAAATTCTACTGAGCCTATTTCCACAGACAGCCCCTACGCTACGTGCTCAAAGTTCCTACTCAGACGCAGCCGCCTCCAGCAAACGCCGATCGAGCCACTCCACTACCCATCCCGGCAGCTTGCCTTCATCCCATAGTCTGAGTGTCGTTCGCGCGGCTGCTACAGGCACCAATGCTTTAGCCTCGCGCTGGTAAAGCGCAAGGGCATAAGGATTCACAAACTCAGTCGCTTCGGTGGGGCGCTTGACCCCATTGCACCCCGCGATCGTGGCGGCTACTCCATGCAACGGAGTGGCGATACTATTCGCCTGCTGCAATTCACGCTCATTGAGATAGGCGATCGCCCCGCTAATGACCTTTACACCGCAACGGCTAAAGCTGTCGTCTCCAAATTTTTTGTTACTGGGGAAGTCGTAAGAGAGTCGCCAGAAGATTTCCGTCCAGAAGTCTTGAGGGGCTTTTTTGCGGTGGTAGCCTCTGTCTCTGTTTCCATTTCAGAAGTAATTGTGGCAGTTTGCCAATGGGTACGCTCGCCAATAAAGAAATTATAGAGATCGTCGATTTGCTGTGTGCCCAGTTGCATAGTCTTAGCAACCGTCCAAGCGGCATCATGCCTGAATAACAGGATGAGTGTCACCGCTGCTGCTTTAAGGCGGAACAGTGTCAGTTCTTCCCATGCGACGGTACGAGTCGCGCTTTCTAAAAAGCACTGCCACGTAAATTCTTCGCCTTGAGTCAATTGATGAAGTTTGGGTAACTCAAAAAGCGACACGGTGATGGTTTTACCCGTGACTACCTCAGAGGGGAGCAAGTCAAACGGCAAAGCCGCCGCGATCGCGGGTAGTTCTGTTTTAAAGAACTCAAACAGTGCCTTAATTTCCGTGACCATGCCCAACGGTTTTAGCTCTGTCTCACTCATACACTCGCTCCAAAACAACGTTGTAATCAGGGTTGTATTTAATTTCAGGCACCTTGACCAGGTAAAGCTCACCATCTCGATTTTCGGTCTGGATCAGTGCCACCCTTTGCCCCATCAGCCCAGGATCGCGCAATGCCACCACACCAGCGGTAATGGTTTCCGCCTCTACTTGGCAGTGACTACAGAAGATGCCGCGTGTCTGTAAGCCGCTGATCAGCATCAGGGTGTCACTGGTACAGGTACAGCTTTAATCACGGCACCGCTGAAGCTAATTTCCAGGTCGCCAGAAATGGGCGCGTTTGCCTGCCCCGCTTGTTTGTTGCTGGTAACAACGCCAATACCAACAATGCTGTCACCCGTGATAAAACTGGGGTTAGGTGCGGGTTCCAGCCGTTTGACATAGATAAATTTTTGCAAATCCGCTTGTTCTGCCGCAGTGCGAAAAGCTGCGTTGTAATGCCACTTAATCCCAGGCAGGGTGATTTTGCGATCGATGGTAGTCGGTGTCTGCAACTGTGCTCCACCTGTGTTAAACGTCACGGTTTGCACCGTAGCAAACGTTTCATCCAGGGAAGCATCGGTGCGATCCCAGAGATACGTGGGGAATTCTGCGCCTGATCCAGCAGTGATTGCCTCATCCAGTGCTCTGACGGTCAGGGTAGTGGCTCCGATCGCGGCTGAAACCGTGACTTTTGCCGACTTCTCCACGTCGTTAGAGTCAGCAAAACAAAGATATTGCCCAGCATAAACGGGTCCCAACAAGGGCTCAAACAGGGTCACGCTAGTTGCACCTTTGGCAGTTGTGTTCGTTACCAGCGCTGTTGCTCCTAACGTCATGTTGGCAGGGGTAGCACCCGTTGATGCAGCAGTAAAAGTTTGTCCGCTCAGCAGTACGAACGCACCTGTTGTTGGCTTGCCTGCAAAAATGCCCGTAGTTGGCGTGTTGAGCTTGACGCTTGCCAGAAGTGCATTCCGAATGATGGCAACAGTGTCGCCAGCTCCAGCGGTATAAGAGCCAATGACCACACCGTTTACGGTAAGCGAGTACACCCCTGCTGCTGCTGTCGCTACAGTCACGGTTTGCTGATAGCCACCGTCAAGGTAAATGTTTTGATCGACGATCGCGCTGGCGGAGACACCTGGATCAAGCGCTGCCAGATAAATTTGTACTAGCTTGCCCAGCACCGTTTGATGGCTAATCTGAGCGCGATTGCGAGTTAAAGGCATAGGAGAACCCAGCGCGGTTAAGGTCGCTGCTACTGTTCCCCCGCTAGACTCCCGCTCGCATCACCCGTTGCACTCGCGTCAGTGTGACGGTGATTCGTCGTGATTCAATGTTATCCAACACGGTCGATCGCACCACTCTGGGAGACACTTCAGTAATCTCATCGATCGCCAGCAAGAGTGCTTCTGTGGCGGCAATGGTCGTGTCGTTCAAGTCCCACTGCTTGAGCGTGATGGTTGTCTCTGCGGCAATCTGGTTACTACCCAGCATTGCGGTAACAGGCGTATTGACCTCTGGCTGAATGACCACCTCTAACCCCTCGACACTCATCCCCTGGGGCGAACTGCCTGTGTCATCAATGGCGATAGCAGGTGTGGTTTCGCCATTTAAGCTGGTGTAAGTGCCCAGCAAATCGCCCAGCGCCGTGATGAGGCGTTGTTGCAGCAGTTGAGCGCGATCGAGGTAGGTTTCAGTCACAGCAATTTTGACTTCAGTAGAGTTGCAAAAACCTTTTGAGCATTGACACGCTCTAGACCATCTTTCACCCAGTCACGACCGGGGATGTTTGTGCTTTTACTGGTTGTATAGCCATACAAAATGGCAAGCCCATACGCAACATTCCAACTGTAACGGGCTTCTGTGTGACTAACAAAATCAAGTTGCTGACTGGCTCTCAAGCGTCCCGTATCCACAATATCGCGTGGCGAACTCACTTCATGCGGGGTCTTCCTTTTGCCGCCAGACCCATCGCCATAACGCTTGGTCGTAGTCGGAAAATCCCACTTTGGATCAGAAATTGACTGCGTAAAGCCAGTACCCATCAGCAGGCAGGTTTCTCTGAAGGCTGCTTGAGCGGCTTTCTCGATCGCGGCTGTATTGAGCTTAATGGTTGCCATCAGAGTAAGTACGCCTCCTCAAGTCCCAGTAGTAATTGTGTGGCACTGACCGCTACGCCTACTTCCTGATAATAGCCCGGTGCCACTATGAGGGGGTTCTGTGTCAGGTTGCCAACGCTGCCCACAAAGACAGGCTGGTCTACCGTCCAACTCCAGCCAGTATCTTGCATCAGCCCACTGGTGGCAAATTGTGGTTTTCCGCCTGCTGCCACTGCGTTCAACGTTAGCCCGATCGCGCCTTCAGTCTGGGTTATATCAGTCGCATCGGCATAGACTAATTGCCCATTGTGCAGCGCAACTAGCCGATGGAGGGAAAGTGCGATCGCGGCTGGGTATTGTCCTGGTGTGGGTTGTAGCGCAATGCCCTGAGCGCCACCTGCCACTGCTTGAGCGCGAAAAATACCCGATACTTTTGCCCCCAGCGCTGCCTCTACCCCAAAGGGGCTAGGTGTACCTCTGTAGAGCGTAAACCAGCCTGATTGCGTGTCTTTCGTCACCGGATCGGTAATCACTGCCCACCCTTTGCTGAGATGCCCCACACCGTTGGGTACGGTGGAAGGGTTGGTCAGACGACCTGACAGAGGCTCATCAGACTCATCTATACCAGGATAGAAAAGCCCCCTCGGACGACTATCAGGTTTCAAGTAAGCCTTGACCGTTACCGTGAGTGTTGCTGGTTGTTTGTTGCCCGTGCGCGGGTCAGTAGCGATCGCACCCGTTGCGACCGAAAATGTCAGCACCGCGTTACTGGGAAACGGTGAAGCCATTACTCAGGCTTGGTAGGTTTGGTGGTTTTAGGAGTGGCAGGAGCGGGAGGGGTGACAGGCGACGAAGTTAGAGCGCGCAGAGTTTCTGCTTCCAGCATCTCGACGATCGTCGAATCATCCTTGATATCGTTCCACACGTCATCATCCAGTTCACCCACGCCAGGTATGAACGAAACGCGGTGATTAGCAAAGACGATCGTGGTCGCACCAGCACGGTTTGCAGGAGTAAATTGATAACGCATGGGAAAAACTAAAGGCTAAAGGCTAAAAACAACCAGCAATTAAGAACTACTAAGACTTGTTGAGGATGTACAGGCGAGCACGGAACGGTTGCGCGTAAATCACTTCTGACGTAGCACACAGACCAATCTGGCGATAGGTCATCCCATCGTCCAGGATGAAGGGTGGCATGGTATCGATGTCAGCATAATGGCGCATGATGTTGTTCTGCACTGTGGAGTCCATAAACATTAGCAGGTCAGCCGTTGCGGGTATACTCACGCCACCAATGCTGGTGATGTTACCGCCGTTCACATCGCGCACAATGTCAGCCCCAAACTCGTTCACCGTAGTCAGCTTCCGAAGTTGCGGTGATTCGGCGCGATTGGTCAACATTTGCGCTGGGGTGCCATCGTTTGAGTTGTCAGCAAAACGACGTTGCAGCGCGGCTCGGATGTCCTCGTCCACGATCGCCGCCGTTGCTTCCGCCGTGAGTCTCGTGTTTTTGCGAAAGTTGGACAACTCGGTTCTGAACCATTCGTAAGCGGTAGCTGCCGTTGCACCTGTCCCGGTTACGCCGTTGGCACCTGCCGTGACGTTGATCACTTCCACATAAGGGTTGTTGATAAAGCCCGTGAACCCGATCGTCGGGTCGCCGAACACCGTGCGGATGTGCATCCATTCACGCAATCCTTTTTCCAGTGCGTTGCGATAGCTCTGCACCACATTGGTGCGCGGTAGGAAGGTATTTTTCTGTGCGGCTTCTTCCGATCGCAGTTCCTGCCACGTCCACTCCGCTGCTAGTACGCCCACCTGGCACTTGTACTCATCCATGTTGATGCCAAAGTTGGCAAGGGGCAGCGTCGTGGCTTTACCGCCGTAGTTCACAGCACGACCGGTGTAGTCAATCCGGGCGGTGGTGTACTTCAAGGTGCCAAAGGGCAGATCTGAAATAGCTTCGTGATACATGCCGTTGTACCCCCACATTTCAGGCCACACCGTTTCTACGAGCTGTGTTTCATACGTCGTCAGCGCTTCGGTCAGGAACTTCCCCGCCAAAACCACCTCATTCTGAATCATGCTGTCTCCTGGTCAAATAATTGTTGGTTCTTGACGGGTCTATTGACGGATCCTTACATCACGCTGAAGCCAGTCGTCGGGGTCACGGTGCCCAAGCGGACTAACACCAAAGAACCAGCAGAGCAGGCTTCATAAGCTCTGGCACCCGGCAGCAATTCGCAGCCCACCTGCGCCCCAGCCGCCGTGCCTGTAAACCCTTTGCGAATTTGCCCTAATTGGCTACCGCTCAGAGATGCCGTAGCAAAACGATAGGCAATCAAATCACCCGGATTCAGCGCTTCTTCGGAGTACATGACAATATCGCCCATCGTCATCGTTTCAACCAGTACGTTAGTTAGGGCGGGATAGCCAACTGCGTTTTCAGGGATGGTGCCCGATGCCTGCAAGCCGCTCTGCTGCTTGAGCAAATCGCGCAGATACAAGCCCCAGCGTTCATTGAAGATGTTGACACCCAGAATCAGGTGAGTGGCATCGGCGGCTTGCGTTGGTAGCACCGCTTTGCCGTTGACCAGATGCGTGACGCGACCAAAAGGCAGCACACCCGTTTCGCCGTTGGGTGTATTGACGATCGCGCCATCAAGGCGACGGATGGAAGTATCACCAACCTGTCCTTCCGTAAGCCACTTGTTTTGACGGTAGCCGACAGTGGTTTGAGGCATAAAGCGTTACTCCATAGAAGATTGAGCGTTGGCACGGATGCGATCGGCACGTTTTTTCTTGGCTACCGCCATTGCCATCTCCGGGTTGCCGCCATCGCTGCGTTGGGCTTGGTTCAGCAGATCGAGCAGGTTATCAGAGCTATCCTTGCGCGTCACCTCCTTTAACCCAGGCGCGATCGTGTCCCACACCGCGTTGATGTAGTCTGCCGATTTACCATCCAGATTGAGGTGCGGCATTTTTTTGGCGATCGCCAGCTTCCGCACGTCCGCCACAGGCAGCTTGTAATCGGGCTGAAAGTCGGGCGCATCTAGTCGCAGCAAGGGTAGCACCGCATTCCACGCATCGGCACGATTCGAGACCTCAGCCGCGATCGTGTCGGCATCCATGCGGTTCCCTTCAGCAGCATCCAACTTGGTTTGCAGTTCGACAACTTGCGATTGTAGCCCTGTGGCAGTGCCATCAGCCGCGTCCAGTTTCGCTTGCAGCCCAGTTGTTTTTTGGTTTAGTCCCTCTACCGCTGCATCAGCAGAGTCGTAGCCGAGCGTTTTCCAAAGTTCCATAGCGTCCTCATCGGGGTTGTCGTCGCATTCACAGTCTTTTTCTCTGACCGCTTCAACCAGCCTAGAAAGCTCGTCGTGAAGGTGGGTGTTATCGTCTTTAAGCCAGCCGATCTGACCAATCAGATCCAGTACTTCACCAGCCAGCTTTTCATCTTCAAGGTTGAAAACTCTGCCACTGGGAAAGGCGATCATGTCGTCTGCGTTCGTATTGACTGATTGTTCCTGCGCGCTCGATCGCTTGCCCAAGTCGTAAAGCTGCCGTTGCTGAATATCTTTAAAAACTTCTCTCACCGTTTCGCTGTCAGCGTTATAGAGGTCGGTGGGTGCGTCGGTTTGATACCAATACTCAAACTCATCAGCCCCATCCACATGGAAGCGGACATCGGAGCCAGCCCGACCACGCGGCACGATCGCCACATGATTCCCATCCCGCCTGATCTGCTCAAACTTCCCATCGCCGCGTTGCCTGGTGGCTGTGTCGTACCCGCAACTGGCTTCGGTCGCTGTACCAGAAAGGAGCGCATCCACCGCCTGCTTGTCGGTAACGGTGCCCACAAACCCCAGAAAATCGCCATCAATCACGGCATAATGCCCCAGCATCCCGCGCCCGTACTGCATCACGTTGTCCGATCGCACTTTCACGGGCGGATGGGGATAGGTGATCGGCTTCATCTTGAAGCTGTCGATCGAGTCCTTGGCAAACAACACTTCAGGCGTGACCACTTCGATCCGTTCGGTGCCGTCCAGGTTGCGGTAGGACAAATCGCCTGTGCCACCGATACGCAAAAAACAACGCAAAAAGCCCTCCGAAGTCGGTTCTGGCTTCGGAGGGAGGAGAATGGCACCACGATCGCAGTGAAAGGTTGATTCAGCGGACATGAAGCGGTTGCATTAGTTCAGCGCGATCGTTCCCACTTACAAGACGTTTAGCCGGAATGCCCACATACGTATCATCTGACTCTAGATCGCGAGTGACTACAGCCCCAGCGCCAATTGTCATTGCAACCCAGGCAGGTTGATCGGGTCTTGCGAAAACTTCAGCAGGCTCTCTAGGGATACGGGAGACAGTTCTTCTGAGGCTGGGTCATCTGTGCGGCTAAGCGCTACAACAGGCGCGTCACTGCCCTGTTCTTTGCCCACTAACACTAACGTCACGCCACCCACGTCACCCACAGGCTTGATTTGGTCATCGGGCAGGAAGTCCACGTCAGGGAAGCGATCGCGGTTCTTAATTGGCATTGTCGTCTCCTGCTTTGTCTAGCCCCATAATTGTCTCTAGCTGCCCTGGTTGATCGTAAGGATAAGAGATCTTCAGCCGCTCAGCTTCAGCGATCGATGCCTCGCATTGAGCAAAGATTTTTTGGATCTGGGGTGGCAGGTTAGCCTCTGTGTCTGCCTTTACGCAGTCGTTGATGAGGCGATCGCGCACAGCATCTCCATTGTCCGGTTCCTTGCTAATTTGATAGCGGAACAACGGACTACCCATGATCAGCGCCAGCTTCCGGCTCAGTTCAGCTTGCATCAAAGCGCACCCGTTTTCTTTGCTTTGGTATAATCCAACTCATCTTTCTGAATCACGACCTTACTGCGGTTGAGCAGGGTCATAAAGGTCTTCTTTTCGTAGCTTTGATTGAGCGCTACGGCATCATACCCTTTGATCATAGCAAAATAGCTAATGCCGTTTGTATCGCCCAAATTTAAGCCCATGACGTGTTTGACTGCATCGATTTTGTCACGGAGCGCTTTCAGCTTTTGCTGTGTTACCTGGCTCGTCTGACCAGGAGCATGGGTTAACCCTGCTGCCTTCAAAGCATCTTCAGTAGACTTGCGAGCGATCGCCGCCCTGTGTCCTTTGTCGAGTGCTTCCTTTCTGGTTTTGACCTTCTGCCAACTGCCATTTTCATCCTGGTAGTGCCAGTCTTTTTGAGAGTGCCCCATGATCGCACCGAACAAATCCTGCTCCGACTTGATCTGAAAATCAAGCTTGCTGCCTTTAGCGGTACTTGCGGCAGAGTAGCTGTGAAGCTCTTCTGCGCCAAAGTTAGTCTGTATTTTCCCAGTTAATTTGGGTTTGGCTGTACCGAACTCAGCGTCGTTATCGAGCGACGCTTTGGCGTGAGCAGCGTTGTACTTCTGCAAGTCTGCTGCATTCAAGTTTTGCCCTGCGGATTGTATTCGCTTTTCTTCTGCCTTTTGCAAGACTTGTAATTTTTTCAGCGCGGCTTTGCGCTGGCTTTGGATGGCTGACTGTGTGGCAACCTTGGCATCCTTGGTCAGAGCCATCTGCATGGTGACGCTGCTGGAGTTGATGTAGTTATGTTTGGCAACGTCATCAAACGCCCGTTTAGCATCTGCGGTCGCCGTTTTAGAATCGTGCCCCACAAACTTGCCGTTGACGATCGTGCCAGCGTGACCAACATACGTGCCATTCCCGTAGATGCCATTACCTGTAAAGTAATCGCCCGTTTGGAACTGTTTTAAGAATTGAGTGCGATCGGTGGTGCCTTGATTCACCCCGCGCACCATCAACGTCCCGCCGTCCTGCCATGTCTTAGTCACGTCAGCACTCGATCCGACCGTTGGCTTACCGTCATATCCGGCAATTTGGTACATCGCCTTGAGATACTTATCCCGCTCACCCGATGCCATTTTGACTGTGGCGGCGTGAGTCGCAATAGTATCAACGTGTGTAAAAATGCCCTGCAAGTCGCCTTTGTCGAGAGCGTCATTCAGGTTGTGGAGAGCGTGATCGGTCGGTGGCGTGATGATGTGATCGACTTCCTGACTGGAAAGCTTTTTGCCACTGACATACAGATCAACATTGTTTGCTTTGGCAAATTTTGCTACGTCTGCTGATGGTCGATCACTCACACCTGACGGCTCAAAGTGAATCGCAGCAATATCGGACGGTTTCACCCCACCATGCACCTGAGCCTCCATGTAAGCGTTGCCCGTAGGTGACAGCTTCGGTGCCAGATCGTCAATACTCTTTGCTTTGGCAGCATTTTGGAGGGCGGACTGGTCGTTCTGATCACCCTTCATGTAAGAGGGGTAGTGCGCGGGTAGCTGGTCGCGATCGTAGCCATGTCGTGTCAGGCTAACCAACGAAGCTGCGTTGGGGTTGTTTACTTCGCTAGCGATGCCTGACTTAAACGAATCGGCTCCAGTAAAGCTGGCACGGTCTTTGACATCGGACTTTAGCTTGACCGCGATCGAGCCATACGCTCGCGAGACATCGGCGTGAGACTGTCCATTCAGGTCGCTGCTTCCCAGATAGCCATAGATCGGGCGATCACCGGGCTGGGTCGTTTTCGCGTCGTAACCCAGTGTTCTCGCCTCCACTCGGTTCCGTGCATCTTGATAGTTCTTGTCTGCCAGGTTAGGGATACTATGTCCCGTGACGTTTAGCTCTGCCGATGTCTTGAAACCGCTGCCCAACACTTTTTCAAGCGTATCGGTCGATCCCACTCTCACAAACACATCGGCATCGCTTAGCACTTTCTTTGTGTTTGCTTCAGCATCCTGCACCAGCTTCTTGCCGAAACGTTTCTCCAGATCGGCGCGCTTACTGGTCAATTCGGTTTGATTGAGCTTGACTGGGTTGGCAGGCTGCGCTGGAGTTGTGCTGGAGATCGGAGTGTTGTTGGACTGAGCTTTTGAGGTCGATCGCTTGCCAGTCTGTTTTGCTGCCTTCGACTTTGCGGCGGTTTGGGCTGGAGCTGCACCACCGCCCCCGGATGGCAACGGCGTTTTGCCGCCGTGCTGCGAGTGAGCCGCCGCGTAAGCAGCGTGATCCGGGTGGTTAGACTGCGCGGCTGGATGCGTATGCTTGCCAGTCGTCGCCGCCATTGTGCCCTGATAAGCCGCGTGCCCTGGATGGTTGGGGTTAGCTGATGGATGCCCACCCGAAACACCTTTGGTGCACTTAGCTCCCGCCTTGATCCAACTCCGACCGCACGGCGTACCAGCATCTTCACGCCACTCATCGCATTCAAAGCTGTCCGATCGCGCTTCTGGAGACCAAACTGGCTCTGGTGCGTCCAGCCCATTTGCCCGTTCAAACGGTGAAGCGCCGTCATCTGGTTCTAAGCCCTGCGATCGCAACTCTGCTAGTGACTTGGCTCTGAAGTCAGTCGCCCACTTGGTATCAATTAGCCCTAGCTGAAGCCAGCGCTCAGATGCCGGGGAGGCAAAACAACGACATGCAACGTGGGCTGGTAGCACAATGTCTTCCAACCGATAAATCTTCTGGTTACGGGCGGCGCAAAAAGGACAAAGGCGTGAGTCCAAAGTTGATTGCCAGGTGCCCAGTGACAACCCATTCGCCTGATAGCTAGCGATCGCACTCGCATTGCTGGCAGCAAGACTCTCAGTACGAGCAATGGCTGTAGCACGAGCTTTTACCACGCCTAACTGCTGGTGCAACAACGACGCTATTTTGTCCGTTCCAAAACCCTGTATCAGCCCTTGCGTGACAATGGTTGATGCTTTGTCTGCAAACGCTTCAGTGTGGTTGCGTAGCCGCGTCATGCCCTCTGTTGCTTGATTCACGATCGCGGCTATAGGCACATTCGCCGTTGCCTGTAACTGCTGATTGGCGATCGCTCTGCTCAAGTCATCCGCCAGCGTCACCCCTTGAGCAGCCGCACCCCGCAACAGGTCTTCAAAGGCTTGCTGGATGTCTTCAGCGCTACGTGTGTTGAGGAGTTGCAGCAGGTCAGACACCTGCAAGAGCAAGACCGCTGCTCGTTCACGACCCATGAGAGAGCCGGGTGTCTCCTGGCTGTAACTCCGCAGTATTTGCGCTTCTAACGCCTGGTAGCTGGATTCTAAAGCGCTGTTGACACGCTCGATCGCGCTATCCTCTAGTCCCTGGAGCAATTTGTCAGCGCGATCGATAATGCCGACGACTGGGTTTACCGCATCAATACGGCTCGTTCCACCAGTCGTTGTGGACTTTGGGAGTGTGCGATCGCTGCCTCCATCATCAGAATCAGCCCTGCCGTGACGCTCTTTGATGTCAGCAATTAATTTTCCGTAACGAGGCACCTTATACAAAGGATCGTCGTGAATGGCTTTGCCTGCTTCTGCTGCAAAAGCATTCTTCTGGCTATCGCTCAAGCGATCGTAGATTTGAGCCGAATATTCTAGTACCGCTCGATTGTTTTCACCGCCAGCCACCCCTCTCATGCCCTGCCGCAGATTCGCTCCAGCATCCCGTACCTGGTCTGCATCCAACGACTGCTTGCCCCTGAGTCTACGTTGATCCTGCGTTCTGTCAAGCGCTGCTTCTGTACTGCCATTTGGATCGATTGGATGCAGCAATGCGTTCTTGTAGGCTTTATCACCCGCGTCGGATAGATCGAGTTTCGCAAGTTCAGCCAAGCGGCTTTTTACTTCAAAACTGCTGTGTCCATTTGCTTCTAGCGTTTCTTTATCACTTTTTGTTTTGGCAGGTTTAGCTTTAAGGGCAGCAAGTCTCTCTCGCGTGCTAGTCCTTGAACCGCTTTTGTTCTTTGCTGAGCGAGCCTTTGCAGAGTTAGTTTTTACCTTTGGCAGTTCTTGAGGCGCGATTTCACCCTTGCCACCATGCACTGCAAATCCAGCTTTGTACGCCGCATGATCAGGATGGTCTGATGGTTTAGTGCCTTTCCACCCTTTACCACAAGCTGCATCCAGGCGTACTTTATCTAGTCGATCGTCATCGTCATCCTCGTCGTCTTCAAAAACATCACTCAGAGCAGAAACGGTGTCTTCTGTCTCATTCTCTCCCTCACCTTCTGCCTCTGCCTCCTCGCCCTCCGCCTCTGCTTGCTCTTCTGCCTCCGCTTGCTGCTTCGCCCATAGATCTGGCTGTAACTGACGCTCGATCGTGTACTCACTGCCAGACCAGGCGCTTTCTCGCACCTCTTCTGGTAGTAGCACCCCTGCTTGGATTGAGGGCACATCTACGCCTTGCGTCTGGTCTTTGCGGAGCTCTGTTTGCTCTTTCAGGTTGAGGCGAAGTGCCGATCGATAGCTCACACCCCAACTATCAGGCAACCGTCCACCTGTTGGTCCGTTTTGCGCTAGGAAAGTGAGCCGCAAGAAATCCTCGATCGGCTCTTCAAAAATCTCGGCACGGTAATCACTGACGCAATCCGCCCAGCCGTACTTGTCACCTGTTGCTGAGTTGCTCAATGCCGTCTTCTGCGAACTGCCCCAAAGCTGCGAAGGCGGCATTGCAGCAGCAGCAGAAGTATCATCCTTGAGTCGATCGATCAGCGCATCCAGTCCGCCAAAGTTGCGGCTGATAAAGGTGCCATCTTCCCGATCGGCATCCATTGCCAGCCCACCCAGGCTAGACATCGACATCAAAATGGCTTGAAACCGATGGAAGATCTTTTCCTGGTCGCCTGACTGAATCAGTTGCGCCAACCCTTGCAACTTGTAGACAAACTGGTTGTAATCCTGCACCATGCGCGTCGAATACTCGATCGCAATCAGGTAGCGCACAAAGCTCTGGAAAAACGTTTGCAGCACTGAATCATGGAAGCCCGATGAACCAATCAGCATGTCGCCCCAGAGCCTTTTGCCAGGGAAGCGGAGGACACGCGATCGATGAATCTTGCCGTTTACCTGTTGTCCAGGTAATGCTTCTGTTGCGGGCACGTAAAGGCTATAAAGTTCAGGGTGCCCTGGTCGTCCTGTTTGCGTTTCAGGATAGATACGCCAGCGATCGACTGGATACAACCAGGAGATTTTACGGATGCGTCCTTCGTTGACAGGTTCCCAAGGTTCACCACCGTCATCGATGCCAATAATCACAAAGCCGTCACCGTCCAGCCGTCCAGCGATCGCGGCTTCACGCACCATGCTTCGCAGCTTCAAATCTTCGCTGTACTGCACCGCTTTGGCAGGGATACCTTTGCGTCCCTTACCGATCGTCACCTCTAGCCAGTTGTTAGCAGTAGCAGCTTTGGGCAGCAGATCCACCACTTTCTCGCAGATTTTGCTCTTACGGTAGAGCGCTTGCAGTTCGACTCGCGAGAGCGGTGAGAAGTTGAGATTGATGTTGTGCTCTAAATACTTGTCGCGTCCCTGTTGCCCTAATCCTGTCGCACGGTTGCCTAGCATCGCCAGGGCATTGAGGGCAACACCATCATTGCGTATTTCAGTAATCGCCGAATCGGTCATCTACAGTAAGAAACGCTTTGAGGCGAGAGTTCCTACTGTTATGGACCCGCAAAGATTGACATCACCGCACTGCCAGGATTCAGCACTGCACTAAACCCGTCTGGTACGGTCAGCCCCAGCGATCGATCCAAACGTTGCTGCTGCTCCATATAGCCCTGCACGAGGGCAGGCAAATTGAACAGCGTCTGCGCCGTACCCTTTGGTTCGCTCACAGTTAAACTTTGGAAGGTGGCACCATCGGCACTCACGATCGACTGATCCGATCGGTTTGTTCTGATCAACGTACTACCGACAAAATATGGTCGATAGGTTTTGGTACCAGTGGAGTCTGTGCCAGCGCTGTCTGACAGCATGAGATTGACACGATAGTCGCTGATGGTAGCACTATCGATGCTGGTCAGTTCTCGTACCAGTGCCAGCATTGCCGTTGCGTCGGTGTATGCATTTGCCATTTACCATTCTCCTACCCAGTTGCCGCTAAGCTGACTCTTAATCAAGGGAGACAGCGCATAACGTGCGCTGTCGATCGCGTGATTGTGTTTATCGACAATGGCTGGCAGAATGTCGCCCGCAGCATTTGTCTTGTACCGATACAACCTGCATTCTTCAGCAAAATGCGTGCAGCGCTGATGTACTACTATCTTGTCAAAATTCCTGAGAAAAGCAATCCCGTCCTCTACCGAGCCTGCCCACTTATCGGCGGCAACCAAGTAGGGTATACCAGGACGATCGCGCTTTTGCTGCGAGACATGGCTAATCGATTCTGGTCGTGAGTTATCGGCACGGACTGTGTGTTTTTCAATCTCTGGGAGGTCACGCATCCAGCGATCGGCAGTCTGGTCTAACTCTAGCTGTAACGCCCAGGATTCGTACTCTACCCACAAACATTGATCATAAATCCAGAGCTTCACGGCTGCGGTCGGGTCAGCGGCAAAGCCCCAGTCGGCTCCAAAGTAGGGACCATCCCAGTCGCTACCTGGTACAAATTCATCCAGCCGCCACTTGTCGCCAAAGATTTGGAGCTGCGATTTGATGTTGTAGCCACCCTGCCAGACGTGTTGGTAATAATCAGTGTCGCGCTGACGGTCAAGTGCCATCTCTGCCAGTGATTCAGCAGGTAGCAGCGGATTCTGGTCGTAGTTCACTGAGACAACGATCGCGCCTTCTGGTACACCTGTTTCGCCACGAAAGAAATGATCAACAGCATCAGTGGGTTGATCGGGGTTCCAGGTAAACCAGATCTCCGAACCAGGGGTGCGAATGGTAGGGCGGAGGAGAGTGAGCGATCGGGCGCTCAAGTTCTGCGCTTCTTCGACCCAGGCAAGACCGAATCCTTCCAATGATTTGATGGAATCGGCTGTGTGGTCTTGCATCCCTTGAAAAATGCAAATGCCGTTGCCGCCCTTGCGCCTGATTTCAGTAGTAAGAATGGTAAACAGGTGCCTCACTCCCATCTCTTGAATTTTCTTCTCCAGTAGCGCTTTAGCGGAGAATTTGAGCGATTTTTGAATCTCACGAATACAGACCACTCGCAGATCTGGTTCTGCCACCATGCGCTGTACCGCTTTTTCAGCAAAGTGATGGGACTTACCCGCACTACGCCCCCCGTAAGCTGCCTTGTAGCGTGATGACTCCTTGAAAGGCAACGCCCAGTCTGGAATCTGAAGTTGTAGGTGAATAGGCTGCGATCGCGGCTTCACAGGCGGCAACCACTTATTCAGTCGCTTCTCTCTCCGCTCTAGCCGCTCTAAGCCTTTCATCTACCATTTTTTGTGTGAGTGCTATGTCTGCCAACGTTTCAGCGGCTCCGGTTATGGCAGCGATTGCCTCTGGTTTAGCGGGATCTGCCTGCTGCCCTGCCTGCTTCAAGAAATTGATGCAACTAGCTAAAGCAGCAGGTAAATCTTCAGCCCACTGTTCATCCTTAGCTTGCCTCAAATCCCGGAAAAATTCCCTAAACTTGCTGTCAGTTTCGAGCCTAACACGCCACCCTTCGATAGACTTGACGGTCACTTCGTATTTTTCCGCAGCCGCACGATCGCCCATCAAAATCGCATCGACCAAGGCTTTCGCTGCACGCTCTTTGTTGAATTCTCTAGACATAAATCAATCATTCCCCGCTCTCTGAGGGATTGCCCCAGATAACTAAAAGAAAACCCTGCCACAGCAGGGTTCGTGCAGACTTCCAGAGAGTCGTAACAAGCAAAACTAGAGATTGAGTGTTGACTCAGTTGTCACAGGTGTTTCTACTGGTGGCGCTGGCGTTAGTTCCGGTGCTGGCAGAATGCCCGTGAGCTTCACAATGAGCGCGTTCACCCTGTCCGTTTCAGGAGTCAGGTCAACCGTAGTCACCTGCCCAATTTTGGCATTCAGGTCAGCGATCGCCGTTTGCAATTCAGGCACCAGCACCACCACTTGATCAATTAGAGTTGTCATCATTTGCTCTCCAATAATCTGAGAATTTTGGGAAGGCTCTGAGGGAGGAGCGCGATCGCCTCCAAGCGATCGCTGCTGTGCATGACTAAGATTCCTCACCCAAAAGCGAGCGCCCTTCTAATTGCAGTACTTCTGGCAGTACATTCAACCCCAGTACACGGCGCACAAACGCTTTAAGCTGATCCTCCAAGCTGATGGCTTGCAATTCAGGCTTCAGCAAATGCGTTTCGCCAGTGGATGTCGCGATCGTCACAATATCACCCTTAATCGCTTTAACAGTGACGGGTTGCCCAAAAAGTGCATGGTTAGGGTTGCAGACGATCGCGGGTTGATTTGCTGCCAAGTCGCTGCGAGAACGGCGATCGACAACAGCTTTCACCACTGCTGCTGTGGGCTTACCACCTGCTGCTGCTACTGCTTCTGCCCAAGCTTCCCGTTGTTCTTCAGGTGCAAGGTTGGCTTTAGCGATCGGGCGTAATTGTGCTTCTGACTCTGGCAAGATGCCGACAATTGTCGGCATCTCAAGCATCAGGTTGGCATACACCTCCCCTGCTTTCATCAACATGTACGCATAGTCTCTGGAAAGGTTTAAGTCCGTTTGACAAAATTCTTCAAACGAATCGTATTCTTCACGGTAGAGGCGTTCTCCCCGAATAATTTGAAGCGCCTGTACGCCGTCCCAAAAGCCCTGCATCCCTTTGCGAAAGCGCTCTTTGAGGATGCCGTATTCCACACGTTGGTTTTCTGAAAGCCTGGTCAAGCGGGAAGAGGGCATAGCAGTATAGTTGCAGTACACGTCAACACTACGGTTCCCTACCCGACTCTGCCAACTCGGTCAGGCTAACTACCCGTTTCTTGACTGCCAGCACAATAAACTCCCAGTCATCCTTGGGAGCGCCTGGGGCAGACTTCAGAATGGCGGCAATCTCCGCTAAAGATCGCTCAACCCCAAGTGCCGCTAACCTCTTTTGGTCGCGCTCCACACGTTGATAGAATTCAATTAAGCGCCGCGGTGTTTTGATGGCATCCCAGCGATCGCGCAAATGATGTCCGATCTCACCCGTGATATAAGGCACAGCGAAAGAGCTAAAAGCTGTACCGCGTTGCGGGTCAAACTTACGGATGGCTTTAAGCAAGCCCAATGAAGCAATTTGCTCTAAATCTTCATAAGGTTCTAAACACTGATGGCTATACTGGTGCGCGTATTTTCGTGCCAGGTTGCGGTGCTGTGCAAAAAACCTACTCTCTGCACGTTGTTGTAACCTGTAACGCGCCACAATGCTGGAGGACGATAACCGTGTAGGAGCAGTACAAACCATAGTGTCAGACGCTTCAGGATGGTTCTATTAAGCCCTAAAGTGAGCGCGATCGCCACTTTTGGAAGGGAACGTTAACACCGTACTACTGCACCTGAAAGTCATGTCCACCAAACCATCGATCAGCGCTGGGGTGAACTGACAGGGAGTGTTGCAGCAGGGACGATCGCCCCGTTCACCTTTAATGCGTTTGAATCGAACTAATGCTGACCCGCAAAGAGTTGCACGAGCAGGTACGTCGGGATCAGCGCGATCGGCAAACTGCTCCTGATGACCAAAGCCACAAAAGCGCGATCGTGGGCATGGGTAAACGCGACCCGCAGACGGGACAGCATGAGGTGCTGTTGCCTGATGGCTCGGTTGAGGTGGGGGAGAAAGTCTTCAGCAGCAGCCTGCCAGAAGGGAGTCAGGTGCTAGGGATTCTTCAAGAGGCTGGTGGGTGGTTGCTGGACGAACGGGATGTCACGGCAAGAATTTCGTCTGCGGCAGAGGAACCGGTTGGGAAGATCAAATATCTCTATTCAATCATCAACTCAACCACAAGGAAAACTGAGTATTGGGTAGGAGGCTGGCAAGCGCAGCCTAAATTTTTATTCGTGGTGCAAGATTTTATCCCGCTAACCCCCTTCCCTAGCTTCAATATTCGCTTATCCAACCGTGCTAAAAGCGCTTATACGGTTGATCTGGGCAAGGTGACCGGAAGCGGGTTGCTCATACCAGGCTTTCCACCAGGGTCAAACAAAGCGGGTTATTTCGTCACTCTGGATCAAAACGGTTCTGTCGTGTATCAAAGCCGCACGTTAGTAGGCGATCGAGAAAACTTTTTCTCCATTGGTCTCGTTTCCAATAGTTTTTACTACGCTCCTATCAACGATGCCAGCAGTATCCTGACTGGCAGTTGGACAACGTGCTTTCAAGGTATAGCCACAAGCGGTTATGGTGCTGATATTACTAATGTCCGGCAATACCATTTACCTGCCTTTATTAGTCTCAATCCTGCCAGTATCTATCGCGGTGATGCGCCTGATGGAACAAGTTTGGTGTATCAAACTTTTGCCATTAATAAAACTGGAAATTGCGGCGTTGGCAGACTCGCGGCAACGCCATACAGCAGCAGCCAACTTTATTGGCTTGAAGTCGGTATGCTAGGCGCAGCGCAGAGCTTGACTTTCTTGCCATTACAAACCGGAGCTTTAAGAGCGCAATATCGCATTGACTGCTTTGATCGAATTTTCAGTGTTTTTAGCCGCACAGATCTGGATTTGGCTAAACAAAAAACAGTGGCGATCGACTTTTACAAGGGGTTAACAGGTGAAAAAACGAACACAAAGAAAACGAAAGTTTATCCAATACCACTGAAACAACGATCGCTCTCCCCGATTATCATTGACGCTTCTTATCATCCTTAATTGTAAGCATACCCCGGTCTGAAGACGCGGGGTTTCCAAACGTATCAGGTATTTCTGATGACCCGCACCGAACTCACCGCTCAAACCCGTTTCCAACAATCCATGCGCGTTCTCACTCAAGGTAACAGCTCGTCGCCCTACGGGTTGAGAGCAGTAACGGGCTATCTGGGCAAACGAGATGCTCAGACGGGCGATCGGACTTTCACTGATGCAACAGGTGTAACCACCCCTGCCCGTGACTTGAGAACTGGCGCTCAACCCTCAGACCATGAGGCGGCAGGGATTCAAGTTGAAGGCGGCAAGAACTATGTGCGCTAGAGAGAAGACAGCTATACTGGACTGATACAGAAGTTCTATATTGAGTTCTATGTCTGGGGCGATCGAAGTCACTCTTCCCCTTGTGCGAATGCCACGAGGGGTTTTTTATGGCTTAATGGAAGCGTCCTGTACCAATGGAGCTAGTACAATGTTTGCAAGACTTAAAGAATTGATTGATGGGATCGTGAGTCGCTTGAAAGCCGCGATCGCATCCTTAGCAGAGTACCAGGAAGAAAACGTAGCGCTAAAGGCAGAGAACGCTGATCTCAAACAAAGGCTAGCCGATACAGCAGCGCTACCTGCTGAGACTGAAGAACGCATTCAAGCCCTGTTGCAAGAGGCGGCAACAGCCAGGGCAGAAGCCGAGACCGCCAAGGCTGATTTAGCAGTGGTGAAGCAGCAGGATGTGGAAGAAGAGGGGCAAATTCAGGAGTTGATCACCAACCTGGAAGCAGCAACCCCGTCCGCATGACGTTACATTAAGCCATGCTCATGTTGGGACGCTCAGGGGGCTGAACGTCCTTTTTTGTTGAGAACCACAAACCGTATAACTAAATACAATTGTCACAAAAGCATTGCCTACACATGCCAAGCGAGACAGACTTTCCTGTCTTGGCACGGAGATTAAGCCACTTACATCTAAGCCACCAATCAGTGCTTTTGTGACAATTGTTTAGAGCTTGATACAAAACAGAAAGGCAAGATCAAACGTACTGGGCTAGGATATTCTCAGCAAAACAAAAGGCTCCCGCGCTTGGCAGTTTGGGAGCCTTTTGAAAACCAATTAGCAATGATGTCATTATCTAATATTTTCACGCTACCTGCAACCGAAGTGCAGATCGATCCGCCGCTTCTCGAAACCTTTAGAGAAGAAGTTGCTGCGATCGCGCTCCAATGGACAGATAAACGCTTGATTGCCACAATGGGCTACCTGAACAACCTGCTCTACTGCGCCGCCAAAGCTCAAGGCGTTGTAAGTCGCGGGTTTAGCAAGCTTTTAGAGATTGCCCAGTCCGCGCTTTTCAGGTTGCGAGAACAAGTCACCGTGACGGTGCCCATTACTTATAGCGAACAGTTCCTGTCGCAACACTGGAGCGGGGGCACCTTCAGCCGCAGCAGTTTGCGCTCAATTAGAGAGCAACTGTCTACAGTCTTTGGGTTGTTCGAGTACGAGAAGTTAGCGTTTTGTGCGCGTCAGGCAGGCGACCGAAAACAGCGTTCTACTTACGAGGCCTTTGATGTCGCCAAAGCGTTGCTGGTCTATGAGCAGTTGGAGCGGATCTACTGCGATCGCGGGCTTGAACTGAGCACTTTAGGGCGGCATCAGGGTTGTTTCTGCAAACTACTGTACGAGGCAATTTTCATACGCTCGGCTGGGTTTCGTCGCGGTGATCAGTCCGCTGGCAGCATCCCACCCACCGCAGAAGAGGCGGCGATTATACGGGCGGAGCGGACCTTAAAGACCAGCATTGATATGCAATCAAGCTACAACGCACACTGCGAGGCTCTCAAAGAGTATCGGCGTATCGGGATTGATCGCCGCCATCCAGAATTGTTTGAGGCGACTTATCTAAAATGGCAAGAGCTAAAGCATTGGTTAGCCAATCGACCGGGCTGGGATTTTGCTGAATTGCCGTACTGAACGTGCGCTCAGACGATGGGTAGGGCAGAATATGGGTGTACTACTACTCCCTGAAAGATGCGTCAGTCGACTCTCGATGTGATTACTACCGTTTCTGGTGTTGGTGCCTCCGCTTCTGGTGCCTTGGCTGGGTTTGGTGTGGCACCGCACGTTACCATCCCGATCGCGGGTGCCCTGGGCAGCGTCTTTTCCTGGTTCACTCAGAAGCCAGCAACTCCTTACCAACCAATACAAGGCAATTACGCACCCTATCAACCACGTCAAGGGGGTAGCGATGGCTGATTTATTACCCACAGACACCGATCGCCTCACGCGCCTTGAACAGCAAGTAGCAGCAATCCTAGCAATGCAACAGACCCAGAACGGGCGACTGGATGTCTTGGAAGTCCAGACGGGCATTACGGGACAGGCTGAGGTTGAACAAATTTTCAACGCGATCGCGGGGGCTGCCGAAGTTGCCAAAGGGAACCTACCGGATGGGTTAATTGATGAGGCACCGGGCAAGTGAAGCTGAACTTGAGCGATTGGCTGAAAACTGAGACGGTGTTCCACGCGGTAGCGATCGCGGTGATTCTTCACGCTTTGGTTTATAAGCAGGGTGTTGGCAGTAACGATTTAGCGGCGGCAGCAGCGATCGCGGCTTTGGGCAGGGTGACACCAACCGAGAAAGTAGATGAAAGGTTGGATATACCCCTGGATGGCAGCAAGAAAGAGCCGGATAGCGAGGATAGCGATGCTTAACCTTCCCCATGCTGAAAACCGAGCCCCATTTGATTATTGCGAAATTGCCTTGGTGGATCTGATGGTTCAGATGTTTAAAGGCGTGCCAGTGTCAGAACTCAAGTCCATTTCTTTGCAGCGAGCCAGAAGAGTCTATATGGAAACGAAGCCAACACCTGCGATCGAGTCTAAGCAATCCTGAAATTGCCATCCGACTTGGTTTATTAGACGAGCGAGAAAACCCCCTCCTCTTGAGGCGGGGATGAAAGCGAGTCCGATGTTAGAAATCGGACGGAGACGGCTTTGCGGTGGATGCAGGCACAAGGTACGGAGAGGTAGAAGGATGGGCGATCGATGCTGTGGAAACGAAAACAGAAACCACCGTCAATCCCTAAGTTTGGCGCGATCGCTAAGCCTGTTCTGCCTGTGGTGTATGAAGCCTACGGCTGCATTGAAACTCTTACTCCTCAACTGGTGCATTGGTTTACCATTGGCAGGCTTTCAAGCGCGACTGGCTATTCGAGACAGGTATCGCCTGGGAAACTACTATCACAAAAAATATTGTCAACGGATGGCGATCGTGAAGAAGATCGGTTGCTCTGGCGATCGCTCCTCCAAGGATACCCCACCCACTATTTAAGAATTTCCTATCAATTAAGTAGTCAACCTCCAGCGCCCGCCAAAGAAATTTTGCATGTGTGGCTTAACCTCAGTATCAGGGGCTATGACAAAGACTCGATCGCGCGATCGGTGGGTGAGTTTTTGACGTTTGTGGCACTCGATCAAAAACTGCCTGGGTTGCTCATCAGCACCAAGATTTACACAGCAGAGAGTTGGTTGATCTTTGTCTTTAGCCGGGTCCGTAGTTTCTACGTTGATGCTGGTATTGTCCAAGAGCGAGTGCCGCTTGACAATGTGCGCGGGTATGGCTTGCGTGGGAGGGAAGAACCTTGAGCGATCGCCGTCAGGGTTTCACGCTGCCAGAGCTGCTGCTTGTTCTCTTTCTCATTGGACTGTTAGCGGCGATCGCTATCCCTACCTACCTCGCCCAAGCTCAAAAAGCGCGTGACGTGCAAATTCAGACAGATTTGCGATCGGTGGCGATCGACCTGCAAGCCTATGCCGCTCACTATGGCTACCCGCCCGATGCACCACCAGGTGCTGAGCCTGCACCTGAAATCAGTTTTCCTGTAGAGCCTGGTCGTGAAGTAGATTACGATCGCGCCTCTGCCAAAGATCCCATCCCCTGCTACAACGGGCAGCGCTGGGTGAAAATTGTGAGCTATCCCAATAGTGGACGGACAGATGATTATCGCAAGCCAGGGGCGATCGGTGAGTGGACGCACACTGGCAAGGATTGGGCACTTACTTTGTGGGTGGGAAAATGTTAATCGCGCCAAAATAGTAATACAGGGTGACTACGGTGCTTGTCCCATTCTCAACGCCTACTGGCAAACGCCAAATACTTCGACGGAGACCGTAATGCTTTCTAAGCCTGAGTCAATCGCCCACCAAATTCTGCTGCAATACCCGATCGACACAGACCGCGACCGGCTCAATGCTCTGATTGTGATGGCTGTAAAGAAGCGCGATCGGGAAGTCAATAGCTTACTGCAACAACTTTTAGGCGAGTTGCAAAGTGAGTCCGGGAAAGCTAAGCGACAACTGGAAGGAGCGATCGCGCTGCTGACCAGGACTAGAGCCGCGATCGAAGAAACGCTGCATCCGAGAGTGTAGGTCCGTTCAAAGCCACAAAACAAGGATGAAAATCAAAGCACCCAGCCCGCCACCAAACACATGGTTGCTGGACAGCGATGCACCCAACGCCACAAAGATAGCAGCGACAAGCAGCATTTTCAGGGAGCAGGGCAAACGTCCCCAATTGTGAGCAAGGCGCTGGGGCAGGTTGGGATAATGTTTTTGCTGGCGAGGGCGCTTCCAGCCTGAAAGCAACCCATGAATCAGCCAGTCGTGCGCGGCAGGCGATAAGACCAGAACATCCCACCAATAGGTCTCGTGCCCCAGGTTGCGGTAATCGAGATGGTGCATGGCGTAATGATGTTTGCGCCCTACTTTTGGGGTGTTTGTCGCGCCATGCTGGAGAAGTGATGTAAGTGCGGTAGTTGGTTTTACTCAACTGTCTCTCCTACCTAAGGTCTAAACCATTCTTCTGTACTAAGGCAATAACTTCATTGCTTGGAGTGGCAAAACTGACATTTGAAAAACCGCCGTTCTCGTTAAGCCATGCAGATTTATTCACACCGATCATTTCACCTTGCTGATTAAATAATGGACCACCGGAGTTGCCATACCGCAAAGCGATCTTCGCTTTGATGTCAGCACCCCTCAAACCAAGAATGTACCCTTGGTTTATTTTTGCCTTGTTGGCGGGATTGCCAATTGAGCAAACTTTCTCGTTAGGCTGAACAGCCTTAGCCGCCAAACTTACAACAGCTAGCGACTGAGCGGTAACTACTTTTACAATTGCAAGATCTCGCAATTGATTAAAAGCAACTACAGTGCCCTGGAAATTCTGCCCTGAAGCCAAACGGATATAGATTTTATTTTTCCTGTCCGCGATTGCTTCTTTCACTACGTGGTGATTAGTGACGATTAAGCCATCACTGGAAATCACGCTACCTGAACCAATCTCATAACCTGCATAAATTTGAGCAAATGCGGGGTTGTTCGTTATACATACTGACTGATAGCCGCTTTCATGCGAGACTGACGCGACTTTCTGCTTTTCCACTTTAGAACACACTTGGATTGTATAGTCCAGGATCGATGGATACTTGCCTTGCGGGGTGCTGCTGTTTTTGTTGCTAGCGCTGCCTGAGTACCAAAAAGAAGCCGTCGATCGACAAGCTTCAAAGCTACTCTCTCCGGCTTTACGCGCTCGTTTAAACTCCTGTGTGAGTTTGCAGGTAGCAATCTTTTCCTGATGATCCGGGCTGCCAAGAAACTGCTGAGCCGTAAGCTGTTGCCCTAAACACTCCTGTGACCAGGAAGGCACATTGGCAGGCATAATCTGATATTTACCCAAGGCACCCGAATCAGCATTAGTAGTCGCATAATCACCGCCCGATTCTTGATTGGCGATCGCCTTGATGACTGGATTGCTACTACCTGCCGATCGTGCCGTCGCACCGACAACCGCCATCTCCAAATAGCCGCGCTGGGGTGGAATATATTTGCCGCCCACTTTTTGACCCCAGTGCAAATGCGGTCCGGTTGAATTGCCCGTGTTGCCAGAAAGTGCGAAGACTGAGCCTGTTTTATGGCTACCAGGATCGCACTGGGATAAATGTGCAGCGAGAAAGCTATAAAGCTGCCCAGAGGGTTTGATCACGGCATAGGTGCCTGCTGCGTTACCCTCAGATTCAGAGTGGCATTCTACCGTGCCTGACATCGGCATTTTGATGGCAGTACCCACAGGCAAAGCAACATCGGCACCTTGATGATTAGTAGAACCGATGCCGCCTGGACTGGAACGCAAGCCGAAGCCGCTGGTTACAGCGTAGCTGCCAATTTTTTGCCCTTGTTGCACGACTGAAGTGTCGATTATTTCATCGCCTTCCTGCAAGGGCAACTCATCTAGCTTGCTGTCGTGCATCGGCACCAATCCAGAGACAGGAAGGATGGCGTGCAGAATGATTTTCGCCCAATCTGTAGGGGACGCGCCTTTAACCAATTGAGCCGCCATCAAAATGGCAAGGCACACCCAAGGGGCAATGAGGTGAAACCCTAGCGTGTTGATGTAGAGCGATTCTTGTACGTCGCCTGAAACATCGTTGAGTTTGCGTTTGATTCCTTTCTCTACGCGGTTAAGCTTTAACTCAAAGAAATAATCCCAAGCGTCTTTCGGATCTGGCTTGTCTTTGGGCTGACTGCTCGACCGCTTAAGACTTGTTTCGATGCCATCCAAACGATCGTTGATTTTGGATAACGCTGCTGCTAGGTCATTGCTAACAGCCCCACCTGACTGGTACTCAGCAACATCGCTATCACTAGCAAATTTGCCTTTATGTCTGCCGCTGGTATGCCTATAGCGATTAACGTCTGGATCAAACTCAATAGCCATTGATTACTCCTTTGGCGTTGGAGGCTGCATCTGATTTGCTTCCTTACCAATCAATGGCACTTGCCAACCTGTAGCTTTCTGAAGCTCTTGATTAGCAGGTGCAATCAGCCCAGGTGTAAGGATGTTGGCAGCTACCCACAGCATGAAAAGGTAATACAACCCGATCGCAGTTCTTGCCATCACTCCACCCCGTTCGGTGGCACCGGATTGCGGTTTTCAGCAGGGCGCGTTTGACCAGTCAAGATAAACGTGGCTACGTTCCACAACACTTTGACCGTGCCTGCCACATCCACCGACAGTTTCACCGTGCCCGATCCCATGAGGTTAAAAAGCAGCAACACAATCACCAACGTCCCGATCGTCTTACGCATGAGTCAATCCTCCAACTTTGTCTAATGCACCTTCCCAAACCTGTTTCACCCGTTGATATTTCGGGTCGTTGTTGCGTAGCTCTCTCAACCCACAAAGAGCCGCAATTTGTCGCAGCGGGCTTTTAATTTCTTTGGCGTTGAACTGTTCAGCCAGATGCTCAATCTCTGCCATCACAGACTCACTGAACGTCTGCTGCGACCAAACCTCTAAAGGATCTGTTTCATCCACAGGCAGCTTAAGTTCAATGTTGCTCACGCTCAAATTAGGAATCAGTCGGATACTGATCTCCTGGTTGATGCGCACCACACCCAACCGTCTTGCACCTAAACCTTGGATACCTTTAACCCGATCGATGATGCTGTTCACATCCTCCACTCCTAACCGCCGCAACGGGTCAGCTTTCTGTGCTGAGGTGTTAAGCACGATCGTATTGAACGAGTCTTGCGCTGCCAATGACAGTCCTGTGTCGGTGACAGTCAGGTTTTGGATGCCGCAAATCACCTTGATCCGCTGCTTCAACCCTCGATTAATGACATTCTTAAACGCACTGATGAGAGCATTGGCTTCATCCTTGCCACGACTCTTAGCCATGTCAGTTACAGCGATCAACTCGTCGATCGCCAATAGTCTTGGCTGCCAATTGCGGGCATGTGTTGGATCTTGGCTTGCCTCTGCCCGCCGATCGACCTCTGCTGATTCGGCAATGATCGCATCCCGAATTTGCTCATACGTCGAACGGATGTAGCGATCGCGTGGCAGGTGAAACCACCAATTCGGTTCACTGCCTTCATGGGCACTCCCATAATCGAGGTCACAGATGGTGACGTGCAGGTTGGGCTGGTGCTGAAAGTGGTGGGCTAGCTGCCACAACAAGAAAGTGGTCTTACCGTCACCAGACACACCGCACACCAACTGCGATCGACGACTAAAATCACCCAGCCACTCACCCTTAATCGATTCAGTCTCCAACCACGCTTGCATGTTGGTACTGAGTTCCTTTTGCAGGTGCTTCACCTGAATCAGTTTGCGGGCTTCGCCAATGTCCGATCGCTGCAACCCATACACCTGGAATAGATGCTGCCAGCCTTCGGCAAACGTGTTAACTCCCAGTGCCAGCGCCTGAATGTAATCGCTATTATTCAGTTGCTCTTTGCGGTTTACGCCCACAGAGCCACCCAGCAGGGTCAGCCCTGCATAAAACCCGATCGGGCTACGAATGGTAGACATCACCAGTGCAGCACTACTTGCTAGCAGCAGGCTTGTTAGCGCTTTTGGTTGGTTCATCAGCTTTTACTGGATTGAGAAAATTGGTACCGAGGATCAGAGAATACTGAGCGATCGCTTCATTTGCCGCGTCAAGATACTCTTTCGGCGCGATCGCTTTGTCGCTAACAGCTTCTCCTTTCTTGACCGCACGTAAGGCATGAAGGCAGGCTAATGAATCAATGAAGCGGTCTTTCAACACGGCGAACTGCTCAACATCGCCCGATAGCGACCCATAACGCTTGGAGGCTTTGGCATAATCGCGGTACTGCTCAGCGTAAGTTTGCACTAACCAATACTCGGCATTGCTGCTCTTCTGCGCCTGTCGCTGAAACTGGTCGGCTCTGATCTTAATGAGCAACCCGAAATCACGATCACCTGTCGCAACGGCTTTATCCAGTGTGCTAATCAAGTCATCCATTGATGGTGAGTCAGTGGCAGGGGCTAGAGCTTGCCCATCCTTCTGCACCTGCCTCTGCACAGCAGCATCACGGACTGGTGTAGCTGGTGGGTTCTGGTGGGGTCGGGTAATCAGAGGCAACGCGATCGCGCCCACTACCACACCAAAGAACAACAGCTTACCTGCAAAGGTCGGCTTCCCTGGCGATGGGTTTGTCGAAGTTGGTGGGGTTGGTGTATGCCCATTTTGAGCGTTAAATTCTGGTGTGTCTGAAAGCATGGTATTTCCCCACTAAAACAGTTTTCGTCCCACCAAATCAACGCAAGAATCGGACTTTGAGGTCTGTCGCTGGTGGGTGGATGGGCTTTCTACGGATCGACTTTTTGATCCTCTCGCAGCGAAAGCAGGTTGCTTAAGCTGTCCAATTCAGCAGCAGTCAGGGTGCCGCGCTGCATTTGACGAGTGATAAATTTAGCCACTACCGCATCGTCATCGCGCTCTGGTATCGCTAGTGCAGTGGCTATGACTGCTGCGACAACAGACAAACCAGCAAACGGCGCAATGTGCGTCATCACCACACCCAGGAAGCGCTCACGCCCCTGCACGGTGGTGGCAGGATAGTTCTCTAAATAGTGGTTGGTGGCAACGCCAGTAGCGAGAAAAGCGGCAAAACCACTAGCGATCGCGCTGCTCAGTGTCTTCAGGGTGAGGCGCTGTAAAACTTTTGAGTAAGGGTTGGGCATGGCTGATAGAGAGGGTATAGAGAACGCCGAAAAGGAAGGCGAGAGCAATCAATCCTGAGACTTTCCCAGGCTTTGTAACGCTGTTAAACCTTCGGTGAGGCTAACAGTCTCAGCATTTGTGGCAGTGTGCAACCTGTTAGTTTCCATCTGGTAGAGACGCGCTTCTAGCTCCAACTTCTGACGCTTGGCTGCGATCGCAGCAGCGGCTTGCTTGGTCTGCTGCAATTTCTGTTCGCGCTGTTGAATGTCAACTGCCATTGAGGTTTCAAGCTGATCAGCCGCATTGATGAACTGAGCGGCTAGAGCCAACGGATCTTCGTAGGTTTGCACCTCAGAGACTCGTAAACCTTCCAGGGTGTACGTTTGTGGCAACTGAGGAGCGCCTAAAACAATCTGATGGTTACCAACCTCTACGGTTACAGGGGAAGCCTCAACGACTGGCTTCAGGTCAAACTCATGCATGAGCATGTCAAGGTCAACAGGGTTAAGACCATCCGTGATGTCCAAATTCAACTCTTGACAACGACGGTGAACGGTCGTTTTAGAAAGCTTGTTGTCCCTGCAAAATTTGGTTAAAGATGTGTTCATTGGTCAAAAACCTCAAAGCCTTATGGGAACTGACTTGGAACAGGTCGGAACGGGTTGGAACACGATTCTTTCGTCAACACCTAGTTCCAATCGTGTTCCAAGGGCGTTCCACGAATGAAATCACGGTAACACATTTATCCCCTTTGTGTTCCCTTAGTAGGGGTGAAATTAGGTAGATTAGTAGAAATGTGTAGCAAAGGCGTAAGATTATGACTGAAACATCCCCTACTAGCACCATTGACGATATGCCACCAACCGACGCGCAAAAGATGGAGCGGATCGACTTTGCCGTACCCAAACCGTTGCTTGATGAAGCGATCGCAATGGCAAAGGAAGATGGGTTTAAGCCCGCTGAATTTTTCCGGCAGGTATGGCTAGACGGGTTGTTCGCTTACGCAGAGAAAAGCAACAAAGTCTTAGTGAATCGCAAGCTTAGGCGACAAGCCACAGAGACGGATGAATCTAAATAGCCAACTAAAACCCCTGTCGTCACTGGCAAGGGTTTCTTGTATGCGGTAAGGGGCTTTACTGCGACGGCTTTGTGGAGTACCTTGGGTATACCTATGCTTCAACCTGGATATACCCCTGAATTTAGAGCTGCGCGTAGAAACCTCCGTCGTGGGCTATGCCCCAACCTGGAGTTACTAGAGCACATCTATCAGCAAAACTGGGAAGACCATTTGGGGGAGTCTGAGAAAGTAGTGGCTAGAGAGTGCCTTCGGGAATATGGAGTAGCAGACCAATGGCTGTAGCAGTTGACCTGAGAGCGATCGATGCGTGGTTTGACCAAGTGCAAGGCTGGACACCTGTGCAGGCTGTTACCAATGAAGGTGTGCCACTTCCAGCTAACGCCTTGCCCGTTGTCACCCTAGAGCAAGTAAAGACGATCGCGTCTAAGTGCGAATGGGTTGAGATTGACGATATGTCTGACACCCCCTACGCCCAAAGCGGTTTTATGCATCCTGAAGGTATAAGCGTTGGCTGGGGTCACCCCGATGATGCCTTTAATGGCAAGGCTGGCACAGGGGTATTGTTCTTTAATGCCTATCGGTTTTAGCGAGCGATCGCTCTCCCGATCAAACCCGTCATAAGGTGGCTTTACCGTGAAGGGTTTGTGGAGTACCTTAGGTATACCGATACCAGAACAGCCTGGAGCGATCGCGGATGTTGACCGACCCGGAGCACTACGAAGAGTGGTCTGATGAGGTTTGGGCTAAAACTCCTGAAGAGGCAGAAAAGCTTTGCCAATCCCTTGCTGGTCATGCTTTGACAGAGATCTTGCAAGTGACCCAAAAAACCAAATCAGCTTCTCGAAACGGTACGTTCAAGTTTGTCTGTTGGTTCAAAACGGAGCAAGCATCTTATGACACTAGCGACAGCGACAGCACCGATTGAGGGGCTTAAAGCTCTCTTTTACCCGCCCAAGCGTGGCGAGCACTGGCTTTCAATTAACCTGGCGTTAGTAGATGACGTAGCGGAAACATTTGCTGTTGCTAAAGGTCTGGGGTTTAAGCCCGAATTAGCGCAGATTTCTAGCCGTCAACGGGTAGAGCTTCATGCACTCCTTTTTTATGAACAGACCAACGGTGATCCGATGACTACGACGAATCTGGACGACAAAATTGACTATCTAGCCGACCAAATTAACCCGGCTGCCATTCGCCATCCTTATGGGGGAAGGCTTTTACACACATAACAGGAAAGCGGTATGTCTGTGAACTTCACAATTGAGTTCGATGCTCAAGCGGAAGGCTATCAAGCCGAAGATATTGAGCAGTTGCTGAAGCAGATCTCTAAGAGCGCTGCCTGCCTCTCGACGGTAGTGATTTTGAAAAACGCTCACTACCTGACCACAAAAGCATTTTCTTTACTTCATGACTATCTGCAAAAGCACTCAACACGGGTACTGATGGTGCTCATCTCTAGCGATCGCTCTCGCATTTTCCCACCCTTGCTTGCACTTGTTGTAGAAACCCCTCTGTGAGCCTCAACGCTATGAGCAACCAGGCAGATTTAGTGACCAAAGATGAATTTGAAACGGTCAAGCAACTACTAGCAAGCGCTGCTCGGTATGCTGAGTCTTCACATCAACGGCTGGATCAAGTCTCGATTCAACAGCAGCAGTCGGCTCAAGAAACGCGTGAACTGAGGGAGTCTCAGAAGCAGTCGGCTCAAGAAACGCGTGAACTGAGAAAGTCTATCCGCGAACTAAGAGAAGCCCAAAAGCAGACCGATCAGCAGTTGCAGTCTTTCATTTTTGAAGCGCAGCGGCTCTTTACGCAGCAAGCCGCCAGCATTGAACAGCTTAAAGGCATGAATGAACGGCTGGATGGCGTACTGGCTTATCTCATCCGCAAAGAGCAACGAGGCGAATAGCCTTGCGTAGCGCTTAACTCATTCTTCCTTCAACCCTCGATCGCTACATCGAGGGCGACATTGACGGATTCCTCGACCAGTACCGCTAATTGCAAAGAATAGCGCTGCCAGTTAGAGTCGGCAGCGCTATAGTGATTTTGCAATTTCAACTCGTTCAATTCTACTTATGGATACACAACCTAAAGAAATCGATCAATTCTTGTTCTTTTTCGTCAAAGGTGCCAACGAATTTGACCGACCAGTTACAGAAATTACCTTGAGTGTTCATGGTCTGCTGGTCACTGGTCAAATCATTGGCGCTGCTTTTTACGCCGAACAATTCAGTCAAGGCAAAGGCAAAGAGTCAGAACAAGCCTATGAACAGATCCGGCAAGACATCCTAGCGCAACAGGATTTGTATATTCACTTGCAAAATGCCAGGGTGCTGCTGAGTCGGGATTTCATTCCCACTGAAAGCACCGTTCTCTGGCGTGGAAGACTGGACGCGATCGACGGCTTTTTCTGGGGGCGTCTCGTCTAAAGCGCTGCGAGCTTGCAAAATCTCTGCCATCATTTTTAATGGCTGCATGTCTGGATGCATGACGACTTTCATAGGGCATAGCAAAGATAGCAACATCCCTACTATGCCCTAAGAGTTTGAGACAAACTATGCTTTTAACCCTCGATCGCTACATCGAGGGTTTCTTTATGGGCACCACATGCCGCACCACTGGTAGTTGCCCACTTCGGTAGCACGTCGCGATGATCCGTCAAGAATCACTGTGGCTTAAGCCCAGTGAGTATTTCAAGCCTCCACTGCTAAGGCGATCGCACTTTCTACCAGATCCCAATCACTAGCAGGGTAAAGATTGATGGGTCGCACTTCACCGTTGATGATGCCGCCTCGCTGTTGAGGGCTAGAGCCGTGACGGTTGCGGTACATGCGGGCGGCTTGAATGCCTGCTTGTTGGATCTGGAAGGGAGAGAGCAATCTGCCATTGAGCTTGGCGTAGTCAGAGACAGTGAGCGGGTCAGGTTCGATGATGGGTCTGGTGGATGTGATGTCCTTCGTCAGGTCTTCCAGGTGCATCAATTGCACAGCGCGGGACAATTGACCCGTGAGGATATTTTTGAGCGTGGAGCCTTCGGGTAGTGCCTCAATCTCGGTCGCGGTGCGCGTCGCTTGTGCGATGCGATCGAGCACCAGCAGCTTTGGATCAAGCGCGGCGAGTGGGGGCGTTGGGGTTGAAGGTGGGGTTGCGACCGCTGGGGTCACGTCCACCGTAGTGGTCGCTGGCTCCAAAAAGGTTTCTGTCTCAGCCGGGGCGATCAGAGCTTCACTCTCGCTGGCAGCGATCGTCTTCTTGCCCAGTTGGTTGAGCGCTTGGTGGAGGGTGAGATTTTTCAGTGCGCCTTCAAGCTGGTCACGTCCTTCCCAAAGTTGCATGGCACGTTGGGCTTTACGCTCTTGGATGCCGCGTTGTTTGAGAAACGGTAGCCATTCGCCGTACTTACATACCTCTCGTTTGAGCAAGAGCTTTTCACCCAGTTCGAGGTAGAGCAGTAGGGCAGACTTGCCCGATCGCACGGCGACAGTTTCCGCTTCGACAGCACGCAGATAGAGTTCGCTGATCTGATCGTCCAGGGAGAGGGCAGCGAGTTGAGGCAACAGACCCACTGTGGCGGTTAACTTTTGGGCTGGGTCAGATTTGGTGGTCATCGACGCTGCCAGGTAGGCAAGGGCGCGGGGTGTCCAGACAGTAAGGGTGTGAGCCTGATGCGAAAGACCGAGTTTGGTGCGGAGCGTTTTGGGTACTTTGCGCGTCTCCACGCCTAGCGTTTGCAGTGTTTCAGTGTGACGACGCTGGCAACCATACACAATGTGCAGCTCGACTTCGAGCCAGTCAGCGACGCCCTGGACGCTAGTTACTAAGTTGCCTTGCCATTTGACGAAGGGATGCGCGGGTTTGACCTGGAGGAGCGATCGCAGGAGAGCCAGGTCGGTTTGGAGGGGGGTGAGAGTAGGGGATGAGGGAGGAAGGGGTTTTAGTTGGGGGGCTTTGCCGTTAAGCTTCTGCTTGGCTTCGGAGAAGGCTTTGACCAACTTGAGCTTGCATTGCACTACTTGAGGTGTGTTGCGGCTCAGGGTCATCACGAAAAACGATTGATCTTCGTTGAGGAGGGCGTAACGCTCAGGACGACCGCCCTTACTACCTTCAAGGGGTTTCTCCGTTTCAAACGGAACAACCCCAAATGCTTGCTCTATCTGTACTTGGTGTTTCTGAATTGTTTCAAGGAAGTTGCTGTGATCAACGCCTAAACTTTCGGCAATCAAACGGGAATCAACGACTAGGATGCTATCGTGTTCTGCGACTGATAAATTAGACATGGTTCTCCTTAGTGATATTGGGTGGACTAGGGCGATCGCAGCTTTGACCGGGTGCGATCGCTTCAAACTTTGAGCGGCACACTAATCAAATCCGTCATAGGTTGTTGTGACGGATTTGAGGTTATCTTTAGAAGAAGGACATACAGGGCGATCGTTGATGCTCCAAAATCCTGAAAGCTATGAGGAATGGGAAGAAACCGTTTGGGCAAAACATAAGGATGCAGCTTGTGTGTTGTGTCAGGCGATTGCGGCTGAGGCAACGCTAACAGCGGTCATTAACGTGACTCAGGAAACGAAGAAACTTAGCAAGAACGGTACTTATAGATTTGTTTGTCGGTTTAGAAGCGAGGTAAGCCCCAATGACAGTAGCAACACTTGAGAGCGTCAAAACCTTTGCTTACATCCCAGCCAGAGGGCAACGCTTTCTCTCGGTCAATCTGGCGCTGGTTGATTTAAGTCAACTGAGTGACATCGCTAAAGCGCTTGGGTTTAAGCCAGAACTGGTACAAATGCAAGGCAAGTCTGGGACTCAAGTACACGCGCTTTTGTGGCAAGGGTCGATCGAGGATACGCCTGCTGATCTGGATGCACGAGTGGAGGTGCTGGCGGATCAGGTGAATACGGAAGCGATCCGCTATGCCACTGGCGCTTGGACTAATCGCTGAGCTTCAAACTTTCATTACTTACACATCACCTCCTTACCAGAGCTTTATCAAAAGCTCGCGGATTTCCTCTGTTGACCGGGAACTCTTTAAACGAACTTATCCCGGTCAACCTATGAAACCTTCCTTTTACTGGCTGCTGCTACCAGCCGCACTTGTCTCGCTAACCTTAAGTAGTTGCTCTGGGCAGACGACAAAAGCACCCGTTACCTCTCCTTCGCCAGTAGCCGTCGAATCACCATCACCTCAAACCGATACGTTTGACGCTGGTTTAGCCAAAGCTTCGGATGCCTCATATACCGCCAAAACGGCTGAAACTTCGGAGGATTGGGATCTGGCAGTGTCTCGCTGGCATCAAGCGATCGAGTTGATGCAAGGAGTACCAACAGGAACTGCAAACTTTGCCCAAGCGCAAGAGAAACTGGCGGAGTACAAACGCGGTTTGCTTGCTGCCCAGAAGCGGATCACACCGAAAGAAGTTGCTTCAGCGCCTGTAGTATCTGAGCCTGAGAGCACGCCCATTGCATCAAAAGTTGATACAAGCAGTTGGTCAGAAGATCAGAAAGAGCAAGTGTTTTTAGCAGCGGTTGATGGCACCGCGTCACCAGCAGAAAAGGCTTGGGGTGCAACGGTTTCCAACGCGAAAAAAGTTGAGATTGCCAAAGGCGCTTGCAAAGAATTTGATCGAGGCGCAACCTTCAACGACATAGGACTCGAAATCATTAAGGCTTTCGGCTCCAAGTCTGCCGCTGGTAGGTACACCGCTGCAATGGTGGGTGGTGGCGTATCAGTTTATTGTCCCGAACACCGCTCCAAAATACCTTCTAGCCACTAACAACTCCTGACAATTCAACCTTTCACTTAACCCTCTATCGCACGATCGAGGGTTTCTTTATGACTCTCCATCATGCTCTGTATTCAAAACCTGTCTAGGGAAATTAATGCCAAAATCAATCCCTAGAACGCTTTCTATCAGTCTTAGCGTCTCTTCTGGTAAAGATTGCTTCTCATCCTCAATGCGATACCAGTTTTGAACGGACATCCCTGCGGCAGCAGCAATCTGAGTAACGCTTCTAGCGTCTCCCTTCCGCGCCTCCCTGATGCGTTTTCCGAGCTCAGGTGCTTCTACTTCTACAGTCCGTACAACTCTCACATTTTGAACCATTAAATCACCACCTTAAAGTGTGTCACGTCTTGAGTAATGTGTACATAGTAATGTATCACTCAACTCACGTCAAGTTTAAGTTTTAACTTGACGTGTTTAACGTAATGAGTTAATCTTAATTCATGGGTGAGGGACGGGGAACAGAGAACGCCAGACACTACGCCCCCGCCACGCCGCTGAGACTCTCGCTAACCAGGCACTCAACCGGAACCTCACCCACACTCAAGACAACGCCATCACACGGTCACGCCAAGCGCCCGCCGTCACCAAAGGGCACCACGACGTAGGGTTCGTCACAGGGTCGCTGAGCAGCCAAATGGAGATTGGCTAGTGGAACGGCTTTACCGCCTCAGTCCTGAAATTACGTTAATGCCAGCGAGGACGGTCTCAACTCCGTGTAAAGGCAGAGAGGCGTACTTTTCAACTGGAGAAACAAAATGAAAACCACCGTAACGTTTGAAGAACTCAGAAAACTGCACATTGGCGACCAACTTGAAAATCCTTCCCGTTGCGGAGTGGCTGAAGTCATCCATAACGAGGAGCATTGCGTTGCGATCAGGGTCATCGACGGAGACGAAAGTCTCCGTATTGGAGCGACCATCAGCTATAGAGAGTCTGAGAGTTTGCACGGAGGATGGGAAATTCCTCAATAACTTTTAGAGCCGATCGCAGTTTTGGAGGCAAGCTTTAACGCCTCCCGCTAACGTGCCAACGCCCGATTCCAAGTTCGGGGGGAAGAAGACGGAGGAGCGTACACCAACAGTTAACGGAGTAAAACAATAACCACTTACAAAGACACACCATGAGTAAAAACCAAAAGCCCAATGTCTATACGCCCACAGGAGCGGGCACCGTCGCCTCCAAAGATGTCAAAAACAACGAGGTAACGGTAACGGTCGTCTATCCCAATGGCGATCGAACAACCTGGTCTGACGACGAGGTTGTTTATTGATCGCCGCGCAGCTTAGAGTAAGCCATCTTCCCGCAACTTTGCTTCCACCGCCGATCGCACGTAATCAGCTTTTGCTGTGCCCATCGCACGCAAGAGCGCGTCGATCGTGGGCGGAAATTTAAAAGATAACGGACGTTGATCGCTGGTTGTCCCTAGACCTTTGCTCCATTGTTTTTTTGCTGCTGCCGCTTCTGGATTATGTTTACGTTTTGCCATATCGATCCTTTATCTTTTTACTACTATAGCGCGTAAACTCCCAGCAAAATCAGTAAAACTACTGAGGACTGCGAGTAGACGCGCTGCTAAGATGGACGCATCACTTCAAGAGGTTTTTCAATGCACGCACCCACCCCTGCCGAACGCGCCGCTCTGATCGCCCCCCACTTGGGCGTTTCGCGCCCCTTCAGCGCTGCTGGCTCGTCCCTGATCGACCAGATCCGAGAGCCGCTGTTTGAGGCGCAGTCGCTCGATCCAGCCGAAGAAGCGCGGCTACTGGCTGCTCTGTCCGTCCAGATCGCCGGACGGCTGGCAGCGCTCCACGGTTGCCGCTAGACCGCGAGGGGCGGGTTGCGCCGCCCCCTTTGCACCCCACACCCCACACCCCACACCATGCAATCCTTAATCGCCCACTACAACACCGCCGCTTTTCTCCGCACCTTCGCTGCCTCCTGCTACGTCGCTGGCAAATTGGTTTACGGCGAGATCAAGTCGATCGCGCTTGAACTCTGGACCATCTACACCAGCGAACGAGCGAAGCGGCTCTACACCTTCCTGATCCTCTCGGTCATTGCCCTTGCTTGGATGGGTGCCTTCGCTGCCGTCTGGTTGGGCAATCGCAGCCGCGAACAATTTGACCGCTTCGTTGCTTGGCGCGATCGGTTCATCGCTTCCCATCTAGAGCAGCCTTCCGAGTGCCTGGTCGGTGACGAAATTGCTAAAGCGGGTTGCGCTGTGATTGCTGAACTCTTTGCTCAAGCCGATGCCATCATGGCTCACCCGGTTTACGCTGATGCACCCGCCACACCCATCAAGCGCCGTCGCAAGGTCAAAGGTTTTCAATCCGCACAGGAGGTGATCGCCTAACAGACCGCTGCTGCCTGCGAACAGCGTGAGCGATCGCGCAAACACCTATTTCATTCATTTCATTACTAAGGAGAAAGTAAAAATGGATCGCTACTTTTACAAAGAGATGGATGGCTGGTACGACACGCTGAGATCCAGCCTCAGCCCAGCCATACTGTCGAACAAAGGTTGGACTGAATGCAGCGAAAGCGCATTCCATGCCTACCGTGAGAAGAATGCAATGCGGAATGCTGGCTGGTAAACCGTCAAAACGAAGATTACAGAGACTAGAGATTAACGCGCAACGCAAAAGAGCGCCCCGACTGCAATCGGAAGCGCTCTCAACAAAGTCCATCCAACTAGCACAGAAGGTAGACAAGCACCATGTTAACAGCACGGATCAATTTTCCTGCGACTGCTCCAGTTAGCGACCTTGACGCACCCGCCCTGAAAACGTTTAAGCATCGGGTCACCCTGGTCAACCATCAGACCGATCGCAGCCATCAGATCGAAGTGACGACTTTCAGCGACAGCTTTAACGCGATTCAGCGCGAAGTGGCTTACGTGCGATCGACCTGTCCCGCTTTGCAAGGCTACGCGATGGCTGATGCTCCGGTTGAATTGTTGAGCGGCAAACCGTTCTAGCTTTTTGGCTTAGAGGTGCATCTACTCCCATTCCTTCACCCATGAGTAGCACCATGCCTCAAATTCATATCGTTTGTCGTGGCAATTTGCGGCACCGCGTCGTTGCTTACGATGCCACTTTCTTGTTGTTTCTGCCCCATCTCCGATCGTTCCCTCGGTTTCTTGATGCAGCCGAAGCCCATGACTACTGCACCAAACTCAACGCAAGAGCGATCGCCGCCGACCAAAGCAAAGCGATCGCCTTGAGCCAGTAAACCACTAACTCTGCATCAATTATGCACTTCTATACTCTTTGTCCCAAGCATCCTGAATGTGGATGCTCCGACTTCTGCAAGGATGGCGATTGCTTCGGTCCCAAACCTCAACAGCGAGGCATCATGGCTCTAGTACTTCTGTTTTTTATGGCATTGTTTCTGATGCCGCTGGCAGCACTGGCATCGCCTTACAATCCACCGCCCACGATCGGCAGTCCTTCTAGAACGGGTGGCTCTGGTACACGTTAGCTGAAGCTCGGTCCGTCGTGTGTTCCCCTTCCTTCCTTCATCCTTTCAAACCATGTCAATAAACGAACGCCTCCCCATCCCTAGCGCTGAACGAATCTGCCAAGCCACGCTCGCACCAGAACGGGTCGCTACATTGGTAAGTTGTGCCGTGAAACTAATTGATGTGCTTGATCTGTACATCGAAGATCCAAACCCGATCGGGTTACAACTGCTGCGAGAACTGGCTGATGATTTGGAGACAGCGATCGCGCAAGCCGTCTTAACAGCACAATAACCCTGCCCGTGTGTTCCCTCGCCATTCACATATGCACTACCCAGAACCAGATGCTCTGACCCAGTTGGAGCAAAAATTAGACAATTTTCACCGCACCAGCCGATCGCAGTACGCCAATTATCTGGCACTGCTCAACTCAGCAGAGAACTACACCCGCAAGGGGCAGGCTGTACCCGATCGCATTCGGGTGGCGATCGCCGCTCGGTTAGCGTACCTGAAACGGTTGCAAGATGTGAGCGATCGGCTGCTGGCTCAGAGCCTGATTTTGGCAGAAGCACTAACTACAACGGCGAGCCATGAACCAACCACAAGCAACTTTTGACGGCGAACCCGTCACCGTCGCGCAGAGCACCACACCTGGCAAACTTATGCGCGACGGCGAAGCCCTCTATCACGTCAAATTGGAGCCATTGCCCAGTGGCGGCATGGCTCAATACTGGCTGACGCAATCAGAAGTCGAGCAATCTATCAAAGGTGGGTTTGCAGCCATCCGTCGATTGCAACAAGCTTGGCTGAACCAGGTGGCTTAAGTAATTCTACTGAAGGGGTAAATTTAAAAACGGTGATACCGTTGTACTTACCTCGATTCTCAGCATAATTGCTGAGACGAGTCGGTTTCCAAACCTGTCCAGCACTGTTCCAAAGATTACCAAGTCGAAAGACTTCCGGCGCTCTTGCATTAAAGTTTATGTCTGACCTTCAAAACCTCAGCCTGTCAGCATTTGAGGCTGAAGTACGGCAAGCCTCTTGCACACTTTCCCTGTCTACAGAGCCAGGGTCAGATGTTCTAGAGCAAGGTGTTTGGTTCCTCAATTGCCCAGATGGTCCCACAGCCGATCGCTTCCTGTCGCAACGGCGGCGTTTAGCCCAAATTGCCTTGTTTAATCAAGTCCCTCAAATTAATGTGAGAGTGAGCGGCGATCGGTACGACACGATCTGCCCTTCGGTGCATTTATTATTGGGTGCCATGCCACAGAACAGGGTTTTAACGGTCAACGATCTGCCTCGTGATGCCAGTGGGATGCGGCTTATTGGCGATCGTTCGATACTGCGATCGCTTGTGCTAAGCAATCCCAATCTTAAAGTGATTCAGTTTTCCAATGATGTTGGCTTAGCATCCGGATCTAACTGCCTTTCTGCTTGCGCGCTCAGTGTTGAGCAGTGGGAAGGGCGTAGAATGCATGGCGAAACTCAGATTAAGGGTATTCGCACCTGGATACCGGAATACTGGGAGCAATTTCAGACGTTGTTGTTCAGCCATGCTAGCACCGATGTCGAGTTTGACTACCCCGCCTTCCGCTACGACGGCTCACCCATCTACCAATTTGTCAGAGCGGGCTTAGCCATTTACCGCGATCCTCAAGGCAAAAGTCAGCTCGTGAGGATGGTCGATCTTTTGCAGCTCAAGGATGGGCATTAGCTTGGTGATCAACTGATGCGTGCCCGTTGCCATGACCTTTCAAAACGCTAACGTAAAACTCGCTGGCAGCATCCAGCCCAAACAACGCCGCCCAACCATAAACATTAAACGGTTTGCCATCTAGCTCCACAATCGCAGCCAGTTTACCCAAAAAATTGCCATCTAACCAGTAAGGCTGTCCTTGTAGTAATGTCGCCAGAAACGCTCTTTGGTCAGCTTTCTGCTGCGGGAAAATTTTAGCGGCTAATTGCTCAAGTGTCAGCCCGTCGCGCTCAGCCTGAGCCACGATCGCAGACCGTGCTTGCTGCAAATGCTCAGGTAAGAGCTGTATTTTTGGGGATGGCTCTGGTTGGGTATCCCCTCCTTCGGTCGCTACCAGGAGATAGTCTTCCAACGTGTAAGCTTGGCCATCCGCGCGACAGAAACGTTTTAGTCGTGCTAACGCCCAAACCAATCCGATCGGTGGTTCGAGTCCAACGCCCTTACGAAACCGTTGCAGCTTGGGCATGTTGGTGTCATAACCAACTGTTGCTAATTCTTCGACTAATTGCTCCATTGTGACCGGGGCGGCTTCCATCAAATCACGGATCAGCCTGCCTAACCGCTGCATTCCGGCTTCAGAAAAGTTGTAAGCGCCCATAAGACCTCTGCCATTGCGTTGCTCAAATTGTACCAATTTGATTATCAAGTTTCGATAAATCAAGCTTGACAGATCAACATTGATCATTGATTATTGAAAAACCAGCAGATGGATGGGGCTGGTCACGAATGATTCCTCAATGCACCCAACCCGCTATCTGAGCGGGTTCTTTCAGACCTTATTGGAGCGCCACAGGTATTCCCAAGCCATGCATAGACTTCTAGAACTACCGCACGCAGAACGCAAAACACTCTTTGTCCATGAAAGCTTGGTTACTCGGATCAAAGCCGCTGCCCTTCCCGGTGAGCATCAATGGCAGACAGTGCAACGACTTCTTGAAGCTGGCTTGCGTCAGCACTCAGCCAACGATCGGGTTGCCTAAAAATTAAACGCCGGAACACAACTCCGGCTTGTAGCCATTCGCCCGTGTCTTGGCACGGACAGACTATGACCACTGTAACGCAAGACTCCAGTCAACCCGCGCTCACTACCGAAGCCGATCGCCTCCTCGAACAACTCCGCACCTGGAGCCAGCACGACCCCGACTTTTGCCGCATCGAGCGCACCAATTTCAGTGGCGGGCATGACATCGATGTACGGGTGGGGGATACCTGGTTCACCATTTGGGCTACAACTTTTGGTGCCATTTCCAGCAGTGGGTTAGCGATGCTGCTGTCGGCATTGATGAGTGCGATCGCCATCAAAGAATGGTTGTTAGACCTTGAATTTTACAAGCACTCCGAAACAAGTGAATTGCGCTGGGATGTAATGGTTTACTCTGCTGGGCGTTTAGCAGTAGACGAGCCATACAGAGGTGATCATACGCAAGCCGCGATCGCACTCCTCACCGCTTTCCTTGCAGCATTGGAGGGTAAGCATGGGCATTCATAACCGCGAACCCCTGCGCCAGAAAGAGCGCGTTGCTTCAATGCAGGCAAAGAATCACAAGCGGGTACTAGAGGCGATCGCCCGCTTGTCGCTGACAGGCAAACCATTTAGCAAACAGGAAGTTTTGCTTCAGGCAGGTTTGTATGTCACAGGTCACAGGGCAAGGACGTACATCGATCGCGCCCCTGAGTTGTCGGAAGCGTACCAAGCAGCGATGCAAAAGATGGAGGTTGGCGCATGACTGCAAAGTTACCCAAACGTCCCAGAGCTTTTTACTGCGGCAATGAAGACGAAGGCAAGATTAGTTTTTTGCATTCCATTAATCAAGCCTTGCGGGGTAAGGCATGGGAAAACGTGAAACCATTGCCCGCATACGATTGTTTTGCAGAGCTTGGTTTTGTGCCCGCTGGCTTACTCTTTCAGAATGGCTGGTGGTTTCACTGCACAGAATGCGATCGCAGCTTTGATGTCGATTGTTGGGACTATGACAAAGACGTTGCACTCCATCCCGTGTTTGAGCGCGATCGCCGCTTCTGCTCTCAAGCTTGCCGCAACACTTGGCATCAGAATGAGCAAAAGGTAGCCAGGCTTAAGGCGGAGGCGATCGCGATCGTAACAGCTAAATATCCAGGCAGCGTCATTCAGCTTGCTTACGTCAGCTTGGCGTACCTGGATCGACCAGACAAGCAGCGTGTTGATTTTAAAGTTCTAGGCGTGGCAGGTGCCGTTGAGTGGACAAGCGAACAGCCTGATACGGTGTCGGTCCGTAGATGTGACGTAGAAGCTTGGCAGGCATACAAAGCTGGCTTGGAGGTAAGCGCGTGATACTAATCAGCCCAGAAGCGATCGCCTACCGTCACCGTGCCAGCCTGAGGACGATCGACGACCTGCAATACCTCTGCAACTTTTACAGCATCGTTCCGAGCCCTGCCACGTTAGAGCGGGTATGGCTGAAGTTGCAGCAAAAGGAGGTAGGGTTTTGATTGCTGCTCTCACGCCTTTCCCCGGCTCTAAAACCGATTTCAAATATGATGGCGTACTTTACCCATCGTTAACGGCTAAAGCCATCTGTGAACCGTTCATGGGTGCGGCGTGTCGTTCGATGATTAACCATCATCTACCGACGACCTTGGGCGAGATTAATGCAGCCCAACGGGCAATCGCGCTGGCTTTGCACAACCCGCAAGCTTATAGCGACAGTTACAAAGAAGCGGCTGAGCGTTTTTGGGGTGGCACGAACGGCTACCGCATTCTCGCTTACGCAGGGAGAAAGAAAGCGCAGACGCTTCTTGGTGAAAGAGAGCCGGAGCTTTGCGCCACTCTGACAGTCAACTGGCGATCGCTAACTGCTGACCTCTACAGATGGATGTACAGCGAATCAGATTGGAAGCTGGCAGGCTACTACGCTTTTTGTATCCGTGCCTGTTTTGGCAATGTGATGCGCCTCAATCCCCAAGGGACGCATTTTAATGTTGCTTGGCATATCGATAAGCTGAAAAACGCCTGTGAATACAGCCCTGAACGATGGCTCAAAGCACTGCAAGCAATTAACTGGAATCCTACTGTGTTGCCTTGTTGGGAGGCAGCGATCGCGGCTGTAGTTGAGCCTGCATCGACGTGGTTGTTGCTTGACCCTCCTTATTGGGTACCGGGCGATCAGGAAAAAATGACACCGTGTTACCCAGGACACTCGATCGGTACTAACGGGGCGCACGAAGAGACATTTAGGTTGGCTGTTGACTCGTTGCAGGCAGGCTTAGAGCGCGGGTTTAGTCAGATTACCGTTTGCAATTATCACTCAGACAAGCTTGATGCTGCGCTGACTGCGCTGATGCAGGACGCAGGGTACAGCTACAAAGCGGTGTTGATGGGTGAATGCAAAGCTTTGGGCAACAGCAACGGGCGCTACAAGCATGGGCAGCGGGTAGACAAGCGCGATCGCCCTGTCGAGATGATCTACCAGGTTGAACGACAGCAGCGATCGTACTGGCAGGGTTTGAGCACGTCGCAGAGAAGTGAGCAGTTAAGTTTGCTGGAGGTTGCTTGATGGACAAACTCACTAAGGGAAACGCGATCGCAGGCTTAACCGTGATCAAGCATTCCAAGTCTGGAAATCCCCTGTACGACCAGACAGGCGTGCTGCAACCAATACCTGACGGGTGCGAGAGCATCTGTCCTGACCAACCCGATCGCGTGGTCTACCGCTGCCCCGGTCGATCGGGTTACTGGGTCAGCATCTTGTTTGAAAGGCGTGCCAAACCAGAGCATGTCTATCTCCAGGATCTAGAAATTGCACCAAGCAACGAAAAGCGCTCTCAGCCCCCTGAAAGCGCTCAAGCAGTAACATCTAATCTCTGAGATTATGCCGTATAAACTTCAAACCGCCGAAAGTATTGAAAACTACGATCGCAAAAAAGCAACGGCGATCGCCATTTTGAAGCAACGCGCCAACACGTTGTATGGGCTACCTGTCGATCGCTTTGCCCGTAGCTGTGGTATCAGGCTCAACAAAACGTACAAGCCGAGCACGCCCTGGAGTCGTCGTTGGAGCAAGCAGCTTAAGAGTTTTGTAGCGGCGCTGACCGCCGATGGCACGATCGTGGTACAGAAAACATTTCCACTTATAACTAACGAACCTTATCGGGTTTATTTGGCTGGCACACAACCGCCGTTTCAGATGCTGCGGAGCTACACCAGCTACAAACGAGCGCAAGGACGTGAGAGAGAAGCTCTGCCAATCCACCCTCGCTCTCTCAGGGCTGATGACCTGCAACCCAAAGAAAAGAGCATCAAACAAGCGTTGTTACAGCTAACGGAGAATGACTACGACTGGCGGAGTGTGAGCGCGATCGACGCTTTGTTGTTGGACGAGAAAATAGCAGATTACGTCATACGAGGAAGCCTTTGCCGCATTTGTCAGCATTTAGCCGCGATCGGCGTCTTCCAACGGCAATATTTTGGCAAGGATTTAAGCTACCGCCGCACACCTGACAATGAAAAGCATTTTGACATTGGTTGTCAGGTCATCACGCTACCGGGTACCCCTTCTGAGAAATACGGCATCGTACAGGCTGTACAAGATCACCCTCTGTATCCGACCGTGCAGCAACTTACGGTGGCGTGGGAAGACGGGACCCGATCGCTCACCAGCAATGAACTAACTTATGTTTGCGTCACAGCGGAGGAGCAATCAGCATGAGAACACTACTTGACGCGCTTTATGCTGGCATTCCTGCCGCTGATCACGAGTGCTTGACTTTACTCCTGAAGCACCCGCTCATTCGCCGGGAGGCAAAGCATCATTTTGAAGCAGGGAGTCGATCGCTCCGGGGTCAACGAGAAGGATTGAGACGGGCGATCGCGTACCTCAGCATTCAAATCAGTCCGTTAGCTGAACAACGGGGCAGGCAAAAAGGGCAGAGACCAGCCAGCGCACCAAAGACAAAAGCTTTGATCACTCGGTTGCGCTCAGAAAACCGCTGGCTGTTGTCGAGTGAATTTACCAAAGAAGAGCGATCGCTGCTTGGCTCCGCTGTTTATCGCCAGCTTGTAGTCAAACGGAGGCACGCGGGTAGCACGCGGTTGCAAGAGTATGGGTTGCCTGCATGGGTAGAGACGGAAGGAGCGATCGGGTTGGAGGTAGTAGTGGCAGGAGTTGAGTCTCAGGAGGTTTCCCCATGAAACTTACCTACTACCCCACCTACCCTCCGTTCCATCTCAAGCTGTCGCGGCTAGCGCTGCTCTGGCAAAGAGAGCACGCGGCTCAGTCCCCCGTTCAGCGACGGTCGCCATGATGCTAGCCCTGTTAACGGCAATTTCTCTGAGCTTCACTGTCAAGTCAATGTTTGACCTCGTTGCTGCTACCAAAAGCGCGATCGCGACTCACAAAAAATGCCGCCAACTTGAACGCGAACTAGACCTAGAAACGCAGAAAGAAACCCTGGAAACGCTCTATCGCAGGTACTGATGATGTCTAAACGTTACTCAAAACCCATGCTCAAGCTCTTGCACAGATTAGGTAACTTCTTAGCAAGGCACGATCGCCTGCGTGTCATCCTCGACGACCAAAGCGGGTCGGTCTACCTGGAGCGCTATTTCTTGCTGTTTCAGGGTCGTAAAGATGGACAAAACAGCAGCAACATTCAAGAACCACCTTTTAATCTACTGCTCGTTGCCGTTCCTGTGCCTGTGCGATCTGCTCAGCCATCCATAGCCTTGTCTCTTCCTCCGTGCGGAAGCGCCGAATCGCTCCCAGCACAGGGAACCACTTGATATAAGCCGTAAAGGGAAGGGCAAGGATCGGATCGTGGCTGTAGTGCCCAAGCTTCTTCCCCGTTTCATCAAACACATCAGTCCACTTCCGTCGATCGCTGTCCGCCGCAAACCGTACTATAAGCCGCTCCGTCATGACATCAACCGCCCAGGTATGCGGGTGTTTATTAAAGTCCAAAAGCTCACAAATGCGTATACCCATGCTCGCTATATTTTCTCGCTATTCAAATCGCGATCGCACTCTTGAAACGACGGGCGATCGCTTTTCTCAATCCTTAAGCTGCTACAGACTCTTCGTCAGGAATGTGGACAAGAAAATCACCTGGCTGGACTCTGTAAGCAGCGCAAATTTTATCCATTACTGGGGCTGTAGGAACTTGCGTCGGATCGTCATACAGGTTGTACGCCGTGTTTTGAGACACGCCAATATCTTTCCAAAATCTGTATCGACTTTTCCCCATGCCATCTACAAGTGGCTTAATGCGATTCCGAATCGCCATACGATCTCTCACCTTGCATCACCTCCTACGCATCTGTTCGTTGTTACTACTCATTATATACTGCTTGGGTTGCTATATCAATCCATAACGTATAGAATAAGAGAAGGCAAGGGAAACCGAGCCTGCAAACAGATGCCAGCGCTGCCAGTTTCCGAGGCTTTCAGCGCTGGCTATCCCCAAGTCATTACGTACTCAGAGGACTGCACTAATTATGGCATTATCCCCTTCTCCTGCGATCGCACCCTCTACCGCATCCCCACAGACCGAGATACTCCAGTCTTTAGCCGTAGCCCAACGTGCGGACGAGGCGCTACGAGTTTACCGAAAAGTGGCAGCGCAGCAAGTGATCGAGACGCAGCGCGTACCAGCAAAGACAACCCCGCAGACGTTTTACATCACAGCGATCCATCCCGATCGACCTGTCGATCAAATCGAGCGCCTCACAATTCTGATGGAAAACGAGTGGGAAGACGAGGATGCACTCATCAACCTCGTCACCAATGCATCAGGCTTCCTGGAAGTGATGCAGGCAGTACGTCAGCATCCAGAGTTCCAGAACAAGCGCTGGTGTTTTCGGGAAAGTTGGGGGGAAGGCGAGTCCCCGTTTTAGTTTTTCAAAGCGGTCTTCTGAGGCTACCGCTTCGGTTTCTTGTGCGTGTTCGGGCGTGAGCGACGACGCGATCGCCCCTTCTAATCTTGCAAAATTGAGGTTTTATGCAAAAAATTGACGACCTGCGTGATGCCAACCTGAGTGGTGCCGACCTGAGTGGTGCCAACCTGAGTGGTGCCAACCTGAGTGGTGCCAACTTGAGTGGTGCCGACCTGAGTGATGCCAACTTGCGTGGTGCCAACTTGAGTGGTGCTGACCTGAGTGGTGCCGACCTGAGTGATGCCAACCTGAGTGGTGCTGACCTGAGTGGTGCTGACCTGAGTGGTGCTGACCTGAGTGGTGCTGACCTGAGTGGTGCTGACCTGAGTGGTGCCAACCTGAGTGGTGCCAACCTGAGTGTTGCCGACCTGAGTGGTGCCAACTTGAGTGGTGCTGACCTGAGTGGTGCCGACCTGAGTGATGCCGACCTGCGTGATGCCAACCTGAGTGATGCCAACCTGAGTGGTGCTGACCTGAGTGGTGCTGACCTGAGTGGTGCTGACCTGAGTGGTGCCAACTTGAGTGGTGCTGACCTGAGTGGTGCCAACCTGAGTGGTGCCAACCTGAGTGGTGCGATCGGTATTGGCGAGCAATCTGAATATGCTGTTGGGCTGGTGAAACAAATCGCAGAGATTGTGCTAGCCGACAACTCAAAACTACAAATGGATAAAGTGCATGTGTGCGAAACAACTCATTGCTTAGCGGGTTGGGTTTGCACACTGGATCAAACTGCCAAGACGCTAGAGCCAATTTTTGGTTGGAACGCCGCAGCTTGCTTAGCAGTGCCGATCCCTGCGTTTACAGACTTATTTTTTGCTGACAACGCCACCGCGATCGCCTTCCTTCAGAAAGTGCAGAGCGGTGCCATTGATTTGAGCCGTAGGACGATCGCGCACAAACTTGACGCAGGAGAGCAATGAGCAATTTAGCGACAGTACCAACCAGTGAAGCCTTTCATATCGATCGCGCTCAAGCAATGACGATCACAGAAAAAGTGATTGCTGAAAACGGCAATTTATATCAATTAACGGGTGGAGAACGCAAGCTTTACTACCTTGCGATGTGCGATCGTTACGGACTTGATCCTTATAGCAACCCTTTTGATTATATGAAGGGGAAAGACCGCAGCGGCAATCAAATCTTGACGCTTTATCCAAACAAGAAAGCTGCCGAACAATTTGGCTACCGGAAACGTTTGGATGTACGCATTGTAGAGAAAACAATCACCGACGGCACAGCTATTGTTACCGTTATTGTTACCGATAACAGTCGCGTGATTGAAGAGATTGGTGCTGTCGAAATTACGAGCTATGTGAAAGCGGGTGATGCCCTCAAGAAAGCGTTAACACAAGCGAGGCGGCGCGGTATTCTTGCCTTTTGCGGGTTTTCCCCAGACGGGCATGATGACAACGCTATCCCTTCTGAAGCGCTTGATCATGGCATTGAAGCCACAGTGGTGGATGCCGCAATTTTGAGCGAACCATCAACGTTCGATCGACAGCCAACAATGGACGCGATTACTGCTGGAATAAAGCGCTTGGGATGGTCAAAAAAACAGGGTAGTGAGTATCTTCAGCGAGCCTACGGCAAGCCGACACGCGATCAGTTAACCGATGCCGAGTTGACTGATTTTGCTGATTATCTCGAAAGTTTCAAAGCGCAGCCAGAAGTAGCGCAAGCAGAGTCGATCGACGTTGGAAATTCTGCTACCGCTGATGAATTTCCTGCCTTGGATTAGCCCTTTATTCCTGAGAGTCATGGTTAACACGAAGTTTGGTTATGCGAAACGGGCAAGAATTTTAGCAAAGACCCAAAACCTTTGCTGGTATTGCGGTTGCGGGTTTGATGAATTGACGGACGATCTAAGTAAAGCGCCGTGTCTCGATCACGTCATACCTCAGTCAAGAGGCGGCACTCATGACGAGGAAAACTTAGTCGCATCATGCCGCCTCTGCAACGCACGTAAATCCAGCAAAAGTCTTGAAGAGTTCAGGTCAAGCCTGTACTGGAAAAACTCTGCTGAGTATCGAGCCATCTGTCGTCTTGAACAAGCAATGGAAGAAGCGTCAACGCCTTTTGATGCAGAAATTGTTAAGGCGATTGCATACCTGAAAAGCCAGATTGAGCCAATTGTTTTCTACGGCGAAACACTCACGACGATCGCGGGGAGCACTCAGCCATGAAAACTCATTACGAACGCGAGCGGATTATTTGGGATGCAGCACTATCCCCCACCGAAAAGCTGTTTTTACTTTGCCTGAATAGCTTTGTTGATTCTAAGGGTGAGTGTTTTCCTGGCAAGGAGACGATTTCGCAAATGTGTGGTGTTGACGTGCGAACGGTGACACGCATAGCACAGAGGCTCATAGAAGCTGGTGTGCTTTCAAAAGACTCCAGACGTTTAGGCAGCAGACAACAATCAAATCTTTACCGTATTCGGTTTTCTGCTATTCCGCAAAGCGCTCAAAAACCACAGATCGAAGCTGTTGATTTTCAGCAGGACATTGCGTCCAAAACTCAGCAGGACAATTTGTCACCCTCAATCAATTCTCAGCAGGACATTCGATCCACTTCAGCAGGACATTCGATCCACTTCAGCAGGACACTGTGCCACCCGATCTATCCATTGATCTATCCATTGATCTATCCAGAGAGAAAAGAGAGCGCTCCCCCGAGGTTGAACGATCGCAATCCGAACCAGTAACCCCACAGTTACCCGCTCCGAGTAGTCATGCAACCGAACCTCCCGCAGCGAGTAGCGCTGGCTCAGAGGCGAAAAATACTGCCCCGAATTTTCCGAAAAAAGAAAAATTGAGAGATCCGATGGGCGATCGCCTTCGTGCTGGAGCCAACGTGCATCGCTATCCGGCGTTAGTCGAAGCTGGCTTTGGCGCTGTGTGGGTTGGTCCTGGGTTCCGTGATTTTGCTCCTGATGTTGTGAGGGCTGCGTGTCGTCATAAGGCTAAAAACAACTTGCCTGACGAGTACGCAGACGGACAGACCTACATTGCCAACGCTATCCGCGACGAAAACTGGGCAGCGATCGAGATGCTTGTAACGGCTGTAGAAACCCAGTCGAAGCTATCATCTGCCCCCGCCTATGAAGTCCTGCCGATCGAGCCACTTCCAGACCGGGACCCACCCCCCACGCCAGAGCAAGCCGCGCAGAAGTTGGCTCACATCAAAGCTCTGATTGCCAATGCCAACAAGCCGAAGGAATCAGCCCATGCAAGCCACTGACCGCAACGAACTATTGCGCCTTGCCGATCGTAAGCAGCCGCAGAATATCGACGCTGAAGAAGCCATTATTGGCGGTTGCCTGCTAGACCAGAACGCGATCGCACGAATTGCCGACACACTTCCCGCTGAGGCGTTCTACCTAGCCGCGCACCGTGAGATCTACCGCGCCATGCTGGTGCTGCACGCCGAAGGCAAGACGACCGATGTGATGACTGTCCTCGCCTGGTTGAGCGATCGGGGGTTGCTCCAGAAGATAGGCGGTCAATCGAAGCTAGCCAGCCTCATGCGGGAGTGCGTCAGCGCTGTCAACATCGACCAACACGCGGCTCTGGTCAATGACAAATACTTTCGCCGTCAAATCATGGCGCACGGGCAAGAGCTAACGGTCAACGCTGGCGATGGCACGCTAAGCCAAGCCGCGATCGTCGAATTGCTGCAAAAGGAAGCCTACGCTTTTGCACAACAGCAGGTTGATCAAGGGGCAGAACCTGTCAGAGAAACATTGCAGACCGTTTTCAACGAAGTGCAAGAGCGCTCAGTCCTCAAGCGTCCAGTCGGCATTTTGAGCGGATTCTATGACCTTGATGCAATGACGCAAGGCTTTCAGCGCGGCGATTTGATCATCGAAGCCGGACGGCCATCAATGGGTAAAACAGCGTTTCTGCTGAACCTTCTTGTGGTTGCTGCCATGCACGACATTCCGGTGCTGCTATTTAGCTTGGAGATGAGCAAAGAAAAGCTGGCTTATCGGTTGCTGGCCTCCGAGTCGCGGATTGAAACTGGGCGCTTAGGGGCTGGGCGGATTACGGACAACGAATGGGTGCCTTTGGTCGAGCACGTTAATCGGCTTTCATCGTTGCCAATCTGGGTCTATGACAAGTCCGCGCCGTCGATCGCAGACATCCGCGCGATCGCGCGTACCGTGCAAGCCGAAGCCGGAACGCTGGGGATGATTGGGCTTGATTACTTGCAGTTGATGGAGTTGGGCGATAACTCCGTGCAAGGTTTAGGGCGCATCACCAAAGGACTGAAAGGGCTGGCGAGAGACTTTGATTTACCAGTCCACGCACTGTCGCAGCTCAGCCGAGGGGTAGAGTCGCGCACCAACAAGCGCCCAATGATGTCGGATCTGCGTGAGTCAGGAGCGTTAGAGCAAGACGCTGATCTGATCCTCATGCTCTACCGAGCGGAATATTATGAACCGGATACTCCAGACCGTGGTATTGCGGAACTCATCATTTCCAAACATCGTAATGGTCCTACGGGAACCGTCAAACTTCTGTTTGAACCTGAGTTCACGCAGTTCCGGAACCTCGCCGGGCGGAGGAATTCGATATGAGCACAATTACAGGACAAGACCCCTGGTCAGTTGAACCCGGAGTTCTGCGAGTGGCTCATGGGATTCCCAATTGGGTGGACAGAATAAAAGGCTGTGGAAACGCTGTCGTTCCTCAAGTGGCTGCGATCGCGCTTCGGCGGGTATTTGCGGAAGGTGTTCCATGAGCGCTCTGGATGAGGATCGAGAACGCCGCGTCTACCAAGCTTTTCTCTCCCTCCCCTCCTCCCGTCTTCCTACTCCCCCCTTCCACCTCACCCCCTGGACACGCATCAACGACCCGATCTGGTTTAACCTTCTCCGCTCCGAAGTGCAAGCCGCCATTGACTACCTCGAAGGCAGAGCCGACAGACCCCAACCACGACAACGCACAGACGCGCTACTCGCCACGCTCCGTTACCTCAAACCCCTCTTGGAATGTATTTCTGATGAGAAACCTAAGCTTGTTTGATGTCGATCGCCTGACGTTGCCCAAAGCGATCGACCTTACTGTCCAGTCTTTGAACCATTACGGACAGTGCTACAAACATTGGGCGGTCAGTTTCTCTGGTGGAAAGGACAGCACAGCCACAGTGACAGTGCTTTGCCATCTAATCGAATCTGGGCAAGTTAATCCTCCAGAATCGTTGACTGTGCTTTATGCGGACACCTTGCAGGAACTGCCGCCGCTACACCTTGCCGCTCTAAACCTGCTCAGCAAATTACGCGATCGCGGCATCGCTACCCGCGTCGTGAAACCTGACCTAGACCACCGCTATTTTGTTTACATCTGTGGTCGTGGGGTACCACCACCATCCAACGTGTTCCGCTGGTGCACACCAAAGCTCAAGGTCATGAGTATGGAGCAAGCACTGGAAGCGTTGAGACAGGAGTGCGGTGAAAAGTTGCTAATGCTGACTGGTGTGCGGGTGGGCGAAAGCGCCGTCCGTGATCAACGTATTGCTGTTAGCTGCACAAAAGACGGTGGTGAATGTGGACAAGGCTGGTTCCAACAGTCTTCCGTCGACGCGATCGCGGACACATTAGCGCCGATTTTGCATTGGCGTGTTTGCCATGTGTGGGACTGGCTGACTTTACATGCTTCAGAACTTGGTTTTGACACTTGGGAAGTAGCGGCGGTCTACGGTATGCACAACATTGATGGTGAAGAACCTCTCAATGCGCGTACGGGTTGTTTTGGTTGTCCTTTAGTTCAAAAGGACTCAGCCCTGGAACGACTATGCCAGCAACCTGATTGGGTGCATCTCACGCCATTGTTGCAATTGCGATCGTTGTACTGGGAGGTACACAAGCCTGAATATCGCCACCGTCAACCGCCAGGTGAACGCCGCAAAGACGGCAAATTGGCAGCTAAACAAAACCGCTTAGGGCCACTAACCCTGAGCGCAAGGCGTTGGCTGCTAGGGCAATTGCTTGAAATTGAGGCAGAAGTGAACCGACTAGGAACATTGAACGATCGCCCTCATTTTGAATTGATTGGTGATGCAGAGATCGATCGCATTCGTCAACTGATTCAAGCCAAAACTTATCCAAACAAGTGGAGCGGCACAGAACCGCGCGGCGACGCGTTGTTAGAAGAAATCAAGCAAGACGGATCTGTACAAAAGAACCTTTTTGCAGCCTTGAGCCTTTAGGAGAAAAGTCAAATGCAACAAGCTAAATCAAAACGGCGGCATGGTAGAAGGTTGGGCGATCGCTATGCTACCAACCGCTTGGTGAGGCAATCCCCGCCATGACCGAGCCTGTTATTCCCGACCCGCCAAAGTCACGCCGCAAGAAAGCCGCTCCCACCATCAAACCCCCGCACGCTCAATGCCCTGACTGCAAATGTCCTGATCGCTACCATTCCGTCACTCAGATCGACATTGAAGATTGGCGCTGCCAGCACTGCCACCGTTTTCTCGCCTGGATTAAACACCCCATTTTCAACCTTTAAAAACCATGAACACCGCAACGCTAGAACCAACGATCGCAGCAAAAGAGCGACCCATTTTATTTTCAGGGGCAATGGTAAGAGCAATCCTGGAAGGGCAAAAAGACGCAGACCAGGAGAGCGATAAAACCTCAGCCGTTGCCAACTGCACAAGAATTTGTGCGATGGACTGTGCAGGGAGAACGGCGGTACAGAGGCAGAACACCGCTGTGGATTGCTTGCCTCAAGGGTGGATTTGGGCAGGAATACGGATGTCCCTATGGCGATGTAGGCGATCGCCTTTGGGTGCGCGAGACGTGGTGTTACTACGGCGCTGGCGATGCCCACCTTGGCTACAAAGCGACCGATGAAATCTGCCCTGACGCGATCGACAAATGGAAGCCGTCGATCTACATGCCCCGCGCAGCATCACGCATCATGCTCGAAGTTACAGAAGTTCGTGTGCAACGGCTTCAAGACATCAGCGAGGAGGATGCGATCGCGGAGGGTATACCAAAAGATGACTGGTTTGGACTGCTTACGGTTAAGCGAGACTTCCAGGAACTCTGGAATGCCATCAACGAAAAGCGCGGTTATGGGTGGGATAGCAACCCTTGGGTGTGGGCTGTCAGTTTTGAAGTTTTGCTTCCTACCCCTTTGCACTCACAAGAGGATACAGCTTCCTGAAAATAATTATGAAACGATCGCAACGTCAAACCAAACAACGTAGCTGCTCAAAATTGGTCATCAGTCGCGCTCCCCACACTGACGACTACGATCGCGTCACCTTGTCTTGTGGGCACGAACGACTGGTCAATTTTGAGCGACCACATCACATCTGCTTTATTTGCCAACAGGCAGAGTATGGAAGCAGCGCCCATACGTTCAATTGGTGCTTGCAAACAGCGCATGGGTTTGTGTTAACAACGACCCATTTGTTTAAGCCCGTTGAAAGTGTCGATCGCACCTGCGTGAAGCGCTTTAGAGACAGGCGATCGGCTCAGGCATACGCTAAGACTTTAAGGGTTTCTGCCAACCTGGGACCGATACGTTGGGACACGCTTTTAGAAGAGGATGCGGCATGACACCTTGCCTGATCATCGCTCTTTGCTTCCTGTTCTCAACCCTCGCAGTGCTAGCGATCGCCGCTTGCCAGTTACGCTTTCCGCACCAACCTGACGCACTGGAGGTGTTGGAGCAAAGCCAATACGTTGATGAAACTGAAGTGATTCAAAACTGGGGGAATGTTTTTCCGCCACATCCGCCTGATGAAACTGAGGAGAGCGATCGATGATGGGAGTTGACTACTATCACGAAGGCAACATTGGCGTGATCGCCTTTAAGCAAGAGCGTCAACTAGAAAAGCTTTATGTCTGGGTTGCGATCCAGCACTAGGATTACGAGCCTGGTAATCAGTGGGGTGTGTTTTTTAACGAAGCCGCTGCTGTCGCTAAAATGCGGCAACTCCAGGACGCTGGCTACTCGGCAGATGGATGGTACGTCATTGAGTTTGAAGTGGAGGGCGATCGCAATGCCAACCAGTAACAAAATCATCACGTTTGAAGCAGCGATCGCGGCTCTAAACCCCACTCGGTTTGCCGCGCTGAAACCTAAAGCCAAGCTGACGCTTTTGGGCGAAACGGTGTTGCTGATGTTGAGCGAACAGGTGACGACAAAAGAACGGGAGAAGTTGAGGGTGGCGATCGGTAGGGTGCAGAGACGAACAGGCAAGAGCAGGAGCGATCGCACCAAGGCTGAGAAACGCATTCATTACATTGGTATACCATGCAAAGCTGATCTTCGCGCAGGCGGACGCTGGCACTCCAGCACGATGAGCAGCAATAGCAATCCGCAAGCAGTGACGTGCAAAGGGTGTTTGAAAGTGATGGCAAAACCAATTAATTTTAGGGACGAGAAGTAATGACCTGGCAACTATTAAACGAAAATATTGAAGCATTCACTCAGCGACAAGAGGCGCTAGAGAAAATTGCTAAAATTGTTGCTGAGCATCCCGACTGGCACAACACCGCTCCAGAATTGAAAGTCTATCTACAAACAGTTTTGCAAAAAGCGGCTTAGACCCACAGATCAACGGCTTCAATTTCTCCTCTTTGACAAAGAACTTTCTTAACCAGTAGACGATAAATCGTGTGTTTATCTTCTTGCCTGATTTCTCTCCAAAAAGCAGGATTAGAGCAAGCTTTCAGTGCTTTCTCTCTGCTTGGTTGTAGCGTCACCGTCTCTTGTATTGCTGCCGTCTCAATCACAGCAATATCTGACTGGATACCCGCGATCGCAGCTTCAATATGAGAGTTTGCTGGCAACCCTACTAAGGTAAACAATTGTTCTCTAAGCTCCAAAAGTTCAGGCTTTTCAGCTATTTTTTGTTCTGCTTGAGTAGCCCGTATGGCTATCGCTTCAGCCCTGCTAACAAGAGCAGCAATAATCGCTTTCTGAATGTTTTCGGTTCTTATATATTTTCGGTTAGAACAAGATCGCCGCACGCCGTTATAGCAACGATAGTAAATAGTAGGATTGGCGCGATCGTGCTTATAAGAAACTGACATACTGCTGCCACATTCAGCACAATAAATTAACCCAGTTAACGGAAACCGCACTGGATCAGCTTTGAAGCCATGATGTTTCTGCCTGAAGCGCAAAGACTCTTCCACTTCTAAGCGCTCTTGCTGAGTGAAAAGCGCTGGATGGTTGTTGTAGTAAATCGTCGTAGCGCCGCGTCGGTTGTGTCGGTCGTACCAAAGATTCCCGTAGATTGTTTCGCATTGCAGCCAGGTTTTGATGCCCCCTGGCGAACGTGGGATTTTAGCCAAATCCTTGTGCTCAACATTAATGGCTTGTGTGGTCTTGATCAGCCCAACAGCAATCACTGATTGCCGTAGCCACCGTGCGACAACTTCTACGTCTGCATCGATCTCTAGCCGCTTGTCAATGATTCTGTAACCAAAAGGGGCGTGAATCGGCATCTTATTGGCTCGGATGCCGTCATAGCCCGCATTAATCCTTTCTTGGATTAACTCGCGCTCTAGTTGTGCAAACACAGCTTGCATCTGTACGTTTGCTCTGCCTGACGCTGTGTCAATGTCAATTTTCCCGTCAAGCGAAGTAAATTTAACTTTTCTCTCAGCAAACAAGTCGATCGCATCAACCATCTGACGGGTTGATCGCCCTAACCTAGTAAGCGAACAAACGACAACCTCTTTGACATTGCCCGCCTCAATCAACGCCAACAGTTCTTTATAGCCAGGTCGCTGCTTGCTGGCTCCACTCATGCGATCGGTAAGAATGCGATCGCAGCCGTACCGCTGCAACCGCTGTATTTGCCAAGCTAAAGCCTGATTTTGCTCTGACTTCAGCGTTGACTCCCTAGCGTAGCCGCATTTCATGATACAATAATAGTCTACACATTAAATATTCCAGGATTGTATCATGCCTCAGGCGATTAATCTGTTAAACCGTAGATTTGGTTCTTTATTGTGTGTTGAGAAAACTGAAGAACGCAATACTGGCAGTATTGTTTGGGTTTGCCAATGTGATTGTGGAGTTACTGAGAAAGTACCAGGTTATCTTTTGACTTCAAAAAGTAGAAATAGGCAAAAAACAAATTGTAAGGTATGTGCTAAGAACAAGATTGCTATAAATCTTTCAGGGAAAACATTTTCAAGTTTTGAGGTTTTAAATAAAAGCGAAAAGCGTGTCTCAGGGTTAATAGCGTGGAATTGTCGGTGTACCTGTGGTGTTTTAGAAGTTGTTAAGACCGCAGATTTGCTTTCTGGAAGTAGGAAAAGGTGTAGACAGTGTGCGCGCTTATTAAAGATAAAAGTTTCTACCAAGCATCAAATGTGCTACACGAAAACTTATAGATCGTGGTCTGAGATGCTTTCTCGATGCACTTGCGAAACGAATGCTAGCTATCCCCGTTATGGTGGTCGGGGTATTAGCATTTGCGATCGTTGGCTAGGCAGGGAAGGATTCATAAACTTCTTTGCTGACATGGGCGAAAGGCCAGAAGGAATGACATTGGATCGCCACCCAGATAACAACGGCGATTATGAACCAGAGAACTGCCGTTGGGCTACACCAAAAGAACAAGCGTTAAATCGTCGGTCTAGCGTCCTTATAACTTTTCAAAACAAAACACAAACCGTATCGCAGTGGTCAGAAGAACTTGGCATTCATTCGGAGACTATTCGATTTAGGCACAAAAAAGGATGGGGCGTTGATGACATTTTTAAGAAGACAAAAAAGCGTCAGCGCCATAGCGCTTAAAAACTTGTAGCCGACGTGCATATCCCAATATCATGCCGATAGGAAAGATGAGAGTATGTCTTCAATCAGCATACTATCATTTCGTGATTATCGTAAACGTCCTGAGCCGTCCATTCAAATGGCAACTGGGCTTCCAGTAGAGCATGGGCGGGACCAACAGCAGTGGTCGGTGGTAGCAATCCTAACCGAATGGCAACACGATGATGGTGGCTATCGACAGGTAAGGCACGTCGGCGCAGTTGGCTAAAGGACAACACCGCTGCGCTGGTTTTGGGTCCGACCCCAGGCAGCGATTCTAACCAGGCTCGTGCTTCAGGAACCGGAAGGTCTGCCAAAAAAGCGATCGACAGGCTACCACACCGATCGCCAATCAGCCTCAACACCTGCTGAATACGCGGCGCTTTTTGTTCTGCCCAGGTACAGGCGGCGATCGTCCGCTCTACGTCTTCCACAGGCGCATCACGTACTGCTTTCCAGTCGGGATATTGCTTGCGAAGTGCTTTGAATGCACGACCCGAATCGGCATTGCGGGTGCGGTGAGAGAGGAGAGACGACACCAATTCACTGAGCGGATCGAGGCTATGGAAGTAGGCGATCGGGCATTTATACACATCACATAGTCGCTGATGGATCAGCACGGCTCGTTGTTGAAGCGCTGGTAGATTGGTCGATGTCATAGCAGGCAAACGTGAGGCTAAGGATCGTAGCTTTATGAAGGTGCCATTCTGTGCGTAGGGGCGTGGCATGCGGTAGAAAGTCCGTGCCTTCGCCCAGAGTAATCTGCCGCATGCCGCGCCCGTACACTTAAAAGGCTGAGGTGATCGAAGTGATTTAATTTCCATTCCTAAGCAGGTTCAAGTTTGACGATAATCACTCGATCGGGCACGTTGAGCGCCAGTTCATTATTAGTCAGGCGGGTTGGTGTAACCGTCAAACGACCGTCTTCACCCAAAGCATAGACCGCAACGGTACGAATGGACTGCCCTAAGGTGAGCGTGACGGGCAACGCAGGCGGTTGGATTTCGCGGGGTGGTTGAGCGCTCGTGTCGTAGCTGGAAACCTCGTGCCACAGCGCCAGGTAGAAGGTGCGATCGCGCTTTTGCAAGAGCAGATGATGGAGGTATTGGGTGCGATCGTAGTTTGCCACACGTCCCGAAAGAGGCTCCTGGTAGCTCGACACGGGGCTGACCGCCAGCGAATAAGCCAGACTACCGGGCGTAAAGTCGGCTCCCGGATCGCGCAAGAGACCAATGAGATTTTTGACGGCAGTATAAGCAGGTTTCGGTGTCAGGTCATGCCGCAGTAGCCCAAAGTTTGACTCACGCGTTGTTTTTTGTGGATCAACGAATTCATCGACAAATTCATAAGAGCAGGTACGCTGAACATTCTTGCGAAAGAACTCAAGAAACAATCGCGGCATGTATTTGGCGTGTACCTTCTCAGAAACGCCCAGATTGAAGGTTGAATAGCCTGTTTCCGTCGCTGCCATCTGTTTGTACTGAAAGGGCGGACTGTAGGTATCGAAGTTGTAGGGAAATTCGTCAATGCTAATGGACGGGAAATTGCTGTTCCAGTAGTATTTTGTGGTGGTGTTGTAGTCAAACGGATAGCTAAACGAATTGCCACCGGGATAGGGGTGAAAGTTGCCCCAGTCAACAGCGCTTGTAAGACTGCCTTTGGGCAACGGGTTTGGGTTGCCGCCTCCAGCATCGTAGGTGACACCCAGCGACGGTCCAATGACCTTTAACCCTGCCGTGGCGGTATTACCTTTGATCAGGGTGTAAAGGTCTTTTTGAAACGCAATTACGCCATTCGGAAACCCTTGTCCCTTGTATTTTTTGTCAAACCGAGACGGAATCCAAAATAGATCTGGCTCATTGGGACCTTCGATCGCATCAATCTTGGCTCCCGCCGCATTCGCCGTTTTAATCTGGTTGACGATCGCCTGAATGGTTTGTTCGTTGCCATTAGAACGATCGGGCACATCTGCCACGATCGTCATCCGAATGCCACTGTTGCCCAAATCTTGCGGAAAGCTCTGGTAAAAGCCATCCCGCACGTTGCGAATGCCCGACGCAATCAGTGCTTGCTTGACTTCGCCATAGCGTTGAGCGTAGGGCGTGTCACTATAGCTCCAGTGAGTTGCTACACACAAACTATCCACAAAGCGATCGGCACTGCGGGCAGCCTCAGCCGCTATACCTGGATGCAACCCTGGTAGCAGCACAACAGCACCGATCGCGGCACACAGCAGGAGGGGAAAGAGTAACCGAAAGCGCGATCGCAACATCATGGATTCCTCGATGAATGGGTTTCATAGCCGAGCAACTCAAACCAGGGCGTTACGTTGGGACTGATACACTCAAGCAGTGGGCGATCGTGTCTACCCTAATGTTTTGTACCGCTAGAAAGACCCGGATGGTATCCTCCAAACGTCACGACCGATCGATTCTCATTAGACTTGAGTTACAGCCGTTTTCATTTGCATTCACCACACCCTACACCCCACACCCGTATTCAAAGGACTGTGGCTTACCCAATCAGTAATCGCTGTAGTTAACCATCCGCCTTTTTTTCCTCCTTCTACCTCAACGACGTAAGTAACGCTTATGGCAGTCCGCAAAGACACGATTTTCGAGCGCTTTCTGGCACCCGTCGTCAAAACCTTTCTCATTGACCAGGACGGCTTACGGCGGTTTTACGAAAGCATCGATTGGCAAGCCGCTAGCGATCGACTCAGCGACCCAACCCTGGTTTACCCCGCCTACTACAGCAGCCAAAACTTTCACGGCATCGAAGGCGGCTACCTCAACGTGAGCGCAGCAGTGTCCTATGACCCCATCACTCAATACGCGCTGCCTCCGGGCGAGGCGATGGTACGCCAGAGCTTTATCGACTCAATTCAAGCAAAACCCCGACGCATTCTCGATTTCGGTTGTGGTACTGGCTCCACCACGCTATTGCTCAAACGCGCCTTTCCCCAGGCAGAAGTCATTGGGCTAGACCTGTCGCCGCAAATGCTCGTGGTTGCCGAACACAAAGCAACCCAGGCAGGACTGGAGATTCACTGGCGGCACGGCAATGCTGAACACACCGGTCTGCCCGATGCCTCCTTTGATCTCATCACCGCATCACTCCTCTTCCACGAAACGCCTCCTGCCGTCTCGCAGGCAATTTTGCGAGAAAGCTATCGGTTGCTAACCGTTGGTGGGGAGATCGCCATCCTGGACGGCAACCAGAAGATGCTGCGCCAAATCGAGTGGCTCACGCAGATTTTTGAAGAACCCTACATTCAGGCTTACGCAGGCGGCAGTGTGGATGCGTGGCTGGGTGCCGCTCGTTTTGAAGCAGTCCAAACGCAGGAGTTATGGTGGCTACACCAGATTACACGCGGCGTGAAACCGCTGCCATATCAGTCTGTTCAGTTTGAGTCGCAAGCAACCGATGGGATGGGCGATCGGCAGTGGGCAATGGGCTAGAAGGAGTTGTTGGTGATTGGTTGTTAGTTGTTAGAGAATAGATTCTCTAGCGCTCCTCACTCCTCTCACCTCTCCCTCAATGCTCAAAGCGGTTCTGTTTGACTTCAACGGCATCATCATTAACGATGAGCCACTCCACGAAAAACTGATTAATCAACTCCTGCTGGAAGAAAACCTGCGACCCAAGCCAGGAGAATTCCGTCAGTTTTGCCTGGGACGGAGCGATCGCGCCTGCCTGACCGATCTGCTCACCCATCGAGGACGGGTCGTTACAGAGGATTATCTGAGCAAGCTGATCAACCGCAAAGCCGGGTTCTACCAAGACCAGATTGCACAACTTGAAACGCTGCCCATTTATCCTGGGTTGCAGGACTTCATCTTTAAGCTACGTGCCGCCAGGGTCAAAATGGCGATCGTCAGCGGTGCGCTACAAGTCGAGATTGATTCGGTGCTCAAGCGCATCAACCTTAGCGAAGCTTTCCCGGTCATTATTGCGGGCGATCAACGCCTTCCCAGCAAGCCAGAACCGAATGGGTATCTGCTAGCGGTCGATCGCCTCAACCAGCTACATCCTGATCTGCATCTCAAACCAGCCGAATGTCTGGCGATCGAAGACACCTTTATTGGCATTGAAGCCGCCAAACGAGCCAAAATTCCCGTGGTGGGCGTTGCCAACACCTATCCATTTCACATGCTGCAACGCCGTGCGAACTGGACGGTAGACTATCTTTCTGATCTGGAACTCGATCGCGTCCAGCAAGTCTACGCACATGTAACAAGCCCCTAAGCAAGTTAAGACAGGGGAATGTTAAGATGGCTTGGCGAATTTAATCGCATCCTGGGGAGTTAGCTCAGTTGGTAGAGCGCTGCGATCGCACCGCAGAGGTGAGGGGTTCGATTCCCCTACTCTCCATCTCTGTTGTTGTTGTACGTTCGCACATCAAATGTCGCTTTTCGCACATTGGTGTCGTTTTAGGGTATTTTTGCCACATTCGCACATTGATGTCGTTAAATGAGAGTTTACTGGCGTTTCGCACATCAATGTCGTTTTCGCTGATATCATAAGATTAAGCGAACTGAGCTTAATAGTGCGATCGCAGCGCTCCTTTCAGCCCTCCAAAGCTTTCACTTAAAAACTAGTTCTTTCAGCCCACCCATTGCTGGGAAGGCGATTGCGACTTCACCTGTCTGACTGCAATATTTATCGCCTTTTCCTCTTTCAGCCCGCCCATTGCTGGGAAGGCGATTGCGACTCCCAGCGCTAAAATCCTTTTCCTGCAAGCTCTCCAGGCTAGCTTTTGGCAAACCTATCTAAAAAGTACTCTTCCAACTTTCTTGAGAACTCATACTGACAATTTTCAAATTAATGAAAGTATTGCCAGGAAAAGGTTTCAGGGTTTTGGCAAAACTTCCAGGGTTTTTGCCCTTGCTCCGGTTTGCCAAAAATATTGGAGGACTCCTCCTTGATCGGAGGCGATTCAGTAGCCGCCACTTCAGACACATCATCACATCTAAAAATTGAGGCGGTGATGCTCCTGTACCCTCACGTAGTGAAGGCTTAACTTACTTTTGCTGGGCGCGCACCTGCGCTACATTTGAAGAACAGACTCGACTAATGCAGCTTCCCATCCACACACAAAGCTCAAAATGAAATCTGCACCAGGATGGCAGTCAGTAAGCGGACAGCTACCAGGGCCGGAAAGCACAGTCGTCTCACGACGACCAAACTGGCCCACATTTTTCACAGTTCAGCGGCTTAGGAAGCTTAAACTGCGGCGCTTTAGTATGTATATTAACTTGTCAAGGTTCAACTGTACTAAAGAGTGAAATTATTCTGTGGCGATCGTCCGTGTATGGTAGGCGGTGATCGCCACTTCTTTTGCCTGTTCTTGAGGGGTGCCTTGGAACGGTTGAAAGCCTATCTCTACCGTGATGCCAAATTGCTGAGCTTTGCAACAGATTGTTGCAACGAGCCTGTCATAGGACGATTGATGAATAGTCTCGCGGTACTTTTTAGCGCATTGTTTTTGAGCCGCAACTGAACCCGGACATTTCTGTTCAGCCCTCGCTGTAATCTCACTATCAAGCAATTCTCGAAGATGCGTCAGGTTTGGAACAGCAATGTTGCCTGCTTGATAGGCTTGAGCAAGTTGGATAATCGCCTTTGCTTGCAAGCGGTCAACGTACTGACCTAATTCTGATTCTGACGGTTGGTATGCCACACCTCGCTTCTGATTTTTATGCCGTCGTAGAGCATTTTGCTGCTGCTGTTGGTGCTGACGGTTAAGCAGGTGGTGGCGATCGCCGAGCAAGGTGCGCGATGTGCGGTAGGTCAGCACATCTTCCGTTCTGCCATTGGCAACGGCGGCTGTGATCAGGTTCTCCAGCCCAATACTGAGTCCAACCAAAATTTCAGGATTGCCTTGGTAAGGGTTCTGACTGCGGCGCTGGGGCAAATTAGTCAGGCGACTGAGAGTGGAGGCATTACGCTGTTGGAACTTTCTCCGGTCTTCTGCCAACTCATGTTCAGGGGTTTCAAGAGTCTGATTCCTGATAGCTTTAGCTAGTTTCTCTTGCTGAACTTGCAAGGTTCCTTCTGCGGTCATCAAGCGAGTATCAAAGGTGCAGTAAAGAGCGAGATGGTTAACATTCCAGGGTGCACCGTTGCCCTCGCCCTCTCTCCAAGCCAGTATGGCTGAACTGAGGGTGAGTAAGCCTGCTGGATAAGTGTCTTCATTGGCTCGATAGGCTTGCCAATCGTCTAGAAAACGCTGAAAGAAGGGCAGTTGTCGTTGGTCGCAGTACAACCGGAATGGATATTCTTTGTTAGTCTTGAACCAATTTTTGATATCAGGACTAGCCGCTTTAAGGCATTTATTGATGCCATTGAAGCTAACGGCAATTCTATCGTTTGTCGTTTTGCCCCAGAGTATATCTGTGGAACTGCCGTAGAGAATGGGATAGGGTATGGAGTCTGGTCGAGTGAGTAGTTTGAATTGCCACTCTCTCGCTTGGGCGACGCTCTCAGAAATCTGCTGTGTTGCGATCGCCAGCGTCTCCAGAAACTCTTCCCCGGTCAAATCTCGTCCTTTGGGCAAGCGGGCGCTAAGCTGCTCTGCAAGCTGTTCTATTTCTTTTTGTTTGCGATGAATACGGTGGGCAAATTTCTCCGGGTCTTCTTCGGTTTCAGAAATTTTGCAGCCGTTCTTGAGCAAGTGCGCGATCGCGCAACGACCTAGGATATCGTCTGTAGCCTCATAGACTTCAAACAGACGAGTCATCAGACTCACAGGGCTGGAAGCGTTAGCCTGCCCTTCTGTCGTATAGCGCTCCTCCGTGTCGGGCTCTAGTTGGGTTTCAGGTTCTGCATTGAGCTGGCTCAGCACATCTTGCGCTCGGTGTTGAATGGCTTCAAGCGTGGAACCACTGAGTTTAATTAATTCAGCATCACTCTTCACCACATCCAGCCATCGCTGTTTACCATCTAGACGGCGGCGACGGTTCTGCTGGAGCGCTAACCAAGATTCGTAGGTGTACGTCGTCATGAGAATGGCAGAGGCATAGAAGCGCCCAGGCTGACCCGAAGAAACCTTCCTAAGCGCCTCATCGCAGAGTTCTTTAACAGCGCTGTTTGGCAGGGTACCTTTGCGTTGCCAGGTTTCAAACTTGGGATGCTGACTGACTCGCTTCAGCAGTTCGTTGACCAGAGGGGTATTTTGCTCAGTCATGAGATGCCAGAGGGGACGACGAATGAACTCCGGGGCGGTCAAGCGGCAATGGATGGTGATATAGCTCATGGTTTGTAACGACCTAGAGGGTCAAGCTACTGAGAAGTTTTAAGTGATCCAATAACAGTTCAAGCGTACTGCTATTCTATGAGGCATCATACCTCAAACCTTGTCACTGCGACAAGCTACCTGGCATGGCTCTTGCTCCTCGAACCCCATCTCATACACACTGGTGTGCGTTACAGCTTTATCTACAATTGGCGCACAACGAATTGATGGAAATTGAGGCGTTTCTGCGGCTTTGGGATGTGTCGCGGGAAGAATTAGCGTTCATCTGTGACTGTTCAGTGACAACAGTGAACCACTGGTTTTCGCAGGGAGAGCACCGCCGCTTTCCCAGTGAGAAGCATCAGCAGAAGCTAGCTCTGGCTCACCATATTTGGACGACGATCGAGACAGAGCCAGAGTATTTGCAGGTATTGCGGGAGATGTATCACAAGAAGCCACGCAGGCGCTAACTCAGCAGGGCTTGTCAGATGGCAAGTTTTTCTTGTCAGACCAAAGATTGAAGCTTACGGTGATGGCTGGAGCGATCGCATCCCAATCGCTGCTTGAAATTGTAAGTTTTGCTTCTGTAGTGACATGTATCCCTCTGAATTGAAAGCTGTGCCGTCGGTGTGGGTCACCTGGCTAGCAAAGTTAATGGCGGATGAGTTGCAGTGCCAGTGGTCTGCCTGGTTTCGCAGTCACTACACCTATGAGAAGCTGCCAAGCAATTTTGACTCAGCACAGTGGAAAGCTAGACATCGAGAACTGCTCAATCAACGTGTGACATGTCTGGAGGCGGAAGGGGCTGCGATCTTTGTGGAGGGTGAGAACTGGTTTGAGGTGCTGGGGCGGCAGCATTCGATTAAGGTGTCAGGGAAGCCCGATCTTGTGGCGATTTTGGGAGACGATGCCTGGGTCGAGGACTGCAAGACGGGGAAGCCGAAGGATGCAGACTTGTATCAGGTGTTGCTCTATATGCTGCTGGTGCCGCTGAGTGTGGAGCGATGCCAGGGAAGGCGGCTGGAGGGGCGACTGGTTTATCCCGATAGCATGATTGATGTTCCGGCAGGTCAAGTGAATGCTGAGTTTAAGGCACAGTTGCGAGAGACGATCGCCACACTCAGCAATCCCACGCAAGCCCGCAAGGTTCCTAGTTTTCAAGAGTGTCGCTACTGCGATATCTCGGCTGAGTATTGCTTAGAGAGAGTTGAGAGCAAATCGACTGACTATGGCTCAATGCACGATCTGTTTTAGAGTTGATGCTCCCTAAAGAGCTACGGTAAAACTTACGTACCTTCATATCGACTAATGCCAAAGGCAATGTAATTGTAGGGAATCAGTTGATCACGACCATAGTCTTTAACAATCTGACCTGTGCTGGTGTCGTAAATCCAGTCGCTCCAATCCCAGACACGAGTGAGTGTTTCGGGAACCTGTACTGCAATATAAACGCCCTCAGCCAAACGAGCACCCATTGGGTTATGGCTGAAATCTAGACCAATCTGGATATCTTGGACGGCAACGTTTTTGCGACGATTGGCGATCGCTTTGGTTAGCCCGATCGCCATTTCAGACAACGGCTTGATGGCAGGTTGCACAGTGGTTGCCAGCTTCAAGCCAGTTTTGAAGGCATCGGAATCTAGAAACTTAATCGCGGCTTCATCTTCTTCGTTTTTAACATTGACGGTATAGCACTTGAAAACCAGCCCGTCGTTACCAATATTCAAGCCCAGGAAGACCGGGTAGTTGAGCAGGGCAGCGCGTTCGCCTTCCCGGACTCGATAGGTGCTGTTGAAGTGGAGATGTTCAGTGACATCGGGAAGTTGATTCTGAGCATAAAAGTCGAACAGAATTTGATGGGTGCCACTACCAGGATAAGCAGCTACACGCAGAGCGTTAAGAGTGATTTTGATGCGATCGCTTTTCAGGGTGAAGTCAGGAGCAATGTTGCTGGCAGACAGAATCGGTAGGTCACGGCTGTTAGGAGGAGCAGGGGCAAGGTAGCCAAGGGTGTGAGCCGTGTGCTGCCAGGGTTTGTCACCCAGAAAAGAGCGGACCCCGTAGGTTTCAAGCTCCTCCTGCTCCACAGACTCTAAAATCTCAGCCGCACCGTTGTCACCCATTTCATACAGTTTGGCAGCCGCCTCAGCAGAAGGCAATTTCCCAAGTACAGGTAAGTCATCAAACCAAAGAGCAGTGTTCATAAGACCCAACATCCATTGATAAATAATCTTCGATCGCTTCATAGAGATTCTGCCAAAGCTTCTCAAAGGTATCCCCCTGAGTTGCACAGCCCGAAATGGCTGGCACTTCCGCCCAGAATCCGCCCTCTTCTGCTTCATGAATTACTACTTTGATTTTCATTAGAGTGTAGTCATAAAATGTTTCCTCGTTGCTCAATCTTTATTATGAAACTTTGTATCTCTTGATAAAGATCACCTGTAGCTCTGCCACCATACCTCTCATAACTCCTTAAAGCTGCCTGTGCAAACAACAGTGCATTATCGATCTGATTGAGATTTGCCAGCGCTTGGGCAGTTGCAAAATGAACTTTACACGCGCAAAGTAACTCTCCGTAAATTTCGTAACAACGAATTGCCTCTTGATAGTAGGGTAGAGCTTGTTCCGGTCTTCCTCCGCTGCGATAGATTTGACCGATCATAAAGTAAGCTTTAGCAATACTCTTAAAATCGTGTGAAGGGAGTTGTTTAAGCGCATCACTATAGTTCTTCAAAGCAGAATTGAGATGATTTTCTAATAATTCAATTTCTGTTGAAGCAGATTTTACCGCTAATAGAAAGCGTTGATAGGCTACATCTCCTAAGCAAAGAAAGCACAGTCCTCTTAACTTTTGATTATTTGAATCCGCTAGTTTCAAACTATAGAGATGCCAGAATTCAGCTTGATTCGGGTTAATTAACTGAGGAATATCTTGGTAAGCAATCCCCAAGCGATAGGCAAGAGCAGCTTCCTCATTCTGGTTACCTACGTGCTTACATAATCGCATTGCTTCTTGAAAAGTTTCAATACAATTAGGGTTACGTTGATCAGATTGAATACGCCCTAATTGCCCTACTGAAATTGCAAGGTTGTTAAGCTTGACAAGTTGTAATGAACTTAAAGTATCTAAAGGTGAATCAATCAAGTTTGAAACTTCTTCTCTGTATATATTTAACGCAATAATTTGAAGTTTCTCGGCTTCAGCCCAACGTTCCTCTTCTTTGGCGATTACTACGCGATAACTAGTTATAGACTTCCACTCTACTTCGTATCCAGTTAGAGGCAGATTGGTCTGCATATCTGTAAAAATTGGTGTAACGTTCTCCACAAGTTGAACCCATTCAATTCGACGGCCTGTATCACTGTATAAATTTCTCAATCCTTGCATTATACAAACTATAGCAAACGAATATTTGTAAGACTTTGCCAACGATAAAGCATACATCAAGTTAGCTTCTTCTACTTGGATACTCGTAATAACTGTGGATTGGTTCCCCGACTGATATTCTCCCCAAAGAAAGTTCGCTAATACGGCGATCGAATTTAGGAAAGCACGAACAGGATTAAATTTTAATTTTGAATCAGAATTCTTATTAGTAACGTAATACTGTGCATACAGCCTTCTGAAATACCAGGGGAGAACAGGATGTATTGCGTAGTATCCATTTTCAAAAACCATGAGTAATCCTATTTCTGAAGCCTTGTTTAATAACGTGATTCCTTGCTGATAATTGAGGTTTTTCACAGCAGGCACACTCCAATCTTCATGCTGAAAACCAACAAGCAGCAAATCTTTATTAGACATGCCCATAAATTGCAACGTACTTACCTGTACAACTCCTTGAAAAAGATGCAATAAGGCAAGCTGTTGCCTTTCTCTCTCATTAAAGGTGTGAGTAAAACCATAACTAAGGGAGGCACTAAGGGACATCGATCGCCCTTCGCTCTCGTCATCATCTAGTTCAGCTTCACCAGTTTTCAAGTCAGAAACAAAGTTTTCAATTTGCTCTTTGTTTCTATATCCATTTCGCAGTGCTTGACCGATGACGACTGTGATTGTGAGTGGGTTGCCTTGCGTATATCTCAGCAGCGGCAGCCAATTCCCTACATCCGTCAAATGATATCCATGCTTCTTTGCCAATTCCCGTGCAAACTGTACCCGTTCTTGCATTGGCATGGGTGGCACCTGCACCCGCGTAGGCAAATCGCCCAACCATGCTCGCTCATCGCGTCGAGAAGTCAGTAAAAACTTCGCTTTAGTAGTTCTCGCATCTCGTAGGAAGTCTGCCAGTTCTTGCTGTTCGGCTTCATTCCAGCGCTGGGTTCCGCCATCGGGAAATCCCGCCACCGGTTCTACATTGTCCCAAAGCCATAGCACTGGAACTTGGGATAATACCTGCAATGCCACAGTCCGTCGCTGCTCATCGCTCAACGTCAACCAGTGAATTCCAGACTGCGCTAAATCCCGCTCAAACACCTGACCCAGTTTATCCAGCACTCTCGACAAGGGGAGATACCGTTGAAACGAGGTAAACAATACAAATCCCTGTTTCCCAGCTTCCATTAATCCACCCGTCAACGCATACCAGCGACCGAATTCAGCCGCTGTGCTGGTCTTGCCACTGCCAGCAAACGCGTGAAGTAACACAATCGCGTGATTGTCAAAGGCTCGATCGATCGCCAGCAATGTCTCATCGCGCCCAAAGAATCCTACGTCGGGAGTTTTGGGCAACTGAGCATCCAGCATTCCGGTCGTCGGCAACGCATCATTTTCATGGAGCGTAATGGTAAGCGTTGGTGTATTGGTGGGAGTTGGGAAAAGGGCGATCGCGTCAGCCTCATACACCACAGGCACAACCCAGTCTTGCAGCGTCACAGGTTTGTAAGCCACTTCGCGCTGCGGTTGATCCTTCAGTTGCTTCCGCCCCGATGTCACAGCCTCCCCTAATGTTTGACCTTGCACCAGGGACGCATACAAATCGGCAACAAATTGAGCGGCAGTCATGGCATAGACGTTGTAGCGCATGGCAACCACCCCTGCTACTCCTGCATCCATCACTTCCTGCGCCAACGAGCCAAACGCCCGCACTTGAGAATGCGGATCATCTGGCTGATCGGGAGCCGTGTCATTGACTTTCGTGGGAGTATCCTGTGTCTCCGCATGAGCTGATCGACAGGCATTAAGCACTAACACCGGAACATCCGTCTCTACCAGAAGGCGGCCTAAATCTGAGCCACTGACAAACTTAACATTGTCCGCCGCCAGACCATTCTCAAAGGACAGATAGCCATGCCTCCCCGGACGGCGATCGACAAAGACAAGTGGGTTGCCACTTAGCATCAGTTGACTGCCATCCTGGTAGACCCCATGCCCATCAAAATGAACCACATGATAGGGCTTACCTTGGGCTTTCGCTTGCCGCAGGGCACGGCTGAGTCGCTCAAAAGTCGGCGGGCGCAATACATCCAATTGGAACCCATCGGGTTTGTTGCCCAACCCCTTAATCAACCGACTGGCAACTGAGCGAAACGGCACATCGGCTCTGCCCCTGGGACGACAGATAACCAGCAAAATCCGAATCGCATCTCCATCGGCTTGTGGCAAGCGTGGACGTTGAGCGGCTTGAGAATAGCTGCGAACAAAGGCAGGCGATCGCAGTGACAGACAAGTATCCGTCTTAGGGTCACGCAGTAATTCCCAGGGAATCGTAGTTGCCTGGGCAATATCCGTCAGAATTTCGACACGAGTATTATTCAAGTTCTGACGTAGCGTTGCCCAAAGGTCACGAGCATCATCATTCGCCTGAAAAATGGCTTTGAATAATTCAACCCCGATCGCTGCCATCCCTTGCTCGACCTTTGCCGCAATTTGAGGCGCAGGGTCAGAGAGATATTGCAAATAGTCTTCCAAATACCAGCGGATGTTCTCCTGCTCCTGTGGAGTCAGTTTGAACTGAAACTGCACTGTTGCCGTTTGCCTCGCACCATCCCCTTCCAGAGCAACTTCAGCCCGGTAGTGATCAGGCTGAGTATCAGAGAATTGCGTGATGCGAAGAGTTGCCATAGAGATTGCAGAGTGGAGTGAGACACCTACGTTGTAACCCGGCTAAGCAGCGAGACAATTTTCAAACCTGGACTATGGAAGCTGGATCGCCATTTCCCAGTAGAACTATTTCTCGAAATCACCCAAGAATCTAACTTAAACGACTGGCAATCGCCCACCTTAATCAACCTCATCCAGTCGATCGAGGTTGAACTTCTCAACAATTTCCTTTTGCTCAGCCTCATCCAACCAGTGATCGATCGCCTCATTCACGATCGCATTCACCGAAGAATCCTTAATTCCAGCGATCGCCTTGAGCAAACGATCGGTTTCCTCTGCAATGTAGACCCTGATTTGTGGCTTTGCTGGTTTAGGCACTTATCTGACTGAATATAAGGCAACTTGCTTATATTCCCTGTTTTGATATTCTAAATCTAGGGATGTTGCCTTATTAAGGCTAGAGCCGTATTATTGCCATAGTACAAAAAAACTATCGCAGCCCTGAGCGAGAATCTGCCACCGACTTCTACTGCATCAGCAGCCTCAATCCTATGTCCCAACCTCTCAATGCCACCGAGGAAGAGTGCAACTCTGCTTCACACGATCGCACCCTTGAACTATCCACCGCACCTCCAAAGCTTTACCTGTCGGCTTATCAGCCAGTCCTGGCTGACTTTACTATGAACGACTTACCCGCTCATTTTCCTGATGTCGAGATGCCTCGCTTTCTCTATGGCGATCGCCTCTGCTGGCTTTCTAATGGTGAACCTACTGACTGGGGAGTCGCGATCGGCAGATTCTATAGCTTTGCTCCCCACCGCTGCTGTTGGCGCTGGTGCTACCTCATCTGGCTCGATGCCGATTCTCCGAGTGCTGCCTGGGTGCAAGCTGACATCGCCTGGGAAGACGACCTCGAACCTCTGGAAACGGAGGAAGCTCTATGAATCCTCGCCCTTTGACTGACCGAGAACAGCACCTGATTGACCGCTATGCCTACTGCCAGCTTGGCATGACACCCCAGACCTTCTACGCCAAGTGGCACGTCAGCCAGGAAGCGATCGCGGCGATCTGTTCTCGTCCACTTCTACCGTGCGCTGCTGGTTTCGTCGCGGTCGCAGCTATCGTCGTCCCACCGCGGTCGACCTGCGTCACTTGGCGCTTATGGACTTTCTGCTGGAACACTTTGAGCAAATGCCCCAAGACTTAGTGACGGCACTCTGTCCACCACAGCAAGATAAAACAGAAGCCTAATGTTGCTAAAAGTCAATACCACCCTGACCTGTTTTGCCCAACTTACTCTTTATAGGGTAGTTGAAGTGTTTTGGAACTGAGAAAGCCGATGAGCCAGAGCAATGCGAACTACCAGCAGCAGTTACATCCGTGGTGCGTTGTCCGACTCCTACCGAATTTGAAACGGCTCACAGTTGCTCGCTGCTGTCGTCGAGGCGATGCAGAAGCCCATCTCAAACTGCTGCGTCAACAAACTGCCGCTGATTTCGCGATCGTTTTCGATCTATCTACGTCCGTAGAGGAAGGCTGAACGCACTGAGCAAGCTCCTGAACGGACCAAGTGGGTACTTTCTAAACCCTGCCAGAACGTACAAGGCTTACACAACAATTCATCGCCATGACAGAAGATCAATTTTGGGAACTAATTGCTCGCAGTCGAGAGCATTGTTCAGGCTCTGCTGACCAAGAAGCAGCGTTAGCGTCTCTGCTTTCTAGACTGCCACCCCAAGAAATTCTTGCCTTCGAGCACTTGTTCTTTGCCAAGCGGGCTGAGTCCTACCGCTGGGACTTGTGGGGAGTCGCCACTTTAGTGCATGGTGGTTTCTGTTCCGACGATAGCTTTGAGGACTTTCGCCTTTGGTTAATCTGCCATGGGCATCAAGCGTATGAGAACGCACTTGCCAATCCAGAAACCGTGCTAGACCTATTCGATCGCGAAAGCGTTGCTCGCAAGCATTCATATGTTCCTAGATTTATGGGTTATGAAGGTCTAGGAGCTGTTGCCTACGAGGCTTATGAAAGTGTGACAGGAGAGGCGCTGTCGATCATGGATACTCTAGATGGGAAGACATAGCCTGCTCAGCCAGAAGGCGATCGCTGGCAGGAAGAGGATTTACCAAGCATGTTCCCCAGGGTCGCTAAAAGATATTACACGTAATTGTTTTCCCAATCACCAGTTAATTGCACCAGACCTGCAACCTTCAGTAATACTCACTTTGCTGATGCAGAGTATTCTCTATACTCTGCATCAAAAGGCTCAATGGGGTAAATTGTCACTATATGTACACTTTCTTTGATCACGTTTTAGTGAGCGATTCAAAGGCTTGCTTCGCGACCGTTTCGGCTCGCTGTGATGTTACTTTTTGGTAGCGCAAAGTTGTCTGAATGTTCTGGTGTCCCATTAACGCTCGCAATTCCTCAATGCCCATCAACCCCACCCGTTCGGTAGCAAAGGTGTGGCGCAGGTCGTGAATCCGAATGCCTTTCAGTGTTGCTTCCTGGCAGGTGAGATCAGCCCAATCCTGATGTGCCATGCGGTAGCTCAAACGGCTGACTTCCAGCGTAAAAGGTTGCTGCGCGGTAAAAAGAGCAGCACTACTGGAATGCCTCTGACAGCGGCAATAGCGGTCTAAAGCCTGTGCTGCACCTTCGCTGTAGAAACACCAGCGTTGCTTGTTGCCTTTGCCCAGCACCTGAAACTTCCGCTGTTCCAGATTCAGGTCTTGCAGGTCGAGCGCCAGGATTTCCGCAATTCTTGCGCCTGTGTGATGCAGGAGATGCACCAGGGCATTCAGTCGTAAATCAGAGGCGATCACACGATACAACACTGCAAGTTGTTCGGGTGTCAGATAACGAATGACGGTATCACTCCGATGTTCACCTTTTGACTGGTCGGGTTTGCGACGCTTCAGTTGGGCGATCGGGTTAGCTTTTAGATAGCCCTGCTCCACTGCAAAGTTGAACAGCGCCTGGATGATGGCTTGATGGCGGTGATGAGTGGTGTAGGAAATCTCAGTCAGGTTGTTGAGATAGTCCTGTAACGTCTGTCGGGTCAAAATTTCGATGGGCGATCGCCCGTACTCGTGCAACAAGGGCATCAGCGTCGATTCATAGGAACGCAAGGTCGTGCGAGCCAAACCGGGTCGCTGCAAAAAGGCGGTTGTGAGAGTAGCAAGGGAAGTAGTCATTTACCTTGATGAGTCTAGTCAAAATGACGGCAAAATGGAACAAATAATATAGTCTTAAGAGAAATAGATTTGTGTCTACTTCAATGCCGCTTTTACAGCAAGAACTGGCTCCCAACCCTGAAGAAACCCTAGCAAATTACGTCAGGCGGGTACGGATCAGCCTGGGAATGAGCCAGAAGGAACTGGCAGGGCGCGCAGGGCTTCACTTACAGAGTGTAGGCAAAATTGAGCGCGGGCAAACGACTCGGTTGAAGCAAGTACCTAAAAGCGGCTTGGCTTATGCCCTGAGTGTTCCAGTGGAATATCTGGATGCGGTTTGTAAGGGAGTAGCTGTAGAGGTGATCGCATCCCTCAAGTTTTGCCCTCAGTGCTGGGTGCCGGGAACACCACCTGACTCGATGTGGACACACCCGCGCTCCAAGCATTGCTTCGCCTGTGGGAGTCAGTTGCGCGATCGCTGTGGAAGTTGCAAGGAACTCGTCGCGTCGCTTAAGTTTCGGTTCTGCCCTTTCTGCGGTAAGTCTTACAAAGGAGACTGAATGTCAAGTTGTGCATCGACTGATGTGAGATGGATGAGCGAAGGTTGAGCTGTATCAGGCAGAACGAACGGAAAGCTATTAACAGCAGCGCATTAGCAGTATCAAGCTAAAGAAGCGGTAAAGCTTTGAGAGAAAGGTAAACAGATTGTGTGATTTGAGACGGGTGCTCTTGAAACCATTTAGGCTTTTAGGAATACTTACGTCAGTAAAAAAATCTCGCGGTCTAGGACGATTCATGAGCAGCGGTTCGACACGTAAGAAAAAAGCAACTTCTCCCGCTCAAGCCATTTTGTTGGACGAGCCAGAGGGTCAGGTGCCGCTGGAATCCCCTCTCTACGTCGAGCGTCCGCCGATCGAAGCGCGGTGCTATGAGGCGATCGTCAAACCAGGGGCACTGATTCGGATTAAAGCACCCCGACAGATGGGGAAATCTTCGTTGATGCTGCGGATCTTGCACCATGCCAGTGAGCGAGGCTATCAAGTCGCATCCATTAACTTTCAACTGCTCGATCGCGACTCCCTCAGCAGTCTTGACCAATTCTTACAATGGTTCTGCACCAGTCTGACCGGGGAGTTAAATCTGGACGATCGCTTAGCAGACTATTGGAAGGGAGCCGTTGGCAGTAAAAACAAATGCACCAACTACTTTCAGCGCTACCTGATGCCGGAACTGAAACGTCCCGTGCTGCTGTGCCTGGATGAAGTGGATGAGGTCTTCCAGTATCCTGAAATTGCCACAGACTTTTTTGGGATGCTACGGGCATGGCATGAGGATGCCAAGATCAAGCCGATTTGGAAGAACCTGCGGCTGGTGATTGTCCATTCCAAAGAGGTGTATATTCCCCTTAACATCAACCAATCGCCGTTTAATGTCGGAGTGCCGATCGAGCTACCGCAGTTAACCCAACCCCAGGTGCTAGATCTGGTTCAGCGGCATGGGTTGACCTGGGCAGACGCTGAAGCGTTGCAGTTCATGGACATGGTGGGGGGGCATCCCTATCTAGTGCGGGCGGGGCTGTATGCCATTGTTCGAGGGGAGATAGCGTTGGCACGGTTATTGCAGATTGCCCCAACGGAAGGCGGGTTATATGGGGAGCATTTGCGGCGGCATTTGCTGAATCTGGAGGGAGACGAGAAACTACTGGCGGCGATTAAACAGGTAGTAGCGGTGGATCACCCAGTTTCGATTAATACCAGTGATGCGTTTAAGCTCACAAGTATGGGGCTGGCGCTGTTTCAAGGGAGTGATGTGGTACCGACCTGCGATTTGTACCGCCGTTACTTTCGAGAACGTTTGTTCGAGCCTGATGCTGCCTACTTGAATGCTGAGCGCAGCGGGGGAGGGACCGCGCCAGCCATCGTGGCTGGAACAGCCTCCAAGCAAGCAAGCCCAACTGTTGAAGCAGCACCAGAAATCTATCTCTCCTACGCTTGGGGTGGTGAAAGCGAAGAATTGGTGAATCGATTAGATGCTGCGTTTCAAGCTAGAGGAGTCACCATTATTCGTGACAAGCGCAATCTGGGCTACAAGGGACTCATCAAAGAGTTTATGGAACAGATTGGTCGGGGTAAGTGTGTCGTCACCGTGATTAGTGATAAGTATCTCAAGTCGCCCAACTGCATGTTTGAGCTGGTGCAGATTGCTCAAAATGGCAAGTTCTATGACCGCATTTTCCCGATCGTGCTGGCGGATGCTCAAATCTACCGACCGATCGAGCGCATCAAGTACATCAAGCACTGGGAGGAGCAGATTAAGGAGCTTGATGAAGCCATGCGGGGCGTGAGCGCTGCTAACTTGCAAGGCTTTCGAGAGGAAATTGATCAATACACTCAGATTCGCAATACCATTGCTGAACTCACAGGCATTTTGAAGAACATGAACACACTCACGTCAGAGATGCACAGTCAATCTGAGTTTGAGGATCTCTTTCAGGCGATCGAGCAGAAGCTAGCGGAGTAGGGCGATGACTGACTCTGCGTCTACTCCAGATCCAATGCATCCCAGTCTGTACGATTACCAAGTGGGTGGTAGTCTCCCAGTTGATGCACCCACCTATGTGCGACGGAAGGCGGATGATGACCTTTACAACGCCTTGAAAGCGGGAGAGTTTTGTTATGTACTGAACTCGCGGCAGATGGGCAAGTCGAGTCTGAAGGTGCAGACGATGCAGCGGTTGCAGGCAGAAGGAGTGGCGTGTGCCGCGATCGACCTCACCCGCATTGGCACGTCGGATATGACCCCGGAGCAGTGGTACAGCAGCGTCATTGACAGCATTGTCAGCAGCCTGGATCTCTACGAAACATTTGACTTCTATACCTGGTGGGAGGAGCATCAACTGCTGTCCTTTGTGCGGCGGTTTGACAAGTTTTTGGAGGAGGTGCTGTTGGTAGCAATCTCTCAACCGATCGTCATTTTTATTGATGAGATTGACTGTGTTCTCAGCTTGCCGTTTAAGCTCGATGATTTCTTTGCGTTAATTCGCGAGTGCTACAACCGTCGCGCCGAGAAGCCAGCTTATCAGCGCCTCACGTTTACACTGTTGGGTGTCATGACACCCTCAGATCTGATACAAGATAAGCAGCGATCGCCGTTCAATATGGGTCGCGAAATTGAATTAACGGGGTTTCAACTGGCGGAAACAGAACCGCTATGGCAAGGTCTAGCCCATTTTGCGCCCTATCCATCCGCAATTCTTGGTTCGATCCTTACCTGGACAGGTGGTCAACCTTTTTTAACCCAAAAGCTTTGTCGTTTAGTGGTAAGTAACGCTGGCAAAATTCCGACAGGACGCGCCAGTCATTGGATGGCTCAGCTAGTGCAGACACATGTAATTGAGAATTGGTTACAGCAGGATGTACCAGAGCATTTGCTCACGATTCAAAATCGGATTACGAGTAGTAGAAGCTTTGCGCGGCTTTTAGAACTGTATCGTGACGTACTGCGTATGAAGGGCGTTGCCGTTAACGATAGTGCCGAACAGACCGAACTGCGCTTATCGGGACTGGTCATGCGGAAGAATCATCAACTTCGGGTGACGAATCAAATCTATGCGGCGGTCTTCAATCAACGCTGGGTTGAAAAGTACATTTCTACTCTTTGCCCTCATCGATCGGCGATGGAGGTATGGATCGAGTCTGGCTATAATGACTCACTGCTCTTACAAGGACAGGCACTAGCAGAGGCAAAAAACTGGGCAGCCAGTCGATCGCTCCCCCAGCAAGACCATCAGTTTTTACTCGCAAGCCAGGAGCATGAGCGACAAAAGCTGCTCAAGGCGCTGGAGTTAGAAAAGCAGGATAAGCGGGCGCTAGTCGCTGAAAAAACCGCAGCCACAGCAAAATTGCGGCGGGCACAGTGGTTGGTGAAGGCAAGTCTAGTCGCGTTGATTTTGTTGGGAATCGGTTTGATCGTGGCAGTATTGGTGCTAACCGTCTTTTGGGTGCGTCGGTAGAGGGTGGCAGGAGTTTGGTCATTTTGGGGCAATAAGGAGTCTTAGCCTGTGAACGCAAAACGCTTGTGCTTGGAAACCGTGGAGCGATCGCTATGACGGATCAATCCCCTTCCTACCCCCTACCACCAAATACCTACGACTACCAGGTCGGGGGTAGTCTCCCGGTTGATGCACCCACCTATGTGCGCCGACAAGCCGACGACGATCTCTTTAACGCCCTGAAAGCAGGTGAGTTTTGCTATGTGCTGAACTCGCGGCAAATGGGTAAGTCGAGCTTGAAGGTGCAGACCATGCAGCGCTTGCAGGCGGAAGGAGTAGCGTGTGCCGCGATCGACCTCACCCGCATCGGCACGTCAGATATGACCCCGGAGCAGTGGTACAGCAGCGTTATCGATAGCATTGTCAGCAGTCTGGATCTCTACGAGACGTTTGAGTTGTATACCTGGTGGGAAGAGCATCAACTGCTGTCGTTTGTGCGGCGATTTGACAAGTTTCTGGAGGATGTGCTGCTGGCGACGCTTCCCCAGCCGATCGTCATTTTTATTGATGAGATTGATAGTGTCCTCAGTCTGCCGTTTAAGTTGGATGATTTTTTTGCGCTGCTGCGGGAATGCTACAACCGTCGGGCTGAGAACTCAGCGTATGGGCGGCTAACGTTTACTCTTCTGGGGGTGACTACGCCATCAGATTTGATGCAGGATAAGCAGCGAACACCATTTAATGTGGGTCGCTCGATCGACCTGTTGGGCTTTCAACTGCATGAATCGCAGTCGCTGGCTCAAGGCTTGGCAGCAAAGGCAGATAATCCGCAAGCTTTAATGCAAGCAGTGCTGCACTGGACAGGTGGACAGCCGTTTTTGACCCAAAAGGTTTGCCAACTGGTATTGAGTGCAGGAAATAGGGCACCCAACGGACAAGAAATGGCTTGGGTTGAGGCGTTAGTGCGCGCCAGAGTGATTGAGAACTGGGAAGCGCAGGATACGCCGGAGCATTTGAAGACAATTCGCGATCGCTTCCTCCTTAGTGGTGAACAACGCACTGGACGCTTGCTGGGGTTGTATCAGCAGATTGTGCAACAGGGAGAGATCGCAGCAAATGATAGCTCAGAACAGGTAGAGTTACGACTAACGGGCTTAGTGGTGAAACGGGATAGCCAACTGAAGGTTTACAACCGCATTTACGAGCGGGTGTTTAATCGTGATTGGCTGGAGCGATCGCTGGCAGCATTACGACCGTATGGAGGGGCGATCGCAGCTTGGCTAGAATTGGGTTGCCAGGATGAATCGCGGTTGCTTCGAGGACAGGCATTGCAAGATGCTCGAACCTGGGCAGAAGGGAAGAGTTTGGGGGATGACGATCGCCGCTTTTTGGATGCCAGTCAAGAACTGGAAAAGCGCGATATACAGAAGAAACTGCACGCACAGGCAGAAGCAAACCAAATTTTGACCAAAGCTCAACAGCAGGCAGAAGCTAAGCTAGAAACGGCAAATCAGCACTTGCTTGAGAAGCAACAGGAAACCCATAAGATTGTTCGGAAAGGGAAGCGAACCGTTTTGCTGACATCTGCCTTGGCGTTAGGTGCTGGGTTACTGGCAGTGAGCGCACTGGGTTTCGCAGGTAATCGCATCAGTGCAGCAAACCAAGCCGAGAAGGAAGCCCTTGCCTTTCAGTCTGATGCCGACAAGGCAAAACAGGATTTAGAACAGGTAAAAGCTGATAAAGAGAAAGTAGAAGCTGAAAGCAAAAAAGCCATTGCCGCAGCAGAGCAGAGCTTGACAACTGCCAAACAGCGAGAAGCGGATGCGAAACAAAAAGAGCAGCAAGCCCAGCAGCGATATGGACAGGCGCAGCAGCAGGTGAATGTAGCACAAGCCCAACTTGCTCAGGTGAATCAAGATAAGGCGGCAGCAACTCAGCAGGCAGCAATCGCCAAACAATTAGCCGATGCAGCAGAACAGAAAGCAGAAAACGCTGCTCAAGTATTGCGTATTGCACAGGCAAAGACTAAAAAAGCGGAAAATGACACTGCAACAGCACAACGTCAATTAGATCAGGCTCAAGTTAAATTGGCGCAAACTCTGTCTGTTGCTTTAGAAAAATCTGCCAAAGTTCTGCCAAGTGAATTCGCGGCAGGTAAATTGAGCCAAATAGATGCGCTAATCTCCTTACTAAAACTGGATCGAGAATGGCAAGCACTATTAAAGGATAACCGCCTATCTCAAGTTGCAAAACCACTTAAAGAAGATGTGGAATCAGCCATCCAAAAAGGCTTTCAAGACATACTCAAAAGCGATTTCGTACGCCAAAAAATCAAGTATGAAATTTCCACAATTAACGCAATTGATTTTTCTGTAGATAGTAAGTACATTCTAACCTCCGGTGGTGAGCGGTACAGTGAGGGTGGTGAAGCAATACATGATGGATTTACAAGTAGAGATAATAAAATAATATATGATGAATTTATTAGACTTTTCGATCTATCAGGGAAGCAGCACCAAAAGATTAAATCCAATTTTCCTAGCAATATAAAGCATGGTCAAAATTGTTTTGCCATACTAAATTACTCTACTGACAAGCCTTACAGGTATGTAATTGAATTATTTAAGTATCAAGAAGGTTTTTTGGAACCATCTGACTAAATAGTGTTAGCCAGCCCAAAATCTGGACATAATGGTTTGGATTTTAGCCGAGATGGTAAGCACCTTGTTGCTATTGTTTCTAGAGATATCAAAATATTTGATATCTCAGAAGATTGCAGAAAACAAAGCAGTCAATTAATTAGGCTGAACGCTGAAAATGAAGAGGTGAGATTCAGTCCTGACGGAAAACTAATTCTAGTGTTAACTAAAAATTCAGATTCAAGTGATGTGGTAAAAATTTTTAATTTTTCTGGAAATTTACTCCACACTCTGCCTGATGATTTAGTTCGAGATAATCCTAATGATTCAACTTTCCTTCATATACGTGATGATATTAATAAATCTTGGCTTTTCGACGCAAATTTTCCAGACTCATACGACACTAGCTTCTAAGTACAGGACAAAAGTTGGAGGGATTGCACAAAGTCGGACTCATTGGACGCAGATGGATTGAGCACCAAATGGCGCAAATAATCGAGCCCTAACCGGAACAAACTTTTGGCACGACGACGGT
>JAHHHL010000013.1 GCA_019359375.1 Lyngbya sp. HA4199-MV5
TTCAAGTGCCCTTGGAGGACTTGCTTTAATTCGCTATATTGGCTCATAGGGTTTCTCAAGAGTGTGGTAATTCTGATGAAACCCTACCCTCCTCATCTTTTCAAGCTTTTTGTCCCGTACTTAGGCTCCAAATAGATAATTCCATTTAAGCGACCTCTTTTGACTTCACTCCATTTATCATTTAGCTGATTAAATATGTATTGTGCTTTAATGCTATATTGAAGAGCTTCTGTATGTCTTCTCAGTTTAATTAAAACTTCTGAAAGCTGTGTCTCTATAGTTGCAATCCACTCCTTCTCATCGACTGAGAGTGTTGCTAGTGCTTGTTTATAGTAGGTTATAGCCTCCTCTGGCTTGTCTTGATGCCAAGCTAAAAGTTCAGCAATCCGAAAAGCAGTTTTTGCTTGTGCAAACTTTGTTGTCTTGCCTTCCCAAGGTTGTTCATTCTGTTGACTCCATAAAAGAAGCGCTTCCTTATAGGCTTGAATAGCCTGTTCCCACTTCTCTAATTGACTAGAAGAATCAGCCAGCCAATAGAGAGTATTTGCTGCTGCTGCCCATTGACCCGCCTTCTTCCACAACTTCAATGCTTGACTATAATGGTCTATTCCTGATTGCCATTGGTGCATATCATCATAAGCTGCTCCTAACGAGTGAAGTGTTTTTGCTTCATTTTCTTGATCTTTTACCGCTTCAAATAGGCGCAGAGACTTTTTAAGGTAATTGACTGCTTCTTGAGGCTTCCGCAATTTTATATAAATAGCACCAATATTATTAAGAGCAGCACCTTCCAGGTTTTGTTCTGCCGATTCTTTAAACAACCATTGTGCTCTTTCCAAAATTGGAATTGCTTACTCTAATAACTTCGGAGTGTTTTGATCTAAAAGTTTTCTACCTTCTTGCAAGAGTTTGTATCTGTTCTCACCTAGCTGTGGCGTTGTAGTGGTTAGCTGTTGTGCCGATAAATCTGATTGTTGCGCCACTCTTGTCGGACTTGCCAACGCTCCTTCAGCTAACCCTAACCCCAGCAAAATGTACCCAGCCAGTACCAAACCTTGACCACTTGACCGAACTAGCCACTGCAAATCTCGACAGCGTTTACCAGAATTGGCGATTCGTGTAGAAAACCTTCCCTTGCTAAACCGTTCCATCCGCCTCCAACCCCCTAAGCAGCCCAGTTTCCCTTGCATCGCCAATTATAGCGATAAAGCCTAGAGCCACAACCACCGTTACCGCTTAGGTAACCAGCTTTAATCTTTGGGGGGATGCCATCCACTCGATACCCATCGTTTTCGAGCTGCCCGAATGGTTGCTCGATTCATCTGCAACGCCACTACGGTAGCTCGTCCAATCCCCGTTAGCCCTTCCACTCGCGTACCATCTTCACTCCACGCAAAGTGTTCTACCCAACTTCGACCACGAGGATTAAACAGTGGCACAACGGTTCCAGTCAAAGGATCGGCAAATTCCGTCAAATCTGATTTGAATTCGTTGCAGGCTCGACACGCCAAGCAAATGTTTGCAAACGTCGTTTCTCCACCCTTTGACCTTGGCAGAATGTGGTCAAACGACAAATCAATCCCACTGACCACGGCTTGCGTCAAACAGTAACAACAACGACCGCGATCGCTTGCCTCAACTTGTTTACGTAACTCAACTGAAATGTAGCTAGACACAAGTTTTCAAGGATGGGGAACCAGATGACCGCGCCAGCGCAATAAAACTACTGTATGGGCTTTACGGAGCATAAAAGCATCTGCGGCTTGCCTTAACTCAGTCAACTCTAGTTTCTCGCTATCGCTCAAGGCACCTTCTTGGTTCCGGTCTAACAATTCATCATAGCGAGTCATTTCAGCCGAGGAGCGATGACTGCGAGCGATCGCCCAAAGTGCTGCATCATCCAAGCGATCCAGCGCGGCTAAATTGGCTTGAAACTCTTCGGGAACATCATCCCAATCTGGCGGACTTCCCACCTTTAACGCATGAATAATCACCTCTTCCAACGGTCGCTGGGTCGCCTGAGCAGTGTTAACCAAGCGTTGATAGAGTCGTTCTGGAAGTTGTAGGGTAATAGGTGCAGGCACGAGTTTGATTTCTTTAAACCACCTGTATTGTATCGAATCAAGCGGTTTCCATGCCTTTCCTTCCTGGAAATGTACCGCATCAGCAAGACCCAACTGCTGGTTCAACCTGGGAAGTCGTCAAGCAACGATTAGGCTTCCCTCAATAAGCTACTTCTGCTCCGATAGCTGCTGTACAAACGCTGCTTGCTCTGGCGACACCAACCCTTCCTGCAACACCATCAGCACTCGTGCCATACCCCCTGTCAACAAAGCCTCTACCGCTAGCCACAACCCCGGAAAGACCCGACTGCGAATCACCCCCTGCTCATCAACAGGCAGTGGCACATACTCTCCTTCCTGCAAATAAAACCAGTCCAGCTTTTGCTCAAAGACCTGCCAGACGATGTACTCCTTAATGCCATTGCGACGATACGCACGTTTTTTATCCCCCAGATCGATCGCTGCGCTACTTGCCGCAATCTCTGCCACCAATTCCGGTGCCCCTTCCACATAATCATCCTCACTCAGCCGCGCCTGACCACCGCACTGCTCCTCAATCAGCAACACCGCATCCGGTTGCGGTTCATTGTCCAAATCTAGACGCACCGTTGGGTTATCGCCAAGCTCGACACCTGGAGTGGCGATCTTATACGTCCACAGCCAACCTATGATATTGCCGTGGGGCTGTCCATGACTTCTAAACCGTAAAGCCGCTGCCACGTAGACTACTCCTTCGATCAATTCGGCTTTTTTCAGATGAGGCATGGCATTATAACGCCGCTCAAATTCGTAGCGATTCAGGCGATCGCCACTTTCCAATTGAGGAATCGGTAGCGGCTTCTGTTGGGGCGGTGTTTTGACCATCGTTTGTTTAGTGAGTTCGGGTTTCCAAACCGACACCTTTTAATCCTAGCGGCTATTTCTACAACTCTCCCCCAAGGTGGTCTTACGTTTCTCCTAACCCCTTTGAGGGAGTTTCGCCAACGGAGAATCGACTCCACTCAACTACTTACACGTTCTCTGTATGCGATGTATCTTAACGGCGGGTAATGGTTCATTCCGAGTAAGTCATCTTCCATCAGCTATTCCCACGCTTCGAGTTCAGTGACCCAATACTGAATAAGGGCGGAAATTTGCGATCGCCTTGCTTCAAACGTTGCCGCAATCCAGATGAAGATTAATCCCAGCAAAATGCCTAATGCCCACAGCAGCAGTGAGTAATCATCAATAAAGCGCCAGAGCTGACGCAACACCTGGAGCATAAAAACCGCTGTGCCGACAAACAGAAACGCCCGAATTCGCAAGACTAAACCCGCCAGAATGAATCCAAGCTGAAGCCCAATACTGAGAAAGCCCAGTAAGAGAGGTGAAACACCCGTAATGCCCACTTCTGCCTGGTAAAACGCCGTTAAGCAGACCAGAGCCGTTGCCAAGCTTCGTAAAAGATGGCGTTTGTCACGATCGCTCGCTGCACTCAATGCTGGATCAACCTGGGCGAGATACAGCAAAGACGCGCTGCCTAATGCTGCAACCCACAATGGTTCAGTTGTTCCCAGCGAATCAAGCCACCGCAGCACTGCCCAATCTGCCAGCAATACCCCGATGTAACTGAGGCGCACCTGCCGTTCTGCTTTTGCCAACCACGCATAGAACGCTGCCACAATCAGCAGACCCTGAACCGCGATCGTGCCCAGCGTCAGCACCGTCACCGCAACGGGCAAAATCGCCGCCGATCGCTCCCACGGTTCACGCTGCCAGCCCCACCGTCGCCAAGGCAATCGATACAGCCCAAACGCTAGCCCTGCCGCGATCGTCCCTCCCCAGGTTAGCAATGTCGCATCGGGCAAGAACTGGTGGAGCAGATGAGTGAGCGCGGCGATCGCTTCAATGATGCCTGCGTAAATCCAGAAAGGGTGTGGGGTGTGGGGTGTGGGGTGTGGAATGGATGAAAACTCTCCCTCTGCCTCCCCTGCCCCTCTCTCCCCTCTCCCTTCTCCCCTCCCCTCTCTCCCCATTGCCAAGGCATACGCTGCTAATATCGCTACAATCCCCGTCCACAGCCATGCTCCAGAGCTACTCAGGGAGATGATCAGGGCTACAGGCATAAGCGCACTGCCCAGCACCCAATGCCCATGAGCGATGATGGCGACTTCTCGACCAGCTAAGCGTAAGTAAGGCACCAGCCAGCGTTGCAGAAGCCGAGTGACAATCGCGATCGCCGCTGCCAGTCCCGCCATGAGGACAATTCCATCCCCTGCTTCGCCGCCTTTTGCCTGCGAAAGTTGATAAATCAACAGTTCATACGCCGCGATCGTTCCACCCAAGACCGACAGATACACCAGTGGCCTAAACGGTTGTCGCCGCCCTACGCCAATCCCTACAAGCACGGCTGCCAGAGTGTAAAGTCCAGTCGTTGCGGTGAAGGAACGATGCTGGAGGGACAATCCGATCAGGGCGTAGAGGAGAGGAATGAGGTGCCAACTGGAGGGAGGAGAAGGATAAAGGATAAAGGATGAAGGATGAGCTGGTTCTGTTTCAGGATTGCCCCTTAGACCCTCCTCATTCCCGACTCCCCGATTAACCATCCACCACTCTCCCAGCAATTGCGTTCCCAATCCCATCGCCAGATTGGCGATCGCCACCGCATCCAGCGATCGTCCAGTCAGTGAGACAATGCCTGTGATGATGAGTTCCAAGCTCCAGGCGATCGCGTAGAAGCTAGCATTCTGAGGTCGTCGCCAGGTGCGATAGCTGGTTGCAGCGAACAGAATACATGCCGCTGTTAGGTACTGCCAGTGAGGAGTTTCAAAGATGTAGACCGCCAGATGACAGAGCGTCAAGAAGATTAGGGTTAGTACTGCAAGCGCGATCGCCCATCCATCGGTTGCCTGTCGATAGAGAGTCGCTAACACCGTTTCTCGCGTTCTGAGCCAACCCCACAGTAACCAAAGCAGCAGCAGGGCGATCGCCAGCAGATTTACGCTCAGTTCAATGGTCAGCGAGTCTCCAACGCTTTCCCAGATGACATCGGCAGCAAACGCCAGCCCAAAGCCGATCGTGATGATGGCTGTACTCAACTGTCGCAACTGATGGGTATTGATGACCATCAGCACAAACGCCGTTCCTAAACCAGTCAGTTGTGCTGGCATAGAATTGAACATCAAGACCTGCACTAAAAACAGGGCAATTACGCTCAGAACGCTTGCCGATCGACGTTGTGGCAAACCTCTGCGGCTTCCCAAGACTGTTAACGCGATCGGGGTCACTAACCAGATGCTGCCCCATACGGTTGTCGTTGGGTTCCAAAACAGGCGGCGCAAAAGCCCCCAAAGCGTCCACTCAGGCAAAACACTGGCAAATAAGAGTAAGTAGCTGGTGGCAGCGAGAAGAAGACCTGCGTGCCAGGTGGTTTGTTGCCAGAGGGGGAGAGGTGTGAGGTGTGAGGTGTAAGGTGTGGGGGAGTCGGAGGGGGAAGGGGGTGTAGGGTGTGGGGTGTGGGGTGTGAGGAGGCTGGCGCTGAGTGTCCATTCGATGATCGCGCCGACGAGTAGAAGCGCTGCCCAGGTGTTTTGGCTGAGGTTAGGGAGGCACAGGTGGATGAGGGAGGCGATCGCGGCTAACCCGGTGCCATGTGTCAGATAAATGAGGAATGCTTCTGAACGAGTGCGCCCTCGTAAAACGCTAATCAGCGTGAAGGTGGAAAGAATCAGATTGAGCGATCGTGTCCACCCATTCCCAAAACTTACCGCTGTCAGGGCAAGCCCCAAGCCGAATGCCAGCCATTCTGCCTGTTTTGCCAGTTCTGGTTGTTGCCACCGACGGAGCCGACCCGACAGCCATACGGTTAACACCAGGTAGGGGAAAAACCATAGACCCAGTAGCGCGATCGGCATTCCTGCTTGACCCGCTAATCGAATACTGGTGCCAATCAGCCCTTGTTGCCAGGGGAGCGGTACCGCACGCCACAGCAGCCAAACGGTTTGCAGCCCCACAAACCAACCTGCTGTGAGATACGTCCCCTGCCCCGATCGTCGCCAAGAATCTGCCAGCAGCCACAGGCTCAACCCACTAATGGCGATCGCCTGCCAGGGTGGAGTCACCGTCACCGCAATCAGCCAGCCCACCAGCAGCAGCCCGACACCACCCCGCTGCCACCCAAGCCGACTCGCATCCTGTCGCCCCAACCAGCACAGCAACCACCCACAGATTCCCACTGCCAAACCCAGTCGGTTAATGGGTACACCTGCGGCTAAAACGGCGCGAGCGAGGAGGAGCAGGGTGGCGATCGCGATCGTGATGGTGGAGAGGGAGAGAGGAGAGGGGAGAGGAGTGAGGAGTGAGATGGAGGAAGCAGGGGAAGCGGCTGGAGCAGGGGAAGAAACATCTACAGCCGCTGAATCTTCCTGAACCTCTGTCTCTTCAGATGCCGCTTCTGCCTCCTGCCTTCTGCCTCCTGCCTCCTGCCTTCCCACTCCCGACTCCCGACTCCCAACTCCCAACTCCCTATCTTGCCCAACCAACGCGATCGTTGCCCCAATCGTCCCCACATACGTCGCTACCAGCGGAAAGCCATCCCAACCCCAACCCCAGTGCAGCCAGCTTAGAGCGATCGCCATCCCCAAGGTAAGCCTTTCCCTTTTCCCTACCCTCTCACCCCCACTCCCTACTCCCCGCTCCCCACTCGCTCCTTTCAACAACTGCATGGTGATTCCTGTCAAAACCAGCGCCGCGATCGCTGCGATCGCCCAGCCCAGACCACTGCTCAAAAGCCGAAAGCCATCCATCATCCAGAAGTTGACAGGAATGATCAGCAGCGTGGCGATCTGGAGCATTCGTGCTGTCAACCGCAAATTGGGCTGTCGTCCTGCCCAGGCACTCGCTGCCCAGAATGCCAGCGTGTAGGCAAATAAAATCCCGTACTGCCCGACTGGGGAGAAATTGCGCCACTGAGTTGCCGCCAGCACCCCAGACGACACCACCACCATGAACACGCCCAAAAACAGCAGCCAGATCACGCTGACTTCCGCCATGAAGGACTGGATGCCACGGGCGATCGGGCTTGGTTCTCTTGTTGGTTCTCTTGGCGCACCTGCTCCCACTGCTTCAGGTGCCGCTTCGGTCACAAAATCATTGGCAACAACGAAATCATCCCCCGATCGCACCACAGCTACTGCTGGTAATGGGCACACGAGATGATCCGCGCAGATTTGCAGAACCGTTGCCTCCGACAGTAGCCCTAACCGCAGCCAAACGTCTAAGCCTTCCAAAAGGTTGGGATGTCCAGAGCGGACGACAAGCTCAAAAATAATGGGGCGATCGGACGGAGAAACCATTGCGTGTTGAGAGAGTGAAACGTCATTAACTGTGAGGCAGCGTTAGGTTAGCGATGGGAATGGCAACCTGATGTATCTGTGAGTGTTCCAAATTCTGTGAGTGTTCCACATCAGGCTAGCCCGAAGCCTCTCTCAAAAGCAGGCTTAAGGCACGGCGAACATAGACCGTCCAGGCTTCCGATGTCGGTTGAAAGATCAAGGCATAGAGCATAATGCCGCTCATCGTATCGAAGACTAAACCTGGATCTAGATCTTTCTGAACCTCATCTCTTGTCTTGGCTCGCTCAATCACAACCGCAAACGCTTGTCGTCGAGGTTGTAGGTATTTTGTCCAATAAATCTGAGCAAACCCAGAGTTACTTGCTGCACTGCTAATAATCATGGCAACCGTTTGTCGCCCAAGCGGACTGAGCGTAATTTGTGCCGCGTTCTCAATTAATACATCAATGTCACTCCAGAGGTTTCCTGTATTAGGAATGATCACTTTTTCACGGATGCTCTCAATGGCATCAGCCACCAGTTCTTCCTTGCCGTTGTAGCGTCGATAGATAGTAGTCTTTCCGACACCCGCGCGAGCCGCGATCGCCTCAATGCTCATCACCTCAAAACCAACTTCTGCCAGCAACTCTAAAGCCGCTTGCAAGATAGCTTGATGAGATTGGGCGCTCCGTGGTCTTCCAGGCAGCTTTTTACTCGCGTCATCCATAGATGCTATATTCATAACGATACGGTTTCGTATCGAAATAATGCGTCAACCAGGTATGAATCAATCCCCTCGCTATATAGAGAAAGACAGCACTCAAACCCTCCGAGAAGGCTTAGAGGAATACTATGCGCTTAATCCTCATCTCACTCCACCCAGCACCCAACCACCTAAATTTGCCAAAATCTTGCTGGCTCATGATGCTGGTCATGTGATCTACGGCTGTGATACAGGAATGCATGACGAATTAAAACTATTACCGTTGTTTTGGTGGACGAGTGAGTGTACTTTTCAGCGGTTCCGTGAGATGAGAAAGACACCTGCCGTTGATGTCATGTATGACGACATGATCAGAGAGAAGGGTATTCTTTGGCTTTACGGAGAAATCGTCAGGGTGCTTCCTCCACTCATTCCAGAGTTAGTCTCAATTTGGTTTAAAACCCGCAAACGCCGCAATCGTGTTCCTTTCCTGGAGTTTGAGCCATTGCTCGATCGCTCTCTTCTAGATATTCGCCAAGAGTTTGATCTTTTACCGCTGCTTAAATAATTGAGTATGAGCTATTCTACCGTTGCTGCTGTACCCACTGTCGGAAGTTGATCTCAGCAGACACTTCATCTAACAACGCCGCTTCTAGAAATCGATACAAATCTGTTTTTTCAACTAGAGGGAAAGTAGGCGAGCGATCGCGTTCAACATAAGCACCATCCACCAAGCACAAAATTTTCCACGCCTGCCCATTAAACCGCCAAAATTCTGATACGCCCATGCTGGCATAGAGTCGATTTTTGTTGATATCTGTGTGCGTAATATCGACTTCAACGACAAGATCTGGAGGCGGATCGCGCTCTAAATCAATTTCGTGATCCGCAACTAGCGCGTAATTTTGAATGTAGTAACCGTTATCTGGCTCGGCACTTTTAAGTAAGTCTTCGCGATCGAGCGTTGTTGACCCCATCGTCTTGATTTTCATGCCCAGTTCTACTACCAGAATTAAGATAAATCGTTCAATCAACCGTGCATAGCGCTCATGACTTTCAAGCGGCATGGTAATTTCTAACACTCCATCGTCATAAATGAAACGAGCACGGGTGCGCTCGGTGAGCAACTGCTGAATTTGCTTAAACGATTGCCAATCGAGATCACGAAAGGTAATACGCTTTTCGCCGATTGGTTTGGAAGGAGACTCTAGCAGCATGGCAATGACCTCACCTCAGTGATAAAGGGGTAGGGACGTTACATAGACGAGAATTTAAGCAGGGTCATTTCATTGTGAAAATCGAGTTTTGTGAGCAACGGATTTAAGAGCCGATGAAGCGGATTGGTTGTCTGCGTAGAATATAAGTCATCTTGTTTCATCCGTTAACATCCGCTGCAAATAAGTGCTTTTGACAGAATGAAATACCCTAGAATTTAAGACTAACAACTAACAACCAGCAACTAAAAACTTCTTATATCTCTAGACGCTGCTTCAACGCCTCCTGCGCCTGCTCCCGATCGTCAAAATGAATCTTCTCTGTACCGAGAATCTGGTAATCTTCGTGTCCTTTTCCCGCAATCAGCACGCCATCGCCCGGTTGCGCTTCTAGAATCGCTAAGCGGATCGCCTCAGCCCGATCGCCCAGCACCACAGGTTTGACTGACTCAGGAATCCCAGCGACCACATCTTGCAAAATGCGCTGTGGATTTTCGGTACGAGGATTATCTGAGGTTACGATGACTCGATCGGCGAGGTCAGCCGCAATGCGACCCATCTGAGGACGTTTCCCGCGATCGCGATCGCCGCCACAGCCAAACACACAAATCATCTTGCCCTGAATAAACGGTCGTGCGGCTCTCAGCAAATTCTCCAGACTATCGGGCGTATGGGCATAGTCCACAATCACGCTGATATCCTGGTTGGGTGTAATCTGCACCTGCTCCATCCGTCCCGGTACGCCGCCAAACTGAGGCAGCACCGTCACAATCTGATTAAGATCCAATCCTACATGCAACGCTGCCCCCACCGCTGCCAGCAGATTAGATAGATTGAACTGACCAACGAGGGGCGATCGAAACGCCGCTTCCCCTGCTGGCGTGTGCAAAATGCCGCTGACCCCATCCGCACCATACTTCAGATCGCTGGTGTAGAGGTCGGCTGTCGTCTCATGCGTACTGTAGCTCCAGACGCGATCGAGATTTTGAATGAGCTGCTGACCGTAGGGATCATCCAAATTGACTACAGCTCGTCCCTTAAGGTAGCTAGGGCTAAAGAGCAACGCCTTCGCTGCAAAATAATCATCCATATCCCGGTGAAAATCCAGATGATCTTGCGTCAGGTTGGTAAAGACTGCCACTTCAAAGGTGCAGCCCAGCACCCTCCCCTGCGCCAACGCATGAGAACTGACCTCCATCACGCTAAACTCGCAGCCTGCTGATAGAGCTTCCGCCAGTTGTTTTTGTAGATCCACCGCAAACGGAGTCGTATGGATTGCCGTCTGCTGAAACCCCTGCCAGCGCATATAAAGCGTCCCCAACAGTGCTGTAGACTTGTGCGCCTGCTGCAACAAAAACTCAATCAAATGGGTGGTCGTCGTTTTGCCATTCGTACCCGTCACACCCACCAGCTTCAACTGTTGCGCCGGATTGCCGTAGAATGTTGCTGCCAGTTGGGCAGAGGCTTGAACCATATCGTTAGCAGGAATAATGCAGGGTGTGGGGTGTGGGGTGTGGGGTATGGGGTGTGGAGAAACGCTTGCAACCTTCTGAGCGGCTTGAGGAGACACGATCGCGGCAATCGCCCCTGCTGCGATCGCTCCTGCCCAAAAATCGCCGCCGTCCACCCGCGTTCCTGGCATTCCAAGAAACAGGTCTCCCGGTTGGCAGGTATGCGAATTGGTTGACAAGCCCTTGACCTCTAGCTCCAACGCCGGATGATCAGGCAACGGCGCAAGGTTGGGAACGATCGCCAACAACTCTCGCAACTTCATGGCAGTGCTTCCTCTCTAAGCTGTAAACGGTGCGGCTACTAAAGTCTAGATTTTAGAGCGTGAATAGACCTTTGCAACGTGAAGGAAACAATCAGTAGGGACGTTCCATGGAACGTCCCTACTGACCTCCCTACAGATACTTGCGCAACATCTGTTCTAGCTGCTGCACCGTCGCACGCGGAGATGGGCGAGGGAGAGGGATAAAAGATGAAGGATAAAGGTCAAAGGATGAAAGATGAAGTTCCGAGTTTTGCATTGCTTCCCCTGCCTCCCCTGCTCCTTCTGCCTCCTGCCTTCTGCCTTCTGCCTCCTGCCTCTTCTCCAATACCAACACTGGAATCTCATACTGATACGCCTGAAACCAATCATCGCGAGTCGTAATGTCGCGCACCTCCAGCTCAAGGTCGAGGCTCTGGATCTGTATGAGCTTTTCTTGCAACCCCTCGCAAAGGTGGCAACCCGGTTTGCTATAGAAAATGATATGAATACCCAAACTTTGCTCTTGCCTCCTGCCTCTCTCTGCCCCCTGCCTCCCTCTGCCCTCTCCTCGCTTCCTCTAACAACCAAAAACTAATAACTAACAACTTCCTTTGCTCTCTGCCTTCTGCCTCCTGCCTCCCTCTAGAACCCGATCGATTCTCACCTCCCCGCTTCCACAACGTTACCCTAGTTCGCTATCGTAGAGAATGCAGAAGACTTGAGGTAGCTCGTCGCGATGACACAATCTACGAAACCGCTGATTCAACCAGCCCAGCTTGACCTGAAAAAACTCAACCAGCGCTTTGAAAACGCTCATCCTAAAGACATTCTTGCCTGGAGCGTCGAGAACATCCCTACAGGGTTGGTGCAAACCAGCGCGTTTAACGTCGATGACATCCTGATTACCGATCTGTTTTACCGCGACTTAAAGCCAGCAACGCCTGTACCCGTCCTGTTTCTGGATACGCTCTTCCATTTTCCCCAAACGCTTGAACTGGTTGCCAAAGCGAAGGCACTGTACAACCTCAATTTGAAGGTTTACAAAACGACTGAGGTCGATAGCCGCGAAGCGTTCGCCGCGAAATATGGTGATGCCTTGTGGGATGCAGATATCGCTAAGTTCCACCAGGTGACCAAAATTGAACCGCTTCAGCGTGGCTTGGCAGACTTGGGCACGATCGCCTGGATTACGGGACGACGACGCGATCAGGCAAACACTCGTGCCGATATGCCCATCTTTGAACTTGACAACCAGCAGCGCCTGAAGCTGAACCCGATCGCCAACTGGACGCGCAAAGAAACCTGGGCATACGTCTTTGAGCACGATGTGATCTACAACCCACTGCACGACCAGGGCTATCCCAGCATTGGCGACGAACCCATTACAACAGCCATTGCCGAAGGTGAAGACGAACGCGCCGGACGCTGGCGGGGCATGGGTAAGACGGAGTGTGGGATTCATATTTGAGGGAGTGGGGAGTAGGGAATGGGGTAAAAGAGTTGTTAGTTGTTGGTTGTTGGTTTTTAGAGAAAGGCAGACGGCGAAAGCCAGAAGGGAAGAGCTAGCTGCTATTCGTTAAATTCAATTCCTCTCATGCAACTCAAAACTTCATCCCTCATCAATTCATCCCTCATCCCTCCCCCATGACTCAAACCATTCTCATCACAGGTGCTTCAACAGGCATTGGCTATGCAACGGCGCTATTGTTTCAGCAGCGAGGCTGGAATGTGGTGGCGACGATGCGTTCTCCTGAGAAGGCGAATACTCTTAGTTCTTTGGAGAACGTGTATTGCTTGCGGTTGGATGTGACCGATCCAGAGTCCATTCAGCGGGCGATCGCGCAGGCGTTGCAGCGATTTGGCACGATCGATGTACTGGTCAACAATGCAGGCTACGGCTTGATTGGTGCTTTTGAAGCCTGTAGCGTTGAGCAAATTGAGCGCCAGTTTGCGACGAATGTGTTTGGTTTGATGGCAGTCACGCGATCGCTCTTGCCACATTTTCGAGATCAGCGATCGGGCATCATCATGAACGTGTCCTCGATCGGGGGACACTTAGCATTTCCGCTGTACAGCCTGTATCACGCTACAAAATGGGCAGTGGAAGGCTTTTCAGACGCGCTGCAATACGAACTGGAGCCGTTCAATATCCGCGTCAAAATCATTGAACCGAGACCGATTAAGACTGATTTTTATGAGCGATCGGCTGACCTTGCCACAAAATCAGGCTTGACCGCTTATGACTCGTTTGTCGCGAAGGTGACAGCCGCGACGAAGAATGCAGGCAATACCGGCTCGCCACCAGAGGTCACGGCACAGGTCATTTATCGAGCAGCAACGGATGGCTCCAAGCGGCTGCGCTATCCAGCAGGAGGAAACGCGGGAGCCTTGCTTTTCTTACGCAAACTGTTGCCCGATCGCCTGTTCGGTGGCATCATCCGGGGAGCGATGCTGTCTGCGTTAACGAAATCAGATCGCGTTAGCTGATAATTTTGTACTATCTGGCAAGAGTGGCTCTACACTGGATAGCAGCTATCAGTCATCGCAGGCGCTTTGTGTGATCAAAATCCTCCATCTGTCAGATATTCACATGGGTAGCGGGTTTTCGCATGGTCGCGTGAACCCGGAAACCGGACTCAATTCTCGCCTGGAAGATTTTGTTGCAACATTGGGACGCTGCATCGATCGCGCCCTTGCGGAACCCGTCGATCTCGTCCTCTTTGGTGGCGATGCCTTTCCCGATGCAACACCACCCCCCTTTGTGCAACAAGCCTTTGCCAGCCAGTTTCAACGCCTAGTCGCCGCGCAAATTCCGGCAGTCTTACTGGTCGGCAACCATGACCAGCACGCTCAGGGGCAAGGCGGCGCGAGTTTGTCCATCTACCGGACGTTAGCAGTGCCAAACTTTGTGGTGGGCGATCGGCTGGAAACTCATCGCATTCAAACGCAAAACGGTTTGGTACAGGTCATTACCCTTCCCTGGCTGACGCGATCGACCTTGCTGACAAGACCCGATGCCGAAGGACTTTCGCTTGGTGAAGTGGGTCAGTTGTTGATCGATCGCCTGCGCGTTGCCCTGGAAGGTGAAATCCGCCGCCTCGATCCAGACAGTCCTACCGTGTTGCTGGCACACCTCATGGCAGACAATGCCCGCTTTGGAGCCGAGCGCTTTCTAGCAGTGGGCAAAGGCTTTACCGTCCCACTAGGATTGCTCTCGCGGGATTGCTTTGACTACGTGGCGTTGGGGCATGTGCATCGTCATCAGGTGTTGTGCAAAAACCCGCCGATCGTCTATCCCGGCAGCATTGAGCGCGTCGATTTCAGCGAAGAAAAGGAAGACAAAGGCTTTGTGATGCTTTCACTGGCAAAAGGACAGACTACGTTTGAATTCTGTCCTCTCCCGGTACGAGCCTTTCGCACGATCGAAGTGAACCTCTCCGAAGCCGACGAGCCTCAAGCGACGCTCCTGCAAGCGCTCAAGCCAGATTTGCTTCAGGATGCCGTTGTGCGACTGGTGTACCATTTGCGATCGGAACAGCTTGACCAGATCGACACCAACGCGATTCATCAAGCACTCACCCCAGCCCACACCTACACCATTCATCCCGAAATCATCAGCCAGTTTTCACGCGCTCGCCTGCCCGAACTCGGTAGCGGCACCACCATTGCCCCCCTCGATGCCCTCAAAGCCTATCTCGCCAACCGAGAAGACCTGCAGGATCTGGAAGAAGAAATGCTGGCAGTCGCCCAGAGTTTGTTAGCAGAAGAAGAACATGCCTGGTTGCGATCGGCGATCGCGGCTGAAGAAGAAACGGCATTCGATGCTCAAGTGGAACCTCAAGAGACGCAATTGCGGTTGCTTTAAAATTGAACGAGGACGATCGCCCGTCTCCTGCTTCCGACAAGCGCTTTATTTGAAGGGATTCACGATCGTCAACCGCTGTTCAACTACTAACCTATCTTGCATATCTTCCGAGTAAAGAATCTCTGCATTGGCAGATAATGCACTGGCAACAATCAAGCTATCCCAAAATGAGAAGCGATATCGCGATCGCAAACCAGAAGCAGTAAGCAGAGTCTCAATATCCAGAGCCACAATAGTGCAGCGACTTTGAAAAGATTCAATCAGGATCTGAATTTGTGCTTCCGTAAAAGCTGCTTTCCTTAACGCATTCGCGCAAACCTCATTGATCACTTGGGTACTGGTAATAATGTCTTGCGCTTCGGTCAGAGAAGAGGCGACAGTACGCTTTCGCTCACGCTCCTGAGCCTCTAGTGATTGATTATCTAGCAAACGATATAACCATACATTGGAGTCGAGGAAGTATGGTTTGTTGCTCATAGACTGCGATCGTGTATCTCATCTCTGGTCAAGAAGCGATCGACCTTCACCGGATTTTGCGCTAGTTCATCCATGATATCTGGTCTAGGAACCTGTTTCTGAGCTTGCTTCAGCACAATGACTTTCACTGTGTTCACGTCTGCCAGTGATTGCTTGTACTCGTCAGGCACCACAATGATACCGTTCTCAACCCTTGCCTGAAATTCTACAGGAACCATACCACCACTCCAACGTATGTAAGCCCATTTTACTCCTTAAACCCTGCACCCTACACCCTACACCCCACACCCTACTTCACCTTCCTCAACTCCTCCTCAGCCCATTGCTTGAGCGTCGGATCATCCAATCCTCCGAGTGCTGCTTTCAGGTCATCCGTAAAGACTCAAGGCGATCGTCACGCGTCTCACACGATCGCCTATGCTGAAACTATGGAAGCAGCAACAGCCCCTCAACCGATTAGCAGCCTGAGTTTAAGTGATCTGCGAGAAACCTTTGCGCTCACTCGCGATCGTGCCGATCCATTTTTTGAGCAATGGCTCACGGCAGCAGAGCCACTGAACGACTTTGAGCAACAGGCATTGGCACGTCTCAAGCGTAATTACGAAAACATTAGCGAAACGAATCCCCTTGAAGAAGTCGTTAAGCTCGTTGTGGTTGCGCCGCTGTTGGATCTGGCTGGTTTTTATCAGCCGCCCTTCTCTATTCGCGCCGAAGTTTCAACGAAGCTGAGCGAAACGGATGCGGGGCAAACCTTCACGGGTAGCATTGACGTTTTGGTGGTGAAGCAGCGTTTGTGGGTGCTGGTCATTGAGTCGAAACAATCTCGCTTTGATGTGACGGTTGGCATTCCTCAGGCGTTAAGCTATATGCTCAGTCAGTCGGCTATTCAAACTCCAGAAAGCGGCGATCGCTTTGGCATGGTCACAAACGGACGAGAAGCCGTGTTTTTGAAGCTCACATTGCAACCGTCGCCAACCTACGCGCAATCGAGAATTTATCAGGTTATTGATGCCGATGCCGCGTTGACTGAGATTCTGCAAGGTCTGAAAGTCATTGGACAGCGATCGTTGTAACGCTCCGATGGTTGGTAGCAATGCTAGTCAGCCAGTTTGATTGAGGTAGAAGCCGTGACAACGCACAAAGAGTTAGAAGAACGGATGCTGGCGCTGAGTGCGATCGAAAAAGCCGACGCGATCCAAATCCTGACGAAAACGTGAAGCGATCGCTCACCAGGTATCACGAAAACGCTTGGTGTGATGGGTGGCGATGCCTGTATTGCGAATACGCGCCTTTCAGTCTGGTTGTTTGTCAGCTTGCGTCAGCAAGGGGCAACCGATGCCAACTTATTTGAGGCGTATCCCAGTTTGACGGCGGCTGATCTGGTCAACGTTTGGGCGTATGCCGATGCCTATCCAGATGAAATCCAAACAGCGCTTGACGAGCAGGAAGCCGCGATGCAGGAAGACCTGTAGCCGATGCGAGGCTTAGCTCCAAGCGAACGATCGCATCCAAGTAATCGTTTGTCAATAGACTTCATCATGACTGCCAATATTAATCAGCACGATCGCCTCTTCAAGTTCATCATCTAGCTGATGAAACCGAAAGATAATATCCTCACTCACCGTCTCCAAAAATATCTGCCATAATTTCTGCCGCAGTGCCGCGTTTGGCGGTGCCATTCTCAACGGCGATCATCGTATCGACAGCGCTTTGGGCGATATCTTTGCGGCGCGAGGCAATCCGTCGTTTCTGAATCAGATCAAATACCATATCTTGTTCCTCTTCAGAAAGTGCCTCAATGGATTCGATCGCAGTTTGGAGGGAGGAAACTGGGGTCAGCATAAATCTAGTCTTAGAAGATGATGACTGGTTACAGTATACCGTCCGTCCTACAAAATCGTGTTGGTATCGCTTCTCCGGAGGAGAATCGGGTATAGCAAGGCTTTATGCTGACGAGCAATTTCCACTACCTGTTGTGGGCGCTTTACGCCGTTTGGGTCGATAACCGCTACAGCGCAATCCCCCAGGCTGCCAAAACGGTTTTAATGCCTGCCGTAATCGTGGGCAAATAGTTCTCAGAGAACTCCAGCAGCCCATTGCCACGCTTGACGATCGTCTCCAACGCATCCAGCGCACCATCCGCACGTTCCAGTAGATCAGGATTCTTGCGATCGCCCCCCAATTTGGCGATCGCGTCTAGATGCTTCAGCGCTTTCTCTTTGTCTTTTGCATCCAAGCCAGCGTCGGGTGTTTCGATCGCGGCTTTCAATTGCTTCAGCAGGTCTGCCAGTTTCAGCGCTTCGGGGTCTTGCGTTGCTTCTAATTGACCGAGTGTAAGCGTAAGAGTGCCGCTGATGTCGCCGCCTGCTGAGCCTGTAATGTCTTTGCCTACCACACCGCTAATGTCGCCGCCTGCGATGCCGCTGATGTCGCCTGTCACATTGGTCAATTCGATGTTGCTGCGTTTGTCTGACATGGTGTCACCTGTAAATTGTGAGTCAGGAGCGTAAATAATTTGAGAGTTGGAAGCGTTAATTGACGCTCTGCTGAAACGGTCAGTTTGATAATGAAACAGGTCTCGCAAAAAGGCCAATTGCTCTCGATAGGCGGTGAGTTGACCTTTAGTATGATCCAGATCTTGCTGCAATGCTTGATCCTTTTCTCGCGGAGGTGCTGCTAGTTGTTGCATGGCTTGGTAGTCTTGCGTGAACTGCGCGTGCATCGGCGCTTTGTCTGCTGTGAGATTGGCAACGTTCAGTTTAACAAGCCGATCGCCATCGCCCACATCTACCAACGAATGTAGCGACAGGCCTTCATCCTTATACTCAGTGAGCAAGTTTTTGAGCGCCACATCAAACGCCTGCGCTTCGATGCCATTGCGAAAGAGAAAGTCGAGCGTTTGGGAGAATTGACTGACCAGTTTGGCAAAATCTCCTGCCTGAAAGATGCCGCTGGCAGGTCGGCGCTCTTGCTGGTTTGGCTCTAAATAAATGTAGTCACAGCGAACATCATCGAAACGAGTGGCAGCGTTGATGCCCCAATGTTGAATGCAGGCTCCCGTTAATACGGCATTGGAAAAATTGGTTCCTAACGCCTGAGCGCCTTGCAAACTGGCTTCTCTTAAGTCCGCATATTGCAAGTCAGCGCCGCTCAAATCTGCTCCACTTAAGTTGGCGCGAGTCAGATCAGCCGCCGCCAAATGAAGATTTTTCAGATTGGCACCACGGTAATCATGCTTATAGCCATTACGGCTGGTACAAAGCGCTCGAATCGTACTGTCTTGAAAATGCTTGGGGAATTTACAACGGTAAAACTTTGCACCAGTCCAATTAACATGATTCAATAAGCACCCAGAGAAGTCAGCATTTTGAAGCACTGCATTAGTAAAATTGGCTTCACTCAAATCCGCATTCTCGAATCTTGTACCTGGAAGAATCTTCAAAATTTTAAGCAATTCTAAAAAGCCATAGACTCCAAAGCCAAGAATCGCTAATGAGAATAAAAGATAACCCATACCTATGGAAAAGAGATCTCGACTATAGCTGCTAGAAAATATTTGTTGAAAGTTAATTTCATTAAAGACAGACACTGCCTTAGTGGCAACTGCAACAGCCAACGCTAATGTTGTGGCAAAAGCACTACCAATAAGAATGACACCAGCCGCAATACTTTTGGCTAAAGGTTGATTCGCACGCACGAAAAGAACACCTGTCAAAGCAAATATGATGACAAAAGCCAACGAAGTAGCATAGCCGAATGCAGGGGCATAGCCCAAAGCACCAATTATAGATAAGGGTGCAAACACAGCAGATATTGCAACAATTGCTCGACGGACAATAATCTGGGTTTGGGATTGGGCAGTATAAGCCCCTTGAAAATTAGCTTTAGTCAAGTCTGCTCCGCTGAAGTTTGCGCCGATCAGGTCTTGGTCTTTGAACGATCGGTTTCGCAAGTCGCGGTCACTATAGTCCAGATGTGGCGGTTGGGGCATGGGGTTGCAAAGCGGCAGGTGCGGCAGGCTTCTCGTTCATTATTGCCTTGCCAAGAGGTTTCGTCATCATAGTGGTCAGGGCTGACGCAAACCTCGGAGGTTTATAAAACCTCCGAGGTTTAGTCCGAGACAATTGTGATGCATCGCCATACATTGCGATTGGATCACAATTCATTACGAATGGATCGGGTCACATTATCAATCGATCGGGTTGCATTGTGAATGCATCGCGTCACATTGCCATTGTGTCGAGTCACAATCCGTTTGTCATGCCTCACATTGCGATTGCGTCGCCTCACATTGCTGTTGCGATCGGTCACAATCCTTTTGCCATGCCTGACATTGCTTCTCATTGCCTGACATTGGTTTGGTCAGCCCCGATCGTGCCTTCCTCAACCGCGGCGTTAATGAAGAGACGCACACCGCTTGAGAAGACGGTACTGCCTCCTGCCTTCTGCCTCCTGCCCTCTGCCCTCTGCCTTCTACCCTCTGCCTCCTGCCCTCTGCCTCCTCCCCTCACCATCCATTCGCATCCCAACCGCACATCATGGCAGAATGTATCAAAGTTAAATACACACGCTGCTCACATGACCGCCGCAACCCCAAACCTGCCCAGCCAATACGACCCCGCGATCGCCGAAGCCAGGTGGCAGCACTTATGGGAAGCGAATGAAGTCTTCAAAGCTGACCCCAACCATCCCGGTAAACCGTACTGCATCGTGATTCCGCCGCCCAACGTGACGGGCAGCTTGCACATGGGTCATGCCTTCGAGCATTCTTTGATTGATGTGCTCATTCGCTATCACCGGATGCTGGGACGCAACACCCTCTGGCTTCCGGGCACCGACCACGCCAGCATTGCTGTCAGCACCATCTTGGATAAGGAACTGAAGGCTCAGAAGCAGAAGCGTCAGGAGGTGGGGCGAGAGGCATACCTGAAACGCGCCTGGGAATGGAAAGAAGAGTCGGGCGGGACGATCGTCGGTCAACTGCGCCGTTTGGGGCTGTCTGTAGATTGGTCGCGGGAACGCTTCACGATGGATGAGGGCTTGTCCGAAGCGGTGGTGGAAGCGTTTGTCAAGCTGTATGACGAAAAGCTGATCTATCGCGGCGAATACCTCGTCAACTGGTGCCCTGCCACGCAATCCGCCGTCTCGGATACCGAAGTCGAGAACCAGGAAGTCAACGGGCATCTGTGGCACTTCCGCTATCCGCTGACCGATGGCTCTGGCTCTATCGAAGTCGTGACCACCCGACCAGAGACGATGCTGGGCGATACGGCGGTGGCGGTGAATCCCAACGACGATCGCTACAAAGCCCTGATCGGCAAAACGCTGACGCTGCCCCTCGTCGGTCGGCAAATTCCCATCATTGCGGATGAGTATGTGGATGCCACCTTTGGGACGGGTTGCGTGAAAGTCACCCCTGCCCACGACCTCAACGACTTTGAGATGGGCAAACGCCACAACCTGCCCTTCATCAACATCATGAACAAGGACGGGAGCCTGAACGAGAATGCAGGCGCGTTTCAGGGGCAGGATCGCTTTGTGGCGCGTAAAAATGTGGTCGCACAGTTGGATGCAGAAGGCTTTCTGGTCAAAACAGAGGACTACAAGCATACGGTGCCCTACAGCGATCGCGGCAAAGTCCCCATCGAGCCGCTCCTCTCAACCCAGTGGTTCGTCAAGATTCGCCCAATGGCAGACCAGACGCTGGAATTTCTGGATCAGCAACAGTCGCCCGCTTTCGTGCCCGATCGCTGGACGAAAGTGTACCGCGATTGGTTGGTGAGTCTGCGCGACTGGTGCATCTCGCGTCAACTGTGGTGGGGGCATCAAATTCCCGCCTGGTATGCGGTGAATGAAACGGGCGGCGAGATCCAGGACAATACGCCGTTTGTGGTGGCGCGGAATGAGGCGGAGGCAAAGGAGAAGGCGATCGCCCAATTTGGTGCAGACGCTCAACTCGTCCAAGATCCGGATGTCCTCGATACCTGGTTCTCATCGGGGCTTTGGCCCTTCTCCACGCTGGGCTGGCCCGAACAAACCGCAGATCTGGCGCGGTATTATCCCACCACCACGCTTGTCACTGGCTTCGACATCATCTTCTTCTGGGTCGCCCGCATGACCATGATGGCAGGGCACTTCACCGGACAAATGCCATTTCAGACCGTCTACATTCACGGCTTGGTGCGGGACGAAAACAACAAGAAGATGTCCAAATCCTCCAACAACGGCATCGATCCGCTGTTGCTGATCAACAAATACGGCACCGATGCCCTCCGCTATACCCTTATCCGCGAAGTGGCAGGTGCAGGGCAAGACATTCGCCTGGAGTACAACCGTAAAACCGACGAATCCGCAACGGTGGAAGCTTCCCGCAACTTTACCAATAAGCTGTGGAATGCGTCTCGGTTTGTATTGATGAATGTGGGGAGTCAGGAGTCAGGAGTCAGGAGTCAGGAGTCAGGAGTCGGGGGAGCGGAGGAAGCAGGGGAGGCAAGGGAAGTAGAGGAAGCAGAGGGAGCAGGGCAGACTTCTGAACTCAAAACTCAAAACTCAAAACTCAAAACTCAAAACTCTCTATCCCCCCACACCCCACACCCCACACCCCACACCCTTCAGCTTGCCGATCGCTGGATTCTCTCTCGTTTCCATCAAGTCACCCAACAAACCCGCGACCAAATCGACAATTTCGGGTTGGGAGAAGCCGCTAAGGGACTGTACGAATTCATCTGGGGCGACTTTTGCGACTGGTACATCGAATTGGTCAAGGCTCGGTTGCAGGGCGATGATGCGGAGTCCAAACAGACGGTTCAGCAGGTGCTGGTCTTTGTCCTGGAAGGAATTCTCAAATTGCTGCATCCCTTCACGCCGCACATTACCGAAGAGATCTGGCACACGTTGACGCAAGCGGGCGACGATCGCTATCTGGCGCTGCAACCCTATCCTGAACCGGACGCTTCTCTGATTGATCCTGAACTGGAGCAGCAGTTTGACTTACTCATCGGCACCATTCGCACCATTCGCAACTTGCGTGCTGATGCAGGTGTCAAGCCAGCGGTGAAAGTGACCGCCAGTTTGCAAACCGAGAGCGATCGCGAACTCAGGATCTTGGAAAGGGGAAGCCGCTACATTGAAGAACTGGCAAAAGTAGACGCACTGGAGATCAAGCTAAAACCCGAGGTAATGATGCTTCGGGACAATCCGAGAGAGTGGAGAGTAGCTGTAGTTGGCACCGTGCAGGTCGAAATTCTAGTGGCAGGCGTGGTAGATGAGGAAGCCCAACGCACCAAGATCGAACGCGATCTCAAGCGGGTGGAAGCAGAAATTCAGGCTCTCTCCGGTCGTTTGGGCAATCCTGGTTTTGTCAACAAAGCACCTGCTGATGTGGTGGAAAGCGCACGGGCAACCCTGGCAGAAGCCGAAAAGCAAGCGGAAATTTTGCGCGATCGGCTTGGCAAAATCTGATATAGCGGTTCTTGAGCAGGTGAAGTACAGTCTCAGCAAGGCAGAAGGCAGAGGGCAGAGGGCAGAAGGTAAGAGAGGTGAGAATTTCCTTCTGCCTTCTGCCTTAAAACCCCAAAACTCATACATTACTAAAATGGAAACTGCTATACCTGCTGTGCCAGCGCTTCACCATGTCTTTCGACAATCTCTGTAAACTCCTGGCAGAAAAATACCCCGATCGCTTTATCACCTGGCTTTTAGGGGAAACGCCTGCCTCCGTCAGCGTGCTCAAAACTGAGTTGAGCATTGAACCCATTCGAGCCGATGCCGTCACGCTGTTGCAAACAGACCAACGCATTGTGCATCTGGAATTCCAGACCAGAATTGAGTCCAATCCTCCGCTGCCGCTCCGAATGTTGGACTATTGGGTCAGACTCTATCGGCTGTATCGCCTACCCATAAGCCAGGTTGTGATTTTACTCCTGCCGCCATCGGATCTGGCAGAAATTGAAGCTGTATTCACAGTTGAGTCAACCCGTCATGAGTATCAAGTTCTGAGACTTTGGGAGCAAGACCCGACGATTTTCCTGCATGATACAGCCTTGCTGCCTTTCGCCTCTTTAGCTGCAATGTCTAACCCATTGCAGTTGTTGCAGCAGGTAGCACAAGTGACGAGTGAGATAGAATCAACTCAACAACGACAGGAGGTTTCCGGCTATGCTCAACTGTTGGCGGGGTTGAAGTTTGACAAGCCGTTGATTCGACAGGTGTTTATGGAGGGAGCTATGCGAGAATCGGTTATTTATCAGGAAATTCTTCAAGAAGGCAGACAGGAAGGCAGACAGGAAGGCAGACAGGAAGGTAGGCGAGAAGAAGGGCTGGCATTAGTAATGCTGTTGCTGGAACAACGGGTTGGGCAGTTGCCGGATGAACTGCACGATCGCCTCTTAACCCTTGATCTCCCCCAGCTTGAAGCCCTGGCAGTCGCGCTGCTCAACTTTTCTAACGTTTCAGATTTGGTGACCTGGTTGGAACAGTAAGGCGATCGCTCTCACTTCACCTCATCACAAATAGGGCAATCGTTCTCTTTCACATTAGGATTGTCGGTCAAATAACCCCGCACCCAGTTGCTTAGGATGACTCAATAGAGCTGATCATAACTACCAATATCGACAAACACGACGTTCCCATTCTCAGTGAAGTAGAACAGTACTCTCTCGTCGTAATCGATGCTGAAGCTCCACATCTCCTTGAGCTTACCTGATAGTTTATGCGTCTTTAAACCTTGATCAAACGGATCGATCGTAAACTGCTCTACCTTCTGCCAGAATCTTGCTTCTAACTCCGCGTTGCCTCTAATTCGCTTCTTAAAAGCACGACGAAAAGATGTGCTGAAACTAACGTCGGTCATTCGTCTTCGATTAGTTGTTTAAGTTCAGCAAGATGAGAAGCAAATTTTAGTTCGCCGTTACGCTCTTCTACCTGTGCGGCTTGAAAGTTTTCATAAAACTCTGATCGACGCTCTTCGCGTAGATATTGCTGCAACAGCAGTTGAATTTCTTGTTTTTCTGCCACCGAAAGCGCTTTGATGGCTTCGACCACATCGCTGAAACTCATAGCCTGAAACACCCGTGAGTGCTTACCTGCTTAATCTAACACGACGATCGCAACCCAGATGAACGATCGCCCCTAGCCTACCCGCGATCGCGCTGTCACTTCACACCATCACAAATAGGGCGATCGCTTTGAATCTTTAACGCATCTCTTAGGCAATCTAACATCTGCTCTACCTTACTAATGTGTGTTTCTCCTTTTACTGCGTGGGGAATACTCAAGGGAGTCGATCGAGAAAAATGATGAGCAGCATCGTACAGACGCAAAAACTAGGGATCGTTGATTTCGTCAAAATGATCCACGACGGACATCCTGAATACTCCCTTCTAGCAGTGAAAGCATCGATCGATGACGTTGTGCAGGCATTAATCGACCTGCGAGAAGGTCTGACGAAGCGCGATAAGCATGATTGGCGCACGATGAAATACAAGGAGTACCGGATTCAATCGCGTCAAGTGGGGTGGGAGAAAAACATCACACTCAAACCCTGTCCTGACAGTGATGAAGAGGAATACCCTGATGGTGAAATGTTAGAACCAGGCATACCCATCCTGCAAGTGCGTGGTACAGAGTGGACAGTTGTAATTCGATCACTCTCCTGGTTGGACATGGATGAAATTGAAGACGTTCCTAACGAAGCAAAAGCGCTCTCTGCGAGGTTTCAGACCAAAGCCATTACATTGATGGAAGAAGACACGTCTGTTTCAATAGGCTACGACCTCTTTGAGAATGGTGAGTCGGTAGAACGATTTGAAGCAGCGGATGACGTTCACTTCAAATCTAAACTGCGGGAAGCACCTGAAAACTTACCAAAATCTGACGAGGACGAGGACGAAGAATACAACCCTGACGAGGATGACTTTGATGACGACACCGAACAGGAGTATAACGTCGCCACTCAATCGAGAGTCGTTTTTATCAACGAGTTTTTCTCCGAGTTAGGTATTTACCTTCCAGCAGTTTGGTACGACACCGAAAACGGTCAGCCAGCGCTGCAAGTAATGTCGTCGTCTGAAGGCACCATCGTGCGGGCAGATTGGCTCACTCTCAAAGAAGAATGGACAACTGACGTTGAGCAACCGGACGACGATGATGCAGCCTAATCTTAATGACATCATTGGCATGGTCTTTGATGCGATCACGGGGGAAGATGCTACGCCAACCGTCTCCGAAGCAGAAGCAAAAGCGGAGTTCGATCGGCTGTCGATCGCGGCTCAAGCAGGTGATACGGAACTCTTTCACGCCCTCGTCGCCGCAGAAAACCAACGGCAGCGCAAAAAGAGTGATCCGTCTCTTCTCATGAGTGCTGTCATGGCAGGACGAACCGACGTTGTGCGTGCCCTCATTGCAGCAGGTGCCGATGTCAACGCGAAAGTGGAAATGTTTTTCACCTTTGATGCTCTAGAGACGGCTGTTGACAAAGGCTATACCGAGATTGTGAAGCTCCTTTTAGACGCTGGCGCAGACCCAAACTGGAACAACCAGAATCCGGGTCTATGCCCAATTCGCAAAGCCTGCGAGAAGGGGCACACTGACATTGTGCGGTTGCTCATTCATGCAGGTGCAGCGGTGAAGTTTGACACTGGCTTTCGCCTCTTAGTAGATGCGGCGGAGAAGAGTAGTCAGCCTGAAATTATTCAGCTTTTGATTGATGCTGGCTGCAATGTCAATACTCGCAACTATCAGAGTGATACACCCCTGACTGCCGCCTGTCGTCGGGCACGGGTCAGCATTGTTCACACCCTCATTGCCGCAAAAGCAAATGTGAACAAGGTGGGAATGCATGATATGGCTCCCCTTGTCACCGTCTTTCTCGCGCCGAAGATGAATGAAGCGCTGGCAGGACACGGGCTGGCTGAGTCAGAGTCCGATGTACCGCAAAAAATTACCCAAATTGTAAACGCTCTAGTGACGGCAGGTGCCGACGTGAATGTTTACGATGTCATGGGCAAAACCGCTTTGATGCTGGCGATCGAGCAACGCAATTTTGATGCGGCTCAAGTATTGCTTAACGCAGGTGCCAATGTAAACGCCGTCATGCATCCTAACCGGGACAGCATTTTTGTACGAGAGGCAACGATCGTCTGCGATTCTGCCTTGCATCTTGCTGCCAAAGCAAACGATACCGATGCGATCGCGCTTCTATTGAACGCAGGTGCTGATCCACAGCTTCTCAATAGTGATGGCATCCCTGCACTAAAGCCTTAAACCTCAAATGTTTGCAGCCTTCTCATCTGCGATATAGCCTCATCGCGCCTCAGTCATACCATCCTGCTCCACAGATCGCTACAATGCCAAAGGCGTTCCTTAGTACAGGTCACCGTAAGAGGGGTACGGAAATCAAGCGGCTTTGGCAGGCGTTGGTTGAGGATCACATTTTGCCATGATTTTTGGCTCTAAGTGAAGTTAATGCTTGTTAGCTCTTGAACATCGTGTAATCGTTGATCAGCAGTATACATTTAGCTGCAGATGACCATCTGTGTCAATTGCGCCCATCAAGGTAAATGTTTTCATTCTTTCCACTGTGTCAAGTGATGCAATTTTAGCAAAGGATTTTTGAGCGATTGACCATTCTCAAATTTTAAAGGAGCGATCGTCCCCTACCATACGGGTTAAATTAGCCGATCGCCGCTTCTCCTTGCTCATAAAAGGCACGAGCGTAATCAGTCCAGGCACCCTGTCCCCAGTAGCGGAAGCAGCTTGTTTGCAGCAGCAGGTTATACAGCAACGCTTTGCGGTAGCGAGTTGACTGCGTGACAGGTGTTTGTCCTGGTTCGGATGGTGCTTGCAGAAGCGGATCGAAGGTTTGGTGGAAGTGAGCGCTGAGTTGGTTCATGGGGGTCAGCACGTTGTCGTAATCTTTGACCCAACTGCGATTGTTCGTCCACGAGGAACCTTCCATGTGGAAGTTGGGATTTTCTTGCTTGATCGCCCCGATCGCCGCTTCAACGGCTTCTGGTGTGCTCTTTTCGGGTGAGACACGCTGCCAGATTTGGTGTTGCCCGATCGCCTGACAGGTCGGAAAATCTTCTGCCTTCACACCTGCGGCTTCCAGTAATTCCAGATATTCGGTGCCGTTCACGCCCACAACGCCCGATCTACCACCATTTTCTGCCATCTGATACCAGGCTTGTTTGAACGCAGGTGGAAATTCGTTCATCATTACGCCACCGTTTTCACCATCGCCAATTTGCGAGACGATCGGGGGAATGGCGATGCCGTTGAGCGATCGACGGGACAGCGTTTTTGCTTCGTAGTAGGGCTGCATTTGCGCGACCAGCTTTGTATCTGACCCCTGCGTTTTAATCAGCACGGTAATGCTCACGGTTTCACCATGTGAATTACGGGCAATGAGTTGATGGGGCAAATGCTTGTCTTGCAAAGGTTCTCCCTGAAGCGTTTCAACCGAATGTTCCTGCACCAGCAGCCAACGGTAGCCACATTCTTTCAGCGCTTTGACCAAGGCATACAGCGTATCGGGTTGGTTGGGCAGATGCATTTCTGGCGGTGAAAAGCCCTTCACACGCGCCAACGCCTCCCAACCAAACACCGCTGCAAAGTAGTGCTGCCATGCCTGAATGTGCAGCTTGATATCGGGGATGGGCGTAGAAGGAACAACGGAATGGCTCCACATCGTTCCTAACCACTCGACGTAAGGTTGATAGGTGGGGTCGCAGGTGATGCGCTTCAGGTTATCGATAACATCGCCGCGCCCCATTTGCCGCAGCCCCCACAGCAGATTGCCAGAATAATCCAGCATGACGTGGGGATTACAACCATTGCCCACCAATTCGGGGATGAAGTCGCCCATACGGGAGTAGCACCAGGCAAACGTGCCTGCATTGTGGTTGTCGCCTTCACCAGAATGCTCGAACATGTGTTGCAGATGACCGATCGCCGCTCCATTCCAGCCAGTGGGAACGGTCGGCTGGTGCATGTGCAGGGCGATCGCAAATGTTGCCGTCAGGTCATCCAGACGTAGATTGGTTGTGGGCAGAAAAACAGAACGATGTTCGCTGGTGACTGCCTGCACGTCTGCTTCCCAGCCAGAAATGTTGGGCAAATCGTCAATCAGTTCAGGAATGGGTGCTGGTTTGATAGTCAATGTGGAGGAAACCATAGGAAGCTTTGGGGTAAGTGGATGGGCGGTAAGCTGGCAACCGATCGTGACACTTCACACTAACGCAGATTGAGTGTATCTAAACTCGTTTGAGCAGGCAGAAGGCAGAAGGCAGGAGGCAGAAGGAGTCAAGACAGGACGTAGGGATTGATGAGGTCTGCCCAACGTTGATAGGCAATGCCGTTGAGGTGAATGCCGTCTGAGGTGTATTTGGTATCAAGTTGCTGATTGGCATCCAAAAATTGGGAATGCAAATCGATGTAAGAATGGGAAAATTCATCCGCTAAGTGCTGAAGCAGTTCGTTTAAAGTACGAATATTCTTGTTAGTTACAAAGCCTAAAAACAGCTTTGGATTGATGGGTAAAACGCTTTGAATAAAGACATGCGTTTGAGGCGATCGCGCACGGATTTGAATCAGAATTTCTGTATAAGTTTGAATGATTTCAGCGGGCGATCGTCCCAAATTCGACAAATCATTTACACCAATCATCAAGAATATCTTTTGCGGTTGAGGTGTGATGAGGTTGGGTAAGCGATCGAGCACGCCGATCGTTGTATCGCTAGAGATCCCACGATTGCGGATGGCTGAATTTGCCAGTAGCTCTGCCCATTCCCCTTCATCGGTAATGCTGTCTCCCAGAAAGACGATATTAGACGACTGAATCGGCAGCAGTACCAGTTGACTTTGACGATGATCGTAATAGGGAAAATTGAAAGAAGCAATCTGAACGATCGACACGCCAAGCTTTTTTAGCAGTGGCACTCTCATCGCTAAATAAGGCAAACCACCCCGCTTGAGAATAAGCCAAACGCCAAAGGAAATGAAGAATGCATTCAAACAAAGGGAAAGCCCTAACAAAGCCTGCATAGTCTGGTTCATCGTTACTCTTGCCCCTCAGACCTCCTAAGGATCGCGAATTAAATAATCTGTGCTTTTGACTTTGATGGTTCCTTTGATGACCGTTGCCTTACTGTTGTCTTTGGATGACTTTCGTTCAAGAATCGGTCTAATGACTTCTAGCTGTTGCTGCCATTCCTCTTCGGTTTTGGGTGGCGTAAACCAGGTTGCCTCAGAATCGGGACTGCGGCGGGCGAAGAAAGCTTCTAGCGCATCCAAATCGTCTCGATGTTGCAGAATAAAGCTCTTAGTTCTGACCAGGACATTGCATCGTAGTTGGGCTTCATGCAAGAACCTCCAGATTTCATCACGTAACATTACAAAACAAACGCTTAGAGTTCTCCATTGAGCTTTTGTCGGAAGATTTCTTCCATCTGCTGTCTGCCTTCTTCTGTGTGAGGAAAGTCGTAGCCTGTGGAATTGGGGCGAGGTTTGCAGCGACGGATAAATGTATGAAAGGCTTCTGAATCGTCCCGACGATCGAGAATGTAGGCTCTTAGCTCTGTCCAGGGCATTGTCTCAAAGTCAGGTTTCATCGATAAAATCCCACTTTCCTTGACGATCGATCATAATCTGAAGGTCTTCGCCAGCAAAAATATGAATGTCACCTGTAATGTCACTAAACCGAAAGCGATCAGCGTTCTCTCAAATCAAGCAACCTGGAGTGGTTGTCCGAGGGTTTTTGGCTCTGGTAACGGTGTTCCTTCCTGTGATGCAGACTCAACTAGCAGTTCCAGCACTTCTTGAGCGTTTTTGAGGGCTTCTTCGTAGGTGTCGCCATGCGTGACGGGCTGCATCACAGTGTCCTGAAATTCAGGTAAGGTGACGACAAAACATCGATCGTCTTCTGACCATTGAATGATGACGGTGTATTTTATTCGTTCACTTTAGGCTTGCGTTCAAGAATCGGTCTCACCATTTCCATCTGTTGCTGCCATTCTTCTTCGGTTTTGGGTGGCGTAAACCAGGTTGCTTCAGAATCGGGACTGCGACGAGCATACAGAGCTTCTAACGCATCTAAATCATCTCGATGCGACAGGATGTAAGCTCGGAGTTCTGACCAGGACATTGCATCATAGTTGGGCTTCATCTAAAAACCTCCAATCCCCGTCAGGGGGTATCACGATTTGAAGCTCGTCACTGGCAAAAATGTAAATGATGCCTGAGTGTGCGTTGTAGCGGAATAGTTGGATGTCTCGATAATAGTTCGATAGCATCTGGCAAACACAGACGCTGGCAAAGTTTTGCTCAATAGTCGGTAGAATAGCTCACCCCTCAATTCTAATCCTGCCATTTTATCCTTCATCCCCCCTCTTACCTTTTACCTTTTGCCTTTTACCTTTTGCCTTTTGCCTTTTACCTTTTACCTTCAACAATTTCCCACAGCGCATCAATCCCCGCTCCCACATATTCCTTATCCTGATGCAATGCTCTGATCTAAGCAACGATCAATTCGTAGTGCAACGCTAAAATTTCATCGGCGTTCAAGATTGCCATTGCGTATTCTTGTCCGTTGGAATCGGCAAATTCAACAAGATACTGAGGTTGTTCGGCTGCATACAGTTCAACGATGGTGCCGACTTGACCAATTGGCAACTCTGCGATCGCCTGGTATTCCGGTTCCACTAACGTCAATCGATCGCGGGAAATGGGCTTCAGCGTTGCGACAACCTCGAAAAGTTTATAGTCTGTCATAGTGATTTACTTGATAAATGCAGAAATTAAGCGTGGATGAGGATTGGCTGTTGTAATTTCCCAAAGAGTACGAAGGATGAGTCCATCGCTTTCTGGTACTGCCCAGTCAACTTTGAACACCTGTCCAAACTCTGTAATGTTTTGCTGAACCACCTCGCCTTCGATCGCAGCCCTCTGAATCAATTCTCGTAGATCATCGGCATTTTCAGCCGTGATACCTAACGCAGACGCAAACACTCTTGCTTTATGTTTTCCAGACTGATGTTCTGGATTGAGACAATAACCAATTAGCTTTTGCAAGGGAACATCAGCCCGATCGCCCTCCGGTAACTTCATCCTTCATCCTTCATCCTTTAGCCTTCTCCTTCCACTATCTCCCACAGCGCATCAATCCCTAGAGTTTACGCAACCTGGAGTGGTTGTCCGAGCGTTTTGGGTTCTGGTAATGGTGTTCCTTCCTCTGACGCAGACTCAACTAACAGTTCCAGTACCTCTTGAGCGTTTTTGAGGGCTTCTTCGTAGGTGTCGCCATGCGTGACGTGCTGCATCACAGTATCCTGAAATTCAGGTAAGGTGACGACAAAACATTGATCGTCTTTTGACCATTGAATAATGACGGTGTATTTCATTCGTTCTCTTTAGATCGCCGCTCAAGAAACGGTCTGGCGATTTCTAACTGTTGCTGCCATTCCTCTTCTGTTTTGGGTGGAGGGAAGAGGATTGCATCGGCATCAGGGCTACGACGCTGGAAGAAAGCCTCGATCGCATCCACATCATGACGGTTTTCTAGGATGTAGGCTCTCAGTTCAGTTTTTGTCATGGCATCGTAATTTGGTTTCATACGTACCTCCAGGTTCCATCACGGTAAATCACAATTTGAATCTCGTCGCTTACAAAAATGTAGATTTCGCCGCTGCGATCGCTATACCGAAAAAGTTCAACATTGCGATAGCAGTTTGATAGCATTTGACAAACGCGGATACACGCAAAGCCCTGTGCAGCAGTTGGTAAAATGGCTCACCCCTCAATTCTAGTCCCACCATTTTATCCTTCATCCTTTAGCCTTCATCCCTCATCCCTCATCCCTTCCCCTCCACTATCTCCCACAGCGCATCAATCCCCGCTCCCACACACTCCTCATCCTGATGCTGCTCAATCCACTGAACGATCGCAGGCTCAACCAAGCCATTTTTTTTGCCTAGATTACTCAAGACCGCACTTGTATGAGAGCGAATGACATAGTCTGAGTGTTCGAGCAGAGCTAAAAGAGTTTTTAATACCTCACTTGAAATATTACTCATGCCTCCTAACCTTTCACACGCGCTGTAGCTTATAGAGTAGTTTTCGTGCGTGAGGAATTCTAAAAGTTCTTTTATTTCAGGGTTAGATTCTAATTTGAATTTAGAGGCTAAACCTAAGTTTCTTAACACCATACTCGTGCAGAATTGTACACCTAGATCCTTATCATCAAGTTTTGCCAAAAGTTCTTGAAGTACTATGTTAGATTTATTGCCTAATTCACCCAACGCTACTACAGCTTCAGCACGTATATCAGAATTTTCATCCTTTAATAAAGTTATTAAGGCTTGTGCTGCCTGATCAGATGCATCGTTAAAGCTACCTAGAGTATGAATTGCTTTAGAACGCACATCACTATTTTTATCGTTGAGCAAAGCTGTCAGCGCCTGTGAGATATCGCTTGAAGTCTCACCTAAATGTGTCAAAGTATGAGCTGCCATTACGCGCACATTTGAATCATCATCAGCGATTAGTCGCCTAAGCGATTGCACTATAGAATTTGATAATTTTGTGGGAATGTCTGGGCTTCTGAAGACACAAAGCACATCTGCTGCCTTAGAGCGTACATTAGCGTCACTGTTTTTAGTCAGTTCTATCCAATACTCGATCTCTTTTTCTTCTCCTAGAACCCCTCGATATTTGCATAATCGGTACTCATGAATAAGTTTAGACTGATTATTTAAAGCTTGTAGAGCTATATTTTCAAATGTTGTTCCGCCTAAATTACAAATGACATATGAAACTTGGCTTCTAACTCTTGAGCTAGCTGTTTTCAAGATATTTATTTCAAGCTTAAGCAATTGCTCAAGAATCTCTGACGCAAGATCGAAATCTGCTCCTTGTAGTCCCTTTGGATCTTCGGCGAGACAACGACCTGCAAACAATACATCGCGGTGGAGCCATTGCTCGTAAGGACTATTGGCATTGAGAATCTTACGGATGGCTCTCGCGGCTTTTTTAGGGCTTTGTTGGGCGATAAGGAGGAGCAACACTTCGCGCCAGTGGGGGTCGTGGAGGTGTTGCTCGATGTGCGTGAGGACAATCGCGAAGTCGTCTTCGTTGTCTGCCTGGTAGTTGATGTCTTGCGCGGTGAGGTATTCCTGAAAGGTTTTGTGGACAAAGGCGTAGCAGTCCTGTCCCTGTTCGTTGAGGAGTCCGGTTCTGTCGCGGATGAACCTCACAAACCGTTCGGCTTCTGCTTTCGCTTCGTAGTGCTGGAGTTGTTTAAGCGTTTTGATTTCCTGGCAGAGTTTTTGGATGAGTTCGTCTTTGTCGATGAGGGTGCCGCCTTCGCGATCGCCCGTGTTGCCCTGCGTGTGAATCCAGTTGGCGAGGCTTTCCATCAACCGTCGCAGGTCGTCCAGTTGCAGGTATTTGAGCACCGTCTGATTGCTCAGTTCTTTGTTGTCATCCCAGGCGGTGAGCAGCGTTTCCACCGCTTTGTCGTAGAGTTTGTAGCGTTCGCGGGGCAGTCGTGCCTGATAGCGATGAATCAGGGCAATGATCGTCAGCAGCAACGGATTCCGCGCCAACAATTTAATCCGATCCTGCTGATTCAACGCCTTTTGCAAACTCTCTTTGCGTCGCTGCGCTTCTGCGGTGTCCTGTATCCGACTCCGATACCACCGATCGCAAAACTCCTCAATTTTCCCATCATCAAACGGCTGCAACTCGTAGTGCGGAAACTCTTCGGTGCGGAAAAAGTCGCGCTTGTAGCCAGCAGGACGCGAGGTAATGATGGCGCGATTCAGCGGATACTGTCCCAAAAAGTTTTCGATGCACTGCACCAGATGGTAGCGCTTCGCTTCTTCTGCCACTTCGTCTAACCCATCCAGGAGAATGAGCGCCCGTCCATTGTTCAGCCAGTGTTCAAAGAATCCCTTTGGCAACGGCTTGCAGGACATCGTGGTTTCCGCAAACTGCCGCGCATACTCAGGCAGCGTGACATCCGGCGTTCGTGCCCAATCCCGAATGCGAATCAAAATCGGCAGCAGCAATGCGTCTGCATCGGTCTGCAATGCCAATGGATCGAGTCGCAATCCTTCTGTATTCGGAACCATTCGAGTTCGATCGCGCTGCATTTGAGATCGATCGCGATCGCTTCCTTCTGCATCGTGATCGATTCGAGTTTGATCGCGATCGGTTCCTTCTGCATGGGCATCAATTCCTTCTGTATCCGGAACCATTCGAGGTTGATGCTTGAAATCTTGATCCCCCCTAGCCCCCCTTAAAAAGGGGGGAGTTTCTGAAGCCCCCTTTTTAAGGGGGTTGGGGGATCTCTCCTGCATCAGCCCTTCTGCATGTACATCGCTTGCATATGCGATCGCTCCCTGTTGCTCCGCCAACGCCACCGCAAAGAAACTCATCAGCGTCGTTTTACCCGAACCCGGTGCGCCCAACAGCACAATCTTCTTCTGATGCTGATTAAGCAGTTGCCGCGCCGAAAACTTGCGACCCGATCGCTCCAACTGCGCTCTCCACCGCTGCTCCTGCAAAAGCTCCCCCTGCCTCCCCTGCTCCCCCTGCTCCTCAAACAACGATCGCTCAAATGCCAGCCGCGATCGCCCTCCTCCATCCTCCTCTACATCCGGCATCACAAAGATCTGCGCCAAGCGTTCGGCTCGTTCCACGTCCTGTCCCGGCACCGCCACACCTGCAAACTTCACATCATCAAACCAGTTGGCGAGTTGTTTGAGATAATTTGCCTTTGCCACCTGAAAGCGAATCGCGGTAATGGCATCAAAGTACGCGTTTGCAAAGGCTTTCAGCCAGGGTTCTAGAGTATTGCCTGAAATGTCCAGGGTCAGATCGACCGCAATGTGTTTGGCGACTTGCACCAGCATGGCGACATCGGGCGCACCGTCTTGCTCCAGTGGTTTCTGCAACTCGCGCTGCACCTCTGAATGTTCGAGCAACGCGGCTAGAAACTTATCCGTTCTTCCAGGCTCCCAGTAGTAGAACACTCGATTGTTGGCTTTTTGTCCACGATCGAACGCACCCGATTCCTGCAAGGCAACTGTGAGCGATCGTTGCAGTTGCGTTGGGTGCAGCTTGTCTTTAACGGCGGTTGCGATCGCCCCTGCCACCTTCGGCAACGCTGCTTTGACCAATCCACCTGCGATCGACTCAAATACCATAGGAGAGATCCTTTTGCTCTGACCGTATTATGGCGTAACGGCATTAGACCTCGGAGGTTTTGAACTCGACTTTAGCCCTTTGCAGCTCTGACATCGATCAAAGGGTAAAGGAAACGGCGTAGAGCTTGCCAAGCACGGTCGGCTCTACGCCATTGTTTCAATTTAATGACCACAATCCACTGAAACTGTTCTGTATTGTCTGCCATCGGCTGCCCGTCGCTGTCGGGGTAGATGGTTTCTGCCTGGGTTGCTTCTGATGAAGTGGGAAAGAGCCGCGACATAGCCTCAACCTCAAATGTGCAACAGTGCGATCGATCGTGTTTTTACTCAGGGTCATTTCATTCTAGAAGTCGAGTCCTGTAAGCAACGGATTCAGGAGCAGATGAAGCGGATGAGTTGTTTGCATAGGGTAGAAGATCATCTGTTTCATCCGTTAACGTCTGTTGCAAATGAGTGCCATTGACAGAATGAAATAGCCCTAGTTTCTTCTGCCGTCTTCCTATTATTGACGATTTGCCAGGAACTCTTGTACGCGCTGCCAAACCTGTTCTAATAGCGTTGGACTGTCAGCATCAAACCACTCGATCGCCGGATCAGCCCGGAACCAGGTGCGCTGCCGTTTGGCAAACTGGCGAGTATGCAGCACGATCAACGCTTGGGTTTCTTCTAGCGATCGCTCACCTGCCAGATATTGCTTGCATTCCGCGTAGCCCAGCGTGCTGAGTAGCGGCAAGTCGGCTCCATATTTTTGGCAGAGATATTCAACCTCCTGCACCAAACCCGCTGCCATCATTTGTTTGGTACGCTGCTCAATGCGCCGATCGCTCTCCTCCACGCTTCCACAATCCAGACCGATCTGCAAAATGGGATAAGTGGGCGGTTGCTCACCCTGCTGTGCCGACATGGGCTGTCCCGTCACGTAAAAAACCTCCAGTGATCGCAACGTCCGCACCTGATCGTTGGGATGAATCCTCCTTGACCCATCCGGATCAACCTGCTGCAAAAGCGCATAAAGCTGTGATTGCCCCAACGCTTGCAACTGCGATCGCAACTCCGGTTGGGGAGCCACACGCGGAATTTTCAACCCACGGACGATCGAGCGGATGTAGAGACCCGTGCCGCCGACGAGGAAGAGGGGTGTGGGGTGTAGGGTGTGGGGTGTGGGGTGGGAGAGTTTTGAGTTTTGAGTCTTAACTTCTTCCCCTGCTTCCTCCGCTCCCCCTGCCTCCCTTGCTCCCTCCGCCTTCTGCCTCCTACCTTCTGCCTCCTGCCTCCTGCCTCCTGCCTCCTCCCCCTCAATCAACCCCTGCGCCTTCTGCTGATACTCCGCCACCGTCAACGTCTCAGTGGGATCGCAGATATCAATCAAATAATGGGGCACCTGCTGCTGTTCGGCGATCGAGGGTTTGGCGGTACCAATGTTAAAGTCTCGATACACCTGGCGCGAGTCGGCGCTGAGGATGGCAGAATCAACTCGTTTTGCTTCATAGAGGCGCTGGGTGAGGGCGATCGCCAGACCTGATTTCCCCGTTGCGGTGGCACCACAAACCACGATTAGATATGGTACAAACGTATTGTTTTCGATTAAATTAGAAAGAGGCGTTGTTGACACGGTAAAAAGAGACTGATCCATCCCCATCATAAACGGCGCTTGAAATTGCCCTAAAACCGCTTAAAACCCTTTTGTGTTATAATTTTGATAGATTTTGCTATTATGAATCCTGCGACAGCCTCAGGCTAACTATTGGAGCGCTCCATCCATGACGAACAATTATGATACCGATCAGATTCGAGTCTTAGAAGGTCTTGAAGCTGTGCGGATGCGTCCCGGTATGTACATTGGCAGCACCGGACCACGGGGGCTTCACCACCTCGTTTATGAAGTCGTTGATAATTCCGTCGATGAAGCGCTGGCAGGCTATTGTACCGCGATCCAGGTGGCGTTGAATGCCGATGGTTCTGTTACCGTTGAAGATGACGGTCGTGGCATTCCCACGGGCATCATCCCTCGCACGGGAAAATCTGGCGTTGAGACGGTGCTGACCATTCTTCACGCAGGCGGAAAGTTTGGCGATGGTGGGTACAAAGTTTCAGGGGGGCTGCACGGTGTTGGGATTTCGGTTGTAAATGCTCTGTCTGAATGGGTTGAGGTGAGCGTTTGGCGTGAAGATAAGGTACATATACAGCGCTTTGAGCGTGGCGTGGCGGTGACAGAACTGGTGGAGCATCCCAGCACCGAGAACCGCCGAGGCACAACGGTTTCCTTCAAGCCCGATGCAGAAATTTTTACGACCAGCGTTGAATTTGACTATGCCACGCTGTCCGGACGGTTGCGCGAACTAGCATATCTCAATGGCGGCGTACGGATTACCTTCACCGATCGCCGCCTGGAACTGCTCAAGACCGAAGAGCCACATGTCGAAACCTACTTCTACGAAGGCGGCATTCGGGAATACATCACCTACATGAACCGCGACAAGCAAGCGCTGCACGATGAAGTGGTGTTTGTGCAGGGTGAACGCAATAATGTGCAGGTCGAAGTGGCGCTCCAGTGGTGTGTGGATGCCTACAGCGATAATCTTCTGGGCTTTGCCAACAACATTCGCACGATCGACGGTGGGACACACTTGGAAGGCTTGAAAGCGGTGCTAACGCGAACGATGAACTCGATCGCCCGTAAGCGCAACAAGCTCAAAGAAGGGGAGTCTAACCTGGCAGGGGAAAACGTCCGCGAAGGCTTGACGGGCGTGATTTCGGTGAAGGTGCCAAATCCAGAGTTTGAAGGACAAACGAAGACGAAGCTGGGCAACACAGAAGTGCGGGGGATTGTGGATTCTCTCGTCGGCGAAGTGCTGACGGAGTATCTGGAGTTTCGTCCCGCTGTGGCAGATGCCATTTTAGAAAAAGCGATCCAGGCATTCAACGCGGCTGAAGCGGCACGACGAGCGCGAGAACTGGTACGCCGGAAGTCGGTTCTAGAGTCTTCTACCTTGCCGGGTAAGCTGGCAGACTGTAGCTCTAGAGACCCCTCTGAATCTGAGATCTTCATTGTAGAAGGGGATTCTGCGGGCGGTAGTGCGAAACAGGGGCGCGATCGACGCTTTCAAGCCATCCTCCCCCTACGCGGTAAAATTCTCAACATTGAGAAAACTGACGACTCCAAAATCTACAAGAACACGGAGATCCAGGCGCTCATTACCGCTCTGGGGTTGGGTATCAAAGGCGAAGATTTTGATGCATCCAACCTCCGGTATCATCGGATTGTCATCATGACCGATGCAGACGTGGATGGTGCTCACATTCGCACACTGCTGCTGACTTTCTTCTACCGCTATCAGCGAGCAATGGTGGATCAGGGCTATATTTATATCGCCTGTCCACCGCTGTTCAAAATCGAACGTGGACGTAGCCACCACTATTGCTACAGCGAGCGCGAACGCGATCAAATCATTGCCAGCTTCCCCGAAAACGCCAAAGTCGAAATTCAGCGCTTCAAAGGGTTGGGCGAAATGATGCCGCAGCAGCTTTGGGATACCACCATGAATCCAGAAAGCCGCACATTTAAACGGATTGAGATTGAAGACGCAGCGGAAGCCGATCGCATCTTCACGGTGCTGATGGGCGATCGGGTGGCTCCTCGTCGTGAATTCATCGAAGCCAACGCGCCCAAGCTCAACCTGACTGACCTGGATATCTAGGGGCTGTTTCTCATTCCCTTCAAATTAGTTCCTGTTGCCAACAATGTGAGATTCTGAAGACAGTCAGTGGGACAACGGAGTCTGAAGAAGATGACACAACAGAAGCGAACAGTCGTGATCACGGGCGCGTCGTCAGGAGTGGGTTTGTATGCTGCCAAAGCTCTTGCCGCACGCCCTGATTGGCATGTGGTTATGGCGTGCCGTGACCTGGCAAAAGCAGAGCAGGTTGCCCAATCAGTGGCAATACCGAAAGACAAGTACACCCTCATGCCCGTTGATGTCGCTTCGTTGGACAGTGTGCGGCAGTTTGTGACTCGCTTTCGAGAAACGGGTCGATCGCTGGATGCCCTGGTTTGCAATGCTGCCATCTACATGCCCTTGATCAAAGAGCCGTTACGGAGTCCTGAAGGCTTTGAGTTGACGATGGCGACGAATCATTTGGGGCATTTTCTCCTCTGCAATCTGCTACTCGACGATCTCAAGCACGCGGCTTCGGGCAGCCCACGACTGATCATTTTGGGCACGGTGACGCATAACCCGGATGAGCTGGGTGGCAAGATTCCGCCGCGTCCCGATCTGGGCGATCTGAAGGGCTTTGCGGATGGATTTAAAGCGCCGATCGCGATGGCTGATGGCAAAAAATTTGAACCCGTCAAGGCATATAAAGACAGTAAGGTTTGCAACGTGCTGACCATGCGCGAACTGCATCGTCGCTACCACGAGTCCACAGGCATTACCTTTAGTTCGCTTTACCCCGGCTGTGTAGCAGATACGCCCCTCTTCCGTAATCACTACCCGCTGTTTCAAAAGCTGTTTCCGTGGTTTCAAAAAAATATTACGGGCGGCTATGTTTCTCAAGAGCTGTCGGGCGAACGCGTAGCGATGGTAGTTGCTGACCCGGAGTACAGCCAATCGGGAGCTTACTGGAGTTGGGGCAATCGCCAGAAAAAAGATGGTAAATCGTTTGTGCAGAAAGTGTCACCCCAGGCGCGGGATGATGAGAGAGCCGATCGCCTATGGGAATTGAGCGCTAAATTGGTTGGGTTGTCGTGACGGTTAGATTGGGAGTAGGGAATAGGGAGTGGGGAGTCGGGAGTGGGGAGTCGGGCATTCCGAAGCAGAAGAGCTAGTGAGGCTAAAGGAACAGCTCTACGTGCATCTCGTGCAGGTTGCTCGCGATCGTGACCCATACCTGGCAACAGCAGGGCACTTTTTTGTCCGCGAGTACGTTCGGGCGCAGTTGGCGCAGTGGGGCACGGTGGAAACCCATGCGTTTCAGCAGCAAGGCACTGAGTTTCAGAATTTGATCTTAAATTTGGCGGGACGATCGTCCAAGCCGCCCATTCTGATTGGTGCCCACTACGATGCGGTTCCTGGCTCACCAGGAGCGGATGACAATGCAACGGGAGTAGCAGTGCTGCTGGAACTGGCGCGATTCTTTGCAACTGAACCAGCACGTCATCCTCTTCGCCTGGTGGCATTTGATTTAGAAGAGACGAGTTACGATCGCGCTGGCAGCACCCGCTACGCCAATTTTTTACAGCAAGGCTTGCAGCAAGAACCGCTACGCCTCATGCTGTCTTTAGAAATGCTGGGCTACTGCGCTCACACGCCTGGTTCGCAACGGTATCCAGCAGGCTTGCAGCATTTTTATCCAAATCAGGGAAATTTCATTGCGCTAATTGGTAACTTGAAAACGATTCCCGATTTAATGCGGCTAAGCCATCATCTGCGATCGTGCGATGCGCCCTGTGAATGGCTGCCCGCTGGCAAACGAGGACTCATTTTACCGGAGACTCGACGGAGTGACCATGCCGCTTTTTGGGATAAGGGCTACCGGGCGCTGATGGTGACAGATACATCCTTTCTTCGCAACCCGCACTATCACAAACGTAGCGATTGTCTGGAAACATTAAATCTCGATTTTCTGGCAAAAGTTTGTCGTGGTTTGATGCAAGGCATTCAGCAATTGTAGCGTTTCTGTTTCAGCGCGATACGTGGCGATTTGAAAGAGAAGGCGCGCTTGGGGCGATAAAACTTTATGGCAACGCTGACAGCTACTTACAGCGTTTTCCAATTTGCTGAGGTACACCTTACTCCCTTGACTCCTGTACTCCCTGCATAGATCTGTACTTCACTTGATTAAAAATTGCTGTATGTGCTTGAAGCACGCTGGATCGATTCTACTCATGTCTCTGAGTCACCCTTTCACAAAGACTTGAAGGCTTCATTCAAACCAGGGTCATTGTATTCTAAGCATCGAGTCCTATTGACAGCAGATTTGATAGCGGATGCAGCGGCTCAGCGATCGACAAAAAGTGAAAAAAGCATCTGTTTCATCTGTTCTCATCCGCTGCTTGCCCATTGTTCGACAGAGTGAAATTGCCCGGTCATTCAAGCCTTGAAGTGAGCGCATTTGATCAGGATGCTTTGGTAAGAAGCGCGCGCATAAATTTTTCGACCTGACCGCTTAACACAGAGATTTCATCCGAGCATTGCTGTTACAACTCCGCGAAATTAATGAGACCACTTATGCTTTTTAGAGCTATCGTGTAAGAACAGCGATTGGGGAGAGATTCATGCGTAAACTTGTGTTTGTAGGACTTGCTGGCGCGATCGCGCTGACCGTTGCCAGTTGTTCGTCTGATTCAGGTGGCGATGTGGCGACTTCCCCATCCCCTGTTGCATCTGTTGCTGTTAAAAAACCCGCAACGACTCAGCCATTTGGTGCAAAAGCAGCTCCACTGGTAGCCCAAAAGCCACCCGCTGGGAGTAGTATTCCTGGTTTGATTCAATCCACCAATGGCGACGAGCGCGCCAAGCAGGTGCAGGCAAGCATTGACAGCCAAAAAGGGAAAGACCCTTTTGCAGGACTGCCTGTGAAACTACAACAGCCTCGGACAGCGGTAAATAGCCAGAATGTACCCACGGTGCGCCAGTTACCTGCTACACCAAGAGCCATTACTCGGAGACCGACGACGACTGCCTTTAATCCTAGAACGCCACTGCCACCTGGAAGTTCAGGTGTTCCGGCAATCAAAACGCTACCACCATTGCCTTCTACCACGCTAGCAAGTGCGGTTGAAGTGAGCGGTGTGGTCATGGTCGGGAGAGTGGCACAGGCGATCGTGAAAGCGCCGAATGAAGAAACCAGTCGCTACGTGCGGGTGGGGCAGCGGCTCTCAAACGGACAGGTGTTGGTGAAGCGCATTGAAATGAATGAAGGGTCTGATCCGATCGTCGTTCTGGAAGAAAACGGAGTTGAAGTATCCAGAGCCGTTGGGACGACCGTTGCAGCCAATAAACCTGCCTGATACCTGCTGCCAACGATTTGCAACGACTCATATTCACTGTGATGACGTTGGCGCTAGAGTGAAAAGACACGTTTAGCGATCGCTTCTACCTGAAGTGCGCGATTATGACACAGGCAACCACTCACCAACTGTCCTGGTTTTTGGGAGGAACCGATCTCGCTGATCTGCTGTTTGCACCCAACCAGCAACCCGATCCCCGCTTGACGCAGGATGCTGACTTGCTCCGTGCGTTCAATTTTGTGCCAGGGCTGAAAGAACTGCTCATGCTCCGCCAGGTTCACGCGTTGGAACACGCAACCGTCTGGGTGCTCAGCAGTGGGGCAAAACCACATCAGTCGGCAGCAACCGTGTCAGACAATGAGTTACTCGGCGGTATCTCAACCGATCGCGGCTTTTACCTCTATGGGCAGGTCAATCCGATCGAGTTACATCGAGCGGTTCAGGTTGCACTGCAGCGACTCACGGCTGGCGAGTGGCATTTAGCGGTTCACCCACGTTGTGGTACAAATTTGTCGGTAGGCATGCTACTGACAGCAGGCTTTGTCCTTGGTGCCGCCGCGCTGTTGCCTCGTAGCCCGATCGAGCAATTCGTTGGGTTAGGGGTAGCTGCTGCCACTGCCGCGCATCTGACCCCTGATTTGGGTCGCTTTGCTCAGCAGTACATTACGACTGCCATTCCGTTTAACCTGGCGATCGAGAGCATCACCTCCAGCAAAGATGCGATCGGTCGTCCAGCCCATTTCGTTCAGGTCAGTTGGAAAGACGTGTGAGAAGACAAAAGGACACGGCTTACGCAAACCTCGGAGGTTTGAACCAGGCATCAGGTATCATCCCAACGTAGGCGCTTAAACCTCCGAGGCTTTGGTAAACATGCGTCAGCTCTGAAGGATATCAAGGGACTTTTTTAGCCTTTATCCTTCAGCCTTTATCCTTTCTTTCAGCCTGTTCGCTGTCCGCAAAATTTGTCCTGCCAGGATTGCCGCGCCAAACCCATTGTCAATATTGACGACCCCAACGCCAGCAGCACAAGAGTTCAGCATCGTAAGTAGGGGGGCTAACCCGTTGAAACTGGCTCCATACCCAATGCTGGTGGGTACTGCAATGACAGGACACTCTGCCAGCCCTGCAACGACGCTGGGCAGCGCCCCTTCCATCCCAGCTACCACAATGAGGACATCGGCTTGAGCGATCGCCCAGCGGTTTTCCAGCAGACGGTGGATGCCAGACACGCCCACATCCCACAGTCGATTGACCTTAAAGCCGCATAGATCAGCCGTCACAGCCGCTTCTTCCGCAACGGGGAGATCAGCCGTGCCTGCGGAGAGAATGCTGATGGTGCCGGAGTGGGGTGTGGGGTGTGGGGTGTGGGGTGTGGGGTATGGAGTTTTGAGTTTTGAGTTTTGAGTTTGTTCTGCTGCCTCCTCCGCTCCCCTTGCTTCCCTTGCTTCTGCTGCCTCCTGCCCTCTGCCTTCTGCCTCCTGCCTTCTCTTCAACGCACAAATGCGTGCTGTCGCGTAATACTCCACATCCGGTACACGATCCTTCAGTTGGGTATACACGTCTGGCTCGATGCGGGTTGCCATGACGATCGCCGATCGCTCTCGCATGACTTCCATAATTTGAGCAATTTGATCAGGCGTTTTACCCAAACCCCAGATGAATTCGGGAAAGCCAGTGCGGAGAGCGCGGTGATGGTCAATACGAGCAAAGTCTTCGACGGTTTCAAAGTTCAAGTTTTTAAGTTTGTCAAACGCAAGCTCTGGAGCGATTTCACCAGCGGCAACGGCGTGGAGGAGCTGCTTGAGATGGTCGGGTTGAGTCATTTGAAGTAAGGAGAGAGGGGTGAGGGGTGAAGGGAGTTGTTGGTTTTTAGTTGTTAGTTGTTAGAAGGAGAGAGGAGTCAGGAGTGAAGGGAGTTGTTGGTTGTATAGCCTTTCGGGCATTCAAGAAAAGTTGTTAGTTGTTAGAAGGAGAGAGGGGGCGGGAGTCAGGCTTCAACGTGAGCGCTCAGCCGAACGGAGTCAGGAGTCAGGAGTCAGCTTGAGAGTTTTTAGTTGTTGGTTGTTAGCGCATGAGCAGCTTCTGACTCTTTCTAGAAACTAACAACTAACAACCAACAACTCCATTGCCTTTAGCCTTCATACTTCCCCACTCCCTACTCCCCACTCCCTACTCCCTAATTCTAAGTTCTTGAATATTCCACAGACCCCAACTGGGTAAACCTGTGTATTGCAGTCCTTGGACGCGATCGCGGACTGCCATCAAGGCGCGATCGTTGACGAGGTGGATCACGGGAAGTTGTTCTTGCACGATGCGCTGGAATTCTCCATAGATCGCTTTGCGCTTTGTGGTATCCAGTTCGCGTGCGCCTTCGATGAAGAGGCGATCGATGGTGGTTTCCCAGTCCTTGGGTGCCCAGTCTTGCAGGGGTGGTTGTCCAGGTTGTTGCTTGAGATTGAACCCATGCGAGGCACCGCTGCTCACCCACAAATTTGCGGCGGCGTGGGGTTCAATGCCGCCTGTAAACCCGATCATATGGGCATCCCAATCGCGGGTTGTGTTGACTTTCTCAATCAACACGTTGAAGTTGATGGGCGTATAGTCAACCTTGATGCCGATTTTGCCGAGATCTTGCTGCACCTGCGCCCCGATCGCGACTCTCACAGGATTATTGGCATTGGTAATCAAGCTGAACTGGACGCGGTGGTTCTCTGCATCGAACAACTGACCCTGAGCGTTGTACTTAAAACCTGCCTGCTTCAACAGGGTTCTGGCTTTTTCGGGGTCATAGTCATACACCTTGAGTCCGTCTTTGAGAAAGAACGGGCTTTGCACCGAAATCGGGGAGTTTTGAATGACACCCAAACCCCGAAACAGATTGTTGTTGATGCGCTGACGATCGATCCCATACGCTACAGCCTGCCGAAACGCCAGTGTATTGAACCAGCCCGATTTAATTGGGTCTACCAGCGGTTTGCCCTTTTTATCTTTGGCGGTATTGAGGTTAAAGGTGAGATAAAGGGTGCCTGACCACGGACCCCCATCGTGGATGGTAAACCCGCCGCGTTTTTCCTCCCGTTTGAGCAGGGGCACGTACTCCGATCGCAGCGGTCGCACATCGCCGATGACATCCATATCTCCCGATCGAAACCGCAAAAGCTGGGTATCCAGGCTCTCGACCACTTGCCAAATGATGCGATCGACATAGGGCAGTTGGGTTCCCTGAGCATCTTTGCGCCAGTAGTAAGGATTGCGCCGAAAGATGAGCCGCTGTCCGGGAATGTAGCGCTCCATCAAGTAAGGACCATTCACGATCACCTTGGTTGGGTCAGTGTCGGTGCCCCAGGTAGACAGAAACTTCAGGTTGCCGTCTGAGCCTTTGGTTTTCAGCGTCTCTGCAAGGGCGTGCTTGGGCAAAATCACAATGCCGTCTGGTCCGGCGGTGGCGTTCAATAGCGGTGCAAACGGTTCTGGCAATAAGAACTCAACCCGCAAGTCATCCAGTTTCCGCACATCGGGATAGGCTTTATTGACTCCAATTTGAATGCCTTCTTTCGCATCGGTGGGCACATCCGGGTTTGCCACCACATCCCGGTAGGTAAACACCACATCATCCGCGGTGAGAGGTTCCCCATCAGACCATTTCAAGCCATCACGGAGCTTGAAGACGATTCGCTTATGGTCGGCTGAAATTTGCCAGGACTCTGCCAGGGATGGCTCGATCGCCCCCGTCACCCCGTTCTCCTGCGTCAGACAATCATAAGCAAACAGAAAAATGCTGGGAAAGGTATTTTTGTTCGCAAAGTTAAAGGTGTTGGGGTCGGTGATGGTGCTGAGAATCAACTGACTGCCTTGCGCAGCCTGTGTCCGCAACTGATCAGGTTGACAGCCAGTCAGCAAGCAAGCGAAGGCAAGTCCTAGCGCAAGACTAGAAAAAGCCTTCAGGGAGCGGTTTGCTAAACACAGTCTCCAGCCCGTTCTAGCGCGAACCTTGAGTGCCGCTGGTGCAAGTAAGCGCTGTCTATCCCGCTTTTGGACAGCTTCACCCTGGCGATCGTCCCCCGTTGAGCGATGATCGGACATGCCGATCGCGATCGCCCACCGAAACCAGTCGTGCAGCGTGTGAGCCAGGGAGATGACAAAAACCATGCTGAAAATGATGAAAGGGAGAACTATTCTTTACCAGTTTGCGTCTAAAGTCCTTGTTCCGCGCATAAAATTCGTACCTTAACCCACAAGCAGAGGGCGATGAGCGATGATAGTAGAGTAATCGTCTGCGTATCATCGATTGAATGCAAGGCATTGCTTCACACATAAAACTCCGTTACAGCGGTGAGAGGAAGGTTATGGCAAGTCGCTTACAGTGGAGTGGTTGGCTGATTTCACTCGGTGTTCTGGGGGCACTACCTGTGCTGGCACAGTCTAATTTTGGCGGCTTGACGCTGGGCAATGACAAGCAAGCAGGTACTTTATCAGGCTCGACTGGCGGCTCTACGTCGCTACCCGCGATCGTCAGCAATCACGATCGCAACAACAACACCTGTCTTGGCTTTGGCGATCCCACTCCCGACCACATTCTGGTTTTGCAGCAAAATTTTCCAACCCTGAACCTACGCGTCAACAGCGGTGGCGGTGGCACGACCCTGGTGATTCAAGGGGCGCGAGATGTTCGCTGTAGCGACAACAGCACCGCGAAGAAGGATGCCAGCCTTAGCGATACCGATTGGCAAGCTGGCACTTACAAAGTTTGGGTCGGCACAGCGGCTCCGGGTGCCCGTCGGAACTATACGCTCTCTGTAAAACCGTAGTACCCCTTGCGTATGGCTTCTCATGGGTTCTTAGCTGAATGGGTGACGCGGTTAGCCGTTGGTGAATCTTTAACAGCAGAGGCATGGCAGCAGCTAGAAGCGCGAGAACTTCAGGAGCCGTTACGGGCGATCGCGTTTGGCATCACCGCAGAAAACGTTGAGGCAGTCTTGCGGGAGCGATCGCGCTTGCTGCAAACGGTTTATCACAGCCTTGAACCATTCTGCCAGCAACATTTTCAGGAAACCGATCGTGTACTGAAAACGCTCTGGTCTTTCTGGTTGCCGTTGGCGCTCTGGTTGGCACATCACCGTCAGCAGCACGATCGACCCTGGATACAAGGCATATTGGGTGGACAGGGCACGGGCAAAACTACGCTGGGTGCAATTCTGACGCAACTGCTGGATGCCCTGGGCTACAAAACGCTTAGTTTATCCCTGGATGATCTGTACAAGACCTACGCCGATCGCCGTGTTCTCCAGATCCAAGACCCGCGACTCCTCTGGCGAGGACCACCGGGAACGCATGATGTAGCGCTAGGCATCCAAGCCCTCGGTTCACTTCGACACCCAACGACTGATTGCCCGATCGCCATTCCTCGCTTCGACAAATCGCTTCACAATGGCGTGGGCGATCGCGTGGAGCCAGAACTGGTTACCAGTATTGACATCGTGCTGTTTGAAGGCTGGTTTGTGGGCGTGCGTCCAGTTGATCCAGCCGTTTTTGAAACCCCGCTCGCGCCCCTTTTTACAGAGGACGATCGCGTCTTTGCCCGCGACATGAATGCCAAACTGCACGACTACTTACCTCTGTGGGAACGGCTTGATAGCTTGATGGTGCTGCATCCCATCGATTATCGCCTCAGCCAGCAGTGGCGCAAACAGGCAGAGCAGCAGATGCAAGCCAGCGGCAAACCGGGCATGAGCGATGCCGAGATTGATACCTTTGTCGAGTACTTCTGGAAAGCATTACACCCTGAACTGGTGATCAATCCATTGATAAAAACGCCAGGTCAAGCAGCGCTAGTGGTTGAAATTCAGCCAGACCACTCAGTTGGTGCTGTGTATCGAGGGGGCGATCGTCCCTCGACTGTGTAATCAATATGCAAATCTACACGCCTGATGGAGTTTGTAACTCACACCGATCTATACCAATTCTCTAAATTTCGATGACCAATCCTCGTAGTAGCTTACGGACGTAAAGCCTCTCTAGACGTGCTTCTAATGTCATGCCGTCGGGCTGCTAGCTCAGTGACGATCGCTACAAATTCATCCACATCCGTCGGTTTTACAAGTGCGCGCTGAAATCCTGCCGCCAGTATCTTTAGGCGCGTCTGCTCATCTGCAAAACCTGTAATCGCCATAGCTGGAATCTGTGCCTTCGCGTCTGCTGCTAATGCCCTCACCTGACGAAGTAGCTTGTAGCCGTCAACATCTGGAAGCCCAATATCACTAATGAGTAGGTCAAACGACTCTCTTTCCATCTCTATCAGCGCCGCCTGAGCCGAAGCCACTTCGCTTACCATTGCCCCTTGCTCGGTGAGGACAAAGTTATACAGCACTCTTGTATCGGGATCATCCTCAACGGTCAGCACTCGTAGACCGTTGAGAACTGGAAAATCAACAGATGCCTCGTATGCTCCACAGTTAGCCGAGTTCATTTCAAATAGGAAACCTTTTGCGTTGTTGAAGACTCTGCCGAATTTAGCCGCTCAAGCACATCCCAATTTTGTATCAAGAGTGTGAGCGTCTCGCTCGCGAGCGAGACGCTCGCACTCCGAAAAACCTTAACCCTGCAAAATTGGGATGTACCCCGGCAGAATCGCTAACTGCAACTCGATGGATAAACCTGCTTCGGCTCTGGTTAAGACAGGTTTTTGGTGCCCAACGCTTAAATACTCCGCGCAACTCTATCTGAAGGAGCAGGTAGTTCTGAGCAAAAGAAATGACCATAACGGTATATAACAACGTTGCTCAAATTCCTTCTTTAAGAAACGCTCACCTCCAATGAAGCCCGCTCAGAATTACACTATTCTAATTGTTGACGATATTGCCGACAATCTCCTTTTAATGCAACTTTTTTTGGAACCCGAAGGGTATCAAGTTGAAGTAGCCAGTAGTGGCAATACAGCGATCGCTAAAATTGAAGCGTCATTACCCGATCTTGTGCTGCTAGACGTGATGATGCCTGACATGAACGGGCTTGAAGTGACGCAGCGTCTACGCGAGAACAGCAGCTTTTTATCGCTGCCGATCGTACTCATTACGGCTAATCAAGAAATTGATTTCGAGCAGGCGCGTGAGGTGGGAGCGAATGATTTAATCTGTAAGCCAGTCGATATGGATGAGCTTTTGAGCAGAATTAGCATTTGGTGTTACTAACCTACTGAAAGTAAAGATAGCCCTTTCTGAGTCAGACTTCTGTACGGTGTTAAACAGTAGCTCCTGGTTGACTGACAAACCCTTTTGATAGGTTGGGTTAAACAACGTGAAACCCAACACTATCAGTGGTTGCGTTGGGGTTTATGCTTCAACCCGACCTACATTGATCATCTAATTCCGCTGACTCACCTGGTTGTCAAAATCGTATAACAAGGCAAATTCGCCTCGAACGACGGCATAGCACTCGCAGGCAAAATCCTCTAAACCTGGACGATCGACAATTTCAATGTGACCACGCGCGTAGCGAATTAGCTCAGCATGACTCAGGGCACCCGCTGCGATCGTTACACCCGATCGACGGACACCAATCATCTGGGCAATAAATTCTTGTGTGAGCGGAAAGGTGTCAGACCCAATGCAATCAGCCACTAGCAGCAACCAACGGGCGAGTCGTTCTTCGGTGGTATGAAACCGACTGCAAACGCCTGTCTGTGCAACCTGGGTAAACAGTGCTGGAAAGTAGCGAAGCAGCTTTTGAAGGGCACCGCCGCGATCGAACTCGGTCTGGATGATCGACACCTTCACACGCCATCCTTCGCCAGCAACTTGCACAAAGGCACGATGCGCTTTCGTCATGCCGCCCAGCAAGGCTAGTATACCGGCCATACCTTCCTGCCCAACCAAGCCAGCTTCCATCGTTGAGCCATCTTCTAGAGTGGCAACTAACGAGATGATGGCATTGCGCGGAAAGTAAACGTAGGTAATTGGATCGCCTGCTTCATAGACGGTCTGCTGTAGCGGAAGCGTTACCAACTCTAAGTGAGGCTGAAGGCGCTCATAGTCAGCTTTGGGCAATGTCGCTAGCAGCCGATTTTCTGGCAAATAAACCGTTTGAACATCAGACATACGAACTAAGCCCCTGAAACGTCAGCAAGAGAAAAGACACTGACGTGACAAGGAAAAGAGTGTTAAACCAAGCCCTGATGTCAAAAAATGCGTTTTCTAGCCAGAAGGTGTCTGGCTCCCTACCCTCACAGTAGAACAAATACAAATTTATGCCCTAAAAAAAGCTAATCTGTACAGGTTTAAACATAGAAAGTTACATGGTTGAAAGCGGCATGGAGCGACATGCGCCTAAAGGCTGTACCAGAAGCGTACTGAGCGCTTTGTCCTCAATCAAGATAACTAAATAGATTTGTACTTCTGGCGCATAGCACTGAACGAAAAAGCCCCAAAAGCTACACACTAGGGGCTGACATCAATTACAACTACACATGCCTCTTAGAAAGGGTTCCAGCCCCTAGCCTGGTATTCTGGGGCGGGCGAGACAAGGCTGATACCGCAAGATTTTGGAGCTAATTGATGACGCGCCCTAGCTACAGATGCGATCGAGCACTTCTACTAAAGGGTATGCCTAAAGGTAGAAATTCTTGCCAGGTCTCTATCAATGTTTAAAGGTGTACCGACTAACCTCGTGACAATTTGTTTAAATGCTTATTTAAGACCATTTATTTGAGTTCAATCGTGTGTTCTATTCCGTTTATCTCACTAATGGTTTTGTTGAACTTCACCAGTTAGACCAGGAATTTGTGGCAACCACTCAAAAAGGTCGCCTGATTTCAACTCAAAAGAGTTACCAGAGTGCCTGGGAGTTTGCGATCGCTTTAGCCAAAGAAAAGCAGTTGCCATTGGTCGATCGCACAACGTAGCCGTCAACAGTAGCAGAACCAGAGCATTTTGACCAACGCGTTTTAGCCTCCCTGGGGCGATCGTTTTTGTCAGTAAAGCAAACAGGAGGCATAAGGTCATGCATAAAATTCGTATCGCCCTCATTGAAGATCATGACTTGACTCGCCTTGGTCTACGTCTGATTTTTCAGCAGTATCCTGAGATTGAGATTGTTGGCGAAGCCGCCGACGGTGTAGTTGGTGCAACGCTTTTAAAGACGATGAACCCTGATGTTACCGTGCTGGATCTGGGTCTTCCAGGCATGAGTGGTATCGAAGTGATCAACCACTACAAGCGATCTTGCGATGCGGCGACAACTCAAACTAAATTCATGGTCTTGACTCTACAAGAAGAGGCACAAACGGTTTTAGCCGCAATTGCAGCCGGAGCAGACTCTTACTGCTTGAAAAACTTGCCGGGTGAGCAGCTTGTGGAAGCGCTTCAAAGTACTTATGAGGGAGACAACTGGCTTGATCCCACCATTACCCGCTTGATCTTAGACCAGCAGCGATCGGCGGCGATCAGCGCTGCTTCTAAAGCAGGTCAGGTGAACATTACAGCCGATGAAACCCAACAGGCAATCTTAGCCTCCTATCCATTGACGCGGCGGGAGTTGGAGATTCTAACCATGATTGTGGAAGGGTCTAGCAATGCCCGTATTGCTGAAACGTGTTACATCACGATCGGCACCGTCAAAACGCATGTTCGGAATATTCTTAATAAGCTGAGTGTGGACGATCGCACCCAGGCAGCCGTGCGCGCTTTACGCTCTGGGCTAGTCGCTTAAATGAGTCGGCATCTTCTCTAACCGGGTAGTGTTTCAAACGTCTGGTTGGCGGTCTGTAGGGACGTTACATGTAACGTCCCTACAGAGATCGTGAACAACATTTCTAGAACATCAGCTCCAGTCGAAGCAGCTAACCATTACGCCAGCGACTTGCCTGTTTTGCTCAGCAGTTTGCCAAACTTCTGAATGGGACCTTTGAGACCGCGATGTGCCTCAGAGGCGGCTTCAGTGGTTTGTTCACCAATTTTGGTTAGGGCTTCAGCAATGTCAGAGGCATCCGCGTTTTTACGCTTCAGCAGTTGCTTCAATTCCTTCAACCCATTGGAGATTTCTTTCAAACTCTCGTTGTCGGACTTGTGCAGAAGACCGTACCAGTGGTCGATCGCACCCACAGCCGTATCGGTATCAACCTTGGTCAGATCGCCTTCCAGCGTTTCGCTCAACGACTCGATTTGTTCAGCGGCTTCTCTGTCTTCGGCTTTACCGAGCGCCTGCCCTGCTTTAGACAACTGCTTCCCCAACTTCTGGAGAGAGGTTTTTACACCTTTGTCCGCATCAGACGCAAGATCGCTGGTTTGATCGCCAATGTGAGTAAGCACTTCGCCAATATCATGTCCTGTCGCTTTGCCACCTTTCAGGAGTTGCTTGAGTTCCTTCAATCCACTCGCAAGTTCCTTAAGCTCTGGCTCTTTGGCTTTTTGCAACACGCCATGCCACTCGTCGATCGCACCCAGCGCTGCATCCGTGTCGATCGAGGTCAAATCGCCGCTTAATGTCTCCAGTAAAGCGTCTAATGCCTGCGTATCATCACTTGCATCACGATCGGTCGCAACGGCTTTTGACGAAGCGTCGCTTTGATTGTGTTTCTGGTTGTCTTCCTGGGAAGCACTCTGCTTGCTCTTGGGATCTTGCTTGGTAGCCATAGGATTGTGTGACAAAAAATGAAGTACAGGCATCAGCCTACAAAGCAAATGACATCGATCCCTCCTACTAAAGAGCCAACATCAGAGCCAGTTGTCGTTGACTAGATGACTCGATCGAAAGAGGTTGCATTTCGCTCTTTCATCTGTTGGTGCTTGCTACCATCCTTGAACCTTCGTTCGCATCTGTCCGCTCTGCTGAACACCTCTGTCGCACTATAGATTCATCGATCTGCGAGAGTCATTACAGTGGCGATATTGCAATGTAGGAAACGCAATGTCGGAAGAACCACGTTTGGATGAACAGGTCATTTCGCAGGTAGCGCAAGTGGGCTTGTCTAGCCAGGTAGAGGAAGCAGAAGACCTCAACGTTGGTGTGCAAACAGACGTATTGAAAGCTGCTCAGGGCAAAGCCGATTCCATATCGATGAGTGGTCAGGGCGTTGTTGTGCAAGATGTGCGGGTACAAGATATAGCGGTACAGACCGATCGCCTTTCCTTTAACCCATTGAGCCTTTTGCTAGGGCAGTTAAAACTGGATCATCCCCTCGATGCAACGGCTCAGATCACGCTGACAGAAGCCGATTTGAATCGAGCCATGCAAGCAGAGACCGTTACCAGTAAGCTACCAGCTTTAGAAATCAATGTTGAAGGAGAACCTGTCACGGTGGAGTTGGTGCATCCGATCGCCGTCAAACTACCAGCAGACGGCAAGATTGCGCTCAAGGGTGCTGCCCTTTTGCATGAACGGAAGCGTGTTCGCCAGCTTGAGTTTGCGGTGGTGTTGCTTCCCCGTAGTGCTGAGCAACCCGTACTATTAGAATCGTTTGTCTGTGAGCCAGGAGAAGCGCTTTCGATCGAATTCATCATCGCGCTTATGCAAACCTTCCAAAAAATATTGCAATTACCGTATGTCGAAATTGAAGGCATGGCAGTTCGTATCAAGCAGTTAAGCATCCAGTCCGGCAAACTGTTGATAGAAACTGAGGCTCACATTCCCCACATACCTTCACTATAAACTCCACCGCTTCAGCGTTTGCCTGAGCAGGAGAGGCTAACTCGCTTCACCCGAATCAAGGACAGTATCGGCTTTGCCTTCTTTCTCCGGTCTTATCTAATCCACGATCCTACGTTTTTTGGCTACTTCAGTGGATTGCTTTAGCCCGCCTCAAACCGATTTTTGTCAACGTCCTCGTTCTCTGTGTGAAACCCTAATTCCAGGAGAGCTTTGCGAATTTTGGCTTTTGAGGGGCGGCTTTTGGGAGGGGTCAAGCCCATCTCTCTGGCGTTCTCAAGCAGTTCTCGAATTAAGACATCCAGGGACGTATCATCCGTATCGTCTGGGACGGTTTCGATTCTTCCCTCATAGGCCAGTGTATAGAGTTCCAGGTGATGCTTTCCCACTACTTTAGACAGCTTTCTCAAGGTTTCGGGGGTAGGGCAGGTGCCCTTAAAGCACGCCCCTCGAAGTCTTGGCTGAGGAATACCAGACAATTCAGCCAGACGGTTCATGCTTGTCTCCTGCTCTTCTAAGTAGTGCAGGATAAATTGTCCCAAGGGAGAGCAGTCTTCAGCTTTTATTTGCAACCTTGCTGGCATTGGCTTGTGGTCAAGAAACGACTGGTGGCATTGCTAAAAGGAATTTTACGAATGGAGTAAGTGGTGATCGTTTGAGCCTGGTCTGGTATCAGTTTCAACGGTAGCGATGATCCTATCGCATTCTTCAACTGTGAAAGCGATTGAAGGAGGGGGGGTTGGCGATCGAATTGTAACCTGAAGCAGTTCCAAGAGTGTTTTTGGGGCTTGTGCCTTAAAGCCGATGGGGGGATTTGAACCCCCGACCGCTCGATTACGAATCGAGTGCTCTACCACTGAGCCACATCGGCATGACGACTAATAAGTATAGCAGGCTTGGCGGTTTCACAGAGTAGAGAATGAGCAGCCTAACTTTCATAAGCAGCCTAACTTTCATAAGCAGCCTAACTTTCATAAGCAGACAGCGGCGGGCAGGTGCAAATGAGGTTGCGATCGCCATACGCCTGATCAATCCGTCCAACGGCTGCCCAGAACTTGTTATCGCGTGTCCAGGGGGTAGGGTAGGCGGCTTGTTCACGGGTGTAGGGACGATTCCAGGTATCTGTGAGAAGCGCTGCGGCGGTATGGGGTGCGTGTTTGAGGAGATTATTTTGGCGATCGACCTTGTCCTCTTCGATCGCGCGGATCTCAGCTCGAATGGCAATCATGGCATCACAGAAGCGATCGAGTTCCTGTTTCGACTCGCTTTCAGTCGGTTCCACCATGATGGTGCCTGCCACGGGCCACGACACCGTAGGCGGATGGAAGCCATAGTCAATCAGCCGTTTGGCAATATCGTCAACCTCAATTTCAGCCTTTTTTTTGAACTGGCGCAAATCGAGAATACATTCGTGTGCCACCAAACCGTTTTTACCTTTGTACAGTACCGGGTAGTGTCCCTCTAGCCGTTTCGCTATGTAGTTGGCGTTCAAAATGGCGACCTGGGTGGCTTTGGTCAACCCTTCTACTCCCATCAACGCAATGTAGACCCAGGAAATGGGAAGAATGCTGGGGCTACCCCAGGGAGCGGCTGACACAGCACCAATGCCCTGTTTGCCACCGACCTGGACGATCGGGTGCTTGGGCAAAAAGGGCACCAGATGCGACGCAACGCCGATCGGCCCCATCCCAGGACCACCACCGCCGTGGGGAATGCAGAAGGTTTTGTGCAGGTTCAAATGGCACACATCCGCGCCAAGATCACCGGGACGACACAGCCCGACTTGCGCGTTCAGGTTGGCACCATCCATATATACCTGTCCACCGTTGGCGTGAATGCACTCGCAGATGGTTTGAATGCTTTCTTCAAACACCCCGTGGGTAGAGGGATACGTCACCATCAGCGCGGCAAGCTTGTCTCCATACTGCTCGGCTTTTGCCTTCAGGTCTGCCACGTCGATATTGCCATCGCGATCGCACGCTACAGCTACAACCTTTAGCCCAGCCATCACCGCACTGGCGGGATTCGTCCCGTGAGCGGATTGGGGGATCAGGCAAATGTTGCGATGCCCGTCGCCCCGCTGCTCGTGGTATTGCCGAATCACCAGCAGCCCCGTGTATTCGCCCTGGGAGCCTGCATTGGGCTGGAGCGAGATGCCTGCAAAGCCCGTGATTTCTGCCAGCCAGTGTTCGAGTTGCTCAAAGAGGGTCTGGTAGCCGTGGGTTTGGTCGAGCGGCGCAAAGGGATGGATTTGCCCAAACTCTGCCCAGGTAATTGGCACCATTTCGGCGGTGGCGTTGAGCTTCATGGTGCAGGAGCCGAGGGGAATCATCGCGGTCGTGAGCGATAAATCTTTGGTCTCCAACCGATGCAGGTAGCGCAGCAGTTCTGTTTCGGAATGATAGGTGTTAAAAACCGGGTGGGTCAGATACGGCGTGGTACGGAGAAGCGCCTCTGGCAGCAGGGAACGAGAGGAAGCCGTGAGCAGATCTTCAGGCGTGAAGTGGGTGACTTCTGCGCCTGCAAACACCTGGAAAAGCGCCAGCAGATCATCGGACGAAACGGTTTCATCCAGCGCGATCGTGAAGGTGTGGGCATCCAGTTGCCGCAGGTTGATTTGATGGGAATGTGCCCGCCGCACGACTTCAGAGGCTTTGCCGTCTGGCACGGTGACACGCAGCGTATCGAAAAACGGTTCGGGACTGGGTGCATACCCCAAGCGGCGCAACCCTTCCGCCAGAATGACGGTCAGGTGATGCACCCGATCGCCAATGCGCCGCAGACCTTCGGCACCGTGATACACCGCATACATACTCGCCACGATCGCCAAAAGCACCTGTGCCGTACAAATATTGCTGGTGGCTTTGTCTCGTCGAATATGTTGCTCACGGGTTTGCAGGGCGAGACGTAAGGCAGGCGAACCATGCACGTCTTTAGACACTCCCACCAAGCGACCGGGCAACTGGCGCTTGAAGGCATCCTTGGTGGCAAAGTAGGCGGCATGAGGTCCCCCATAGCCTAGCGGTACGCCAAACCGTTGCGTGTTGCCGATCGCAATATCCGCACCAAATTCTCCCGGTGGCACAAGCAGCGTCAGGCTGAGCAAATCGGCGGCAACGGTGACTAAGGCTCCAGCGGCATGGGCGCGATCGCAAAACTCCCGGTAGTCGTAAATCGCCCCATCGGTGGCTGGGTATTGCAGCAGCACCCCAAACACAGGCTGATCAAACGAAAAGGTGCGGTGATCGCCCACGATGACTTCAATGCCCAGCGGTCTGGCACGCGTTTGCACCACGGCGATCGTCTGGGGATGACAGGCTTCAGAGACCCAAAAGGCATTTGCCTTCGTCTTGCTTGCGCCGTAGCTCAGAGTCATGGCTTCCGCTGCCGCCGTAGCTTCATCCAGCAGAGACGCATTGGCAATTTCCAAGCCCGTCAGATCCGTCACCATTGTCTGGAAGTTGAGCAGTGCCTCCAGTCGTCCCTGAGCAATTTCGGGCTGGTAGGGCGTGTATTGGGTGTACCAACCCGGATTTTCGAGAATGTTGCGCTGAATGACGGGCGGCGTAATGCAGTTGGAGTAGCCCATCCCAATGAAGGATCGGAAAACGTGATTTTCCTGCGCCAGTTCCTTCAGCTCTGCCAGCAGATCGTATTCCGCTTTGCCCGATTCTAGCCGGAGCGGTTTCCGTAGCCGAATGCCACGGGGAATGGCAGCATCCATCAAGGCTTCCAGACTATCGAAGCCGATCGCGACGAGCATCTCGTCAATATCGCTGTCACGCGGACCGATGTGGCGATCGGCAAATGTATCGGTGTAGGAGAGGGGGGTGTGGGGTGTGGGGTGTGGGGTGTAGGGTATAGACACAGAGCCGTTTGCCTGTTTGAACACAGCGCCAGTTGGGTCAGTGGTCTTACTCACGCTGGGTTGGGACGGTTCTAGCATAGACGGCTCTGGCTGTAGGGTTTTAGCAAAAAGAGTTGGGTGCGATCGCAGTGGTCGGTAAAGTGCAACACATTACAACAGACCACCTTCATATTCTGCAATATTTGAGCAAAAAATTTCCCCCTACTCCCCTTCTGCCAGTGCCCGATACTCGTCTGCCGAGAGTGCATCATCCAGATCACCAGGATCGTTGACTCTCACTTTGAGCAACCACCCTTCGCCGTAGGGGGCTTCTGCAAGCTGTTCGGGTGCATCAATGAGGGGTGCGTTCACTTCGATGACGGTACCTGTGACGGGAGAGTTAAGGTCTTCGACTGCTTTAACCGATTCGACGGTGCCGAATTTTTCGCCTTTTTCCAGCGCGTCGCCCATCTCCGGTAATTCCAAGAACACAATGTCACCCAATTGATCCACCGCAAAGGCGCTAATGCCGATCGTGGCAATTTCCCCTTCTAACCGGGCATATTCGTGCGAGTCCAGGTACTTCAAATCACCAGGATAATCAAAAGCCATGTTGTCTCCTCGAAACAGTGTAGAAGTCAGCGCTAAGAAGCCCGTCGATAGAACGGTTTTTTGACCACCGTCGCCGGATAAAGTTTACCGCGAATTTCTACGTCAAGCACCTGACCTGGTTTCGATAGCGCTGTAGGGACATAAGCCAGCCCGATCGCAGTCCCCAAAGTAGGCGATTGAGTGCCACTGGTCACTTCGCCAACAGGCTGCCCCTCATAAAACACTCGGTAGCCGTGACGAGCAATGTTACGCCCTTGCATTTGCAGCCCCACCAGTCGCCGCTGGACACCTGTTTGCTTTTGCTGCTCCAGCACCGATCGCCCAATAAAATCCCCTTTGCTATCCAGATGCACCAGCCAACCAAGTCCCGCTTCGAGTGGTGTAGTGGTGTCGTCAATATCCTGCCCATAAAGCGCCATTGCTGCCTCTAACCGCAAGGTATCGCGGGCACCCAGACCGCAGGGAGTCACGCCTGCATCCAGGAGCGATCGCCACAGTTCTACCCCGATCGCCGGCTCGACCATCACCTCAAACCCATCCTCGCCCGTGTAGCCTGTCCGTGCCAGAAAGCCTGGTTGACCCAGCACAGTGCCCTCCAAATGCCCAAACGCTGGAATAGGGGTTAGATCTTCCTGCACAAACGGCTGCAATTGCTTCACGGCTTCTGGTCCCTGCACGGCTAGCAGCACATGCGTTGGGGAAATATCCTGAAACGTTAGCCGACTTTGATCGAGATGTTCCAGCAGCCAGGTTTTGTCCTTGAGCGTCGTGCCAGCATTGACGATCGCAAACCAGCGCTGGTGTCCCGACTCATTCAACCCCTGGTAGTAAAAAATCAGGTCATCCACAATGCCTGCCTGAGGATTGAGCAGTACCGTATATTGCGCCTGTCCGGGCTGGAGGCGGCTCAGGTCAGAAGGCACCAGGGTTTGCAACTGTTCGACGACCCGATCGCCCGTTAGCACAAACTTGCCCATGTGGGAAATATCAAACATGCCAGCGGACGATCGCACTACCTGATGTTCGTGGGTAATGCCGCTGTACTGCACTGGCATCTCCCAACCAGAAAACCCCGTCATCCGCGCTTTGAGGCTCATCCCTAAATCAAACAGCGGCGTTCGTGCTAAGGGAATGGGTACATCAGTTGACATGGCTTGCTGGCTGCGATTCGGCTCTGCCACAGGTTTTGCGTTCCTTACGTTGACACCCTTCATCCTAAGGGAAAGGGGCTGGCGATCGCTATACAGCTAACTGTGAAAGTTCTCTGTGACCCATCCGTTCTCGTTGCCTGAAACCCTCATTAGGGGTTGCGCAGAACTATAATTTGAGACAACCGACTCAGGTTGAAGACATGACGACAGTAGCAATCTTACCAATCTCTAATGCCAGCGGTGAGAAGGCTTATCGGACGGTTGCTGGGGACAAACAATCTGTTGGCAAAACGGCTGGACAGGCGTTAGATGCACTGACAGACCAATTGGATGAGACTGAATTTAGTGGGTTACTGGTCATTCAAAGCTTTCACCCCGATCGCTGGTTCAGTGCTGAGCAACAAGAACGATTGTCAGAGCTAATGCATTTATGGCGGTTAGCACGCGATCAGGAGCAGGGGTTGCCTCCAGATCAGCAAGAAGAATTAGACCAGTTAGTTGAGGCTGAATTAAGGGCAGCTACAGTCCGCACTGCCACTTTGATGCAGTAAGAAATTACATGAATCCTTTCGAGTGCATCCCAGTTTTGTATCAATAGTGCGAGCGTCCCGCTCGCGAGCGAGACTATTGAAAAACCTTCACTCTGCAAAATTGGGATGCACCCAATCCTTTCTATCCTGCGATCGCGGCACGAGCCAACCATCGTTGTGAGTACTTTATCACTGCTTTGCCTTCAACGTGAACTCATCAAATTTAATCACCGCAGATTTTGGCTCGCGGGTGTCAAAGCGATAGCTGCCGATGGTGCCTGTGCCTGTATCGAAAATGCTAAAGGCAGTGATATCATTGCTGGCGATATAGGGCATGGGCTGCTTTTTCTCATTGAGGAGAGGGGCGATCGTCGGCACGATCGGCTCTAACCCATTGGGATTGCCCGTCGCAGCGTAGGTTTCCTTGTAGCCTGTGGGCACATTGCGCTTAATATCACCCACAAACGCACCGTAGGAGTTTCCCACATTAGAGGTTTCCAAAAAGTGCATGCCGCTAGGACTCACAAACCGATTCCACAAATGGGAGTGCCCGTAAAACACCAATTGCACATTCGCTTTCTCTAAGAGCGGCACCACGTCTCGAATGATGTAATCGTCCTTGATGGGATACTCATAGCGAATGGCTTTGGTGATGGTTTGTTTGATGGGTTTAGATAGCTCTAGCGGCGGCAGATTGCCAAGGTAAGCGTTCCCCCTTGAGCCGTCTGGCTTAGCGTCCACCTCTTCTGTATCCATAACTTGCACTGGATCGGTGTAAGCAGGAACGATGTTTTCACCTAAAGAATGAGGTGGATGATGGAACATAACCAGCTTATATTTGGCTTGTTTGAACGCTGGGCTATTGAGTTCTTGTTTTAGCCAGTTGTATTGAGGGCTGTCTTTGGCGATCGGCTCAAACAAATGCTGCCCCCAACCCCAGTGTTCTTTGGCGTGGACATCTTTAATATCCTGATCCCGTTCCCGGTATTTTCCTTTTGCATCTGCATCAAGGCTGGGCGTGCGCCAGACATTGGTGATGTAGAGAACGACCAAACGCAGATCACCAAAGGTTTCTGCATAGTACCGCTTGCCACCTTGAGGACTTTTAGGCAATGTGAAAATCTCTTCGTAGGTATCTGTGTTAAACGAATGGTCTTTCACCCACCGCTTAAGTTTAACTGGATCATTTGTTGGATTGATGGTTCTAAAATCGGCATTGTGAAACGCTTCTGCAATGTCATAGGGCACGGTATTGTAAAACTGCTCGTTTAAAGGCTCTTCGGTGGAGAAGCGTCCCATCACTTCGTGGTTGCCGATCGCGGTATACATCGGTGCATATTGAATGATGGCTCCCCCTTTGTAGCGAGTCTTCACGCCATTTTTTTCTAGCTCGTAGCAGGCGCGACCTTGCAGACCGGGAAAGAGCGAACCACCGCAGGCATCGTCAAACCATTCGGAGGCACGATCGGCAACGTTGATCAAATCTCCGGCAAAGAGGACGAGATCAACCTGTCCGATCGTTTCCACCACTTTTTGCAGGTTCGCTGCCACCATCGGTTTAATTTGATGATCGGAGGTGAGCAGAATTTTGAGAGGCTTACCGGGAGATGGTTTCGCTGTAAGGGTATAGGTTCCGCTTGCAACGGCTGCACCATCTTCGCGCACGCTGGTCACGCGATAGGGCACTTTGCGATCAGGCTTCAACCCTGTGACTTCTGCCTCATGTCGCCAGATGGGGCGCACCGTCACGCGATCGTATTTTTTTGCCAGTTTGGATGCGGCATCTTCACGGGTGCGGCTTAGCTGAGTTGTGTTCGCCGTTGCAGTGCTGCTCAACCCATCCCCATAGGCAACCGTATGTTTCGTGCCTGCAAATTCAGTGAACCACACCACGCGCACAGAAGACTCTGAGGGCAATTGCAAAAATGGCTCCGTCAGGAGGGTGGGTTTGGCAGACATTGCAGGCGCGAGGGTTGAGTAAACAAGACTGAGTATGACCAATAGCACAGCCACCAGCAGCATACGACGAGTCAGGTGTTTCAGCATGGTTCCCTGGACGACATTAAGGGCAAACGGCAGGTTACTCAAACGCCAGGTTACTCAACCCATTGCGGCATTATACCAATTCTCTAAATTCGGTTTACAAATCCCCGTAGGGGCATACGGCCGTATGCCCCTACAGACGATCACTTCTGGGTGAGTTGTGTAGAAGACAGGTCAAACGGGGCTTTTGTGGCTCCACACAGCAAGAGAAACAGTTCAATTTTTGAGAGCTGTTTGAGCGTGCTTAAATCAACCTTGATCTTCATGGCAACTCCTTTGCTGGTGAAACGAAAGGCTGGTGAAGCCATTGACTTCACCAATGTCTCATAGCGTAGGAGTTGGTCTTGACCGATCGCATGAATCGGACTTCCTGAAGTAGTTGATGACTAAAGTACTGAAGCGTTCTTCGTCCTTATGTCGTCGCGTGTTGATAGAAGGCTTGCATGGCAGTAAACCACTGCTGGCGCGATCGCTCCCAGGTGTAGAACATGTGACCGCCCTCGTAATGCTGCAACGTGAGATTGGGACGCAGTTCGGGGTTGAGTTTCATCAACGCTGCCAGGTGGTTGGAGGCGAAATAGGGTGTGACCAGATCAAAAAAGCCATGCGTGATGTAGACCTGCATGTAGGGATTGAGCGTCATCCCAACGCGTAAATCGTCTACGGCACCAATGAACCCCTGCCTTAGCTCACCTTTGAGGTCAAACTTCCAGGCTTTGAAGACTTCGTAGTTGAGCAGGTGATACGACAGATCGGTTTCAATGGCAAGCGTATCCCGCAGATGGCTGTTAATGGCACCTGTGAATAGGCGATCGATGCCGTCCAGGGTGGGGTCAATGCCCTCGTAGTGGATGCGATCGGGAAAGGGATCGATCGCGGTCAAGGACGCATCGTACAGCCCCACAATCCGCTGCTGGTCGCGCAAGAGTTCACGAGCAAACACTTCGATGTCCACCCGTCCGCCCTGCCGTTCTACTAATGAGAGTGGCAAGCCGATCAATCTGGCAAGCTGTTGATACGCCGTCTGCCGCTCATCGGGTGAACTCAAGTCTCCCGCTGCCAATACGGGAATGAGGGTTTTGAGGGCAAAGCGTTCGGCAGCAGCGGTGTGTGCTTGCAGATCACCCGGATTGCCTGCCCACTGAGCGCGATCGTGATGCGCGGCTGAGGCGGCTAAGGAGGGCAGCAAGGTCGCCCAGGCGGTCAGGTCATAATCGCTGCCACCCAGTAAGCTAAACTCCAGCGCGGGCGAAATGAGAATGGCACCCGACAACCCAATGCCAAATTCTTGCTGTAGCTTGCGGGCTAGACGCGCTACCCGAAAGCCACCATAGCTTTCGCCTGCAATAAAAATGGGCGAGAGCCAGCGCTTCTGACGGGAGAGAAACCGCTGAATAAATTCTCCCAATGACTTTAGATCTCGTTCAACTTCCCAAAACTCGGTTTCTTTGGGTGTTTTTGAATCAGGTGAACTTTCTTTTTCTTCAGATGCTTTGTCAGACGGTAAGCTGCGGCTAAAGCCTGTGCCGATCGGATCGATGAACACTAAATCGGTAAAGCTCAGCCAGCTTTCCAGGTTATCTGCCAACTGGACGGGTGGTTTGGGCAGGCTACCGTTTTCACCAAACGCAATCCGTTTTGGTCCCAGTGCGCCCATATGCAGGTACGCTGAAGCCGCTCCAGGACCGCCATTAAAGACGAAGGTGAGCGATCGAGGTACGGTTGCTTCCACGTTAGCGATGTACGCCACATGAAACATTTCGGCAACGGGCTTTTCCTGCTCGTACAGAATTTGCCATTCGGCTGAAGCGGTGTAGCGCAGTTCCCCTTGAGGCAATGTCAACGTATGTTCCGTCTTCGTACCAGCGCGAGGAGTTGGGGTGGTGGGCGTATCGGTCATAGAACTAGGGGCTAAAGAATCATCGTTCTTCAGACCTCGGAGGTCTTTAGGATCTCCGAGGTCTATGTGGCTTGGCTTCATCTATTCCATCGTAAAACTACCACTTCTTCACGCATCTGTTCATTGGTTGCGGTGGCAATGCGAGTGCGAAAGAGGTCGATCGCCAGCACCTCATAGCCGAGCGATCGCGCAATGTCAGCCAAAAGCTGTCCCGTCCGAATCATGACGCGCAGATAGGATGCCTGATCACCCACCACGTAGGCAAGCTGAGCACCGGGACGCAAGAACTGCCGCAGTTCTGCCAGATGACGCGCCATCCCGCCAAAATAAAGTTTAGTCGCACGGGCATAGAGTCGTTCAAAGCCGCTCGTTTTGCCCAACGCCAGTCGTCGCGCTTCAATTTCGTTGGCAATCCGCTGCACTTCGGCATGATCCGTCACCCAGCGATCGTCTTCATCGGCGGCATACACATTGCGCGTATTCGATCGCACCAGCCCTTGCTTGAGTGCCCGCAGATCTGCCTTCGTGTTGATAAAGCCCAACAAGACAGATTCTAGGCGAGTAGTACGGGTGTAGTCCTTTTCGTTGGGATAGGGGGGCGAAGTAATCACCGCATCAATAGAGCAGGGTTCCAGCACGTTCACTAGCTGGCGCGAATCGGCATGATGCACGATCGCCTCTACAGGAGAACACGACTTTAACTCCCGCAGATCGTTTGCCATTGTTGCGATCGCCTCTAGCCAGCACTCCACCACTGGCGCATCAGCCTTAGCTCGTCCTACGCCCACTTCAGGACCAAAGTGCAGATTGCTGATCGAGTTCACAATGGCTTTGGCTAATGCCAACCGTTCGTGGTCGTAGTAAGGGGCGGTTGCTTTCTGCGTCAGGTGTTCCAACAGCACCAGTGTTTTATGCAACGGAAGCGGACTGATTGAGTTCTTGAGAATCAGCGCGGCTTGCTCGTCGTTGAGCGATCGCAGCGGGGCGGCTCCAAGCGAACCGGGTTCTTCTGCTGGAGTAAGTGCTGCAAGGGCATCATCAGCGATCTGTTTGGCATGATTCAGCAGGCGATCGGGGTCAGGGTGCCAATTCGTTTTAACCCGTCCCGCAAAGTGCGCCATTGGGTTGGCTTCAACCCCAACGCTAGGAATGCCAAGTTTTTTGCATTCTACTACCGTTGTGCCCGTGCCACAGAAGGGATCGAGTACCCGCTGCTCTGACGTGATGCCAAACCGTTGCAGATAATCACGCACGAGATGGGGCGGAAACGAAAGCACAAACCGATACCAGTTGTGCGCCGCGTGATCTTCAGCAAACAACTGATTGATTTCACTGCGGTAGCGCACTTGTTTTGCGGTTGTTACAGAAGCATCCAGAGGCAGCACAAGCAGATTCGAGCCTTCAGTCATACACTAAAAGGACAGTCTAACCGACATTTGCCGCCTTGCTGCGATCGCGCTTATTTTGTCGAAATTGGAGCCTGAGGCGTTGCTTTGTTAGCCGTATCTCGGAGGTTGGGAGCTTCTGCAAGGATCGCAATGATTCCTGTTCGCTCAGTTGCAACGGTGGCATCACTCAGTAAGTCAATCACCTCAACCCCAACGACTTCTTCAATCAAGGCTTTAAGTTGCGGCTGAATGGCATCATCCAGTTCAGAACGGAGTTGTTCAACCAGTTCGTGTTTACCCTGCTCCGCTAAGAGTTGTTCGGGCTGGGTAACGGATTTTTCCAGGACGATCGCAATCTTTGTCTCCAATAGCTCGCAGTCAACCAGACTCAAGCGATGTCCAAGCTGGCTCCGGTAGAGTGCTTGAATCCGTTGTGAGAGCGATCGTTCAATCTGACCCTTCGTAGGCAATGTATCGACCATAACCAGCAGTGACAAACTAATCTCTACCAGGTAGATAGACGAAACCAAATCGTTCTAGCTATCTACCCTAAGAGGGATTTCGCTTATTCTATATCTGCTAGCAACGAAAATAGCGACCAATAATTCTTTGTTGCTAGAAAAACTCCAAGCCACATCCAAGCCGTATTCTCACGTAGAGAGTATTTACTTTAGAGCCGCGTGCGGTAAGATCGTAGTCTAATTATGTAAACCTAAGCATATACATTGACTTCACCAGCTTGTGCCCTGTTGGCATCCATCGAGTTGACCCACAGAGAAGCGCAACCTGGTTACATATCACGATGAGCAGCCAAAAGCGCCAGTTAGCCGCTTGAGGAGTTTCGTCCGATCTTCTTCAGAGATTGCTAAGGAACGAGAATTAAATAACACCGAATTTTGTAGGATGTGTAAAGCCTACTCTTCGAGAAGCAAGCTACGGCATGGCTTTTCTAAAGTCGCTAGCCGTGACGCATCAAAGCCTAGAGGTGATGCGTTACGTTACGCTTTTCTGGAATGCTGGAACGGCTATACGGCATCCTACGCAGAATTTCATGTGATTAAATTCACGATCCTGAGCAATCTAAATCTTTACTGAGTAGAGTATGGCTGAAAAGAGTATGGACTGCCCGCGCTTTCCTGAACCTGGCGCTCCGGTAAGAATTTTAGTGGTGGATGACGATCAAGATAACCTTCTGCTGCTTAACTATCAGTTGCTACAGTTGCTTGACTGCACCGTGATTAGCGCACAGGATGGGCAAACAGCCATTTCCCTGGCTCAAACATATGTGCCAGATTTGATCTTGCTCGATATCATGCTACCGACAATGGATGGTCTTGAGGTGGCGCGGGCTTTGAAGCAAACCTCTCAGACGGAGGCAATCCCAATTATTGCCGTTACCGCAATGGCTCGATCGCTTGATCAAGAGCTTGCTACGGCGGCTGGCTGTGACGACTACGTTTGTAAGCCCTATGAGATGGAAACCCTGCTAGCCGCGATCGCGCGTCATCTCAACGCTCCCATCGTCCTTACTTCACCCCTGCTGGAGCAGGCTTAGGAATGAGAATTAAATGACACCAATTTTTGTAGGTTGGGTTGAGTTTACAAAACCCAACGCCTCCATTGATGTTGGGTTTCATGCTTCAACCCAACCTACGCGAGTTATTTAATCCGCTGGAGACGCGATTTCTTGAGACGCGATCGTGTTGAGGCTAACCCTTAGGTGCTGCTGCCTTTGCTTGAGCGATTTGCACCGCTCTGACTAACTGTGCTAAAGCGTACTCTAACTGCGCTCCAGCATCCATTGCGACCCAGCCCTCCGGCGTGAGTTGGCGAAATTCAAAGTGCAAGTGCGGTCCTGTAGACAACCCGGTGCTGCCCACACGCCCAATCACCATCCCCTGTTTCACCCATTCTCCGGGCTTGACGAAGATTTCGGAAAGATGAGCATAAACGGTTTCTTGGGTGCCTTTGTTGTGATCGATCGCCACTGCCAGTCCGTAGCCGCCAAGAAAATCTGCGATCGCCACTTTACCCGCATACGCTGCCAGCACAGGTGTGCCCAGAGGTGCCGCTAAATCGGTACCCGAATGAAGCCGCTGCGATCCGGTAATGGGATGGGTGCGCCAACCAAAGATCGACGAAATAGGAGCCGGAATCGAGAGTGGAAAAACCAGGCTAATATTGCCATTGCCCAGCCGTCCTGGTGGTCGCGCCGTCCGGTTGTAATAGGCTTGCCAGGTTGGTGTCGCGATCGTGCCAAGGCTTGTTATCCCCAAAGAAGCTACGCTGACGGCTGGTAGGCTGCGGGGTGCAGGTGCATTAGCGGCTTGCCAACGGCTGTCCAGCGTGCAGGGGCTTCCGTCCAAGAGTTGTCCACCGCGCAAGACCGCACGACACCCGGTAGACCGCTCTGTTAGCACAATTGATGTGGGTGCATCATAGCCACTGCTTTCTGGGCGAGCAGTAGACGCTTTGGGCTGCGTGGCAGTAGGATTCACACGGCTGGGCTGCATGATGATCGGCTCTGGCACGGCAGGGATCGCCACAGCAGGCGTAACTTCTAGCGTCTGTGGTGCTACAGAAGGGGCGATCGCGGCAGGACTCACCGCTGTGGCTGGTTCGGGAGAGGATGGCGCGATCGGGGTTGTGACTGCCTCCTGCGCTAGCACCATGCCACCACTCAAGAGACCGAACCCACCCAGCAAACCAAGTCCACGGAGAAAAAGGGCATTACAGCGAGAATGGAGCAGCGTTTGGTGAGCGTTTGGAGTCATTTGCAGTTCCTGAGGGGCTATCGTTAAAGCACTAGGGGCTGTCATCAATTACGACTACACGTTACTTTCAGCAAGGGTTCTAGCCCCTAGCCTGTGTGTTGGAACGGGCGCGACAAGGCTGATACCGCGAGGTCTCTGAGCTGAATCGACGACGCACCCCAGCAATCCGGTCGTTCAAACGGGCTAGTTAGTTCCAGCAAAACCGATGTTTTACACGGTACGAACAAGGGACTTTAGACTGGAAGCTGTAGGACTCAACTGACGCTCGACACGTCGATTCAGCATCAAACCTACGCTTTGGGGCTTCACAACTAATGCGTCACCTCCAGCCCCGACCATTGTACCCGGCTTTTTAAAACCTTCCTCAACAAGAATACGGTGATCAGTCTTGTTTGCCTCTCACATCGCCTTTCCTCTTACGCTTTTCCCTCTTACATGACCTTTCTTCTTACGCCTCTCCTCTTCGCTTTCCCTCTTACGCCTTTCCTCTTATGCATACCTGGCACTGGCACACCTGGAACGATTTGCCCTATCTCACCTGTAGCTTGCTAGAGCCGTGGTCGCATGGCTTTTTTACCCAGCAATTTTGGCCGCGATCGCCCGCTGACCTGACCAGAGTGCTACATCCTACTGCACACGCCTATCGTGCGAAGCAAGTGCATGGTAATACGGTTTTGGCACCGTCTGACGTTGAAGCACACACAGCCGATGCCGAACTTCCGCCAGCCGATGGGCTAGTAACAGAGCAGACCAATCAAGCGGTGTGGGCGTGTAGCGCCGATTGTACGCCCGTGCTGATTGCCGATCGCGTGACGGGACACGTTGCTGCGGTTCATGCAGGCTGGCGAGGCACGTCGCTAAAAGTTGTTCCTCAGGCGATCGCCCGTTTACGAGAGCAGGGTAGCGAAGTAAAAAATTTGCGGGTGGCAATGGGACCCGCGATCGCGGGCGACGTGTATCAAGTGTCGGAACATGTCGCGGCTGAAGTGGGAGCGACCGTGGTGGCGATCGCCCCTGAAGACACCGCCACTCTACTGGCAACGTTGCGTCAGTTAGCAGATTCGCCCCTACTAGATGACCCAGAACCAGGGCGAGTACGGTTAGATGTACGGCGTATCAATGCATTGCAGTTAGAGCAACTGGGTATGAGTGCAGACCAAATTGCGATCGCCCCATATTGCACGTACCAAACGCCCGATCGCTTTTTTTCCTATCGTCGTAGCCGTGAAAAGAAAGCGCAATGGTCTGGTATTGTCAGCCGAGAACGATTGACTTGAAAAGACATCACTTAGCGGTACAGCTTTCACGTAACAAAGCATAAAAAGCTGGTGAAGTTTGAGGTGGAAGCACTTCACCAGCCCGATCAGGTACAAGCAGTAAAACCTTATCGAAAAACGCGCTGACGCTATGCGTCGATCGCAGAATATTGGAACTCAATCAATGTATCAAAGCACAACAAACGTCTGCTCATTCAGTCAGTCGAATGATTTATGCTTTTTCATTGGTGTGCCATCAAACGGTTGCACACCCGTTGCTGGATAGGAATCGTCGTTGGGACCAAAAATGCGTACAAACGCACCGGAAAAATACTCAACAACATGGTCAAGCTGCTTAAAAATAGACATAAGCATCCCTCAAAGAAACATCACTTCATTCAAAACGACAAACAAGCAATCGCCGTTGCAACGTAGCGCTATCTGTTTGCGAAAGTATCTGTCGCGACACTCTAATTATGCCGAGGAAAAAAGCGTTAATGCTAGTTTGAATTAATTGTTTATAGTCTGGTTTCACCGCTTAGGAAAATTTTGAGAGACAAGGAGACAGGAGACGGGAGGCAGAGGGGCAGAGGGGCAGAAGGCAGGTGCTTTGCATGAACGCTACGGTCACGCTGGTGTACAGCTTCTACCACGATCTCTGTCGAGACAACGAGGCTGTACTAGAGGCAGAGGAGAAGCCTTGTTCTGGCTTTTATTAGAATTCACTATAAAATCAGCGTGTTTAAATGGTGAAAGAAGCGCTAGCTTACTGGATTTAAAGGCGGTTTTGACGAGTCAACGGGAAAAAATACGCCTTAACCTTTTCTGTAACGTTGTCGATTTTGGTTTTTTTAACTATAATGCGGTTATGCATCCGCAAGTTGATTCCGCGAAGCCATTGGCGATCGCACAACTGTCAATGTATAGAAGTAGTGCAGAGAAATAATGCAGCGAAACAGTGCTTTAATGCCAACTTCAGCAGCGGGTTGCTCCCTGCTGCGATCGCACCACATACAACCGCACGCCCTATGACTAACCTGCGATCGCCTTCCAACACGCTCATTGATGATCGACTGCTGACCCTGTTGCCACAGGACTACAGCTTACTCACCGATCTTTATCAGCTCACCATGACCGCTTGTTACGTCGGTGAAGGGTTGGATCAGCGACGCGCCAGTTTTGAACTCTTTGCCCGTCGTCTACCGCAAAACTTCGGTTATTTAGTAGCGATGGGTTTGGAACAGGCGTTGGCGTACCTGGAGCAGTTTTCGTTCGATTCAGCGCAGGTTGAAGCGTTGCAGGCGAGTGGGATCTTTACCCATGCGCCCGATCGCTTCTGGTCGCTACTAGCCGAAAATCGGTTTACTGGTGATGTGTGGGCTGTTCCCGAAGGCACAGTTGTCTTTGCCAATGAACCCCTGCTGCGGATCGAAGCACCTCTTTGGCAGGCACAAATCGTCGAAACCTACTTGCTGAATACGCTCAACTATCAGACCTTGATCGCCACTCGTGCCGCCCGGTTACGGGATGTGGCAGGCGCACAAGCAACCTTATTTGAATTTGGTACACGACGAGCCTTTAGTCCCCAAGCCTCGCTGTGGGCAGCCCGTGCAGCGTTGGCAGGAGGTCTGGATGCAACCTCTAACGTCCTGGCAGCGCTAAAACTGGGACGTAAACCTGTAGGCACAATGGCACATGCTTTGGTAATGGCATTAGCGGCAACCGAAGGCAGCGAAGCAGCAGCCTTTACCGCCTTTCATCGCTACTTTCCCGGTGCGCCGCTGCTGATTGACACCTATGACACGATCGCCGCCGCCAAACAGCTCGCCACCCAATTGCAACAGCATGAAATAGAACTGGCTGGCGTTCGCTTGGATTCTGGCGACCTTGCAGCCTTATCCAAAGAAGTGCGCCAACTCCTACCAGATGTCCCCATTTTCGCCAGCGGTGATTTAGATGAAGCCAAAATTATTCAACTCAACGCCGCAGGAGCCTGCATCAATGGCTATGGCTTGGGAACCCAATTGGTAACAGGCGTGCCCGTAAACGGAGTCTATAAACTGGTAGAAATTGATGGCATTCCCGTGATGAAAGAATCAACAAACAAAGCAACCTATCCAGGACGCAAACAGATCTTTCGCCGCTATGAGCAGGGGCAAGCAGTGGGCGATCGGTTGGGGTTGATGGAAGAAGGGGGAAGTCAAGAGGCAGAAGGCAGGAGGCAGGAGGCAGAAGGAAAGAGAGAGGAGTCAGGAGTCAGGAGTCAGGAGTCGAAAGGTGAGTCGTCACTAACAACTAACAACCAAAAACTAACAACTTCTCCACACCTCACACCCCACACCCCACTCCCCCTAATGCACCTCGTTATGCAAAACGGTCAACGCTTGCATCCATCAGAATCGCTAAAGACGATCGCCCAACGCACCGCCCAATCCGTCGCCAGCCTTTCCGCCCCAATTCGTCAAATTCACGCACCGGTCTCCCTTCCCGTCGAACCCTCCACCGCCTTACTCAACCTCATCGCCACCACCCAACGCAAACGCCAGAAATAGAGGTTGGAACCCATTTCTAATGCCCTCTTGTCTAACAACCAACAACCAACAACCAACAACTAGCTCCATGCTCACCATTGCTCTCTTTGGCACCAGCGCCGATCCACCGACCGCAGGACATCAAGCAATTTTGGTTTGGTTGTCGCAGCATTTCGATCGTGTGGCGGTTTGGGCAGCCGACAATCCCTTTAAGTCGCATCAAACGCCGCTGCTCCATCGGATGGCAATGCTGCAACTATTAATTGATGACATCAACCCACCACGGCATAACTTGCAGCTTTATCCAGAACTCAGCAAATCCCGTACCATTCACACGCTCGAAGTGGCTGAATCTCTTTGGAAAGAGGCGAGTTTCACCTTAGTGATTGGATCTGATTTGATTTACCAACTGCCCAACTGGTACCAAAGTGAAGCATTACTAGAACGCGTGAAGTTACTGATCATTCCACGACCAGGATTCGTCCCAAACGAAATGGCTCTGGCAGAATTAAGGCGAAGGGGCGCACGACTGACGATCGCCGATTTGACGGGTCTCGATACATCCTCCACCGCGTATCGTGAGCATGGAGACACCGATGCTTTAACACCTCCCATCGAAGCTTATATCCACCGGGAACACCTATACCCATGCCAGACCGCGCCCAAAGAAAAACAGCCCATTCACTAACTCAACCCTTGGGCGATCGCGCCCTTGCAGACTTCGCTCTTGCAGACTTTAAGGTGGGCGTGGACAACGTGATTTTTTCCGTTGATACCGCGCAAAATCGGCTGCTGGTGCTGCTGGTGATGCGGCAAGAAGACCCCTTTCTGGGGCAATGGAGCTTCCCTGGCACCCTGGTACGCCGTGGCGAATCGCTGGAAGATGCCGCCTATCGCATCCTGGCAGAAAAAATACGCGCCCGAAACCTCTATTTGGAGCAGCTTTACACCTTTGGCGGACCAAACCGCGACCCGCGTGAATCGATGGACAGCTACGGCGTTCGCTATTTGTCGGTTAGCTACTTTGCCCTGGTGCGTTTTGCCGAAGCCGAACTCATTGCCGATGGGGTGAGCGGTATTGCCTGGTATCCTCTGGAGCAAGTGCCCCAACTCGCCTTTGACCACAACGAAGTGCTGGAGTACGGTCATCGCCGCCTGCGAAACAAGCTTGAATACAGCCCCGTAGCGTTTGACGTTCTACCCGAATTGTTCACCCTCAGCGATTTATACCAGCTCTATACAACCGTTTTAGGCGAAAACTTTTCCGATTATTCCAACTTTCGATCGCGCCTTCTCAAGATGGGCTTTCTCTCCGACACAGGCGTAAAAGCGTCTAGAGGAGCAGGCAGACCCGCAAGCCTGTATCGCTTTGATGCTGAAGCGTTTGCACCGCTAAAAGATAAACCGCTGGTGTTTATCTAGTTTTTGGTTGTTAGTTGTTAGAAATAATATTTCCAATGCTACATCGACGCAAGAAAAAGCTTTTCTTCAAAAGCGAACGAGATTTAGAAGATTTTGTTTGGGTTCACTTGCATGAGCTGTTTTCGCTTCGAGGTTTAAAGCGTCAATATGCCATTAAACAAGATATATGCGATATTTTAGCCGTTGATGAAGCTAAACAGTTAACTATACTTGAACTAAAGAATACGACAGACCGCTACATTGTCCAGCAACTCACACGCTATTACGATCGCCTCATCACCGAAAAACCATTTGTTTCAGAAATAAATTACGATCTTCCCGTTCGCCTCATTGCGATTGCTCCTACATACCACGAACACAATTTAATCGATCAAAAATATAGCTTCTTAAACATTGAATTTTTGACTTACGAAGTCTTAGAACTAGAAGATCAGTCAATTCGTTTTATGTTGAATGGTTTAGACCAATCGCGCCATACAGAAATTTTAATTCCCTCATCTCAAGACCACGAAGAAAATCAGAGTGAGCGTTCTGAGGAAGAAATAAAGCAGGATAAAGTTGACAAAATTTTACACCATTATGTTAAAGTTCGTTGCGCCCATAAGCTTGGCTTACCAGATGTTAGCCCAGCAGAACTCGCAGCAAGCAGCGCAAAGTTTACTGCCAAAGGCTCTAAGGTTTATAAAATACAACTAGATGAATATACTCCTTCTGGCAGTCCAAGATTTGTTTCAGTAAGAGTGCCTTCGACAATTGGAGTAATTAAGTTTTGGAGATGGGTTGCAGAAAACGTTCCAGCCGCTATAGGAGTTAAGGCAGAAGGAAGTACTCTACCTATTTACCATACAAGAGGTGAACAATTAAATCAAGTTGATGAAAGTAAGCTTGATCAAGTTGATATTGAAGTTGTTGATTGTCTAGTAGATAAAGATTTAGATATTTTAGACTCAGTAAAATAGTTTCTTAAAATTATGATTATGAGTAGAGAAGTGCAATTTAAGTCCGATCGCCTTGCTGTGCTGATCGATGCGGATAATGCCAATGCGGATTTGATTGAGGCATTGCTGAAAGAAGTGGCAAAGTATGGCACGTCTCATGTGAAGCGGATTTATGGGGATTGGACGAATACTCAGCTTGGTAAATGGAAAGATAAGCTCAACAAGTTTGCGATTCAACCCATGCAGCAATTTCGCTATACAACAGGCAAGAATGCGACCGATAGCGCTTTAATTATCGACGCGATGGATTTGCTTTACACGCGCAATTTTGATGGCTTTTGTATTGTTTCAAGCGATAGTGATTTTACCAGGCTTGCCAGTCGTATTCGGGAATCTGGGTTGCTTGTCTATGGATTTGGTGAACGAAAAACGCCGCTAGCCTTCATCAGCGCTTGTGATAAGTTTATCTACACTGAAATTTTAGGACGATCGGACGAAACGGTGACAGTCAGTGCGTCTGACAGCGTAATCGAGAAAGAATCTAAAAGTTCAACGAAAGACAGCTCTAGCCAAAAGCCAGAAGCCTTAAATAGCCAAGCTTTGAAGCGCGATCGTGAATTTGTTGCTTTACTCAAAGATGCCTATAAAGCGATCGCCGAAGAAGATGGCTGGGCAAATTTAGGCTCGTTTGGGGCACAGCTCACTAAGATTTCACCCTCCTTTGACCAACGCAATTATGGCTATGAAAAGCTCGGAAGCTTGATTCGAGCCACTGACCTGTTTGAGGTTAAAGAAATCCCCCACGACAAGAATCCCGCTGCTAAGCAAATCCACATCAAACTCAAAGCTTGACCTATGAAAATTGCGATCGCACAGCTTAATCCAACTATTGGCGATCTGACAGGCAACGCTCAAAAAATTCTGGCTGCTGCACAACAAGCTGCCGATCAGGGCGCACGCCTCTTGCTTACACCAGAGCTTTCGCTGTGCGGCTACCCACCCCGCGATTTGTTGCTCAACCCCGGCTTTGTGGCTTCTATGTCAGAAACCTTGGAACAGTTGGCGCACGACTTGCCGCGATCGCTCATCGTCCTGGTTGGCACCGTCGAGGTAAATCCCCATGCCGTACTAAAAGGTGGCAAACCCCTCTTCAACAGCATGGCACTCCTGGAAGACGGCAAAATTCAGCAAATCTTCCACAAGCGTCTTTTGCCCACCTATGACGTATTCGACGAAGACCGCTACTTTGAGCCGGGAAGAGAGGCGAATCATTTTGTGTTGGAATTGCAGGAGGCAGGAGGGGACAGAGAGGAGAGAGGAGAGAGGAGAGAGGAGTCAGGAGTTAACGTGATTGGCTCTACAGGCGAAGCAGGAGCTAAGAGCATTAGAAGGAGTCAGAAGTCAGAAGTTAGGAGGCAGGAGGCAGAATTAACTCATAATTCAAAACTCATAACTCAAAACTCTTCCCCCTCACTCCTCACCCCTCACTCCTCACCCCTCACCTCCTCCCTCCGCATCGGCGTTACTATCTGCGAAGACCTGTGGAACGATGAAGAGTTTTGGGGCAAACGGAGCTACACGGTAAATCCGATCGCCGAGTTGGCGCAGCAGAATGTGGATCTCACCATCAATTTGTCCGCGTCTCCTTACAGTGTGGGCAAGCAGAAAATCCGTGAAGCGATGTTAAAGCATAGTGCGGTGCGATTTGCTCAACCTGTCATCTATGCCAATCAGGTGGGTGGGAACGATGACCTGATTTTTGATGGCTGTAGCGTTGCCTTTGACCGTCAGGGAGAGTTGGTGTGCCGCGCCCATGCTTTTGAAGCCGATCTCGTCCTGCTGGAGTTTCAGGATGGCGACTTGGAGTCGGGTGTGATTCACGCCTTGCCGGAGAGTGAAGATGCTGAAATCTGGGGTGCTTTGGTTTTAGGTGTGCGGGACTATGCCCAAAAGTGTGGCTTCTCAAAGGTGGTAATTGGCTTAAGTGGAGGCATTGATTCCGCATTGGTAGCCGCGATCGCCGTTGCCGCAGTGGGACATGAAAACGTGCTGGGTGTCCTGATGCCCTCCACCTACAGTTCCGATCATTCGATAAAGGATGCGTTGGCGCTGGCGGAAAACCTGGGTATTCAAACCGAAACCTTACCGATCGGCAACCTGATGCAGGCGTATGACCAGACCTTTGCCCATCTGTTTGCAGACACCGAGTTTGGCTTGGCAGAAGAAAACATCCAATCACGGATTCGTGGCAACCTGTTGATGGCAATCTCCAACAAGTTTGGACACCTGCTGCTTTCTACAGGCAACAAATCTGAGATGGCGGTTGGCTACTGCACCTTGTATGGCGATATGAACGGTGGATTAGCCGCGATCGCCGACGTGCCCAAAACCCGCGTTTATTCCCTCTGTCGATGGTTGAATGAAAGGATAAAGGATAAGGGAGAAAGGCTAAATCAGGATGCCATTTTATCCTTTAGCCTTAATCCTTTAGCCTTTGAAATTATTCCCACTAACATCCTCACCAAGCCTCCCAGCGCTGAACTCAAGCCTGGGCAAGTCGATCAGGACTCACTCCCCGATTACGATACGTTGGATGACATTCTGACGCGCTTGATCCACAACCATCAAACCGCAGATGAAATTGTGGCAGCAGGGTATGACGCTCAAATTGTGCAGAAAGTTGTGAAACTGGTGACACGGGCTGAATTCAAGCGGCGACAGGCTCCCCCAGTGCTCAAAGTAACCGATCGCGCCTTTGGTACAGGTTGGCGGATGCCGATCGCCAGTCGGGTTACGCCATAAGCTTTTAGCCATCCTCAAAGAAACGCATCAACCACTCACTGGGGTGTCTGCCCGTTGCCATAACGATCGCGCATGATAGACCTTAACTCAGCGATTTCCTGCGTATTGATTTCCTGCTGTCGCGCTGTACGTTCCAGTGTTTGCTGAGTCTGTTGATTGCTTTGAGCTACCAACAGTAGAATTTCATGAATCTGGGCAATTGTCTGATCCTGACGTTGCATCCGCTGTTCAAGCTGCGTCAAGTGGTCTGAGGTTTGGTCACTCATTGCGTCCTTCGCCTTCTTCAAAAGTCTCACCCGTCAGTTTAAACCTACTTTCAGGCAGAAGGTCGGTCATCAGTCTGCACTACACGCAAACTGGCACAGCAGACTGATTCTCCTAGCGTCTCTTCACCGTGGGAACGCCGATGCGGAGAAGGGGGTGTGGGGTGTGGGGTGTAGCGTGTAGGGAAAGAGGTTTGAGTTGTTTGTGTCACCGTGTCACCGCGTCTCCGCGTCCTCCCCTTCTGCATCCTGCCTCCTGCCTCCTGCCTTCTGCTGTATCCATCATCGTCACAGTTCAAAATCGCCTCACTCGCCTTTGCAAACCCCTTACTCAAAATCGTTATGACTATGATATAGTTGTAACAGTTTGTAAGGGGTCAGCCGTTGTGAGCAGAAAACTGTGTACTTCTGACGCAGCAACTACTCTGTAACAACGTGTGCTGCCCGATCAAGAAGCACCCACTACTAGGAGACTACTATCTCATGACTCAAGAAGGATGCTTGCGCGTTGGGCAATCGGCTCCCGACTTCACAGCAACGGCTGTGGTAGACCAAGAGTTTAAGACGATTAAATTGTCTGAATACCGTGGCAAGTACGTTGTGCTTTTCTTCTACCCACTCGACTTTACCTTTGTTTGCCCTACCGAAATCACAGCATTCAGCGATCGCTATGATGAATTCAAACAACTGGGCGCTGAGGTTCTGGGTGCTTCGGTGGATAGCGAATTTTCGCACCTCGCCTGGATTCAAACCGATCGTAAGAGCGGTGGCGTGGGCGACCTCAACTATCCTCTTGTTGCCGACATCAAGAAAGAAGTGAGCAGCGCTTACAATGTACTCGACCCTGATGCAGGTATTGCTCTGCGCGGTCTATTCATCATTGATAGAGACGGTATTATTCAGCATTCCACCATCAACAACCTGTCTTTTGGTCGGAGTGTTGATGAAACTCTGCGAACCCTGCAAGCCATTCAGTATGTGCAGTCTCACCCCGATGAGGTCTGCCCCGCTGGTTGGAAGCCTGGTGATGCGACGATGAACCCCGATCCGAAGAAGTCGAAGGAATACTTCGCGGCAGTCTAGCTTTAGACCGACACTTATTCGCGTTCAATCATCAAGCATGATTGTAGGGTGGGCTTTGGCTCACCCTGCCTTTTTATGGGGAATGCTTACTCAATGGTTAAGCCCAGCAACCCTCTACGATTCCTCATCTATCGAGACAGTGTTCATGATTCCGGTTTGCGATCGCTATTGGCTCAGAAATGCTCACATTCCGCTGCCCTTATTAACGCCTCTTGCAACTGCGTCCGCTCTTGCCTTGGAAGCACAACGACCTTTTGGTGACGACTTTCAACTCGTCGATCTTGAAATTGTTGATGGAGTCATTGCCACGATCGCCCCAGCCGGAACAACTCCTGAAGGCAGTCCTTCGGTTGACCTTGGTAGCGGTATTGTGTTTCCTTGCTTTGCAGATTTGCACACGCATCTAGACAAGGGGCATATCTGGGAGCGCACCCCAAATCCCGACTGCACGTTTGATGGCGCGATCGACACCATCCAGGCTGATGCTCAAAAACATTGGGATGCAGACGATGTGTATCGTCGGATGGAGTTTGGGCTGAAATGCAGCTATGCCCACGGCACCAAGGCTCTCCGCACTCACATTGACGCTTCAGGTGAGCAGGGAGACATCAGTTTCGGTATTTTTAAAGCGCTCCAAACCGCCTGGAGCGATCGCTTAATCTTGCAGGCGGCATCTCTGGTGTCGTTGGATTACTACCTTACGCCGGAGGGCGAGCAGCTTGCCGATCATGTGGCTGATGCGAAGGGCATCCTGGGTGGCGTTGCCTACATGAATCCAGAGATTGAAGCACAGGTCGATCGTGCCTTTACCCTGGCAAAAGCACGTAACCTGAATTTGGACTTTCATGCAGACGAAACCAACGATCCCCATTCCATTACCCTGCGTATCATTGCTGAAACCGCCATTCGACACCAATTTCAAGGTCAAGTTGTCTGTGGACACTGCTGTAGCTTAGCGGTGCAAGATCCCGAAACGGCTCAGAGGACGATCGCCCTGGTCAAAGAAGCAGGCATTGGCATTGTCAGCCTGCCCATGTGTAATTTGTATTTGCAAGATCGGCAAACGGGACGTACCCCTCGCTGGCGAGGCGTGACGTTGCTACACGAGTTAAAACAAGCAGGCGTACCCGTGGCGATCGCCAGCGACAACTGCCGCGACCCGTTTCATGGCTTTGGGGATCACGATGGGTTACAGGTCTTTAGCCTCTCAGTGAAGATTGCTCACCTTGATCAGCCCTATGGGTCGTGGTGTCGCGCCATCACCTCCAATCCGGCAGACTTGATGGGGCTGCCTACCGTAGGGCGCATTGGGGTAGGGCTACCAGCCGATCTGGTGGTATTCAAGGCACGCCGCTATAGCGAATTGTTATCCCGTTCACAGCACGATCGCATGGTGTTGCGATCTGGTAGGGCGATCGACACAACCCTACCCGACTATGCTGAATTGGATGACGTGATGGCTAAAGCGTAGAAAGATGGGTGATGCGATCCTGTGGTTGAGTAGGGACGTGACATGTAATGTCTCTACAGACGGTCAATCAACCTATATCCTGGATGAGCGATACTATGCAGAGTCTCGCTACAGTAGTTCAAGGTGCTGTAAGAATGAATATCAATCATGTCTGACCCGACTTCTTTTCGCCCTCAATTAGCTGTCACACTGGGTGATCCAGCAGGCATTGGTTCAGAAGTAGCACTTAAGGCGCTGGCAATGCCGCCTGGAGAGTGTGATGTCACCATTGTTGGAAGTCGATCGCTCCTGGACACAACCTACCAACATCTACGATCGCGCGATCCACAACTTGCCCTGGCACACCCAGACACGCTGAACGTTCTCGATGTGCCGCTTCCTTCTATGGAAACCATTCTTTTGGGACACGAAAGCGCTGCCAGTGGTGCTGCCAGTTTTCGCTATCTTGAAACGGCGATCGCGCAGGCAATGGCAGGAACGTTCCACGGAATTGTGACGGGACCCATCTCTAAAGCCGCATGGAGCGCCGCCGGACATGCCTACCCTGGGCAAACGGAACTCTTAGCAGAACGGGCAGGCGTTGATCGCTTTGGGATGCTGTTTGTCGCGCGATCGCCGCATACTGGCTGGGTTTTGCGGACGCTGCTTGCCACCACGCACATTCCCCTGCGTCAAGTCGCAGATGCCCTTACGCCCGCACTCCTGACGCGTAAGCTCGAACTCTTAATCGAATGCCTGCAACACGATTTTGGGGTAGAGGCTCCCCGCATTGCGATCGCGGGATTGAATCCTCACAGTGGTGAGCAGGGCAAACTGGGGCAGGAAGAACAAGACTGGTTGATCCCCTGGCTGCGATCGATGCGCTTGCAGTTCCCTCACCTGACGCTGGAAGGTCTTGTGCCGCCTGATACGCTGTGGGTGAAGCCAGGGCAGGCGTGGTTTGATGGTAAGAAGGCAGAAGGCAGAGGGCAGAAGGCAGAGGGTAACGTTGTTGACTCCACAAGCAAGGCAGGAGTTAATAACGTTAGAGGAAGGCAGGAGGATTTGCCAGCTTCGAGTGCTAACGCTGCGGATGCTTATCTAGCGCTGTATCACGATCAGGGGTTAATTCCGGTGAAATTGATGGCGTTCGATCGCGCCGTCAATACCTCGATCGGCTTACCCTTTGTGCGTACATCACCCGATCATGGGACAGCGTTTGATCTTGCAGGTCAGGGAAAAGCAGACGCATCCAGCATGAGAGCGGCGCTTGAACTTGCAGTCGAGCTATGTTGCAAACGCCATTTTTTACAAGACAAACAAATACAGGAAAAACAAGGGCTTGTTAAGGCTTTAGTGCTCGATCGAGGGTAAAGCGAACCCTCTATTACGAGAGGCGACAGAGATCACCGCGCCCGGAAAGGGTGTGAGGTATGCTTATGAGTCTCATAGCATTTTTTAATCTATCGCAACAAAACCTTAAATTTAACCTTGAATTCACGGAACGTTGAGGGCTTCAATGCCAAAGTGATGAGAAATCTAGTGAGGATTTGATGACTTTTTCAACGGATCTTAATACAATCAAAGAGTGAATAGCGCGAAAATGAAATCGGTTCAGTATAGACGATTACAATCCTACCGCTACTAAATTTAAGCCTCACTTTTTACCTATTTCTATTTCTACAGCAACTTTGAGTTGCGCCAAATGAGCCATCAGTTTTGCACCACACTCCATTAGCCATTTAAAAGGGTGATTATGCTTCAATCTGCACAGTATTCTCTCAACATGATTCAGGACGAAGCCCGCGAACTCGTCCGCAAAGGTAAAGTTAGTCGGCAACAACCCATTTACATCCTGTGCCAGTACATCCCAGCACGCGAATGGGCTTGCGTTGAATGCGAACTGGAACGATGCAATTTTTTATTGCGCGATCGCATTGGTGATCTGGTGGGTCGTGAAGAGTGGGAAAACGACTAACCTTGAAGTCACTACTGTCTTCAAGAACTACTGTCTTCAAGAGGCGGCTTTCTCGTTTCGCAGTCGTTCTAGCTCAGCACGCATAGCAACAATTTGCGCGGTCAGTTCTTGTAGCTCTAGTTGAATATCGGGTGGTGCCGCAGGAGTCGTCATTGTGGCGCTTGGTGCCCCCGTTGTTGTTTGACTTGTGCCACGCTTGGTCAGCAGCGTATCCACAAAATTACGAGCTTCTTGCTCAGTCATCTCTCCTTTCTGCGCCCATTCTGTAGATAGAGCGCTCCATTCTTGATTTAATTTTGAAAGGTTCTCATCACGCTTTTCAGGATCTTGCAACACTTCCACCAAAGAAACGGTCGCGCCTAAAGTGACGCGAAACCCTTGCTGAACGAGTTGCACCAAGGTATCAGAATTCATCTCAAGCGTCTCCTCTCGTTATCATGCGGTCAGTTTAAATCATGCAGACAGCTTATGCCTATTCTACAGAGGCGGGTTTTACAAATGCTGTCGTAGGGCACAAACACGCAAGGAAGCCACGCTACCGTGGTGGCGAAGGTTCAATGGATGGACACAAATAACCCGCACCAATACCCTAAACAGCTTGCTCCAAATACTGATTCACGTCTTCTACCAAACGGCTGAGTTCCGCTTCGGTGGTGAGCCGGATGCGATCGTCCCGCAACGTAATTAAAACCTTGGCAGCAAACGGTGTGGACCAGATATTAGGGTTGCAAAAAATTTCGAGAAACACGTCGCCTGTGTACTGATACTCCATCGGTTTCTGTGGGGTGGCGCGTCCAGCAGGAGCCGTTTTAGCGGCGATCGCTTTGAGGCTCTCCATCAAGCGAGAAAGTGCTAGTTGTAGATCCTTTGCTGCCTGGGGGGTAAAGCTAATGGCAACAGATCCCTCGACAAGATTAATGGTGAACCGAGATGCAGACATGCGCGGTGGAACTCAACGATCGGCACTCTAGATCGTACTGGCGATCGTAACTGAAAAGATCTTTTCTTTAGGAATTAGCTACTTTACCTGGTGAATGCCCTTAACGATTGAGTAGCGGTACGGTCGCGATTGCACTGCTGCCATTGGGTAAACACAGCACTTGTAACCTACTGCGAAAGTTTACTGGTAAGGGCTAAACGCCAGTGGTGAAGGGGCAATTGCTGCCCTACAGTAAAGGAAAACGAGTTTGATCAAAGCTGTGGTTATCGATCATCGATCGCAGGTGCGTAAAGTTCTTCTCATCACGCTTCTGCTCAACGTGTTTGTCATGCTGCTCAAGGCTGGCATTGGCTGGCTAACCGGATCACTCAGCTTACTGGCTGATGCGCTCCATAGTGTGACCGATAGCGCCAATAATATTTTGGGTCTGATTGCCAGCCGATTTTCGTCACCCGAACCCGATCGCGATCATCCCTATGGGCATCAAAAGTTTGAAGCGGTTGGTGCGCTGGGAATTGCTGCCTTTTTGGGGATTGCCTGTTTCGAGATTTTGCAGGGCGCGATCGAGCACTTGATCACTCCGAACCACTCCCCCGTCAAAATTTCGCCCCAGGAATTGTGGCTTTTGCTGATTGTGCTGGGCATCAATATTTTTGTGGCGTTCTACGAGCGTCGTGAAGGGATGCGCGTTGGCAGTGCCATTTTGCTTGCTGACGCAAAACATACCATGAGTGACATTTGGGTCACGATCAGCGTTCTTGGTGGCTTGATTGGCATCTGGGCTTGGGGGTTGCAATGGCTGGATGTGGTGCTGGCTTTTCCGGTTGCTGTTCTGGTGTTTTATAGCGGCTGGTCTGTGCTGAAGGAAAATTTGCCGTCACTCGTTGATGAAATGGCGATCGCGCCCGAAGCCATTCATGCGATCGCCATGCAGGTGCCAGGGGTAATCAACTGCCACGATATCGCGTCTAGAGGTATCGTTGGTCGTCAGATTTTCATTGAGATGCACCTGATCGTCAGCGCTGCCGATGTTGAAACCGCTCACCAAATTACCGAAGCGGTCGAAGATCGGCTGGAAGAGCGCTTTAGCCCCGCTCGCATTTTGATTCACGTCGAGCCACCGTCTTACACCTCTGATCACATTACCTACGACCCCAAACCGTGAAGCGAGGCAACGCTTTTCATTGAGCCTTTTCCCTTCCCTAAGGCTTTAGGAGAAAGCCTGAACCGCTTCTAACCGACATTCCGTGACAGGCTCTAGGGCGTGTCATCAATTAGCTCCGAGACCTTGCAGTATCAGCAGTGTCACGCCCGTCCCAACACACCAGGCTAGGGGCTGGAACCCTTGCTGCAAGCAATATGTAGTATTAATTGATGACAGCCCCTAGAGTTCTGCTGCAAAGGCGTACATCTAGCCAAAGAATGAAACGCTCCGCCTTTAAAATGAAAGCCCCAGGTTGCCCTGGGGTTTTGGAGTCATCAGCTCTTTGCACTTATGAAGGTAAGAGAAATCGGAGGGCAATTACTCTGCCTAAAGACGGAGTAATGACGAACACGAGGTAAAACTGTCTTGACTGACCCGCAGCAAGATTGAAGTCAAGTGGATTTGGTCGCTACAATCGGCACGAGCGATCGCCCGCTCGTTGTGCGATGCTGAAACGGCGTGAAAGGCTGAAATAGGGAGCGAGGCTGTCATGGAATTTGTGATCGACCCACCGATCGCGACGAAAATCCGCAAGATGGAGCAACGAGTGCGCTGGCGTGACCCGGCGATCGTGCGACGGGGCATCGATCAAACGCGCCTTGCACTGGACGACGGACAAGAAGACAACCCAGAGTTTTCCTTTCTCGTGCTGGGTGACAGTGGTTCTGGTCCTCATCGCGGTCACAACCCGCAGCGCCGCATTGCGGAACAAATGCTGGAGCATCAGGACGAATGCCGCTTTGTGCTGCATACTGGCGATGTTATTTACCTGACCGGATCGAGTGCCTACTATCCTGCCAACTTTATTGAACCCTATCGAGAATTTTTAGTTGGGGGCGAGCAGTTTAAGCGGATTGCGTACGATCGCATGGTCTTCAAGCAGCCGTTTTTACCCGTTCCAGGCAACCACGACTACTACGACATGTCGCTGCTGTATGGCATGCTGTCACAACTCACCATACCGCTGCGGCAACTGCTCCAATCGCAGATCGACCTGGATGTAAGCTGGCGAGGCTCCGTGCAGGGCAACGCCTATGCTCGTGCTTTTCTGGACTACTTGAAAGCCCTGAAGTCTGGTGCCGATTTAGAACGCCATCTGGACACGCATTACACGGCTAAAACGGATACAGGGCGCTGCCTGAGCTATCAGCCAGGACAGTTCACCCGACTCCCAAACCGTTATTACACCTTTCGATCGGGCGGCATCGATTTTTTTGCGTTGGATTCAAACACCATCAACGCGCCGATTCCCCTGCCAGACAACCCTGCGGGAGCCAAGTATCGCCGCCATCTGGAAGAGCAGCGAACCGATGTAGACAATCAAATCCAGGAAATTTTGATTACCCTGGCGAAGCTTAATCCCAACGATGCGGACGATGCTGAGCGGATTGATGACCTGCAAGCCAAATTGGAACAGCTTACGGAAGTTAAAAAAGACATCACCAAACAACTGGAATCTAACGAAACCACCGAAACCGATTTACATCAGCTTGATTGGCTTCAGCAAAAACTTATTGAATCGTGGCAAAACGAGGCGGTAAGAGGACGGATCCTCTTTTTTCATCACCCACCTTACGTGACAGAAGCGACCAAATGGCATCAGGCACAAACGCTAGCGGTGCGCTATCGGCTGCGGCAAGTGCTGGATGGAGTCGCGGCTGCGATCGACGATCGTTCTCAGGGGCGCTCCATAGTCGACCTGGTGCTATGTGGACATGCTCACTGTCTGGAATATCTGCACACAGTAGAAACCGGACATGCGGATGCTCACACCAACTGGATCGTGTGTGGTGGCAGCGGCTTCAGTTTACGGCGACAGCGCGAAGAAGGTCCAGATATCACAGAAGTGTTTGGACAATCGAAGGGAGAGGAAGAACGCCTGGTTGCCCGATCAAAGCTATTCATCGGGCGCAGTGGGCAAGGCTTACACCGACGACGACCCTATTCCTTCATCCGAATTGACGTGCAGGCGGGAACACCACCCACGTTTGTAGTACGTCCCTATGTAGCAGAACGCTTCCACAAGCAATGGGAGGATTACGCGATCGATCCCTTTGCGATTTAGCCAGGTGACGCTGGCTTTCGGCATCTCTAAATTCGGTTCACAAATTCTGGTAGGGGCATACGATCGTACGCCCTTACTGGTATAAGTTCACCCAAACGAAGGATGGCTCATTCCGGGAAGGGTAATGGTCGCACTGTAGCCCCCAAAGAGCCAGGTTCATCCCCTACTTGCTGTAAGAATGAACCCGCTTTCGTTGCAAACTTAGCTGCTTTGCTTATAAGCAAGGTTTAGGCTTTATGGGTGAACATCAAGTGGAACACGCTATGAAATGGTTGCTGACTCTTTTGGAATTTATTGAGTTCATCGTTACACCCTTTGGGTTAGCCGTTGGTCTTTGGGCTGGCTTCTACTTTCCACTGGTGCAACTCCTCAATTTCAATCTGGAAATAGCGTCACTGCTTCCAGCCGTTTTGGCAATCAATCTCTACTTTGCACTGACGCAGCTCAGCGATTAGATCAGCGGAATGATTTGCAGCGGTTTGCAGCTAGATGGAGTATGGTCTCAGTCCAAAAGCCAGATGAAAATCTCTTTTTACTCCTGCCCTCTGCCTTCTTCTAACAACCATAAAAACCAGCAACTTTACTTTCTCTGCCTCCTGCCTTCTGCTTCCTGCCTCCTACTGTAAGGCTCAACTCAGTTGCACTACGGGTTGGTCATCAATGAGCGTTTGCAAGGCGAGAAGATCTTCCACTGTAATGCGGAGAAAGCGCTGCTCATCCACACGAAACAGCACTTTAACCCGATCGCTCCCTGGATGTCCGGGTGGATCGAGCTTGGCAATATTGCGGGCACCGTCACGATCGTTCAGTGGTTGAACTTGCTGATTACCGTCCACGCGCCGAGTCAACAGGCGATCGCCATCAAAATACACCTCGGTTTGATTCGTATCCACACCCAATTCCCCAATCACGAGTTCGATGCTGGGTTGGTTATCCAACGACGCGCCGAGCAGCAGTTGCACCGGATCGCTCATCGGGTAGGACTGTCCCGCTTTAATAAGGGGATGCCAGCTATGGCGGCTGTGGCGACGATCCCAGTAGCGAATGCCGTAGCCGTGATAGAGAAAGTCTTTGATTTCAACGCCCTGGCTGAGTTGCAACGCACCGTGCGCGATCGCTTCAAACGGTTTTTCGCACCGTACTTTACTCGCCTCAAACGCTTGCTTGACCCAGCTTTGCACCGCTGGAATTTGCGCTGTTCCGCCCACCAACAAGATGGCATCAATGTCGCTCAGTTCCACCCCCTGTCGTCGCGCCTGTTGGGAGATTTGCGCCAGACAATCCTCCAGTTGGTCAAAAAACTGATGCTGTTGCAAGATTGACTCAAAACGATCGCGGCTCAATTGCAACTCGTAGCTTTCAAACGTCTCATCGTCAAAGTACACTTCCTGCGCCTGCGTTTGCAGCGAAAGCTGAATCTTCAACCGTTCTGCCAGCCGTGTGGTGAGGGATGTCACCGCTAAACCCTGCGTTTCGGCAAAGTAATCGACCAACCAGTGATCAATATCTGACCCGCCCAGGTTTTGCCCTGCTTTTGCCAGCACTCTCGCGGTTTTGGGCTTCTGTCCCGACTGTTCGGCAAAGGATTTTTGTCCCCACTTGAGGATGAACCCCAGCGGTTTTGTCTGCGCTTGAGCCGTATCAAGCCGCACCAGCGAAAGATCCAGCGTGCCGCCACCAAAGTCAATGACCAGCAGCGTTTCTCGATCGGCTAACCCATACCCCAATGCCGCTGCCGTCGGTTCATCCAGTAGCCGCACCTGCTCGACCTGGAGCGACTCGCACACCGTCCCTAACCAGAGACGATATGCCTCAAAGCTGTCAACGGGCACCGTGAAAACGATCGACTGTCTTGCATCGGGTTCAACCGTCTTAAGCTGCTGCACCAACTGCGTGAGAAACCATTGCCCCACCTGCTCAAACGTCACGGTGCGTCCATCCAGTTCAGGTAAAAAGCCCTGCACGCTAGACCCAATGCCGCGCTTGAAGTTGCGAAAGAACCGCGGATCAATGGTCAAATCAAGGGCACGATCGCGCACAGCCTGACCCACCACAATCTTCTCCTGGCTGGCATCTTCGACGTAGAGCAAGCTGGGTATAAGGGGTGGATTCTGACCGGAGCGATCGCTCATGCCAGGGAGAGAAAGATTTTCTGGTTGCTGTGTTGCCCGATTCCAACGCGCAATCACCGTATTACTGGTGCCAAAGTCGATCGCAATGCCCATGCCGTCTTAAACAATCCCAAATGCGTGTCTCTACTTAAGACAATAGCAACCATCCGCTGGCAAAAACACACTCTGAAGGCGCGATCGCGTTCAATTCTCGCTTGAGTGTAAGAAAGCTATTTGGTGGGCGTGGGGTAGGAACAGATTTCATGCTCAAGGAGCCGGAAAGAGCAGCGATCGCTCGATTATCACATTCAACCGTTTGATGACTAAGTTATTGGCTCAGCGGCGATCGTACAATGTAGAACTTTTCTGCCGATTCACCCATTCGGAAGGCTATACGAAAACTTTCCGTATAAACAATAGTTGTGCAGATCAATCTATCGGTTGGGGTAGTAGTTGAAAGGTTATCTGTTAGCTGCAAATGTCTCAGGAATTTCTCATGAAGGTGATGGGAAATTTTAACGTTAGTGCTTGAATCATGGAGGAAAATGTAAAAGCCTTAACTGAAAATTGCTATGGTTCGATTGACCACACCCAATGACACAAAAGCATTACTTGCTTTGGCAGAGGCGACAGGACTTTTCGAGTCAAATCAAATTGAAGAACTCGCTCAACTGCTCAATCAGCATTTCAGTAACGAAACAGACAGCCAAGGGGTATGGCTGACCGACTACGATAATGAGCCAGTGGGTGTTGCCTACGTTGCGCCAGAACGGATGACGGATGGGACATGGAATCTTTATCTGATTGCTATTCATCCTGACCACCAAAAACAGGGGCGCGGAGCGGTGTTGTTGCGATACGTCGAGCAAATGCTCGCTGGGCGCGGTGAGCGTGTGCTACTGGTGGAAACGTCTGGAACGAGCGACTTTGAATACGTCCGCGCATTTTACCGCAACAATGGTTACGCAGAGGAAGCAAGAATTCGCGATTTCTACACAGATGGAGTCGATAAAATTGTCTTTCGCAAGTTATTAGGAAGTACTGCTGCATAACAATCCCGTTGCACGCCGACCGTATACAAGTTGGTTGCTGAGTATGAGAGGCTGATTGACTGGCAAAACTCTCAAAATCCCGATTCTTGCGTAGGTTAGGTAAAGCCGTTCCGGCATACCAGAGAAGTGCTAGCGTAACTCAACAAGATCAAGGCTGCTATTGGGTTTCACGATGTACTGCTACGCAGAAGCAAGCTACAACCCAACCTACAAAAAAGATTTGTCAGTCAACCAGGTACGAGAGGTTACTAGGAGCTGTCATCAATTACGATTACATATCAATTGCAGCGAGAATTCCAGCCCCTAGCCGTGTGTTGGGATGGGCGCGATCAGGCTGATACCGCAAGGTTTTGGAGCTAATTGATGACGCGCCTTAGCAGCGGCGGGTGAACGGGATTGTTAGTACGATCGCTCCTAGCAATTCATGCTGTAATCAGCTATTGCAGTAAAATTGAGCTAATGTAACAGAAAATCGCCTCATGGATCTGACGATCGAGCTTGAGCAAGAAGATGACGGACGTTGGATTGCAGAAATTCTCAATCTACCCGGCGTGCTTGCCTATGGGGATAGCCAAGAAGATGCTATGGCAAGAGTGAAGGCATTGGCATTTCGCGTCTTAGCTGAGCAAATTGAAAATGGCGAGGAGTCATCTAAACTTGAACGCGTTGCTTTTCTTGCCGCATGAGTCAGTGGAAAGCAACCAAAGCGAGGCGAGTGCTGTCAGCTTTATTACGCGTCGGCTGGACTGTGAAGCGGGAAACGGGCGGTTCACATAAAGTTTTGTCGCGTTCTGGTTGGGCAGATGTTGTGTTTGCGTTCCACGATGGCGAAGAGGTTGGACCCAAAATGCTGGCGCGGATTGCGAAACGTACTGGGCTGAAACCAGAAGATTTATAGCCAGTTCCTATCGAATGATCAGCAATGCGATCACCTGTGTAGTGAACAAACCGCAGGATACACCTGGAGGTTCAATGTCAGACTATCCTAGAAAAGCTGATGTGACGAACCGCAATGCTGAACATTTCTCAACTGCTGGCAGACGAGCTTGACCTCAAACCATTTCAGGTGAGCAACGCGCTCGAACTTTTTGCCGAAGGGTCAACGGTGCCGTTTATCGCTCGTTACCGCAAAGAGCGCACGGGTGAGATGGATGAAACCCAGTTGCGGGATCTGTCCGATCGCTACACCTACCTGACCGAACTGGAAGAGCGGAAGAAAGCCATCCTGGAGTCGATCGCCCAGCAGGACAAACTCACGCCCGAACTGGAAGCCAAAATTACGGCGTGCTTGCAGAAAAACGAACTCGAAGATCTCTACTTGCCCTGTCGTCCCAAGCGCCGCACCCGCGCCACGATCGCCCGTGAGAAAGGACTAGAACCGCTGGCAGCCTTCATCAAAACGCTCAACACCCCAACGGCTGCACCTGCTAATCTGACAGCCGAAGCTGCGAAGTACATTTCCATAGAAAAAGGGGTGACAACGGTGGAAGATGCGTTGAAAGGAGCATCCGATATTCTGGCGGAAGAAGTGGCAGAGAAGGCGAACCTCCGGGCGTATTTGCGCGAATACTTCATGGCAGACGGGGTGTTAACCTCCAAAGTGAAGGGAGACCATCCCGAAGGGTCTACCAAGTTTGAGATGTATCGCAGCTATCAGGCAAAGGTAAAGGCGATCGCGTCCCACAACCTGCTGGCGCTGTATCGAGGTGAGGACGAAGGAATCTTGGATGTCGAATTGACCTTTGATGAAGACTCTGTTCTTTCCTCTTTGGAAGCTCAAGAACTACACGCCAAACAGCGGGAAATTCGTGCGTTTTATCGTGACCTGCTCAAAGATGCGTTCCATCGGTTGATGAAAAACTCTCTGATTACAGAAGTCCGCGCCGCCAAGAAAGTGGAAGCCGATGTGGAATCCATCAGCACCTTTGAGGCGAACTTACGGGAACTATTGCTGTCTGCTCCGGCTGGCATGAAGCCTACACTGGCGATCGACCCTGGTTTCCGCACAGGTTGTAAAGTTGCTGTGCTGGATCAAACAGGCAAGTTTCTGGAATACCAAACCATCTTTCCCCACCAGGCGGCAGGACAACGGGTACAGGCAGGCAAAACACTTTCCACATTAATTGAACGCTATCAGGTGGAACTAATTGCGATCGGCAACGGCACGGCAGGACGGGAGACCGATGAATTTGTCACCGAAGTGTTGCAATCCTTGGAACGCAAACCCATCAAAGTGATGGTGAATGAATCCGGTGCATCCATTTATTCTGCCAGTCCAGTGGCGATCGCCGAATTTCCTGATCAAGACATCACGGTGCGCGGTGCCATCAGCATTGGTCGTCGGCTGCAAGATCCATTGGCAGAACTGGTGAAAATCGATCCCAAGTCGATCGGCGTAGGGCAGTATCAGCATGATGTGGATCAGAAGTTGCTGAAAAAGAAGCTGGATGAAACGGTGGAAAGCTGCGTGAACTATGTGGGTGTGGATCTCAACATGGCTTCTAAAGAACTACTCACGTTTGTTTCGGGCATTACGCCCACCATTGCCAATAATATTGTTGCCTATCGCAATGAGAATGGTGCCTTTGGCGATCGGCGGCAGTTGCTCAAAGTCCCCAAACTGGGACCCAAAGCCTTTGAGCAAGCAGCGGGCTTCTTGCGGATTCGGAATGGCAAAAATCCACTAGACAATACAGCCGTTCATCCCGAAAGCTACAAGGTGGTGGAAACCATTGCCACAGATCTCAGCGTTCCCCTGACCCAAATCACGCAAGTAGCAGAGCGATTGAAGAAGACCGATTTGAAGAAATATACAACGGAGGCGATCGGCGAACCCACGTTACGAGACATTCTCGCCGAACTGGAAAAACCGGGACGCGATCCTCGCGCAGAATTCAAATATGCCACCTTCAAAGAGGGCGTGAAGGAAATGTCTGATCTTGCGGTGGGGATGGAATTGGAAGGCATTGTCACAAACGTGGCAAACTTTGGTGCTTTTGTGGATATTGGGGTGCATCAAGATGGGTTGGTGCATGTCTCGCAACTCGCCGATCGCTTCGTCAGCGACCCCAAACAAATTGTGAAAGTCGGTCAGGTGGTGAAGGTGCGCGTGCTGGAAGTGAACGAAAAACTCAAGCGCATCAGTCTTTCCATGCGTGCCAATTCGTCTAATGAGCAAGCGCAGAATCAAGCCAGGTCTAATCCATCAGCAGCCAATCCATCAGCAACCAATCCATCATCCACACCGAAACCATCGCCTAAAGTGAATCCATCGCCCAAAGTCAATCCATCACAGCCCAAAGCTGCTACTGAAACGAAACCCGCAACGCTAGATGATCTGAAGGCGAAGTTTGGCAAGAAACGGTAGGAGGGGCGATCGCGCATCATTGCCTGACGATGGATAAACAGAAACAAGGTTGTTTAAGTTTGTCTATTAGATGAAAACTACACTTCAGTCATTGCAATGATTTGAGCGATCGCCAACTCTAACTGCGGAAAGGTTGGAGAGGTAATAGGGGTTTCTCCTTGATATCGCTGCGCCTGGTATTCACCCTCAATGAGGTGATTAATGGTGATAGTGGGTTGCTTGGGAGAGCCGATGTACTGAACCCCTCCTAGCCCTGCATAATCGACAATCCAATACTCCTCAACTCCTAACGTTTCATATTCATTGAGTTTGATGCGGTAGTCGTCTCGCCAATTGGTACTGACAACCTCAATGACCAAAGGTGGTGGAATGTAGGCGGCAGCAGAGGCAGAGCTTTGACGCATTCTGTCCCATTCTTCTTTGGCAAAGACCACAATGTCGGCTTTACGACTCGATTCATTTTCACCAGGAGCAGGGTTCAACCGAACTTGCTTACTCTGGCGGGGAACGTAAGGGAGGTTTAAGGATTGGCAGTGGTCAATCAGGAGGCGGCATAGCCCATCGACGACATCCTCATGTTTCGCGGTGGGTTCGCTGAGGGGCATGGCAACTCCATTGACTAGCTCGAATGACCTGCCGGAGCCGTCATCCCAGTTGAGAAATGCCTCGAAGGTGAGGTTTTTTTGGACGATCGCAACCATTGCTACTGACCTCTGGCACAGATTAGCTCTCTGTTGTCTGTTTCTAGCTTAAAACAATTCGCCCTGCTCCACGGCTTCTGGCTCTGTCGCTCCTGATTTTTACCCGTTGCCTTCTGCCCTTTCCCTTTTGCCTTTTTCCTGAAGATGTGGTTGCAGAGGTGCAAGCTAAGCTCCTGCCGTTGCTTCTGTAAAAGCATTTCTAAACAGCTTAGGAACAAGAATTAAATAACATCGACTTTTGTAGGTTGGGTTGAGTCCGCGAAACCCAACATTTGCGAGGGTGTTGGGTTTCATGCTTCAACCCAACCTACGCAAGTTATTTAATTCACGATCCTTAGACGGTGTTCCATCATCACGATCGCCTCATCCCTGGGACGATCGCTCTCCAGTTGGTAGCGAAACCTTAAACGTGGTGCCTGTTTCAACGCTGCTTTCTACAGATAGATCGCCGCCATGCTGATCGACCGCTTGCTTCACAAACGCCAGACCCAAGCCGATTCCAGCCGTATGTACCGTGTTCTCCAGGCGATAGAACGGCTCAAAGAGTTTAGCTTGCTGCTCTGGAGGAATGTAGGTGCCTGCGTTATGCACACTGAAGCAAATACGATCGTGCTCACAGTGCAGCATGACCCGTACTGTCGTGCCTTCAGGTGAATAGGTGACTGCGTTAGAAAGGAGGCGATCGAGCATTTGCTGCACCAGCACGCTATCGACACAAGCAGCATCACAGGCTCCACTACTGTTGATGGTGATGGCATGGTGATCGTGGTCATGGTCTCGTTGTTTTTGCAGCCGCTCGGCACATAGCGCTTCTAAATTCATCGGTGCAGGGTTAAAGGCGGCAGGATCAGACTCCGCCTCGGCATAGAGCAGCACATCGTTGATGAGGGCGTTCATTCGCCAGATTGCCTGGTGAATGCGATCGAAATAGGTTTGCTGTCTGGTGTCGATCTCCCCCTTTGCTGCGCTGTAACGAACCAGCAGCTCTAGCGCGATCAGAATGGTTGTCATGGGCGTTCGCAGTTCATGCGATACCACCTGAACAAAGGTTGCACGCAGGTCATCTACTCCTGCTTGGGTCGCGGAGGCACTTTGATTAGCGCATGCCTGCTTGAGTTCGGTGATGTCTCGCACCAGCCAGCGCCAACCTGTTAGCGTGCCCTGAGCCGATCGCATGGCTGACGTAGTGATCACCACCGGAAATTCGCCACCCTGGCGGGATTTAAACCGAAAATCCCAATTGCGTTGCGGTGGCGCTGCTTCTAAACGGCTGAAGTAGGTGAGAAACGCTCGGCGATCGGCTTCTGCGACCAAAATTGACAGGGGTTTGTTGACCAAAAACGTTTGCATCATGCCAAATAAGCTGGCGGCTGACTGGTTTGCTTCTCGAATCACCCCCTGCTCATCTGTGACAAGGTAGCCATCGGGGGCAAAGTCAAAGAGTTCTTGATAGCGCTGCCGCTGTTGTTCTAGAGTTTGCCGCGTAACGAGCACTTCCTCGTACTGCTGCTCGACTTCTTCCAGGACGACAGCAAGTTCTTCCAGCACGGTCGAGAGTAACGTCGGTTGGGTGAGAAACTCTTCCGCATGGCGCGACAGAACTTCGACTCGGTGCTGGGCGTTGTGTAGCTTGCTTCCCATCGCTTCGATGTTGTTCATATGCTCACGTCTTCCATGATGAGAATCACCCCTTGATGGACACGCTTAGCGCCAATCAGGGGATGGCAGGCGACACGACAACGAAACGATCGCCCCCGTCGGTTGACCGCTTCAACGTTCGCTTCCAGGGACTCGGTTCCTGCGATACTGCGCTGGATCGTTTCGCGCAGTTGGTCAACGGGTAAGCCAATTTCCAGGTTAAAAAAGGGCTGTCCTGTGACTTCTTCGGCGCGTAGCCCCCACAGGTCTTCGGTTTGCTTGTTCCAGCTCAGAATGTTGCACTGGTTATCGATCACCACCACACCTGAGCTGATGCTGGCAAGGATGGATTGGAGAAACGCGTTTAACTGGCTGGCTTGCTCGGTTTGCTTGAGCAGTTCGTCGTTGATGGCTTGCAGTTCGGTGTTGGTAGACTGGAGTTCTTCATTCATGGTCTCCAGTTCTTCGTTGGTCGATTGCAGTTCTTCGTTCGTGGTTTCGAGTTCCTCGTTGGTCGATTGCAGTTCTTCATTCGTGGTTTCGAGTTCTTCGTTGCTCGACTGGAGTTCTTCATTCGCCGTTTCAAGTTCCTGGCTCGATCGCTGGAGTTCGGCTTGCAGCGTATGATAGAGACCCACATCTATAAAACTGATGCTCATACCCAGCCGATCGCCATCCGCCTGGAGCGGGATAAATTGCACATCAAAGTATTGCACGATGCCATCTGGCAAGAAGCGAGCCACATCTCTCACCGTGAGCGTTTGCCCATCGCCGTATGCCTGTTCTATGCGTGCCCGTAGTTCTAAGGGACGGTAGGAAAGTTCTAGATCTTGCAGCGGACTCCCCAGATCGCGATCGTGCAGCCCAAACAGCGATCGTGCCAGGATATTGGCTAGCACCAGCTTACCGTCGCGATCGACGATGATTTGTGCGGTGGGTGCCGTATCAAACGCCTGCTCCCGCAACTGTACATATGCCGACAGTTGACTGCTGACGACAGCATTCACAGTCTGAGACGATCCTAAAAGGTGATCGCGGGGACTAGACACAAGCACCTTGGCGAAGATGCGGTATGGGAGACTGATGGGTGTAAACAGGTCGGTATGGGTCAGCAGCATTTCTGCCTTGCCCAAAAAGAGTACTCCAGTATTGCTCAGGGCAAAGTGCAGCCGCGACAAAATGCGAGACTGCGCCTCGGCGTTGAAATACATCAATGTGTTGCGGCAGACCAGCAAATCTAGCCGCGAAATGGGCGCATCTTGCATCAGGTCATGGCGACCAAAGATCACGACACGCCGTAGTTCTGCCCGAAAGGTGTAGCGATCGCCGCTCGGCTCAAAATAACTATCTCGGAGTCCATTGGGCAGAGTCTCCAAATCATGACTGCTGTAGGTCGCTTGCCGAGCCTGCTGCAACGCGTCTTCATCAATATCGGTAGCATAAATTTTGACGCGCTGCCGAAAGTCGTTGGCACCGAGCAATTCAGTCAGCATCATTGCCAGAGTATATGCCTCTTCGCCAGAGGCACAGCCCACAATCCAAACGCGAATCGGTTCATTGGCAGGCTTTGCCCTCAGCAGCGCGGGCAATACTTGCTCTTGCAGATAAGTCCAGGCAGCCGTATCTCGGAAAAAACTTGTGACGTTGATTAGGATGGTATTGAAGAGGCTGACAAATTCCTCTGGATGCACTTCCAGATAATCGATGTAATCTCCATAGGTCGTGACGCTTCTAAAGTGCATTTGCTTTTGCACACGTCGCTGAAAGCTCGATCGTTTATAGCCTGAAAAGTCAAAGCCCCGCGATTGCTTTAGATACTCCAGCAACGCTTCAAACGCCTTATCATCATCGTCTGGATTCACATGTTTGGGAAGATAAACGGTTGGCGAGATAAACGGGTGGCGAGATAAACAGTTGGGGAGATCAAGGAGAATAGGGAGATAATTGAGTCCCGTTCGGTAAAAGCACTGGAGGTAAATGCCGCACGAGCCCCAATGTTTCTCTTAAAGGTACCATCAGTAAACGCTCCCAGAAGGGCAACCTATCTTAAGCAGTCATAGTTCAATTTCATCTTACTGTAGCGTAAATGAATGTTCATGCCTGTGTAGCAGGTAGCAACAATCTGTTGCGTGTCTTGACCTACTTTCTACCGCTTTAGTACAGTTGCGAAAAGGCAGAAGGCAGAGGGCAGAGGGCAGAAGGGAAAACATCACCTGTCAGCGCTTTGAGCCTAACGTTGCGTCCTAACTAACCTGCGTACTGCTATAAAACCTCAGCCTTTGTGCCGCACTCAAACGAGAACTGCTCTATGAGCAAAAACAGCGGCTCATCCGACATGCTTGACTAAGGCGTGTGCTCAACGAGTGCGATCAGCTTCGTGGAGATTTCAGCCAGCGGCAGCACAAAATCAACCACACCCGTCCGCATGGCAGCATTCGGCATCCCAAAGTATTCCGCCGTCGCTTCATCTTGAGCGATGACCAGCCCACCATGCTGTTTGATCGCTCGCACACCCAGCGCGCCATCTTTGCCCGTGCCCGTCAAGACGACCGCGATCGCTCGTTCACCATAACTGGCGGCTACAGACTCAAACAGGCGATCGGCAGAGGGACGCACAAAATTGGTTCGCTCGGACTGCGTAAGGGCAAAGGTGCCGTCTGGCTTGACTAACGTATGGTAATTGGGTGGTGCAATATAGATCACGCTGGGGCAGAGGCGATCGTTCTGGTGCGCCTGCTGCACTGGTAAAGCCGTCCGCCGCTTAAGAATCTCCACCATGAGCGATCGATGATTGGGATCGAGATGCTGCACCACAACCGTTGCGGCTGGAAAGTTAGGCGGCAACCCCGCAAGCACCTTGGACAAGGCTTGCAGACCTCCAGCAGAAGCGGTTAGCGCCACAATCTTCAATGCCACTGGTTGGGGTTGATTCGCATCATCAGCGGCAACAGCCACAGGTACTCACTCCACAGGGGTTAAGAAGCCGATTTTGGGAGCGACAGTCCCACCCATCCCCGAAACTTGCCCGGTTAAGGATCATGAATTAAATAACTTCGACAACCTCAGCCTTTTAGTTGTACGGGCGCGGCATTCGGTAGAAAGTCCTCGCCCTCGCCCAGAGAAATCTGCCGAATGCCACGCCCCTACTCAGAGAATGACACCTTAATAGATCCACGATCCTAAGACAGATCTTACTGCCTGCTCCCAGTATGTGTCGCCTCTGCCTCTACGATCGATTTAACTTGTCACACTACGCCCCTGAAAAATGGTCACAGACCTATGACGGCTGAAAAATCGTCTTCCAGGCTTTGACGGTATCTTTGCCAATTTCTGTATCCTTCGTCTTGCCATCATTCCAGATCAACCGAATGGGAATGTTGCCCGGTGGAGCAGTCGCTAGAGCGGTGGCTAATTCGGGTGAGACGGGTCCACTGGCGTAGGTGTAAACCTTGCCCCCGATCGCTAGACTAATCGAGTCGGGCACGCTTTCGGTGAGGTAATAGCGGTAAACAGACGCAACATCCGAAGACAAACCGAAGTCCAGACCCAAGCCAAAGCCTCTTCGATAATGCCCAAAGCCTCCGCCATAGCGCCCAAAGCCACCGTCATAGCCAATCAGCGTTGACCCAATGCGGTTATACGTCACGCCAATACCGTTCTTTGACCAACTGCTGACGAAAACAAAGCCTGATTTGTAGTTGCGATCGTACACAATCTTGCCGTCAAACGGATTGTCGATCACTTTCGACCACGCCACATTATCGCCAGCCTCAACTGTCGCTGGTTGCACCGCCAGAGCAGGCATCGCAGTGCAAACGGTGAAGCTTAGCCCCAAGCCTAATAATTGCCACTTCACACGCAGACCTCCGTATCTTGTGATTGCTTTTTGCAAAGAAAGAGAGTCGATCGCCACAGCACCCAGACTGCATAAACGGCGATACCGTTCAGAGCACCGCCGAAGCTTGGCGATCGCTCATACCTCTATTGTGAAAGATCTGCTTTCATCTCGGCAAGATTGGGAGAGGGAAGTAGGGGTAGAGAGGGTAGAGGGCAGAAGGTAGAGAGCAGAAGGTAGAGGGCAGAAGGCAGAGGGCAGAGGGCAGAGGGCAGAGGGCAGAAGGCAGAAGGTAGAGGGCAGAGGGCAGAAGGTCGAGCTTGAAGATTGGAAGATCGAGCTTTGAACCCGAAAGGCTGAGCTTTGAACTCGGAAGGTCGAGCTTGAAGATTGGAAGATCGAGCTTTGAACTCGAAAGGCTGAGCTTTGGACTTGGAAGGTCGAGCTTGAAGGTTGGAACGTTGAGCTTGAAGGTCGAAGGGTCGAGCTTTGAACTCGGAAGGTCGAGCTTGAAGGTTGAAAGATCAATCTTTGAACCCGGAACGTGGCAGCTTAAACTCGGAAGGTCAAGCTTGAAGGTTGGAACGTTGAGCTTGAAAGCCGAAGGGTAGTGCTTTGAACTCGGAAGATGAAGGATTGAACTCGCAGGATCAATCTTTGAACCTGGCAAGCCAAGCTTAAAGCCTGAACGTAAAGCCTCGAATGGTATCTCTACCTCCTGCCTCCTGCCTCCTGCCTCCTGCCTTCTACTCCCTACTTCCACTTCGCCCTAGAGTTGTTTTGTTGATAAAGGTTCTGGTAGCATTTGAACCAGAGACAATAGCCTACTTGCCAGCTTAAACACACACCACAGGGAAGACGCTATGAAATGGAGCGACATGCGCCGCAGTGGCAACGTAGAAGACACGCGCGGTGGATCTGGTCGGGTTCCTGGCGGAGTGGGTGGTGCGAGCATTGGCGGCATTGTTATTGCGGTCATTGCAGGCTTGATCTTTGGGGTGAACCCTTTAGAAATCTTGAGCTTGATGCAAGGAGGAGATGTTGCCCAACCACCGCAACAGCAGGGGCAACCGATTCAAGATCGGGATTCAGATTTTGTGAAAGCGGTTTTGGGTGACACCGAAGATACGTGGAGTCGCGTCTTTAAGCAGCAGCTAGGTGAAACGTATCAACCGCCCAAGTTGGTGCTGTTTAACGATCGTGTGAATTCAGCCTGTGGTTCTGCCAAGGCAGCAGCGGGTCCGTTCTACTGTCCTGCTGATGACAAAGTGTACTTGGATATGAGTTTCTTTCGGCAGGTCAAGGCGACGGCGGGTGAGAATGCTGATTTTGCTCGTGCTTACGCGATCGCTCATGAAGTGGGGCATCATATCCAGAACCAACTTGGCATTGCAGGTAAGGTTAGCCAACTACAAGCCCGCTCAAACAAAACAACAGCCAACAATTTATCCGTCCGTCTTGAGCTTCAAGCCGATTGTTTTGCAGGTATTTGGGGGCATTACACCGCTGAGCGCAATCTAATTGATGGGCAAGATGTGAAAGGGGCAATGGATACCGCCGCCCAGATTGGTGATGACTATTTGCAAAAGCAATCCAGTGGCTATGTGGTGCCAGAAGCGTTTACGCATGGGTCGTCTGAGCAGCGTGTCTCGTGGTTTTCCCGCGGTTTGAAGTCAGGCAGCGTGAAGCAATGTGATACTTTTAGCGCGAACCAAGGCGGGTAGCCCCGGTTCTACTGAGGAGACGCTTGAACGGTTGACTGGGCGAAGCCATAGTAGATTAGGAGTCGGATTTCTTCAAACCCGACTCCTTTCAAGCTACTTCTTGCCGATCGTGTCTTCGATCTGGTCAAAGATAGCGCCATCTTCAAAGAACTTCTTCTGGAAGTCGCTCCAGCCGCCGTAGTCTTTGATGGTTCCAAGCGTCTTCACGGCTGGGAATCTGTCGGCATTTTCCTTCGTTTTGGCTGTGTCAGCGTCCAGTGGTCTATAGCCTAGCTTCACAAACTCTGCTTGGGCTTCTGGGGTGAAAAGGTACTTGACAAAGGCTTCAGCCGCTTCACGCGTGCCGTGTTTATCGACGTTTTTGTCTACAACGGCGATGGGTGTGTCGATCGAGACGTTGATGTCTGGCACTACGTATGCAACTTTCTCACCTTTGCTTTGCGCCAGGATAATTTCGTTTTCGTAGTTCAACAGCGCATCACCCTGCCCCTGCTTGGCAAAGGAATCAGTCGATTCTCGCGCATCTTTTGCCAACACCGCTACATTCTTAAACGCTTTGGTGACAAACTCCTTCGTTTTTGCCTCGTCTTTCGTCGTTTTTAGCCCGTAGTCCCACAGGGCGAGGAAATTCCAACGAGCACCACCAGATGTTTTCGGGTTTGCAGTCACCCATTTCACATCATTTCTGGTTAGATCGGTGAAGGTTTTGATCTGCTTGGGGTTGCCTTCACGGGTCACGATCGCCACAACCGATTTTGCTACAATGCCGTTGTTAGGCACCTTCTTGTCCCAATCAGGGCTGACAAAACCTGCTTTTACGAGCTTGTCTGTATCAGCGGCAAGTGCCAGGTGAGTAATATCTGCTTCCAGCCCGTCAATAATGGCACGGGTCTGGGTGCCAGAACCAGCATAGCTTTGCTTAAAGGTCACAGTTTGACCGCCGTGGTCTGTCTTCCACTTTTCCACAAACTTAGGAATGATGGCATCGTGGGCAGGCTTGGGAATCGCGTAAGCCACTAACGTCAGCTCAATATCTTTTTTCTGATCGGCAACAGGGCTGGCGCTACCACCTGCACCGGGGGCTGATGCGGTATCGTTACTAGAGCAAGCGGCGATCGCAGCGCTCAGTACAACTCCCATCACCATCAGGGAGACGAACTGTCTGAACGAGCTGAATCTTAGTCTGTCTGTAAATTGATGGATCAATGTACCCAAAGGATTGGGCTTGTGCTGCCGGAGGGTCATTCCATGTCTCCTTAATGTACGAATAATCAGTCGGAATAACGTAGGTTGCGTGACAATATGCCATCATACAACAATCATCGGCAAACATAATAAAAAAACCCGCATTTTAACGTCGGGTTTTGAGGAATTCAACAATTTTCGTTTCGGCGCTGGCAGCAGACCGCTTCTCTGGCAAGAGCCGCTCAGAGAGTCATTTTCTTGTTTTCGCCACCATTTGCGGGTTCGCCTGTTGCAACCGCTTTCAGCAAGCCAAGGGTATGGGCAACAAAGCCAGAGGGCGCATCCCAATACTCAGCTTTGGCGATCGTCACTTTGAGTAAGGCAATAGTCGGATCCTCCAGACCTTTGGGAAACCATGCTTGCAACGTTGGTCGCCATCGTCGCTGAAGCTGCTGTTGATCCTGAACGATCTGTGCCGTTCCAGAGAGCGAGACGTATTCTTGCTTGTTAGGATCGGCGAAACTGACATTGACTTGCTGTTGGCGATCGATCTCATCCACTTTAGGCGATTGGCTGGAGGTGAAAAACCAGAGCGTCCCGTCATCATCGAATTCACCATTGCATGACATAGGGCGACTGTGTAGATTGCCGCTTTTGTCGATCGTCGTCAGCATCGCAATGTCAATGCGTTTGACCATTGCCTGTAGTTTTTGAAACGATTCTGTTTGTTGAGGAGCTTGAGTTGTCATTCGCTTACACTCGCATGGTTCTCTTTCAGGCTAAAAAGAACCCGCTATCGTTGCGTCTTACCACAGACTTAAAAGGTCAAACGGTAATAGACTTGTTGAGAAATAATGCACCGATCCCCGACTGCTGCGATTGAACGAGGGCGTGTCATCAATTAGCTCCGAAACCTTGCAGTATCAGCAGTATCACGCCCGTCCTAACACACCAGGCTAGTACAGCAAACACTTAATTTTGCAACATGAAAGCTTTGGAGCTGTTGGGTTTCGCTATCACTCTACCCAACCTACGTTGCAGAACTTTTAAGTTGCTCTACTAGGGGCTGGAACCCTTGCTGCAAGCAATATGTAGTATTAATTGATGACAGCCCCTAGAAGTCAGGGATCTGATTTCTGGTTATTTAACGGTTGGGTCTACGCCAAGCTGCTGTAAGATGCCGAGTTGATCGGAGCTTCCCCACCGCTCTATCATCTGACCATTCTCGAAGCGGGCGATCTGCATTCCCCGTGCGCTAATTTTACGACCTGTGGCTGGCACACCCAGAAAGTCACCCTGATGGGTACCCGTGATGGTGTAGGCGATCGCAATATTGTCATCATCGGCAACGGCATGATCGACCGCTACAGCCAGATCAGGAAACGCTGCACGGAAGCCTGTGAAAAATCTGATGAAGCCCTCTGGTCCCAACTCCTGGTCAGGTGCTGGATCATGATCCAGGGCAGTAGGCGCAATCACATCCCGTAAGGCGGCGAGATTACCGCTATTAACAGCTTCCCCAAAGTGTTGCATTGCAGCAAAGTTTTCTTGCTGGCTCATAGATTTCCTCTCGTGTGAATGGATGGATTGATCGAAAAAGTAACTGACTGGTTTGAGTCTCCTGTTCATTAAGGACACTCAAAAGGTTTCCGCAATAGACACTCAAACTTTCTCATACCGATTTAACCAACAATCGCTACAGATGAATTGTTGGGTAGGGGCAAGGCAATGCCTTGCCCCTACAGAATGTGTCGCATCTTCATTTAATTTGGTATCACTTCAAACTTTCTTACTATAGAGGGATGATCGAGCACTCACGTCCTCCAATCGGAGTAGCTTTAGCGTGAAATGAAGGCGTTGAGTGATTAACTTCACACACAGTCGATCGCGGTTTAAATCCAATTTATTCTTTCGGTCGTAATTAGAGCGAAGGCATCGCAGCGATCGTCAAGATTTGGTAGCAATAAACGGTAGCGTAGCTTGTCGGCTTATGCCCACATCCGCTTTAAGCTGCGTCGTTTTGGGATGCCAGGTTTTTTCCTGCTGATGGCTTCTCATGCCCCACCGCACTCAGCTTGAGGTAACTCGTTCTATGAACACATTGACACAGACAGTGGCTCTATCCATCTTTGCGGTCGCGCTGTTTTCTGGTCAGGTACAAGCCGTGACGTTTAGCCAGGTTGGCGACACCGGACAAACTCTCGATACCGCTCAAATTATTCCAGAGGGATCGCAATCCCTTGATGCCATCACGGGTAGCCTTTCCAGTGCCAATGTCATCAATCTCTTTCGCATCGTACTAACGGGTGGTCAAACCTTTTCGGCAACCACGCTTAATGCCAATACCTTGATTGAATTGCCGATCGATCAGCAGTTGGGGGCACCAACGGCTCTATTGCCCGATCCGCAGCTCTTTTTGTTTGACGCTGTTGGGCGGGGTGTCTATGGCAGTGACGACAGCTTCGGCACGGCTCAAGCATCGCTGACATCGGGTGGTTTTTCGCCTACGGCACCCGGCACCTATTTTCTGGCGATCGCCAGTGCTGGTTACACCCCTGTAAGCGCAGGTGGCAGCATTTTTGGTGATGCCGATGCTAATGGTGTGCTTGCTGCAACAGGGACAGGAGCTGCTTCACCCTTTACTGGCTTTATAGGCAGTGGCACCGCAGGCGGCGATTACCAGATCAGTTTGACGGGTGTTTCTGCGAATGCGCAGGGGGTTCCGGAACCCAGCGAAACAGCAGGTTTACTCGCTGTTGGCATTTTAGGCATCGGCTACCAGGTTAGAAAAGCACTGCGGCAAAGACAGCGATCGACCCTTTAAGTCATCTGATTGTGTTTCAACCCTATAGCAGACGGCAGCCACATCATTCGTCAGCGGCTCTGGTTGCACCCACGTTCTCATGGATGACTTCTCAGGTGCATTGGTACACGTCAGCGAATTCAGGATACGACCACTCAAACCACTAGCATTCAGGACACTACCACTATGTTGCTCAAGCCCCGCCCCCCAAAAAATCTCACGGAAACAGCTTCAAAGGCTGCTCGATCGCGCTGGCAGAGGTTTTTGACTGCTGCACCGCTGCGACTGGGCTTAATTGCCCTTGGCGTGATCATTACGGCTGGAGTGGCGACCCAGTACGTGCGATCGTCTGACCATGACGATGGCGAAGTGGATACCAAAGGTCGCAATTTGAACCTCACAGATTTATTTGTGTTTCGTGAGAAAGACCAGAACCCAACGGCTTCAGACAGCGATCTGGTGTTTGTGATGAATACCAATCCACGATCGCTTGCCCGTCAGCAGTATTACTTCAGCACCCGCGCACGCTATGAGTTTAAGGTGACTCGTGCAGCCGATAAAGATACAACCCCAACCGGACAAACCGACGTACTGTTGCGCTTTGAATTTGGTGCCCCTGATGCCAACAACCAGCAGGCTATTAAGCTTACGACGATTCGGGATGGCAGCAAGCAGACCACAGTTATAGGCAAAACCACGCCTCTCGCGGCAAATCCCAGCGCAGAGCCGATCGTGAATCAGGTGGCGTTGGGAGATGCCAATTTGTCGGTGTTTGCAGGTTTGCGAGAAGATCCCTTTTTCTTTGATGTGGAGCAATATTTCCGCGTCCGGGCAGGAGCGGCAGGCACAGGTCCCGCTGTTGGCTTCCGCTCACCCGCCACCGCAATCGATTTTGCCAAGGGTTACAACGTGAATGCGATCGTCGTGCGCGTACCCATCAAGTTTTTGCAAGGCGGCAGTCAGGCAAAGGTCTTTGATGTGTGGGAGACGATTTCTGTGCCTGGTACAAACGGCAAATATACTCAGGTAGAACAGCTTGCACGACCAGGGATTAACGAAGCCCTGCTGCGAACCAACGCTCTGCTCAACGCTTACAACAGCGTCGGACCTGACTTTGTTGCAGCAGCCTTGGCTGGTCAGCAGCCCGCCGCCAACATTGCCGCACCGATCGTCACCGAAGCCAAGCAAACCTTGCTAGCAGTGGGCAACACGGATGCCCGCGCGAATGCCTTGCTGGGCGCATTTTTGCCAGATGTGATGCGGATTGATACCACAGGTGCCAGCGGCTATGCCAATGATCTGAATGCCAAAGGTAGCCCTGTACGCGGTCGTCTGCTCAAAGATGATGTCATTGATATCACGTTGAGTGTGGTGACGAATGGTGCCATTGCAAGCGATAACGTCTCCTACGATGGCGCTCCTGGCAATCCATCGCAAGGGCATAATCCGCTCGTGCCTGCGTTCCCTTACCTGGCGTTGCCAAATTAGGTCTCCCGGCGATTGAGCCAGTGGAAGGACGGATAGGCATGATCGTCGCTCTTTGTCCTTCCACCGCTCTGATAGGTTCGTCTAACCGGATCAGTCCCTACAGGTCAACCAACGCACAGGAAGCAGAAAACCATGGAGTCTAGCCAGAACGGAGCGGTACATGCAGCGGTTAACCGCTTGCGTCGAGTGCCGCTGGTCATCGTGTCGATCGCAGTGCTAGCCGTAGCCCTGCCGATCGGATTGAAGCTATGGACAGAGTTCGATCGCGTCCAACTAGCTGCCCCCTACCGCTATTCGTTGGAGCGCCCCACACCAGGCAGCGTTACCCAGAAGCTAGAGCAAGAAGTCGCTTTCTATCAAGAGCGGATTCGCCACGATGCAGACGGGGGCATGAACCGTGCCCTGCTTGCCACAAGCTATATCAAAATGGCACGGGCAACCGGAGAAACCAGTTGGTATTTGCTAGCAGAACAAACCGCACAGGAATCGCTGCTGAAACTGCCATTTTCTAATGACGGTGCACTGATGGCGCTGGCGAGAGTTGCAACAGCCAAGCACAACTTCGGGGAGGCAATCCGTTTAGCGAACAAGGCGACCCCCAACGAAGAGACGCTAGCCATGCAGGTGACAACCAACCTAGCAATGGGCAAGGTAAAGGATGCCAGCAGGGCTACCGATCGCCTGGTCGCCCAAAACCCCGACCTGGCATCACTGACGCTGGAGGCTCTGGTTGAGGTATCGCAAGGGCAAGACCAGAAGGCTATGCAGGCGTTTCAACAAGGGCTAGCTGCCGAGGAACCCGAAGAAACGGGTAGTTCTGTCTGGGCACGCACCTTACTGGGACGGCTCTATTTCAAGCGTGGGCAACTAGATACGGCAGAAAAGCTCTATCAGGAAGCCTTGCGCGTGTTACCCCAGTACCCGCCAGCCGTGCTGAATCTAGCCGAATTAGAAGTCCGGCGCGGAAACTACAGCGTCGCTGAAGACCTCTACTCGAAGATTTTTCTGACCTCGCAACGATCGCCCACAGTTTACGATCACATCGTTTTTCGAGGTATGGCGCGAGTCAGAGAATTGCAGGGTGATCCGCAGCGTGCCAGCGAATGGCGCGATCGAGCAGAAGCCCGATTGAGAACCGATTTAACCGGGTTTGGGCACCGACGCGAACTGGCACGACTTTTGCTGGAACGGGGTCGCCCTCAAGACCTCGCAGAAGCACTCCGCTTGATGCAGCAAGAAGTGCAGGTACGACGCGATGCCGAAACAATGGACACGCTTGCCTGGGTGCTGTCTCGTATGGGGCGCTGGCAGGAAGCACAGCAGGCGATGCAGGAAGCGCTCCGCTGGGGCATCCGCGATGCCGCCTTGTTTCAACGGGCAGGGACGATCGCGCAGTCTTTGGGCAAAACCACGAAGGCACAGGCGTACTTCAAGCAGGCTCAAGCAACTGACCCGACGTTCGATGAGCAGGCGCAAAAAGCGTTGGGACTTGGCGTTGGGCTGCTTGGGTTGAATTGAGGTGAGGAGTGAGGAGTGAGGGGTGAAAAGTAGGGAGTAGGGAGTAGGGTATGAAGCGAAAATGGGGTTTGATTCGGGTTGGCATTTTCTCGTTTTTGGGTGCTTTGCTGCTGTCGATCGCGCTGGCGGCACCCAGTCAGGCTCATTGGGCTGATCTGGCTGTGGCAAATGTGGAGGTTGGTCAAGCGGCTACACACATCACGCTGACGTTTCCAACGGGGTTGGTCGCATCGGCGGATGATAACCGTGATGGCACGCTTTCTCCTGGAGAAGTGCAGAGGCATCAGGCAGCCTTGGCGGCTTTTTTGGGCGATCGCATTCGCCTGACCGATAGCAAGGGCGATCGCGGCAGGCTGACGATCGAGCCATCGAACACGACTGTTTTACCCCCTGATCAGCAGGTGACGGCTGGCACACACAGCACGCTGAGGCTGACATACATCTGGTCAAAGCCTGTAGAAGGATTAACCCTTCACTACGATTTATTCTTGCCTGGAGTGTCAACGGCTCGTTGCTTGACCACCATCAACGCGTCTGGTCAAACGCAAAGCGTGATCTTCAGTCCCGACAGCAAAGATGCTGCGTTGATGGAGAAAACACCGTGGTATTTTGCGGGAGGCATTCCTCTGGCGATCGTCGGCTGTTTTGTGTGGGGAGCCATGCACGCGATGGCACCCGGACATGGGAAGACGATCGTGGGAGCTTACCTGGTTGGAGCACATGCAACGCCTCAACATGCCGTGTTCCTGGGGTTGACGACCACCATCACCCATACAGCAGGCGTGTTTGCGCTGGGGTTGGGAACGCTGTTTTTCTCCCAGTATGTGCTGCCAGAACGTCTGTATCCCTGGCTCAGCTTCATTTCAGGATTGATTGTAGTGGATATTGGGTTGCGCCAATTGCTCCACCGCTTGCACCGAAACCGCCTATCTGTCAAAGGCACATTAAATAAAGGGACAGCAAACCATATCCATGACGATCGCGCGCATCACTTGCACGAGCCTGCTGCCAGTCATCACCCTGCATCCGCTCACCATCATGTGGGTGAATCTGCCCACGTTCATGCTCCTGCACCGTCCCATAGCCCTTCCCACGCAGTTGCTCACGCGCATGAACACAGCTATGACGGTCATCACCACAGCCACGGACTGGCTCAGCACCGTCACGAGCACTCGCATGAGCACGACCATCATCACAACCACGATCATTACAACCACGATCGTCACGAACACGTCCATGATCATGGGGATGGCACCGTCCACTCCCACGCGTTACCAGGCAGCGATGGTGCCCCAGTCACCTGGCGTAGCCTCTTAGCATTAGGCATTTCAGGCGGCATGGTGCCCTGTCCATCGGCTTTGGTGATGCTGTTGAGCGCGATCGCGCTGGGTCGGGTTGGCTTTGGATTGCTGATGGTTCTGGTCTTTAGTCTGGGGTTGGCTGGAACCTTGACGGCGTTGGGGTTAATGCTGGTGAGCGCCCGTCATCTGTTTGAGCGGCTCCCCACTCAACTTCGCGTTACCAGATTACTGCCTGCGGTGAGTGCGCTGGTCATTACGCTGCTTGGGATAGGCATTTCGATGCAAGCCGTCATGCAAATTGGGCTATTGAAGTTGAACGTTGGTGCTTTTGGTTGATGGAAATGTTAAATTGTCTTTTCTTCACAGGTCTTGTTGCCTGCGCCACTGTCGGCACATCTGTTCTAGCTAAAGCCGCGATCGCCTCGCCACAAACAATGCCATCAGTACCGAAAGCTGGAACAGCAGCACCTGTGGAGATGAATGCACCCATTTGCTACATCCAGTTTCAAGGTGGTAGCGCGATCGATGTGAGTCGCGTCTGTGGCAAAGCACCGGGTGAGGCACCTGCGAGCGCGTCTACTGTAGCTGTGTCTAATGCGTCAACTCCACCTGTCTTTGATCCAAATGTGACCAATGCTTCCACGACAGGGCAATGTAATTTTGTAGATGCCAGCGGCAACCCCTGTCCGCAGAAATGAGCTGTGTTGCTTATGCTTTTTGATCCAACCGCAACGCCTGTTCTAGTGCCGCTTTTTCTCGTGCCCGATCGACATAAGGTTGAAGCTTTGCCGCATCCCACCCTGTGAGCAGACGTAGATTGGCTAAAGTCATACCACGCATCAATAATTCCACACACCAGGTTTGCTGAGCCTGTGCGATCGTAGGCGGCTGTCCGTCTGGAGTCAGCAAACCATCCACGATCGCCTGCCAAAGCTGGAGCAAATCGCTTTCAGATAGAGTCTGTCCAGATGGATTCAAAAACATGGCTGGGTGATGGTCTTTACGACTTCTCAACCATTGCGTGAGTGGATTGCGTGTGTAAGAGCCGTAGCGCTTGCCCATTAACCACTGGTTAACGGGCACCTGTCGCACAGCACCCTGCGTGATTTGCAAAAGCTGCTGATGGGGATCGCTGATGTGGTGCGATCGTTCTAATTGGCAAAGCTCTAAGGCACTTAGTCCGGCACCGAAAAGGACATAGGCGATCGCATACTCTTGCAGCCCCAGCTTTTTGGCGTGTTGCAGGATGGTATGGGCGATCGACGCTGGCAGATCAGCAACTTTTTCCATAGCGGTAGCAGTCCGGTTCAATGGAAGCCGCTCAAACGCCTCTGCACTGGCTTCCGAGTGGGGCGACACCGCACCTTGAAGAAACAACGTAATCAGGTTTTCGAGAAAGTCATCCCGGTCTTGCCAAAGCTGATGGAACTCGCTGGTGAACTCGATGACAGCGTATCCCAACAACATGCCATTGAGTAAACTTGCCAGCTTTTCGGCAGGAATATGAGTATCGAGTTGTCCTCGCTTGATCACCGTTTCAAAATATTTGGCGACATAGCGATTGGCTTGCGTAAACCCACGCCCGATCGCCTCTCGGTTTTTGGCAGGATATTGCCCCGCTTCACCCACGACCGATCGCACTACAGCGGGCACCTGATCCATCGCGGCTAAGGACGCTGTGGCATAGTCTTTGAGTGCCTGGTAGATGTTGCTAGTCTGGTTTGCCTTCCGAATTAATGTTTGTCCGAGATGAGCAAAGACACCAGCATCTTCAATGACTGCCAGCAACAGACCATGCTTATTGCCAAAGTGGCGAAAAAGCGTGACTTCATTCACGTCGGCTAATTCGGCAATCTGCCGCGTGGTGGTATCGGTGACACCCTGAACGGCAAACAACTCCAGCGCGGCATGGATTAAACGCTGTCGAGTTGGGTTTCGTTGAGCAGACATGGGCAAAATGTAAGTAACACTTGCAAGATCTGAACTTCGCTGTTAGGCTAACAGTGTAAGTAACACTTGCATTCTCTCCTACTGTAACGGGTTCTTTTGCAAACGAGCCGCTGATAGATTCATTAAAGGCGCGATCGCTTGGACAGGAGCATTGAAATCTACCTCATACGGCATTTTGCCGCTTGCATGAGGCAGATGAGATAGGAGACAGATGAGAGAGTAAGCCTGCCAGTGCTGCAAGGTTAGACACTGGTTCGTTTCGGTCATTTTGACAAGGATTTTCATGACTTCTAATTCTCTTGAAACTGCCTCCGACAGGCAGTCGGTTGCGCTGAGCTGGGTCAATGTGGTGTTTTTTGGAGCGTTCCACGCACTGGCACTGCTGGCACCCTGGTTCTTCTCCTGGTCAGCGCTTGGTGTCACGCTTGTTTTGCACTGGCTCTTTGGCAGTATTGGCATTTGTTTGGGCTATCACCGTCTGTTGACGCACCGGAGCTTTCAGGTACCCAAGTGGCTTGAACGGACGATTACGCTGATTGGTGCGTTGGCACTTCAGGGTGGTCCGACGTTTTGGGTCGCTGGTCATCGGATGCATCACCTTTACACCGAAGATAACGAAAAAGACCCCTACTCAGCTCAAAAGGGCTTTTGGTGGAGCCACATGATGTGGTTGTTCTACCCCCAGACTCGCTTTTTCGATCGCGAATCGTATCGACAGTTCGCACCAGATATTGATAAAGATCCGTTCTACCGCTTTCTCGATCGCTACTTTTTGCTGCTGCAAGTGCCAGTCGGTGTCGCGCTCTACCTGGCTGGTGGCTGGTCATTCGTCATCTATGGCGTGTTTCTCAGAGCGGTATTGCTTTGGCACAGCACCTGGCTCATCAACTCGGCAAGCCACATGAGAGGCTACCGCACGTTTAATCCTGACGATAATTCCCGGAACCTCTGGTGGGCAGCCATTCTCACCTATGGCGAAGGCTGGCATAACAACCACCACGCCTACCCCAACGTGGCAAAGGCTGGGCTGAAATGGTGGGAAATCGACATGACCTGGTGGTCGATTCAAGTCCTCAAGAGCCTTGGCTTGGCGAAAAGAATCGTCATGCCGCCAGCGAATTAGGGAATGGAAATCAAATAGGCTCCAGTCTTGGGTTAGGGGCGAGTTTTGCCGTCAAAGCCAATGCAGAGGCAGATTGATCTGCTAAACCCGCCCGTATAGTTGCTCATTGGGTCGTGTTTCAAACGTGTGGTCGGCGATCTGTAGAGACGTTACATGTAACGTCCCTACGGAAATCGTAACCAACATTTCTAGAACACCACCTGCTCATTGCTTGCAGTGGATAGTAAAACCACACCAACATTGACTCGATCCGCTTGGATCGAGTCAATGTTGCTTTCTGACCATTATTTTTCACTCGCATTGTTGAAAGCTACGCTCTCAGGTGTGCTGCTCGCTGGCATACCCTAACACCCGATACACATCAATCAACTGCTGCTTGCCCTTCAACGCTAGGGGTCCCCACGGTTCAACCGTAAAGCGGTCTTGCAAATGCACCAGGGTATCTTTGGCAATGAGAATGCGGCAGAGTTCGATTTGCTGATCTTTGGCGTAGCTTTCCAACCGGGAGGCAATGTTCACGCTATCGCCAATCACGCCGTATTCCAGCCGATCTTTGCCGCCCAAACTGCCTGCGACGATCGGTCCAGTAAAAATGCCCACTCGCATTTGTGCCGTTGGCAATTGGCGCGTCTGCCAGTCTTCATTGAGTGCTTGTAGACGATCGCTCATCGCCAGGGCACATTCAACCGCTAACCGGGCATCTTGCGAGACTTCGATCGGCGTAACCCGGTTAATCGGCACGCCAAATACGGCTAACAAGCCATCGCCCGTAAATTTGTTGATAATGCCGTGATTGGCTTTCACTTCCTCTGTAATGGCGCTCAGATACTCGTTCAGCCATTCCAGCAACGCTTCAGGCGGCATCTGTTCTGACAGCGTGCTGAAATGTCGAATATCGGTGAACAGCATCGTGGCAATTAAGCGCTGCCCTGGGAGTTTGCCAGATTTCAGCAGGCGATCGCGGCTTTTCCATAGGGTCGTCGCAATTTCAGGAGAGGTATTCTGCCCCAACAGTTTCATCATCATCATCTGTTGCTGCTGAGCCTGTTGTGCCCGATAGGATACGACCAGCGTTGCAACAACCATGACACCCAAAGCAGGCGCGGCTGTGGGCACCCACCCTTGAGACAAAAAGATGGTGTAGCAAATGCCTAACAGCACCGTGATCGTAAGCGTGATGACCAGACATAGCCCCAACGGATGGCGAATGAACCAGGCAAGGCTACTACCCAGCACCACCCAGGCTCCAATCCAGCACCACTCCACCCAATCCGACCAAACCCAAACGAGCGACTGCTGATTCAGAGCGGCATCCAAAATCTGGCTGACCATCTGAGCGTGAATCACCACACCTGGCATCAAAGCCGTCTGTTTCTCAGCCATGCTGTAGGGGGTGAGAAAACGGTCTTTCGCACTCTCAGCGGTCGTACCAAGCAGCACAATTTTGCCGTTGACCCAATCTGGCTCGATCGTGCCATTGAGTACTTGAGTTAACGTGACCTGCCGTGCTAACTGGTTACGCGCACGGTAATTGAGCAACACTTGATACCCCTTTGCATCCACCGTTTGATATTGCCCAGAGGTCGCCTCCCACGGCATAAATTCTGCGTTACCCAGCCGCAAATAGCTGGAATCGAGCAAACCTGCCTGGGGTGAAATGCCTTGGTTGTGCAGATACGTGAGTGCCAAACGAAGCGAAAACGCATACAGCGTCTCAGTATCGGTATCCACAAACAGCAACCCACGACGAATCACGCCATCGGGATCACTGGCAATGTCGTTAAAGCCAATGCGATTTTCTGGCACTCCTGGTGGTGGCTTTACCCCCAAATCATCGGCATCCTGAGCCTTGGTAATCGCAATCACATTGGGCTGCTGCAATTGTTTTGCCAGTGCCGCTGTTCCGGGAGCCTGAGGCAAATCTCGGTAAATGTCTAAGCCGATCGCAGTGGGTTTGAACTGTTGCAGCGTTTGCAGGGCTGTGGCGATCGTACCGTCTGAAAGCGGCCATCGCTGCTGGGCTTTGATATCTGCTTCGGTGACAGTGACCAGCAGCAAGCGTGGGTCAGCCGCCCGATCGGGTCGCAGACGCACCATCAGGTCATAGCTCACCAGTTCTAGTGGCTGCAAGCCTCCAAGCTGACGGATACCCAGCAAACAAGCCGTCACCGCAGCACTTGTCGCCACGATCGCTAAAGGCACTCGCGCGATCGTGGGTAGCGCCGCTAGCTGCATCCAGCCATTCCGGCAGTGTTGAAAGAATTTAGCAGTCACAGAGGCTCTCAGCGTTGGCTAACCGAGGATAGACGTTTAGGGCGTGTCATCAACTAGCTCCGAAACCTTGCAGTATCAGCAGTGTCACGCCCGTCCTAACACATCAGGCTAGGGGCTGGAACCCTCGCGACAAGTAATGTGTAGTAGTAATTGATGACAGCCCGTAGTGTCAGGACGTTGCAGTATGTACCGAAATGTGGGCTTGTTACGAGTAAGCCCCAAGCCACTAAAGAGCTAACGGTTTCTTGCCTAAACCAAGCAGTTGATGCACCAGGACTCGCGAAGCGATCTATTCTCCCATTAAAGCGATACATCTCTCACGCGACAAGATCCCGACGATTGAGCAAAAGCTCCCGCTGAACGTAGATAGACCAATCAACATAGGACAACCACAGCAGGTGTAGAAGTAACTCAAGCCATTTTTTTTAGTAGACGCTCCAGGATGGCTTTTGCAGGTTCTACGATCGCCCACGTACCATTCGGCTGCTTGCGTAAAGCGGCAAAGAGCAGCAAATCGCCCTTCCCGATCGCCTCCCCCTGCTTGACATCGCCTAAGCGCGGTTCCTTCAAACCACACAAACGAAAGAGGTAAGCAGGCACATCCGGGCTAGAAAAAATCAGGCAACGGCGATTGTCAAGCTGAGCAAGACCGTCAAAGGGGGCATATACCTGGTTGCCATCCAATGCAATCGCAATGTCGCCAAGACCACCAAGAACTGCGCGATCGGCAATCTTATCACCCGGTTGCAGTTCCCAACTCTGATACAGCTTGATGTTAAGCGGTGATTCAGGGCTAGGAGCCTTTGTACACCCGATCGGCAATAGCGTTGCCACCAGCAGACCAACGTTGAGCAAGGTAGCCCTGACCTTCATGAATGGAATCCTATCAAAATGCAATCCTATCGAACGTTGAAGCGGTAGCCCGCATACTGGTCGCCTTCGTACAAAATGACTAGCCAGGTTTGCGGTTCAAACTCTAGAGGATACGCCTCCCGCTGAGCCGTTGCTCCTGTCCGTACCTGAAGGTCAGCCAGTTTACAGTAGGGTTCTTTCAGAATTTCCTGCACTTTCTGCTTTTTACCGCCTTCTGGCACCGTGAGCAGCCGCGCTAACTGCTGTCTCGACAACTTTGCCTGAGACTGCATCACTTCCTGGCACGGCTCACCAGAGCTTTTTTTACTAAAATTTTTGCTAAAAAGCGAAGGTAACCTATTCAGGTCTAACAAAAGCCCAAACGCTAGTAAAACAGCGCCTACAGCCAGCAATTGCTTTGAAATTAAAGGCGCAGACTTTGAGTATCCCATCCATCCTCCTAAGCAATTGGTTGGTCTAAGTATTCGGCAGTCAGAAGCCAGAAGACTTTTGCATGAGCGCGTTTTAGCTTCTAGCGGACTCACAGTCACACAGGTACCAGGAGCGTATGCTTGAACTACCGTATGGTAGACAACAACACAGGTTCAAGCTAGCCAGCATGACTCAGGGCAAGCTGGTTAGGGCAAGCTGGTTAAAGTCTGCCGCCCAGAAGCAACCCCAGCATGATGAGAAACAGGCGGTAGATGGAAACAAAACCAGTTTTGGGTACGAACATGACTAGATAGACGGCAAGCACAGCAGGCGCAAACATCAGCACCGCAAAAACGGGGGTAAGCGCTGGCACCATTGCGAGCAAAAATCTTGCTCCTACCCGAATAGCCGCAGCCAGTACAATCCACAGCACCGCATCACCCACTTTGTCCACCGACTTTTGCGGTACTTGCAGCCATTGCCGCAGTTGCACCCCGTAGCGTCGGAGTGAGAAGAGACCTGGTGCCGACTGAGCCGTGCGCGATCGCCCACGACGCGATTCAGGATAACCAGGGGCGATCGCCGTCTCTCCCAATGTGCGAATACCCTCACGACTAGCCAGAGAGCGTAATGCTTGAGCCGTTTCCGTTGCCTCCTGCTGGGCTTTTTGGTCTGCATTGAGTGCTGACGGTGGCTGGGCTGTCATGGAATGACCACTCGCTCCATAGCGATACGTGCTAGACGCAAAGGGTTCTACCCCAGAGGGCGGCTGAGCAGGGGTAGTGAGATTGGACTGGCTGCGCTCAGAGGCATTCTTATGAGAAGTATTCTCATGAGGGGCATTTCCATAAAAGGCGTTTCTATGAGCGGTATTCTCAGGGGCGATCGCCTCTTCAGGCGGTGCTGCGTCTCCCTCCGTTAGCGCGGTTTCTAACTCCCTTAACAATTGCTTGATCCGCTCTGCCTGTGCTTCCAATGCTGCCGTATCATCATCCTGAGCGGGCATAGGTGAAACCTCTCGTTGGGGCGATCGGGTTGATTGCTTACTACCTCTCGTAGCCTTCTTCTTAGGTGTAGACGCAGGAGGTGATACGGGCGAAGCACTGCCAGTCGGTGTGTCTGCTTCAGCTTGCGCTTTCTTCCGTTTGCGCTCTGCCAGCAATTGATTGATCCGTTCTGCCTGGGCTTCTAATCGCTTTAGCTCATCGATATATGGCTGTTGATGTCCATCGCGCATCTGCCGGAAGGGAAACGCCGTCTGGGCGGCGGCAGCAGGCTTACGCTTGGCGGCAGGCTTGCGTTTGGAGGATGCGCTTTGTGAGGATGCTTCAGATGAAGTTTCCTGCCTCTGTCGCTGGGGCATTTCCACAACATTGATGTCACTCTGCTGCCCCCCTGCGCCCGAATTCTCAAACTCTGAGTCTTCAAAATCTGAGTCCTCAAAATCTGGATAGGGCTGCTTGGCGAGATTCATCTCTGTTGGCAGCGATCGTCTTGCTCTAAACCGTGCTTGAAGTTCGTCCATGGTCGGGGGATAGCCACTGCAATCAACAAAAAGCCCCTCGGCAAACGCGAATGAGAGAGACTTCTACTGGTATTAGTACAATGGTACTATAGAAGGATGAAAATTGGCGACAAATTTTTTGCGGCTTTGTGAACTACCTTTAAGCAATCTTCACGGTCAGCCTGCTCAAGAGAAGTTTTTGGTTGTTAGAGAAGGGGGAGTAGGGAGTGGGGAGTGGGGCTAGAAAGATGAAGCTCTGAGTTCTCGCTGTTCGCTAACTCCTGCCTTCTGCCTTCTGCCCTCTGCCTTCTGCCTCCTTCTAAAAACTAACAACCAAAAACTAAAAACTTCCTCGCCTTCTACACCACTAGGGAATCGCAATAGTATTCAAGAGTCGATCGACGACGGTTCGTGCCCTGCGACCACCCATTGGAATCATGCGGTGAGCCAGTACATGGGGTGCTAGAAACTTAACATCGTCGGGGATGGCGTAATCGCGATCGTCCAAAAACGCGAGGGCTTGAGTGGCGCGATGAAGGGCAACGGTGCCTCTGGGACTGACTCCCAGCGTAATCTCCTCATCTTGTCGGGTTGCCCGCACTAAGTTGAGCATGTACTGTTGCAGCGTGGGTTCTACCGTTACCAGCCCACAGAGGCGACGGAGTTCCTGAATGTCGGCGATCGACAAACAGGGCTGTAGTTCCTCTACGCTGGCTTGGCTATGCAGTCGTTGCAACATTTGCAGTTCTTCTGTTTCCGACGGATACCCCAGCGAGAGGGATAGCATAAAGCGATCCATCTGCGCTTCTGGGAGCGGAAATGTGCCCTGATATTCCACCGGGTTTTGCGTGGCAATGACAAAGAACGGATCGGGTACCTGACGCGATCGCCCGTCTACCGTTACCTGATGTTCTTCCATCACCTCCAGCAATGCCGACTGAGTGCGGGGTGTGGCGCGGTTGATTTCATCCGCCAGCAAGATATTGGCAAAGACAGGTCCCGGCAAAAATTCAAACGCGCCTGTGCTGGGATTCCAGATGTTTGTCCCCGTGACATCGCTAGGCAACAGATCGGGCGTACATTGGATGCGCTGAAACTTGCCGTCGATCGAGCGTGCTAGTGACTTCGCCAACAGGGTTTTACCCACACCGGGAACGTCTTCTAATAGCGTGTGCCCACCTGAGATCAGGGCGACCAGCACCAGCCGCATCGCGTCGTGTTTCCCCACGATCGCCTGTCCCAGGTTTTCTGTTAATGCTTGAATGCGCGCTCTCATACTGATGCAGGTTCCAAAAATGTGGCAGAACAGATTTCTTTCAGTGTGCCCTAGTTACGGTTGTCAAGCGATTACAGACGGTAAAAGACTGGAGGTTGCCCTTAAGTAGAGGTTAACCTGTGGAGAGGTAGGTCTATCGAAGACGAGTGATCGAGATGAAATCAAGACTTTTAGAGGCGATCGAAGCCTTTTCTGGTATCTACAGCGGTTGGATTCTGTGGAACCTTTTTTTAGCGTTCATTCCCTTAGTCTTAAGCTTCTGGCTGTTTCGACGCAAAACGAACGATCGCCCGGTTGTGTGGTGGTTGGGATGGCTTGTCTTCCTGGCGTTTTTGCCCAATGCTCCTTACCTGTTAACGGATATTATTCACCTGATTCGGGGGACACGGGTGGGATATGCCACCTGGATTATTGCGCTGGTGTTCATTCCCTTGCACATTGCTGCCATTGTGAGCGGGTTTGAGGCGTATGTCATCTCGCTGATCAACCAGGGACACTACTTGAAGCGACAGGGGCAGCGTTCGCTTGTCATGTGGAGTGAATTAGCGGTACATGGGCTTTGCGCGATCGGCATTTACCTGGGCAGATTTCGGCGCTTCAACAGTTGGGATCTGGTGACTGATCCGGGGAATGTGCTGCTGGTTACGATCGACGACCTGACAGCAAAGATGCCGCTCCTTGTCATTGTGATTACGTTTGTCATTCTCACCGTCCTGTACTGGGTTATGAAGCAGATTACCCTGGGTCTGGTTTTACGTTTTAGGGAGACGCACCGAGAGAAGCTGATTAATTCTGATTAATAGTTGTTAGTTTTTGGTTGTTAGTTTTTAGTTGTTAGAAGGAGGCAGAAGTCAGGAGCCAGGAGTCAGAAGTTAGGAGTTGGCGGGCAGCAAGAACTCAGAGCTTCATCCTTCAGCCCTACTCTCTACTTCCTCCTCTAACAACCAACAACTAACAACTAACTGTTTGACAAGCCCAAGGCAATCTTTTGACCTGTTCTGCTCACTGGAGGGTATTATGTCAGCGTAGGATGGCTGGTTTAAGCGTCGCTGGCGGTTTGCGATCGCGACCAGCCGTTCCCAGGGAATCGCTATGCCAGGGAAGAAACATGAGCCGTCGCGTTGCGAAGCATCACTGCAAGCGTCCAGTTGGCGCGATTGTAAAACTCAGGTTAATCAGCCTTGTTTGTGCCGTTTTGATGGCAAGTTGCGGTAAATCTGATCCAACCCTAAACCCCGACCCACTGGCACCCTTCGTCCAAGCCCGCTACAACGTTGAAGGCGCAGTCGCAACCTTCAAGCAAGAATTTCAACCAACCAACCCCAGTGACAGCCTGAGCGAAACAGACTGGAACAAATATCGACGCGGACGGCAACTCTACAATCAGGCTGCGTCTTCCATCAATGCGGTGATTGTGCAGGTCATGTTGGCAAATCAAACGCGTACAGAACTGTCTCCAGTTGATTTTAAGCAACGGCTAGAAGTCGCCATCAATCAAGCCGCTGCCTTTCGAGAATATGCCGAAACCGTCCGGCGAGAACCACCCGGAGCACGCGATGGTTCTGCTACCCAGGCGCAACCGTTTTACTTCTCCATTCCCGTCAACCCGATCGGCGTGCCCGATCTGCTCAATTCCATCTTTGGTCAAATCAATACCGCGCTGGGACAGGCGAGAAATGCCGAACAAGACAAGCGCGATCGCATTGAAGGTGTGCTTAAAAGTCTCTTGCTGCCTCCCTTTGATGAAGTGGGTCGAAAACCAGCAGATTCGTTTAGCCCACCCACCATACGCGCTAAATGAGTTGAGACTTGAGCAGTCAGCTATCGCTCCCCATCCAAACTGAGAAACCGCTGAGAAACACCTGAGCTCGCCATTGGCTTAATTTCAGGCAATTTCTTGTTGAGCTTCAGAGGGGCTTCAGTGCGGGCTGCGATGCTTGAGCAGTGAATCGATCGCGGTTCATCTCATACACACCACAATCACAATCCACATCTTCAAGTAGGAGTGTCTTATGAAATTAGCTTCTTTGCTGACGGGTATTGCAATGGTTGGTTTGGTTACGGTTGGTGATGCATCGCTCAAGGCATTCAATCCTTCGGTAGGTACAGCGATCGCTGCTGAAGCGAAGCAATCAGGTCCCAGCGTTCAAGAAAAAATTGCTTTGATCACCAAAAACAAAGGACAAATTGGTGGCGGCGATCAGCTACGTCGTTTTTTCTACGGTGATTTGGAGCCGATCGGCATCCAGGTAGGCGGTGCTGGTCATGTGGTTAACCTGTATAACAAAGCGAATGATGTCACCTTCTCTTACTGCTCTACGTATGATGTTGTGGTTGCCGTTAAGAAGGGAAAAGTCGCTCAATTTCCCGCTGCTGAAGTGAAGTAATCCACGCATAAACATCGTGTCTCTACAAGCGATCTGATTAGCACTTTTGTTCGTAAGCCAAGTGTTGCCAGCTTAATCAAAAGCAGCCTTTGTCCAACTTAATTACTCTAGGATCATCATGAAAGCTAAACTCTTGTGTCTTTTTGTGGGTCTGACAATGGCTAGCCTCGCTGCCTGCTCCAGTACTCCCACTACAAATCAAGCTCCTAGTAGCGCGCCTGCCGCCAGCACCAGCCCTGAGGGCGCAATGAAGAATGATGCCATGAAAGGTGGCGATGCGATGAAAGGCGATGCCAAGGGTGATGCCATGAAGGGCGATGCCATGAAGAAAGATGCGACTAAAGGCGATGCCATGAAGGGCGATGCCATGAAGGGTGATGCCATGAAGGGTGATGCCATGAAGAAAGAAACAACGACTAAGCCATAGCCGATCGCTCCATTGGGGTAGAGGTTTGGCGTTGAAGCAACCCGTACCTCAATGACGGCTGTTCTCTTGTCGATGCTTGTGATGGTTGGTAGCGTCAGTTGTCGATCGCACACACTTTGTCATCCCGTTTTTGAAGGAGCAGACATGGAACTTTCGCGTCGTAGGCGACAACTCTTGCTCTACCTTGGTTTAGGCGTAGCAGGCGCAGGGGCTGCAACCGCTCTAGGAGTGGCTGCAAAACGATCGATTTCAGATACCGCGATCGCCCCTTCTGATGCGGCTTCCAATCGTTCTCCATTAGAAGCAGCATCTGGTGAAGCAGCAGCATCTGGTGACAGTGCCGTGGCAGCTTCCAGCAAAGGTTTACCGGAGTTTCAGGGCATTAGCCAGTGGCTTAACTCTGCACCGCTAACCGTTGGCGATTTAAAGGGGAGCGTTGTATTGGTACAGTTCTGGACGTTTGCCTGCATCAACTGTCAGCGAACGTTGCCCTACATTGTGCAGTGGCATCAGCGCTACGCCGATAAGGGCTTGAAGGTGATTGGCATTCACACACCAGAGTTTGCTTTCGAGCGCGATCTCAACAACGTCAAGCAGGCATTGCAAAAGCACAACATCACCTACCCTGTGCCGATCGACAACGAGTTCAAAACCTGGAGAGCCTACAGCAACGAATATTGGCCTCATCTCTTTCTCGCCGATCGTCAAGGCTTAGTCCGCTACGACCACATCGGCGAAGGCGCATACGACACTACAGAGCAAACAATCCGTAAGCTGTTGGGCTAGAGGGAGAGTTTTGAGTTAAGGCGGTTTCCAGAGAAGTTTATACCCGCATATCGTAGGGGCGAAGCATTCGGGCAGTATCTTTCGCCTCTTATCAAAGGTTATTTGCCGAATGCTTCGCCCGTACATGAGGTATCTTCTTTCTCAGAAATCTCCTAAGAGTTTTGAGTTGATTAAGCACTCAGCGGTCAGTAGTCAGCTTTTTAGCCTTTATCCTTCATCCCTCATCTCTTTGCCTTCTTCCCCATGCCTCCTTCCTCCCTCTCTACCGGACTCGCCTTTCTCGGTGGCATACTAACCGTGCTTTCGCCATGTGTGTTGCCCATCTTGCCTGTGTTGGTGGGTCGATCGCTCCAGTCTCACAGGTACGGTCCGATTGCCCTAGTGGTTGGGCTGGTGGGTGGCTTTGCCGTAGCGGGCAGTCTGTTAGGCATTACGGCAAGCTGGTTTGCAGCGCTGGCAAGTATTTTGCGGTATGTTGCGATCGCCGTTCTACTGCTTCTGGGCTTGCTAGCCATTTTCCCTGATTGGAGCTATCGTGCCTTTAGCTATCTCCCCATCCACCATTGGGTAAAGGAACCAAAGCATGGTGGGCTAACGGGTGAATTTTGGTTGGGGACGCAACTGGGGCTTTTGTGGACTCCGTGTGCTGGTCCTGTGTTAGGCGGCATTTTGGTGCTGGCAGCCGTCAACCATAATGTAGCTAGTGCCTTTGGCTTACTCGTTTCTTATGGCATCGGGGCGGCTTTACCGCTGTTGGCGATCGCCTATGGTGGTCGTGCAGTCAGCCGACGTTTACTCAATCTGCGTGCTCACACCGCTACCTTACAGCGAACTGGAGGTGTGATGATCGTTGTCACCGCGATCGCCATTCTGCTGGGGTGGGATGTGCAGATTCAGCTCTGGCTGGCACCACTGTTTCCATCTTTACCGCTTTAACCACAACTCAATCCCCATATCCCTTACGACCTATGTCATCGTCTACTGCAAACCTTGTGATGCGCTCTCTACGTAAACTATCGATCCTTTCACTGGTGGCGATCGCCCTGATGGGTGGAGTGTCTTATTTCCGAGCCTCCCAGTCTGCGGCTAACACTTCAGTCGCAATGGTGCATAAAGTCTTTCCTGATCCGGCTACTGACATGCCAGCGACCAAAGTAAGCATTGTGCAGACCGCTGTTTTTGCAGGGGGATGCTTTTGGGGAGTAGAAGCCGTGTTTGAACATCTCAAAGGAGTCTCCGATGTGGTGTCTGGCTACTCTGGCGGCAGTGCAGAAACGGCTCACTATGGGCTGGTGAGCTTTGGGCAAACAGGACACGCAGAATCCGTGAAAATTACCTACGATCCTACCCAGATTACCTACGGTCAGTTACTTAAGGTTTACTTCGCTGTCGCACATGATCCCACACAGTTAAATCGCCAGGGACCTGATTCGGGGACGCAGTACCGCTCTGCCATCTTTTTTGCGAACAACGAGGAAAAGCAGGTGGCGCAGGCATACATTGATCAACTAAACCAGGCGCATGTGTTTCAGAAGCCGATCGCAACTCAGATTGCTCCCCTGACAGGTTTCTATGCGGCTGAAACAGAGCATCAGAACTTCATCGTCAACCATCCAAACCACCCCTACGTGGTCATTCACGATCTGCCCAAGCTTGATCAACTTAAGACCAAGTTTGCTGCTCTTTATCAGTAGCCCTCACATTGGTTGTCGCTCATGGATTCTTCCATCCCGGCTAAACGCAAAGTAAAAGCACCCAGCCAGGCGATCGCAGCAAAAGCCTTTCACTGGATCAACATCGTGAGTCTGCTGTTGATGATTGTCAGCGGCTTACGCATCTACAACGCAAATCCTGTCTTTGGAGGGCGCGCAGGGTGGCATTTTCCGCGCTTCTTGCTGATTGGTAATGGCTTGGCAGAGGGACGCGATTGGCATTTTGCATTCATGTGGGTCTATGCCTTGAATCTACTTGGCTATGGACTGTACGTGTTTATTACGCGGCGGTGGCAGCACCGTTTTGCCAGTAGTAATGATGTGAAAGCTATCCAGGTAAGCCAAAATGCCAAACGCAAAACCTACGCATGGCATCGGTTAGTGTATACCGCGATCGTGCCGATTTTGCTGTTGGCGATCGCCAGCGGTCTTGCCATGTATAAACCCGCCCAACTGCATTGGCTCGCCGCCCTTTTTGGCGACTGGCAAACCCTCCGCACCATCCATTTCATCACTGTCCCTACCGTTCTGCTCTTTACGTTTGTTCATTCCCTCCTCGCGCTCCGAGTGGGTACCCTGCGGCTGGTTAAGTCGATGTTTTTGTAAGGGCAAGGGAGTGGTTGGTTGTTAGAAGGAGGCAGAAGGCAGGAGGCAGGAGGCAGGAGGCAAGAGGTTTTTAGTTTTTGGTTTTTAGTTTTTAGAAGGAGTCATCAATCATCAGTTTTCAGCCTTCAGTTTTGCCACGTCATCTACTGGAGACTGGTTCACTGTTCGCTGACGACTGTTGAAACCTTTTAGCCTTTAGCCTTCCCTTATCCCTCATTCCTACACCTCACACCCCACTCCCCACTCCCCACTCCCCCCATGAACCCAATTCTCCCCCAACGCACGCTCTCCCGTCGCCGACTCCTGCAATGGTCTGGTATCTCTGGTGCGGGGTTGCTGCTAAACGGCTGTGCGTCGTCGCTGTTTGCAGAGCAGGTGGGTCAATTTTCTGAACCGTTAAATCAGCGGATTGAAGCACTGATGCTTTCTCAGAAGCCCGTGCCAGAATTTGCTGCCAGTGCGCTTGATCCAGCTGAGAAATTGCTCATTAACACCTTTGACTTTACGCCCAGGTTTGACCCAACGACCTTCAAATTGACGATCGATGGTGAAGTGAATCGCCCCATGCAGTTGAGTCTCGCAGACCTGCAAAAGATGCCGCTTACGTCGATGAATATTCGCCATGTGTGCGTTGAAGGATGGGCGGCGATCGTGCAGTGGAACGGTGTCCGGTTACGCGATTTGGTCACTTTAGTACAACCCAAAAACACGGTTCGCTATGTCTACTTCACGTCAGCCGATGGCTACTACGAAAGCTGGGATCTTGCCTCAGCCGTCCATCCCCAAACGTTGATGGCTTACTGGCGCAACGGCAAGCCACTCACGCCTGATAATGGCGCACCCTTGCGGCTGGCATCTCCCATCAAATTGGGCTACAAGCAAAGCAAATGGGTGACGCAAATCACCTTCTTAAGTAATCTGACACCCATGAAAGGCTATTGGGAAGACCAGGGCTACGAGTGGTTTGGAGGATTGTAGGAAGGGTTGCTTGGGGGACACGCATCTTGCCTGCTACCAAAACCACTCGCGTTCTAACTCTTCAATCACTTGCAATCCGCGTGGGTCGCCTACTTTGAGCAGCGCGGCTTTGGCATCTTCCCGCACGCCCAGTTCGCCATCTTCGGCAAATACTTCTAAAAGCGCATCGATCGCTGTCCCGTAGATGACGTTTGAGGGGAGTTCGCGGCAGAGTTGCCCCAGTGTCCAGGCGCAATTACTTCGCACGGCTGCGATCGGGTCTTGCCGCACCGACTCAATCAAGGGTGGAATTGCGGCAATCACAGCCTCATAGCTCACGGCTGCAAGCTGAGCTAGCGAACTGGCTGCCCACAACCGCACGGCTGAGATATCCGTTTTGAGTGCCTCAATCAGGGTTGGTAGCGCGCGGCGATCGCGGCAGTTGCCCAACGCCCATATCACTCCTTTACGGACGTAGCCATTCCAGTCATCATTAAACCGCCTGATCAACGGCTCCACCGCATCCACGCTAGGATTGCGACCCAGCGCATAGGCGGCACTCACCCGCACCAACGGGCAAGGATCCATCAAAAGTTCAATGAGACGGGGCACGGCGCGATCGTCCTGAAGCTCACAAAACGCCCGTGTTGCCAACATGCGCTGGTTTGTGTCCGTGGCTGCTAATAGCCGCAACATTTCTTCCGGGTCAGGCTTTGGCTCCTCCAACCCGGCATCAACAGGTTCCATGTGATCTAGAGGACTCTCCAGATCATCCTCAAAATCAAGGACACTTAAGTCATCGTCATCGTACATATCTGTAACTTTACCGCACCAGGCGACCTCGCTGAAAGGCGCAACTAATCCACGCCTTCTTTTGCCACCGTGTTGATGTCGAAGCGCTTGTCTGTCTGCAATAGGTTCTCAAGTTCAGACTGGGTGATTGGTAAGCTAAATAGATCGCCCTGCATGGCATGACAGCCACTTTGCCGCAAAAAGTTAAACTGCTCGATCGTCTCTACACCCGTTGCAATGACCTTAAGCTGTAGGCTTTGCCCGATCGCAATCATCAGCTTAGTGATGGCAGCATCATTGCTATCCGTCAACATAGTTTGAATAAACGATGGATCAATCTTCAGGACATCCAGGGGGAAGCGCTTTAAGTAACTCAGCGATGAATACCCAGTACCGAATTCATCGAGAGCCATGTGTAGACCGATCGCCTTGAGCGCCTGCAACTTTAAACTGGTTGCGTCTACTTCTTTCATCGCGCAGGCTTCGGTTAGCTCTAGCGTCAACACCTCTGGATCAAGCGCGGTTTTCTGCAAAAGAGCGGACATCGTTGCGACTAAGTCCTCCTGTTGCCACTGCATCTGTCGCGCTGATAAATTGACCGCTACTCGAATGGGGCGTTGTGCGGCGGCTTGCAAAGCTTTTGCGTGGGTACAAACGGTTTCCAACACCCATTGCTCGATCGCGGCTACAACGGCATCATCTGCCACTGCAATCAGCGCCGCCGGATTCATTAAGCCCCGTTCTGGATGGTGCCACATGAGCATCGCTTCTGCTCCAATGATCCGCCCTGTAATTAAATTCACCTGTGGTTGATAGTGCATTTGTAGCTCACGCTGAGCCAAAGCAAGGCTAAGCTGACTCTCCATAGAACGACTTTCAGCCGCCATTACCGCCAGAATGGGGGTGTAAAGCTGATAGTGATTGTTCTGCTTGACTGCTTGCACTGCCAGTTCAGCACAGTTCAACAGCTCGCCAGGGGTACTACCATGCTCTGGGTAGAACGCGATGCCCATCCTCATTTGCACTTGAATGCTTTGCCCATCCAGTTGGTAAGGCTCCGTGAGGTCAGCTAGAACCCGTTTGCCCATAGCCTCGATCGCGCTTTCGGTGGTGAGGTTGTCGAGCAAGAGTCCAAAATCGCTACCTGCGAGACGCGCCACAGTATAGTTGCCAGCGGTTTGTTTGAGACGTGTCGCCACTTTCTGCAATAGGTGGTCGCCATTAAAGTAGCCTAGCGTTGTGTTGATTGCTCCAAAATCTTTTAAGTTGAGGTGCAAAACAGCCACATGGCGATCGGGTTGTTGTCCTTGCTTGATGGTTTGTTGGCACGCTGTATGGAATGAAATGCGATTGGGAAGATTGGTGAGTGGATCGAAATACGCGAGTTGCCCCAGGGTGCTGGCAGCCCGTTTCATTTCAGTGATGTAAGGCTTGGCTAAAGCGGCATGTTTATCCAGACGAGCGGCGATCGCACCCAGCAATTCTGCTCGTTTGAAGGGTTTTGCCAGGTAATCATCGGCACCAAGTTCCATCCCCTGACGCAGATCTGTGCGATCGGCTTTGGCGCTCAGAAAAATGAAGGGAATGGTGGCAGTAGCTGGCTCATGGCGAAGTTGCTGCAAGACTTCATAGCCGTCAAACTCAGGCATCATGATGTCGCAGATGATCAGGTCAGGTTCATACGCCTGAGCCAGTTTCACACCTGTAAGACCGTCATTGGCGACCAAAACCTCAAACGCTTCGACTTTCAGCAGTTTGAGTATGAGAGCGCTAACAACGGGATCATCCTCAATTACCAGAATCTGAGTCATTGTGCTTGTTCTCGTTTCCAATCAGAGCGGTGGCGCGGGGAGCGATCGTTTAGGGCGATCGCTCAGCCATCATGGGCAAAGCCAGTTTCTAGGGGCTGTCATCAATTACGACTACACACTGCTTTCAGCAAGGGTCTCAGCCCCTAGCTTTGTGTGTTGGGGCGAGCGCGATCATGCTGATACCGCAGGGTTTAGAGCTGAATTGATGACGCGCCCTAGAGCAAGTAGGGTTGCGCTCAACAAACCTGGGGCGATCATCCACCGATCGGTCATCCTCCTGGCAAGGGCAAACGGGAAGATGGATGACCTGATGACAGGGATGCCTGACAAGGCTGTCGCTTTTAACGTGCCCAAAGCAGGCTCATAAATTAACTTGAGTAACGTTAAACAACGGCAATTCTGCGCCTGTATAGACGCTACTGCGGTACGTTCAGCCTTAACCGCCAACCTTTGTGTTCAAAACGCTTCATTGGAGAGTATGATGCGGTCGGTTGCAGCTAAGATTTTTGATCATTCGGTTGCACCAGCGACCAATCTTGCTAAGGTTGAGAGTGCTACGAGCGCGATCGATCGAGTTTGCCGCACTCTTGCTTAATCCGTCTTCCTAGTGATAAAACCTGACTTTAAGGTTGTTAGTGTTAAAAAAGCTGCACAACTAGACTCGTCGTTCGATTGCTGGGAGATTTCTCTTGATCCAGCACTGCCCAGGTTGTTAATCCCCAGGTTATGAGTATGAACCCTGACGTTAAAGAAACCGAATTTCCAGATACAAGCCCTTCAGCCTTTGCCCCTGAGACAGAATTGCCGACGGATGAACCCCTTTTGTTACCACCTGCCTCTGAGTCAGAGACCGGTCAGCAGTTGAAGCAGGTTGCCGATCGCGTATATGCCTTTTTGGCTGGATTACCCGACTATTTATCTGACTTTTTTGGCGAGTATAGACGACCCATCATTACGCTTGGCCTGATTTTTGGGTCGATCGTCTCCGTCAAACTCACGCTTGCCCTCCTGGATGCCATCAACGATATCCCTTTATTGGCTCCCACCTTTGAACTAATCGGTTTTGCTTACACCGCCTGGTTCATCTATCGCTACCTTTGGAGAGCATCCAACCGAGAAGAGCTAGCTGCCAGCTTTGGCTCCCTCAAAGACCAGGTTTTGGGCAGAGGCACACCAAAGAGCTAGAGGCTGTCATCAATTACTGCTACACATTACTTGCAGTAAGGCTTCCAGCCCCTAGCCTGATGTGTTGGGGCGGGCGTAACACTGCTGATGCTGCAAGGTTTCGGAGCTGATTGATGACCCGCCCTAGTCTTTCTGCTCCTTCGGTAGGGTACAAATCGTAGTCTCGTAGAATTATGCCAAGATCCTCGACTCCTCTGTTGTGGAAGTCTGTGACGGAGTTGTCACTAAAAGTCGGGGATCTCAGTACATTGCAGAGATAATTTTTGGCTAAAGCTAATCTGCGGCTAGAGCAACGATCGCCCGTTGCCTGGAGAGCTGGTTTCCTGCTGAGGCACACGCGGGAAATGCTCATCCACTAATGCCCCAACGTCCTGAGCAGAGACGCGGGTATAGCGAGTTTTTTCAGGCATAAATACGATGTTAGGACCAGCTTTACAATCCTTCATGCAGCCCGTCCCTTGAATTTTGACATCGGTCAGGTGGCGATCGCTCAAAGCTTCTTCCAGGGCATGGCAGACGGCTTTACCGCCTCGTTTCATGCAGTCCGACTTCTGACACACAAGAATTTTGGCGCTAGCCGCATGTTTTGACCCAGCAACTGGCACAGCAATTGATGGCGTGTCTTCTAGCTTTCCGGGCGCAGTAAGGCTCACTCTGTAGGCTTTCAGCGTTGCCTCTCCTGGTTTATGACTCATCTTTCTCTCACCCCAAACCTGAATCCACGCTCCGGGAACGATGTCTTGACTCAGCGAAAGCCGTAATTCTTTCGCCAGCTTCACCAGGCGCTCTCCATCAGCCGTTAACAGCCGCAAACGTTTGGGAAAGCCATCTTTGTATACCAGCCCCAAACACCGTCCTTCCAGACTCAAGGTCGATCGCCGCTCTGTTTTGCTCATAATGTCGTTCTAAGGGATGTCGTTCTAAGGGCTGTGGAAGCATTTCTATTGAGAAAGTCCTTCTGTTGAGAAACTTAATCAATAAGCCTATCTACAAAATTACAACAAATCATCGTTCTTGCAAGCCCCCTGTCAGGCGTTTTTCGGTAATCTTGAGGGCAATTGCGGGTGACGAGCACGTAAGGTCGTTTCTCTTAAAGAATTTACCCAGTTGAAACCGTAGTGCAAGCGTCTCGCTTGCGACGCGGACAAGATGTCTGCACTACGCTGGGTCATTTCTTTTGTGGAAATCGCCTAAGTTGTTACCCTGCTGTCTGCTCCTGTTGGGTGTGCCGCTGAATGATAGGCTGAAGAGATAAGATTGGTTAGAACGCTATGCCCACGCTCAACTCAGATTTGACCGTAGAAGCCGCTCAGGATGTTTTGAGGCAGTTTCTGTGTGCTGATCGATCGCCTGAAACCACGCCCGAAGACGCGCTTGTACGGCAGGCACTCTTGCTCGTTGCTACCCATTCTGACTATCAGATTTTAGGGATCTGCGCTGACACGATCGACCAGGCAACCACAGCGCTCACAACCTATCTCACCGCACTGGGCTACAAGGCAACGCCTGAAGTCACGCCCATAGAGGGCGCTGTCTACGTCAAATTCAATCCCCAGCGCGATCGCTGTCACGTTGCGCCCTACACAGGCAACCATCGCGGTGTCCTCGTTTCCTGTCAGTCTGCCTATGGTGGCGATGTGAATGAGACGTTTGGGCATTTACCATTAGATTTGTTTGAGGAAAAGGCTAAAGGCTAAAACTCGCCTCCCCCGCTCTCCCTGCTTCTCCCGCTCCCCCATGCCCCCCCTCTCTCTTGCTTCGCTAGAGCAACTCCGCGATACGTTGCGTCCAGGGCAGCGAGAAATTGCGCTGTGGCAGGGAGGTCCGCTGGCAGTTTCAGCGGTGCCTGGAGCAGGCAAGTCTACCGGAATGGCAGTTGCCGCTGCGATCGCCATTGCCCAACAGCAGCTCAATGCGCGTCGTCAATTAGTCATTGTAACATTTACGCGATCGGCTGCGGCAAACCTGAAGGCAAAGATTCGGCAGAATTTGAAGGAGCTAGGGTTGCCACCGGGAGGCTTTCTGGTGCAAACGCTGCACGGACTTGCCTGGGCGATCGCGCGTGCCCACCCAGAGTTATCCGGCTTAAACCCAGATAGCGTCCTGGTCACGCCGAATCAAAACCATCGGCTCATTCGCACCTGCGTTGATCAGTGGATTTCGGCAAATGCCCGTCACTACCAGCTTTTGTTAGAAGGTCAGCGGTTTGACGGTGAGGAAACGGAACGTCTGCGCCGACAGTCGGTGCTGCGATCGGAGGTGCTGCCTGCGCTGGCAACCACGGTGATCCACGAGGCGAAAAGCTCCGGTTTACTGCCAGACGACCTGCGATCGCAGACCAATGAGATGGATGACCCCTATGCGGTGTTGACGATCGCAGCCGGACTGTACGAGTTCTACCAGACCCAACTTCGCTTTCGGAACCTGATCGACTACGATGAAATGATTTTGGCAGCACTACGGGTCTTGGACGATTCAACCGTGCGACAGTCGTGGCAGCAGCAGGTGTTTGCTGTTTTTGAGGACGAGGCGCAGGATTCTAGTCCCTTACAAACCCAATTATTAGAAATCCTGGCGGCTGATCCGGCTGATCCTGAGAACCGCGATCGACAAAATCTCGTGCGCGTTGGCGATCCCAACCAGGCGATCAATTCCACCTTTACACCTGCTGATCCCATCTTCTTCCGAGACTTTTGTGAAGCCTGCCGTGCCGAAAAGCGGTTAGCCACCATGACCCAGGCAGGACGCAGCAGCCGTCCCATTATTGATGCCGCCAATTTTGTGTTGCAGTGGGTCAACCAGTCCAGACTGGCAGGCGTGGAGCAGCCCTTTCGGGAGCAGGCGATTCGTCCAGTCGCCCCTAATGACCCGCAGCCAAATGCGAACCCTGTACCTGAAGGTCTGGGGCTGGAGCTACACACCCCAGAAGATGTGCATCAAACGGTAGAACGCATCGGGCAACGATCGCTGACGTTATTCAAACAGCATCCTCAAGGACGAGCAGCGGTACTGGTACGCACCAACGAGCAAGGGCGCTTTGTAGCAAAAGAACTACGCCGTTGGCATGGCGATCAACTGTTGGTATACGAGGTGGGGCAGCGCGATCGCCAGTCCCATGTCCCCGCCGAGATGTTGACCTTACTGCAATTTCTCGATCGCCCCCATTCACCCGATAACCTGAAAGCCGCGCTCACTGTTTTGATGACTCGTAAACGCATTCCCACGCAGGATTTGAATGCGATCGTCAGCTTTCCAGAGCAATTTCTCTATCCCGGTCCGCTCGATCCAGCCCAACCAGATACGGTGGTTGAAGCGCGACTCTACTGCACCAGTCTCCTCAACGCCCGGTTACAGCTTCCACCCGCCCAACTCATCCCCTTTCTGGCACAGACGCTTGATTACGAGCAAACCGAGCTAGCCACAGCCGACAAGCTCACCGAACGCCTTGCCCAGCAGACGACCGATAACCACGCCCTTTCAGGGATTTTGAGCCTATTGAGCGAGATCGTCACCTCAGAGCAGTTTGAACCTGTGGAAACCGACGATGCGGAAGAGCGCTACATTCGCCCCGGACAGCTTACCGTCATCACCATGCATAAAGCCAAGGGACTTGATTGGGACTACGTGTTCATTCCCTTTTTGCATGAGCAAACTATCCCCGGTAGCCAGTGGATTCCACCGCAGGCACAGTTTCTGGGTGACTTTACACTGGCAGAAGTGGCGCGTGCCCAAATTCGTGCCAGCTTGCACCATCAAAATCCCCTAGTGTCGATCGACGCTGCCTGGGAACGGGCTAAAAATCTGAAAACGGCGGAAGAGTTTCGCCTCCTCTACGTCGCCATGACGCGGGCAAAGCGGCTACTGTGGTTGTCAGCCGCCCGCAAAGCACCCTTTACTTGGAATAAGCCAGACAACCTGCAAGAACGCGAACCATCGTCGATCGTGACGGCTCTCAGAGAACGATTTCCCGCCTCTGTCATGGATTAGCACATTCGGTAATCCACATCAGGAAAATGAGTCTCTAGCCGTGAAGATGAAAGGGTCTTCGTCGCGGCAAGACTTATAGTGTTTGCGTGAAATGTTAAGTTAGTGCGTCTAAAGTGAGAGAGAAGGATTTGAGGGCGCTTAAAGACCTTGCGAAGCTATGCCCTGAGGCTGTTGTTTATGTAGCTTCTTGAGAGAGAATAGTGAGAACAACATGAGAGAGTGTTGCAAAAGTTAACAAAATCCCCTTAAATACATTTAGTGCCAAGTGGCTGGATGGAGGCTCCGATGGAAGCCCGTTTGATTAAATTTTTACAGGAAGAACTGGCGATTTCAGATTCGGCGATCGCCACTGTGAAGCGTCACCAGGAATTCAACGTGACCTTGCTGCCTATGCTCCTCTGGCAGTACGGACTTGTAACGCTGGAAGAGCTAGACAAAATTTTCGACTGGCTAGAAACTGCTTAAGGCGCGTTATCAATCAGTGAAATCAAACGTAGGATGTGTTAGGTGTAGCCCTAACGCATCAAAACCTTTAGCAGCATGGGTTACGCTTCGCTAACCCATCCTACGGAGGCTTTATATTTAATTGAACCTTCCCATCTAGCAGTCCTTTGATGTCGCGTAGGAGGCTCGTTGAAGGTCGCAATTGCTAATGCCCATCTTAGGCGCATCTCTCAGCCACTTTTGGGAAGCGTTCTTCCAAGTCCTGCTCTTCCCACGGTTCTCCAGCGGGCGCAGGGGAGGACATCCTTTCTAAAACGGGCATTACTTCACCCTCAAGCGATTCGTAGGCAGAGTGGCTTGCATACATCAGCGCCTCGCATTCAACCTCGTCTTCGCTGTTTTCCAGTATTGACACAATGCTTTGAGGATCGGCAAGCACCTGTTCGTAAGCTGCCTTGCCTTGCCCAATGAGCCAAGCACGGAAGTATTCAAAGCAATCGTCTGAGCAACCGCCGTTGACAAGATAGGCAACACCCCACACATCCCAGTGATAAGCCCCTACAAGCTTCTGGTGAAAGATCTGGTCAAACGCCATGATTTCAGATGCAGCCAGTTCAGACAAACTTTCTTGTAGAGCATCAGCTTGAGCTTCACAGTCGCTTGAAGCTTGGCGACTAGCCTCAATGATTTCCCAAAACTGGTCTTCAGTCATATAAAGCTTCTAATGATGAGTTGAACCTGGTAGCGCCACAAAACAAACCGGGTCAGCCGAAGGAAGCCTAACGCCGTTTCGCAGTCCGATACATGGGTGGTGGCGGGGGTGGCGCAACAGGTGCCTTCATGTGGTTCATTTTTTGGTTGAGTTCTCGAATGCGGCGCGAGAGCAACCGGATAATATTAACGGCAATTCCAGGCGTTTCGTCGATCGCTTCGTAAAGCTGTTGCTGCGTCAGTACCAGACAATCGCACGGTGCCAGCGTGGTGACAGAAGCCGAGCGTGGTTCTGCATCAAACAGCGACATTTCGCCAAAACAGGTACCTTGCTCAAGCTGCACAATTTCCTGGTTGCCGATGTGGACGCTGACTCTGCCAGAAACGACAACGTAGAGCGATCGGCCTTCTTGCCCTTCGGTAAAAATGGTGTGATTGGTCGGGAATGATAGCTCGTCCATGATGGAAGCCAGCCGCACCAAAAAATCGTCCCGCAGCTCTTTGAAGATGGGGACTTGCCGGACAAACAGTAAGCGATCGACGCTGGTTAACATAAATCGGCGGCGTGCAGCTTGGACTGGAGCTGAGACAGTGAGCTTTAAACCTGGAAGCGATGGAATCTAATGTCTACGGCTGAAGTTGGCTCTTTCTAGAATGCCCACGATCGACAGATAAACTTTACTAAACCGTCTCAAATCCAGTTCGTTTTGGAAAATCAATCACATTATTGCCTCGTTTTGCTGCTTGGTTGACTGTTTTTGCCGAATCTAACGCAAATTCCTGCATCAATGTCTGCACTTGATCGGCTACCAGAGGATCTGGATCGTGCGTCAGCATCGGTAATAGTTTCATCAAAGCACGAGGCGATGCCATTTTGAGGTATGCCAGCACCGATTCGCGCACAAACCCTCTGGGATGGCGCAGGCACGCGATCGTTTGTTCAGGGGTCAAACTCCACCGCGCCTGACGGGACAGATGAAAACAGCAGGCAAGCGACCAGTCAGACAAGAAGTGACGCAAATCCAGCAAATGACGCAGCCGATCGCTGGGAGCCATGGGTTCATAGGTCATGAGATCGGACAGGCTTTGCAGCTTTTCGCGGTCAGAGTTGCGATCGAGCAAGCTCAACAACGCGCGCTTACTGGGAATATCCAGCGTGTTGTCCAGAATTTCTAGCCCTCGCGCCATATTGCTGCGCGAATTTGATTGTAGGTTAAACGCGGCTGCCTTGATGGAGCCGATCGGGTATAGAAATTTCATGAGCAGAAACAGACGTTCTTCCGTATCCAGTTGTAAATCACGCAACGCTCGTCGCAACAGATCTGCCTCACGTCCCCAGACTTGTGTGGGAATCAAATCTAGCAACGCCGCGTAGAGCTGTCCGACGAACATCAGTTCCTGATCAATCAGCCGCTCAATGCCTCGTCTGCCCAACTGGTCGGCGACACTATCGATCCCAATATCGCGGGGCATTTCGAGCAAAATCCGTAAGATGCTCCGCCGATCGGTGCCCCACGCAGTCATCAGGTGCGAAATGAGGGCATCCAGCGCTTCGAGCGTACCAATTTGCCCGATCGCGCGCCATGCGTGCAGCCGCACCAAATCAGGCTTATGAGTATCTTCTGCCAGCTCTACCAGCATGGGAATGGCATCATTCTCCAGTCGCACCAGCGCTTGCATCGCCGCATCCCGGGTTGATTTGTAGTACAGCCCCCGCAGCAGCGATGGGTAGAATTCTTCCAGATGGGTCGCGGCGATCGCCTCCAGCAGCGCACACCGCACTCGTAGCGATTCATCCTGCAACAGATCGGGAATATAAAGCCGTAACGCTTGCAGGTAAACCGCTTCCCCTAACGCTCGGCAGCCCATCACGCGCTCTTTTTCCTGCTTGTGGGTGAGCATAAAGCGCAGGGTGTTGGTCGCCTCTGCCTTCTGCGTGGGACTGCCTCGCCGCATCATCAACGAAGCCGCCGTCCCTCGTACAACAGAATCCACTTCTGGACGCAAGTAGGGACGCAACTGGCGAACGTCTGGCGTTTCCTCGGCAATCCAGACATAGCGTAACGCCACCGCTAAGACCTCTGGAGTGGGTGACAGATCAATGAGGGCACGTACCTGTCCCAAATAGGCTGCGTTGGGATGCGCCAACATGGCTTCCAGGCTTTTGCGCTGCAATCCAGGCGAGAGCTTTGTCAGCAAGGGTGCCAGCACTTCACCGACATTTTTTTGGTCAAGCTGACTCAACAGTTCAATGCAGGCACCTTTATGGGCATCTGTTCCTGGTTGGTCGAGGGCTTCAACCACGGCGCGCTTCAACTCACGCAAATCCACATCGCCACTCAGTTGTCCCCGTTCCGCGCTCATCACCAGCAACCCAACGTACTTGCTGCGTAAAAGCCAGATGGTTAGCACCCAGACGAGCGACAGGCAGACGATCGCAGGCAAAATCCAATTGAGACCCACATCGCCAAAACTGGTGTTGCGACTAAACCAAACCAGTACCAGCAGCGCCAAGCCAGTCGCACCCGTAGACAACGGTTCCGCAATGCCTCGCACAACCGACTGAATGCCGCTGCGAACCCCATCAGGAATGGGTTGAAACAGGACAGGTCCCAGGCTGGCAAACAGGGTGTAGTGCAGCAACTCGTCCAAAAACTTGAGTGCCACAATGCTGACGAAAAGCCCCATGACCCATGCCGTGGGCGCGATCGCCATCGCTACAGCCCCCAACACGCCAATCATGCCCGGTAGCAGCATCGCGGTGGCAAACACCCCAATACGCTCAATCACACGGCTGGACGCTAACCACTGCATAGCAAGTTCGCAGATCCCCAAAATGGCGCTAAACCAGCCCAGAAAGCTGGCGATCGCTGCATCCGAATTTTGCTGCCCCAGCAATTGGGCGATCGCACCTTCATTGCCATGCAATTGCAACTGGCGGAGAAACTGAAAATCGACCAGGAGCAACAGCACCTGCGCCAGAATAAAAAACGTAAACAGCAGCACAACATACCGGCGCAACGGTCCCTTTAAGCGCCGACTCGCAAAGTCACTCAAGCGATCGTCGGACGATCGTCGCAACGAATCGGGAAAAGCTTGTTGGTAGGACTGGCTCAAATAAAAGAGAATGCCTGCGCCAATGACCATCATCAGACACGCCATCGCAATGACGTTTTTTAGCCCTACCCAAGCAATGAGAAACGTGAGCGAAAAGCCGCTGATCACATCCGCGACCAGAATCCCGCTACTGATGAGTGGATACGTGCGCTTAATCTCTCGAATGTTAAAAAGTTGGTTGGCAGTAATGGACGTGTTGAGATCATTCAGGACGTAGATCGCTTCCAGCCAGAGCCGCATGAGAAAGATCGTAACCGCGATGACGGTTGCCCCCCATACCGACGATCGACTATCCAGCCCAAACCAAAACAACAGCAGCGGCAACGCCATCAGAAGGGCGGTTAAGACCAGCACCCGACGTAAGGGCAACACTTTTTGCAGTTGCGAGTAAACAAACCCCAACCCTGAGCCAATACCTGCACTCGCAATGTAGATCCAGGGCAACCCGTCTTCGGCTTTGTATTCTTGCAGAAACAGTGCCACCGTACTGGCTTCAAACCACACCAGCCCGATCGACGTAATGGTGTAGAACGCAAACATTAAAAATGTACGTTCACTTTCCTCTGGACGAAGATTGACCCACCGCAGCAATTTCTGCCGCCACCCCTTATCGATTAACCACTGGCTGTTGCGTTCCATACCGCGCTTGCGTCCTGTATTCATTGCCGATCGCCTCGATCGGTTTCTACCTAAACGAAAGAGCGCTATGCGATCGTGCCCCTACGTCATCTTGCCATCGTCGATGACATCACGCCTCATCGACACACCTCTTTAGCTTGCCCCGAATGGCTCTCATTGTAGATAGCGACAGTCCATTCATCGCAAAAAGATTCTGAGCAAAAACTCCAACCAGGAAGGCAGTGGTTGGTTGTTAGTGGTTGGTTGTTAGTTGTGGGTAGGCAGAAGGCAGGAGGCAGAAGGCGAGGATGAGGGATCAAGGCAGAAGGCTAAAAAGCTGACTGCTGACTGCTGACTGCTGACCGCTGACCGCTGAATCATACAAAAAAGACACTCCAGCCATGACCAGAGTGTCTTTGCAGCAACGGTGAGGCAAGCTGTGCCATCCGTTCTTATTTCTTTGGAGCCAGGAGCATCATCATGTTGCGACCTTCACGCTTTGGTGCCTGCTGCACTTCTGCAAGTTCCTGCAAATCACCTGCCATACGCTTCAGCAAATCTTCAGCGATGTCGCTGTGCTGAATCTCACGACCCCGAAACATGATGGTGGCTTTCACCTTGTCACCATCTTTCAAAAACCGCTTCGCCTGACTGATCCGCACGTTGTAGTCGTGTTCCTCAATCTTGTAGCGCATCTTGACTTCCTTTACATCGACGGTATGCTGCTTCTTCTTTGCCTCACGCGCCTTCTTCTCTTGCTCAAACTTAAACTTGCCGTAGTCCATGATCCGGCAGACAGGTGGATCAGCCTTATCGCTAACCAAAACCAAGTCCAGATCCTTTTCTTCTGCAATCTGCATGGCTTCGCGGGGGAGCATAATCCCCAACTGCGCTCCGTCTGAATCGATCACGCGGATCTTTGGAAAGCGAATCCGTTCGTTAATAGCTGGTAAATCGCGGTTTGGTCTTCTCTCAATTCTTTCAATCACAGGCATTTGATGGTTGGCAAAGTAGGGGTGACAACGAGAAATCAGTCTTCAAACGTGGACTGGATGGCGTGTCGTCGATCGTCAGAGCACAAACGATTGTGATAACGGATTGTGAGCGGGTACGAACTGGTTGGATACGAACTCGATACTTGCTATTCTACTCAGTCCAATGAATTTTCTGCCTATTTCTGGCTAATTGTTACGTAAGTTCCAAGTTGATTCAGCCCGCCGCAAGGGTGGTGAGCCGCTTGCAACAGTGGTTCCAGCAATTTTGATAAGGACTTATGCTCGTTGACCAAAACCTCGGAGGTTGAAGCCAAGGTGTTGGTCAGGATGCCTGATTCTTGGTTAAAACTCCGAGGTTTGCGTAAGCCCTAGTTAACAATAGTGGCTGACATCTTCGTGGCATTCATCTGCCAGATAGCAGAGCGCCCGGAACCGTAGACCAACAACCTGCTCGTAAAAGGGGTTGAGCTTACAAAGGGGTGGAATGGAGAAGAGGGTGCGATCGAAAAGCTTAACCGTGCGTTCAAAGGGGCAGCGAGAGGGGATCACTCGACAAAGTAGGTTGGCGGTTGCTGGATTCTGAACTTCGATCGCGTCGAGCCATTGACGAATCGGCTGAAGTGGAGCAAACGACGATTGGGACTCGCCCTGTGGCACTGACAGCACTTCCGCAGAGGTTTTCTGGACAGCCCAAACAATCTGACTGGCGTTAGCATGAGACACTGTAGCGTGTGACGTTTTCATTGCTGGCTCTCCTGCTTGAGGGGTGAGAGTTAATGAGTAGAGAGTAATGAGGCGTGGCATGGTCTTCTGATGATCGCGGGGGGCTACTACCATCTCCTTGGCTAGTGAGATTGGAGGTGAGGCGCATGGGAGCAGTCGGTTTGCCGCGATCGGGTTTTAACCTTGACATGCTTATCCTGCCTGTAGTTAAAGAAATATTAATGGGCAAGATTACGGAAGTTCTATGGGGGTGCTTTGGGGTGATCAGAGACTTCACTCAGAAAAGACGAGCCATTTGAGTGGGAGCGGTAGCCAAGAATTTGCCTGTTCCGTCTCCTATTTGGCTCGATCGTCTGTCAAATCTGTAATGATCTGTGACACTTCTACTGTTTTCACAAGGCAGCAATAGAGAATGGCGCTACGTGACTGCTTTCACTCGCTTACCCTTAACCGTTATGCGCCTTACCCAACGTCCACTGCCGCCCGAAACCGAAACGCGCGATCGCATCCTAAAAGCAGCGCTGCGGCTGTTTGCGAAGCTGGGATATGACGGTACAACGACTCGTGATCTGGCTGAGTCTGCTGGGATCGCGGAAGGCACGCTGTTTCGGCACTTTCCGAACAAAAAGGCAATTTTGATTGAGGTGGCAACGCAGGGTTGGGTCGAAATCCTCACCGATCTGTTAACGGAACTGAGCGAAATGGGTAGCTATAAAGCAGTCGCCCAAGTCATGCGGAGACGGATGCTCAACCTGCACAAGAATGCTGACATGCTGAAGGTTTGCTTCATGGAGGCGCAGTTTCACCCAGAGTTGCGCGATCGCATCCAGATGGAAGTCATCGACAAAATGACGGATGTGGCAGAAGTCTTTTTTCAATCAGCAATGGATCAGGGCATCTATCGACGCATGAATCCTAAAATCGTGGCGCGGGTTTTTCTGGGCATGTTTGCGGTGGCTGGCTTCAGTCAAGACACGATCATGGGCGAGGGATCATCGCCAAAAGAGATGCAGGAAATGGCAGAAGGATTGGCAGACATTTTTTTGAATGGAGTGTTGGTGAAGGAGGGATGAGGGATGAAGGCAGGAGGCAAGAGGCAGAGGGCAGAAGGGATGACGGATGAAGGCTAAAGGCTAGAAGTTTTTGGTTTTTAGTTTTTAGAAAGCGTCCAGGACGGTTCACATCCTAACAACTAGCAACTAACAACTCCTTACCCCTCACTCCTCACTCCTCACTGCTGATAGCTAGAGGATCTGGTGGGTTAGGATAGAAAGCCTGTAAGCTGCACTGAGCGAAACCGTATCCTTGAGTTACTACCGTCAACTGGCTAATGTCTTCTCACTTGCTGATCTCCATACGTTGCGGGGAGAGATTTTGGCGTGTCCCTATTTTGCGGTGAATAACCTAAACCGAGATTTTGTGGGGACGAAGGGCTTTTCGGTGGTGTTTCAGCAATGTGGGTTAGAGACGGTGAAGCAGCAGTTTCCGTTTTTTGTGCCGTATCTCGATCGCGCGTTAGAACCTTACTGCAATGCCTTTTACCTCAATCCGCTGTTGTTGAAAGACGGATCGCGGGTTGATCCCCATATTGATCGATCGCTGCGATCGTATTGCAAAACGGTGGAACCACCCGCGATCGTCAGTGTGCTTTACGTGCAGGTGCCGCCCGACTTGCAAGGGGGTGAACTGGTGCTACGAAACCATCGGCAACAGGTGGGGCAGATTAAACCGCGAGTGAATACGCTGCTGCACTTTCAGGGCGATTTGACCCATTCTGTGAATGCCGTTCGAGCGGGTGGCACACGGTTAAGTTTGGTGTGTGAGCAATACAATTTGAGCCAAGCTGAGTTGCAGGAGATTCCTGAGTTTACGATCGAATCGAGAGCCGCGAAACCAAAGCGGGTTGCTGCGAAACGATGACACAATGAATAGTAGGGACGTTACATGTAACGTCCCTACTACAGAAGGTCAGATACATGCTCATAGCACGACTTTCTCTCCCGAATCTAATATTATGCAAACGCTCGATCGTACGCCTTCTCTCATTGATGCCTTAAGAACTAGACGGCTTAAATTGGCAGCGCTGGTAGATTTTCCGGTGGTGCTCTGGTCAGGGCAAAGCAGTCCGCGCAACTTTCGAGCGAATACATTTCCGTTTCGAGCCAGCAGCCACTTTCTCTACTTTGCGGGACTGCCGTTAGAAAATGCGGTGATTCGGTTGGAGGGCGGCAAGCTGACTCTGTTTATAGATGAGGCGAGTCCAGCAAGCGCACTGTGGCATGGCGAAACCCCAAAGCGGGATGAGATTGCAGCGGCGATCGGTGCAACCGAAGCATATCCACTCTCAGAATTAAAGCCAGAAGACAAGGATAAAGGCGAGATTTTGAAAGCAAACCCTTCAAAATGGGCAAACGGAGCCGCAACGATCGGTGTGCAAGATCGTGAAACTCACGTTGGTCAATTTGTCATGTGCCAGCGCAACGTTTTTCGTGATGTAGGCAGGATAGAAGGCATTGATTTGGAGTTGGCACAGGCGATCGTCTCTCTGCGTCTGATCCACGATGACCTGGCTTTGGCTGAGATGCGAAAGGCTGCAACCGTTAGCATTGCCGCGCATAAAGCTGGGATGGCGGCAACGCGAAAAGCCCGTGTCGAAGCAGAAGTACGAGCCGCGATGGAAGCGGTGATCATCGCCAATGGCATGACCTGTGCCTATAGCAGCATCGTCACAGTCCACGGTGAAGTGCTGCACAACGACCAGTATCACCACCCCATCCAGCCAGGAGATTTGTTGCTAGCAGATGTGGGAGCGGAAACGGTTTCTGGCTGGGCAGCAGACATTACTCGTACCTGGGCGGTCTCTGGTAAATTCTCGCCCACACAGCGATCACTCTATAATGTGGTGCTGGCAGCGCACGATGCCTGTATTGCCGCGATTCGTCCTGGTGTGGAGTATCGAGATCTTCATCTGCTAGCAGCACGGACGATCGCCGCCGGATTGGTTGATTTAGGCATTCTACACGGACAGGTAGATGCTTTAGTGGAACAAGATGCCCATGCCTTGTTCTTTCCACATGGAGTGGGACACATCTTGGGTTTAGATGTACACGATATGGAAGATCTGGGCGATCTGGCGGGCTATGAAGCTGGACGCACGAGGAGCGATCGCTTTGGATTAAATTACCTGAGGCTCGATCGTCCCTTGCAAGCGGGGATGGTCGTGACGAGCGAACCTGGCTTTTATCAAGTGCCTGCGATTTTGCAAGACCCAGAGCGGCGAGCAACGTACCAAAACGTCGTGGACTGGGATCGGTTGGCTCAGTTTGCGGATGTGCGGGGCATTCGCATTGAAGATGATGTGCTGGTGACAGAAACAGGAGCAGAGGTGATCACAGCGGCACTTCCAACCGACGCAGAGGCGATCGAGCGTCTAGTTCAGGGCTAGGAATCGCGGCACACGACAACGCTCTTGGATGCAATGTGTTCTAGATACCAGGCGCGATCGACTCCTTACTCCCGCTTGAGAAAGAGGGCGCACGGAGAACAATGCTTTTAGGATGGTTGCCACATGCCGAAACTTCAGGAATTGTGGAACATGGCTAATTTAGTGGACAAGATTGAACGGTCTAACACAAACCCCAGAGATCCCAGAAATCGTGAGGTCGTTTATGCTGCGTGGGATGATCCTCAAATTGGTAATCTTGAAACCCCGATTAATGCGTCAGGGTTTTCGCGTGCCTTAATCAACAATCTGCCTGCCTATCGTCAGGGGTTGTCTCCCTTACGACGAGGCATTGAAGTGGGTCTAGCGCATGGTTACTGGCTGTTAGGACCTTTTGTGACGTTTAATCCCCTGCGTGACACTGAAGTTGGTTCCATGACGGGTCTACTGGCTGCCATTGGTACTATCTTGATTGCCACACTGAGCATTTCACTGTATGCCGCCAGCAATCCTCCCGCACCGCTTGCGACAGTGACGGTACCCAGCCCACCCAAAGCGTTAGACAACGCTGAAGGCTGGAACGAATACGCCACGGGCTTTTTTCTCGGTGGCGTGGGTGGTGCTGTGTTTGCTTACGCGCTTCTTTCAAATATTGAGCTATTCCAAAAATATCTGAGCTTTGTGGCTCAATAGCCTTTGGAGTTGGTCGCTCAACTGCAATAGCTTTGTGTGCCAATCGTGAAGAAAAGTCTAGGGCAACACTGCTCTAGATTTTTCTTCTTTAAAGAAGCATTTTCAGGTACTCAGAAGGTCAAGCTGAGAGAGTATTTAGGTAAAGTAGCTCAAGCAGTCCTTAATATCCCCTCTTTACCTATGACCCGTATTTTGCTTACAGGTATCACCGGACAGGTTGGTCAAGAACTCCAGCAAACGCTGGCGACCCTGGGAGAAGTCATCAGCGTGGGGCGCGATCGTGTCGATTTTTCGCAACCAGAAGCGGTACAGCAAGTGATGGAAACGGTAAAGCCTGCGATCGTGATCAACTCGGCTGCCTACACCGCTGTCGATAAAGCCGAAAGCGAGCCAGATCTTGCCAAGTTGGTGAATGCCGTTTCACCCGGAGTCCTTGCCAAAGCTGCCAAGAGCATTGATGCAGGCATCATCCACATCTCAACCGATTATGTCTTCGATGGCACCCACAGTTCTCCCTATCTGGAAACCGATGTCACAAAGCCGTTAGGGGTCTACGGCTTAACCAAACTGGCAGGCGAAGAAGCCGTGAGAGCAGAATGCGATCGCCACTTCATCATCCGCACAGCCTGGGTTTATGGTGCAAAGGGCAAAGGCAATTTTGTGAAAACCATGTTGCGACTGGGAGCCGATCGAGAAGAACTGCGCGTCGTAACGGATCAAATTGGTGCGCCAACCTGGTCGAAAGATCTGGCGGGGGCGATCGCTCAACTCGCCCCCCAACTGTCTACCGAGACCGCAGGCACTTACCATTACACCAACAGCGGTGTGTGTAGCTGGTACGATTTTGCGATCGCCATTTTTGAAGAAGCTCACCAACTCGGCTTTCCCCTCAAGCTCCAGCGCGTCGCCCCCATTACGACTCCCGAATACCCTACTCCCGCCCAACGTCCTGCCTTCTCGGTGCTCTCGCTCAAGAAAGTCTCGACCCTGTTAGGCACTCATCCGCCCTATTGGCGAAATAGCTTACGCGGAATGTTAACGGAACTGAAGAAAGCAGCTAATTAAGTGTCCGATTGAGTTCTATTTGATACCTGTCTGATCCCCAATTACAGCAATTTTCAAGCAAGTGAAGTACAGATCCATGCAGGGAGTCAAGGAGTCAAGGGAGTAAGGTGTACCTCAGCAAATTGGAAAACGCTGTATTTGCATTAGCAAGTCAATAGAGCTAACGAACGATCGCACGTTAATTAACCTGAGCGGGATAAGCTGAAACCCTTATACCATCGTTGCCATTGTCTCAACGTTAGGTTTCATCGCTAAAATCCCACCTCCCTGCTAATCCCATCATTACTTCGCTTTTGCCTCCAGGTTTTCCAGGCGGCTGCGTAGTTCCTGGTTTGCTTGCTTGAGTTGATCCAGTTCTTCGCGGAGTTGCTTCATGGCTTTGTCAGAACCGACGTTTTTCTGGACGCGCTGGACGGCTTCTTCGGCGATGCGGCGGACGCGACCATCGGGGGTTTGATCGGCGAGTGCCTGGAGGATGCCGATCGCCCGTGCGGTTTCCATCTGTCCGAGCGCGATTACCACGGAAACTTGCGTGAGGAAGAAGGTTTCGCGTGAGAGTTCCTGGAGGCGATCGAGAATGCGTTCCAGGCTGCTGTTGGATTGTCCGGTGGAAATGCTTCCTAACGCACGAATGGCAGCAAGACGAAGCGCCTGGGGTACACCGGGAGCTGTGTATTCAAGGATGAGGTTTAGGGCAGCTTCGGAGGTTTTCATCTGGCTAAGGGCACCGATCGCGCCCGATCGCACCACTTCATTCCAGCCCTGCCGCTCTTTCAGCACAGATTTGAGCAACTTGAGAATTTTTTCTTCCTTCGACTCACCCAGGCTGGACGTGGCGATATTGCCCAGTCCCCGGATTGCAGCCGCTTCGACGTAATAGCTGGCATCACCTGCTTCAGAGATCGACTTCAGCGCCTTGTAGCTTTCGCGGGTTTTAATGGTTGCCAGTGCCTCAACGGTCGATCGTCGCACCCGCGCATCGGCATCCTTCAATCCAATCGCCAAACTATCAAACGCCTGATCCAGCTTGATCGTGGCGAGATTTTTGGCAATTTCGACGCGCACCCCCCAGAAGGACTCGGTTTTCAGTGCGTCTGTGAGTGCATTCACCGCTTCCAAGCCGCCTTTTTTCGCCAGCATTTCAGCCGCCACAATGCGCGACAGCGGGTCGGGATCAGCCTGTAGCTGCACTTTGAGTTCTGGCAGGGGATACTCCAGCGTTACGGTTTTGAGAATGTGATTGCCCACATCAAAACTCACAAAATCCGGCTTTTTCTCCAGCGGAAAGTAGAAGGCTTGCTCGCGCTCGTGAATGCGGACGGGGAAGAGGGTGAGGTGTGAGGGGTGAGAGGAAGTTGTTGGTTTTTGGTTGTTAGTTGTTAGTAACGGCTCACCTTCTGACTCCTGACTTCTGACTTCTGACTCCTCTCTCTCCTCACCTACCCACCCAAACCCGATCGGCACCTTCAAATCAAACAACTCACTCTGACTGCCATTACCGTCTTTTACCTGCGTTTGAGTGACGGTGATTTTTGCCAGGTTGCTGTCACCATCCCAAGAGTAGGCAACTTTGTAGTCGGGGTGTCCGCCACGGTAGACGTACTGATCGAAGAGGAACAGGAGGTTGCGTCCGCTGGCTTTTTCGATCGCCCTGAGCAAATCGATCGTCTCGACCGTCTTGTGCGCGTTGTCGTTCACAAAGGTTGCGACGGACTTCCAGAACAGGTCGTCGCCTAACTCAGCGCGGATCATGTGATAGACGCAAGCGCCTTTTTCGTAGAGGTGGCGATCGTAAAGTTCGATCGCCTCGCGGTAGACGTGGGTGACGATAGGACGACGATAGCGAGAACTGTCCTCATCCAGGTAATTGCGGGCTTCGCCCAAACGGTAATAGGCAGCCGCTTCCGCACCGTACTCGTGATCTGTCCACATAATTTCCGAGTAGGATGCCATGCCCTCCTTCAACCAGGCGTGCGACCAGTGTTTGATTACAACCAGATCGCCAAACCATTGGTGCGCCAACTCATGCGCGACCAGACTTTCAGTGCCCCGGTTGTCGATCGCCGCGCGTTCGTCCAGCAGGCAGCGATCGGTCAGCAGAGTTGTGGACGTATTTTCCATTCCGCCAAAGATGAAGTCATCGACGCAAACTTGGGCGTATTTGGGATAGGGATAGGAGTAGCCATACTTTTCGCTGAAGAACTCAATCATGCGAGGCGTTTTGCCCATGCTGATGCGGGCTTCCTGTTCTTTGCCCTTCTCGACGTAGTAGGTGACAGGGTTACCGTGCCATTCGTCCTGCAACTCAGCAAAATCACCCACTGCCAGGGTCATTAAATAGGTAGGATGCACCTGCTTCTGATGCCAGTGATAGATCTTGTCATCCCCATCTGCCTCAGTGCTGACCAACTCACCGTTAGAAATCGCCATAAGTTCTTTCGGCACCCGCACCCGGATTTCGGAGGTTGCCAACTGTCCCGGATAGTCGAAGCAAGGAAACCAGAAGCGGGAATCTTCGTCTTCGCCCTGCGTCCACACCTGCACGGGTTTATCGGGGTAGTGCTTGTCGGGCGCGATGAAGTAGAGTCCGCGTTGGGGCTTGTTGACACTGTAAGCGATCGCCACCTCAATGGGCTTCCCTGCCTGCGTCGTCGGCTCTAGCTGAATGTGGAGTAGTTCCCCATCGTAATCAAAGGTTTGCTTCGTTTCGCCAATGTGAACCGAGTCGATCTGCAAATTTACGGCATCCAGCGTCAGGCGATCGATGCCATCGCGCACTGGATTCAGGCGAATTGTGCAAGTCCCTTTGTAACGCTGATTGGGAATATCCAGATCCAGATCCAGAAAAATATGCTCTACCTGACCGGGGCGATCGGGGTTGTAGTGAGGTTTCGCACCGGGCAGTTCAAAGGACTTGTGACCATTTGTATCAGGGTCAAAATAAACCTGTGGCATAGATGGGGATGCTCTGTTTCTTAGGAGAACGTCGTCTCGTGGACTTGATTTCTTTTCAGCGTAGCGTGGATGCCCTGTATCGGCTGTAGGCAGAGTCCAGTATTGGCACTTGCATCATCGGTCAACTGTCTCAAATCATCCAGACTACTGAGATAATAATCCTATTCCACCCCATCTTCTGCTAAATCGTACTCATGACGGCTACAACTGCACCCAATCTCGCGTCTCACCTCATCAACGGTCTTCTAGCGGTTAAACCACTAGCAAACCTGGCAAAGCATCAGGCGCGTCAGATGATGATTAAGCGGGCAGAGTCGATCGGGGTTTACTGGCTTAGAGAAGTCGAGGCGTTGCGATCGCGCTCCTGGGATGACGATTTGGCGCAGGTGCAGAATCCCAACCTGGTGTACCCCGACTACTACGTGACTTCATTTCACGCCTACGAAGAAGGCAATCTGGGCTGGGAACCCGCACTGGAGGTAGAAGTTGCCGCTCATGCCGTCCATGCCCGTATCTGGAAGGATGCCGGAGCGCAGGGCGATGCGTGGTTGCGCCAGAGCTACCACGATGTCTTGAAAGCCCAATTGCCCGTAGCACCTGCAAAGATTCTGGACATTGGTTGCAGCGTAGGAATGAGTACCTTTGCACTGCAAGAAACGTTTCCTGAGGCGCAGATGACAGGCTTGGATCTATCGCCGTACTTTTTGGCAGTGGCGAAGTATCGGGGGGAAAAGAGGGGAGAGGGGAGAGGAGTCAGGAGTCAGGAGTCAGGAGTCAGGAGTCAGGAGTCAAAAAGGAAAGAATCACCACCAGACACTAATAGACCTAGCGAAGCCATGCCGTTCGCGCAGCGTTCCGAAGGAAAGGCTTTACAACTAACAACTTCCACTTCTCACCCCTTACCCCTCACTCCTCACTCCTCACCCTCCTGGCTCCACGCTGCTGCTGAGTCTACAGGCTTACCAGATGCCTCGTTTGATCTCGTTTCTGCCTGTTTAGTGTTTCATGAACTGCCTCAGAGTGCGGCGATCGCTATCCTTCAAGAAGCGCGTCGGGTGCTGCGTCCGGGTGGGCATCTTGCGATTATGGATATGAATCCGCAATCCGAAATCTATGCCAAGATGCCGCCGTATGTGAAGACGCTGCTCAAAAGTACAGAACCGTATTTGGATGAGTATTTTGCGCTGGATCTGGAAGGTGCGATCGTCTCTGCGGGGTTTGCTCAACCAACGGTCACGTGCAATAGCCCAAGGCATAGAACGATCGTGGCTAAAGCAAGATAGAAGTAGCTAAATAGTTGGAGAATGAGATTTTTGTCGCACAGGCTGAGTTGTTGGGCACTCTACCTGTAAACAAATGTCTTGTAAAACTCATTAGCCGCTTCGTATGACAATTGAAACAGCAGCAAAAAGTTCTGAATCTTCTAGCTCATCTAAAAAAATGATAGGAGTTGTTACGCGGATAAATTTAGAAGATCATTCCGGTTTCATTAAACCGGATGAGCCGATAGAAGGGCTAAATACTGACCCTATGTTTCTTGGAGGTAACTTAAAGGGATTGCTGCTCGACGAACTTGCAAAAGGTGATCGCGTTGAATTTGTAATCGAAGATGCAGTTAGTAGTACCGGAAGACTAATAAAGTCTGTCAAGCAAATCTGCTTGCTTTCAAAAGCAACTGCAAGAGCAGAATATCTTTGGAAAGGCTTCAAGCTTCGTTCTAAGGCTGAAATCAAAATTGCGGAGGAACTGGAAAGAGCTGACGTTATCTTTCTACCCAATTGCAAGGTGCGCCTTAGTGATCAAAAGATTAATCTAGAGCCAGATTTTATCGTTTGTTGCGATGGTAAATGGGGGATTCTCGAAGTTGATGGTCCTCATCACACAGCAGAAACTAGAGTTGCGGAACAAGAACGAGAGCGACACTTTAAACGCCACCGTATCTTTATCGTTGAGCGATTTACCGCTGATTCCTGCTTAAGCAATCCAGACAAAGTAGTACGAGAATTTTTAGAACTTTTGAAGAGCATATAGAGCTTTAGAGAATTTGTTCTTTCTAACCTTCACCAAACTGTCCAGTCTTCCCATTTTTCGTTGAAGATGGAGGTGTTGGGGAACGCGGTGGGGTTGCCGTTTTGATTCAGTCGCTTTTGCAGTGTTTGCAGTTTAGGTGTAGTGCCAGAAAGATCATCCACAAGCTGATAAGGATAGATGCCTTCGGATAGTACGAAATCGGCTGTGTTTCCAGCCGCAGCACCGACTGACCATTCAAAGGAATGGACGCGATAATCGGCGGCGACGACAAAGCTGGTGGCGATACTTTTGCTGGCAACGAGAAGATTGTCGAGCTTTTGCGGAATCATCGATCGCAAGGGAATTTGCCCTGGATAGGACTGCCCATGCGCCTGCCGTACACCGGGACGCTCGATATTGCCGGGTTTTTCGGGTGGGGAGTCTTGCATACAGGGGTGAAAGTCGATCGCGTACTGAGAAATGCCGACCGAATCGGGGTAGATGGTGGAGCGAGTGCGGCGGGTAATTTTGTCGGGTGGAATATCGTTGACGATCGCGTTGCCTGTTTCTAAACCAGCGAGGGCGATGTAGAGCGATCGATAGAGCGATGCAGGCAGCTTGCGGTAATACTCCTGCCGATAGTCGGCACGAGACACGTCGATTTCGTTCACGCTAAAGCCATTGGGGTAGCCTGTGGAGGTGCGCCCGATCAACCGCCGTCCTTCCCTCATGTAGGGATATTTGGACAAGCCGTGTGCAGTGCCCATCGGCGCATCAAAGCCAGTCAGTAATCGATGGTTTGGCGCAGGCTTCTTGAACCCATCCCCCAGTTGCGAATCGGTGGTGCCTTCGACCAGCCAGTAATAGAAGCCCAGTGCCAGCTCTTCCCCTTTACGAAGTGCATCCGTCCGCAAGCCGCCCATCCAGTTTCCAGATGAGAGTTGCCCCGTTTGCTGTAGCTGATCGCGGCTATAGACCAGATTGTCGGCGCTGGTGCCTGGACGATAATCGTTGCCCCAAACCCAGTTCTGCATAGAAATATCGCCAGGTGTGGGAGCAGTAACGGTCAATGGTCCTGCTTTGATGCGTGGTCCCGGTTGGGGACTCCAGATACGACGGTAGGTGAAGACGAAGTTGAAGTCTGCCTTGCGGTAGTCGGCATCGTAGCCGTAATAGGGCGCGTATTGCTCGTAGAACGATGGCTTTTGCTGAGGTTGGTTGCCCTCCGTTTGTTCCATCGCAAAGGTGTAGGTGAAGCCTTGCAGACAGTAGGGATCGCCTGTTTCAGTGGGTGAAGACGGATTGAGGTACGTGCGCGGATCAAGCCCAACCCGGTAAGGGACATCGGCAAGCGCAATTAACTCGCCTGTTTCAGTGGCATCGACCACAATCCAGCGCTGTTTAAGGGGCACAAAGCGAATGATTTGCTTGGTCAGACGCGAAGAATTTTCGTAGCGGTAGGCATCTTCGATCGTCCTTGAAAGCGGTTCCGTATTCAATGGTGGCGTATTTGGTGCGGGGCTGTGCTGAATGGCGATCGCCCCTTGAATCAGCTTGCCATCCGCACTGGTCGTCAAACCTTTGATGACGGTAGAAGGAAACCATTGGAGCGTGCCCTTCCCCTTTTTTGCCGCCTCTTGCAGCATGGTCATCAGAATTTGTTCGGCATCGTTGGGCAAAAAGCACGACACGCTGACCCAACATTGACCAGGGTTGAGCTTGCCATACTTCTGCTCAATCCGGCGACGCAGTTCGTTGTACCCGCGTGAGTAAAACAGCAGCGCCCGTTGCTTTTTCGCCTCATCCAGCGCAGAGGTGCCTTGCGAGGTTAGCTGCCCACCGACCCAATCGGTTATATCGGTCAGGCAAACGGTACGTCCGGCTTGCAGCGCTTCATACGCTGTGGCAACGCCTGCAATACCGCCACCTGCTACCAGCAGCTCACAATTGACGGTGCGATCGATCGATCGGGGTACGTTGGTTGGCACCACGAGATGAGTCTGAGCGATCGTACCCTGGGCTGAAGGATTTTGAGCAGGCGCACGAAACGCCCAACTCACCATGCTGACAACCAGAAAGGCGACAACAGCAAGCCTGATGGATCTGCGCCAGCAAACACGTTTAACCATGCAAGTTTAAGAATGCGACTGAAGATAAGACATTCAACTGTAGACTATCGCTCACTTCAGCAAGTAAGCTGCCACAATTGTGTGCCTTACCTTTGGGACTACGCTCCCGGTGCGTCTGGTTCCCGATAATCGGCATCAACCCAGCAGCGCGGCAAACTTTCTCCTGACGGAAAAATCAACGTCTCTTTCGCGATCGGTTCCTTATCCTGCTCTTCTTCACCCGACTGCACGCGTCCTGTAATCTTGTCTTTCGCTGGATTTACCAGATCAACGATTTCAGCCACTTCAATCAGTGACCCTGTGCGCTTGTCCTGTAGCAACATCCATTTTCCTCAATGCGATCGGTGGGAGTTGTGTTTTGCCTGTAGGGACATTACACGTAACGCCCCTACAGACATCCCATCCTTGAACACATCTCATTAAAGGTGAGCACATCGATTTTTACGCCATCCTGCGGGAAGAGACCTGTAAACGCCCCCATTATTTGTGAACATTTGTGAACATTAGCATTCCACCTTAAATTCTTACCGCCCCCCACCCTCATCCCTTCGCCTTCTGCCTCCTGCCCTCTGCCTTCTGCCCTCCTATTCATCGTCCTCTTGCTGCCAGCCAGTAGCCCAGTACGATGCCCAAACCACTGGCAACCAGATCGATCGCATCCAGCGTGCGATTGGGTGAAAACATCTGTAGCAGTTCTTCAGTCACCGTACCGATCGCAAACAGGAAGGGAAACAGCGGTACCGCGATCGCCCATAGCCTGATCCGACGATCGCCCAGCACCCGCTGACCTAGATACGTTGCCATGCTATACAGCACCACATGACCAATCTTGTCGTAAAACGGAATACGCCCAAGCTGCGATGGCAGGTTGCCCGTGTATGCCAGAAACAGAGTGATCAGAAAGAGGCTGGCATACAAACCTGCGACCAATCGCCATCCTAACCGCGATGCCTTTGTCGTTTGACTTTTCATAGTGATGAATGTGCGACAGATTCGGTTAGCTACTGCCTGGGACAGGTTCATTTCGTCGGCTTCATCAAGACTTGATTCGCTACCGAATCGATCGCGTGGAAGATGGGTCGCGTAAAACGTTGGGGTAAGCATCTTTGCCCAGCCGACGATCGATCGCAACCAGGAGCAACCCAACCACCAGAAAGCCGATCGCCATGAAACCGCTATTCACCAACACCTGTGGGTAGCCCAGTTTTGCCACATCAATAAAGGGATAGGGATAGAACCCAAAGATGGCACCCCAAAACAGCGCCCATGCCACAAACGCAAGGGGAAAGACCAGCCAGCGCACGGCATCCTTCCAGCGCAAGTAGCCCTTGGGAGTGAAGAGTAGCCATTCAATGAGATACAGCGCAGGCACTACATAATGCAGCACCACGTCAGCCAACCACCATAATCCGGTTGGACTCCAGGTATGCCTGAGGATGAGAAAGTACACAATGCCTGTCATGAAGATGTATACGCCTACACCCGTTCTTACGTTGGGATGTCCAAAGAAGCCGTCTGCATAGCGCTGTGCTCCCACCGTTGTAAACACTGTGGCAACCAGAATGTTGCTGAGAATGGTGAAGTAATCGAAAAACTTCATTATCCCAACAATGCCAGGTGAGCCATTTTCAAGGTTGATCGTGATGAGTAAATAAAGCTGTAGTGCCAGCGCACTCCATCCTACGATCGCACTTAGTATCCTAAACAACTGCCGGATATTCATGACTGTTTCTCGCTGTTAAAGCAAACCGTTAGCGATGGAGACTGTCCTGGTGGAGAAGTCTGCGATCAAATTATTTCAGCGTCTGGAAAGCATTGCTTAGAAGGCGAGGGCTGCTCTGATTTTTGCCAGGGCAAGTGCTTCACGTTCGCTGACTTTGGCTCCAGAACCAAACAGTCCTTTCCCTGCGGCATTTGCAACAGCATTGGCACAGGCATAGATAAAGGCTTTGTACTCGTCAATTTCTTCTGGTGTGGCTTTGCCATGCAGAAAATCAAGCGCCGTATTGATGGCTGCGATCGCCTGATCCACCAAAACACCCGCCTTGACATCTTCGGGCTTCACAGACGGTGGCTCTAGCTTGACCGCGCCACTGCGCAGTGCTGCTTCTGAAAACACGGCTTGAATAACTGCATTTTGGGGATATTTTTTAGCGGCTCCCACAATTTCTCTAGACAGCGCCGCTACCTCGATCGCTGTTGACACAACGCCCAAATCTGACGCAGCGACCGCAAAACCAGCTAGTAGCGGTGCTTGAGCAATAGTTGCTTGCTCTTGTGACGTGTAGCTCGTAATCATTCTTTGTGTGCAAAAATACGCTGTCATCACGATAGGTGAGAAAGATAAGGAATCCATAAGCGTGTGCTAACAAGCACTGGCTAGGTGCAGCCTTGATCGGTCTCACCTTATCTCGACTTTAGCCAATCACGCAGCATAGCAGAGTAGGTCAGACCAAAGGTCTAGCAATTCTGAAGGAATTTTTTGAGCTGTAGGGGTTTCAACCGACCATTCAAAAAATCTGGCAGCCCACAGAGAG
>JAHHHL010000014.1 GCA_019359375.1 Lyngbya sp. HA4199-MV5
GGTCTTCGATTTGAGCGGGGGGCAGGGTTTTCCGTTGGTCTGAATACTCCATGCTGCTCGTCCCTTGTTACTCGAAAAGGAACTTCCACTCTACTCGATTCGGTAGTCTCTTTTATAGGAACCGCCTAACGCCATTCCGCCATACAGCAGTGCCCCTGCTGCTTAAATGTTTTTCATCAAAAAGCGTTCAACCAAGCTACTCATTATGAGTCATCTGGTGCTCTACCAGGCAACTTCAACCATTTTGGCATGAGGACGCGTCGGGGTAGCCCTTCACCCGTATGGGTAATTTTTTCAAAAAATTCTGAAATCGTTTAAATCTGCATGGATGATAACAACGTATATCTTTTATCCCTGTTGAGCTTGGCAAATCTATGCATAAACGCTTTTGGTATTTGCAATGGGGGGCATCTATCTACCTTGTTCGCTCTTGTACGATCGCGCACCTGCCCTTTCTAAGAACACCCGTTTTTGGCTCTAAAGACGAAGCCTTAGCCTACCGTGATTGGTTGTCTTCGTATGCCTTACATCTAGAAACATTCGAGTAGAAGCCTGATCTGGACACAGCGCTTGGCAAGAGACTGACACCACAGCGACATACGGGCTTCGAGCCGTTGTGTCACTGTGATGTGTGGAATCTTAAACAGGAGCGATCGCATGCACAAACTGACAGCGCTGGTTAGTACGACTCTGCCCTTATTGCTAACGGCGGCCTTACATAATCCGTCCCTTGCGGGTCAAATGTCGGGTGCGCCCAGACCCTCTGCAAGTGGGCAAAACGCAATGATCACTGGCACTCACCTTCGTGGGCAGGTCGTTTCGTTTACCAGGACAACATTAACGCTGAAACTGGCAAACGGGAAGCAGAAGACGGTTCAAGTCACACCCCGTCAAATGGGACAACTAAAGCTGCACAAGGGACAAACCGTAGCCGTTGTAGCGAAAGGGAGTAAGGCAGAGACGGTTTCAACTCACTAGAGCGCGTCATCAATTCAGCTCGAAACCTCTGATATCAGCATGATCGCGCTCGCCTCAACACACGAGGCTAGGGGCTGGAACCCTTGCTGTAAGAGGTGTGTAGTCGTAATTGATAACAGTCCCTAGCCCAACGCCAGTCTCCACCCAATGGGGTAAGGGAGTTGCAGGAAAATAAGGTCCCGATCGATAAGGTGTGTCAGGCGCTAGCCGTAACGCATTGCAGGTATCTTATGTCTACGCAACTCCCTGAGCTACTTAGAAATGGTTGCACCTGGTTGGCAGCAAGAAGTAAGCTTACGCATCCGTGCTCTTGACACGGTAGTGTGTTCAATCGGTCACTCACGATGCGTGCGACAGGTTGGAATAAATGTTGTTAGCAAGAAACTCCCATCGAAATCTGTGATGAGACAGGCTATACTGATTAGGTCGCAAACTACGGGATGTAGCGCAGCTTGGTAGCGCGCCTGCTTTGGGAGCAGGATGCCGCAGGTTCGAATCCTGTCATCCCGATTGGTTTTAGGGATCGAAGTGTTAGGGCGCGTCATCAATTAGCTCCAAAATCTTGCGGTATCAGCATTGTCGCGCCTGCCCCAACACACCAGTCTAGGGGATGGAACCCTTTCTAAGAGGCATGTGTAGTTGTAACTGGTGACAGCCCCTAGACTTCTTGCCTTTTGTCAAGAAGAGACAGGAGCAGAAAAATCTCATCGGTTCTGATGTGGAAAGTCAGCTACCGAAGCCCAGCGTTCTTGATCGCATGGGAGGAATGCCTAGGCATTTGCTTTCTGCCGGTGATTTGTCCGATCGAGATACTCGTAGAACAGTGATTGCGTCAGTGCAATTTCATAAGCGTTCTTCTGAGGCACCACCATAATCCCGGCATGTCGCTTACCTGCTTCTATGTACTGGAGATGCAGCCGCTCAAAGTCAACTCGATTATGAATCAAGACACATCTACTCACAGATGTTGCAAATTCAAGCGGCTCTCGGTCTGTTCTACCAAAGGTCGCTTGTTCAAGTACGGTCATGACATCCAAACCGCGCGATCGCAGCAACGTGGCAACCAATGCCGACATATCCTCATCGGTGTAAAGTGCTGCAAGTGTCACAGTGCGCATAACACAGACCTTACGCAGGGGTGAACTAAGGCATCAGGCACTCGATTGCGCTCAATGGATTCATTAATTTTTGCTTGATGATCGAGATAGAAGCTCAAGGCATCAAACACTTGCGCGAGGATCAGATGGGGCAGATGGTTCAAAATTTCTTCTGGCATAATGCCTAGCCGCCACAAACCAACGATCGCACGAACAGATGTGCGAGTGCCTAGAATAACTGGCTCTCCACTCAAAATCTCAGTGTTGCGAGTGACATAACGGGAGAGGGTTTCAGCCGACATAGAATGAAGCGTTTAGTAGGAGCCGAGTTTTCCTCATCCTACCAAGCGATGTAAGAGTTGCTCAACAAGGTGCTGGGTTCGTGCTTTAACCCAGCCTACGCGAGAAGGGCGATCGCACTACAGCAAGGAGCGATCGAGCTAGACCATCAGTGTTGGGATTTGAGGTCTCGATTCAACTTGGTGAGGGGGGAACGCGCTTGACAACCCTTGGGGGTAATGAAGCCATTGCAGAATATTCTTTGTTGCAATCAGGGCAATAATACTCTTCTCTCTCGTTATGACCAGCTTGCTTGATGATACTCACACTGAACAAACACCCACACTCACACCGAATTTCCTCTTCATCATCCAAGTATGGATTTCTTGCTGCCCAATCACTCATAGCGGTAGTTTATTTAAGTAAAGGACAAGTAATTCAAAACTCTTGCAGTTTAACGGCTCGGTGCAGCGACGGCAAGTAACCTTAGCTTCCAGACTAGAGGCTTTCGACCGTCCGCTGCTACCAAATAGTTAGACTTGGGGATGACTGACACAATAAGACTTTTTCGATTTTCTAGGTTCGTTTGTGTTAACTGTCATCATAATCCGAATGATTGTTTCATAAGTGCTGAAAGAATCTGTATAAGAACTCCTATTGTGACTGCACCACCTTTTTCATTAACAGTTTTCATGGCTTTCTTCCATCGATTTTCATCTCGTGCGGAATCTAGAAAGTCGTGCCCTGCCATTGTCAGTCGATCAATTACAACTCCTGAAGGAGCATCGTATGTCCTCCCAAGATCTCGAACTTCTGCCAAACCAGCATCGCCAAGAAGCAGTATGTGCTCGCACACCTCTCCAAAATTGCGTTCGCCAATATCGAGCTTATAATGCTGCGATGAATATTGTGCTCCATCAGTAACCACCATTGGGTATCCGCCCCCACAAGATTCTGCTTGATTTATAATCCAGCGAAGCAAATCCCAGTCACGCTTCATAGTTTTCTATTAAATCAAAGTCTAACTATGCATGTCAGTGTTAGCTCTGCTGGATGAGCAGGCATATTCTAAGAATTATCCATCACATTTGCAGGATACCACTCTCGTTTTCAAGAGTTAAACAGCATTTTTGCAAGTTAAGTCCGGGTTTCGGGATGTTATTCGTGCCTTGTGTCTACAATGAAGTGTAGCGCCCTGATTGAGCTAACGGTTTTATGCCCGAAAGCGTTGAGATCCCGATCGAACTAGCCCAATTTGAGCTTCCCTATGCGGTTCAAGCACGCTTACAGCTCTTGTTGGATCGGCAAGATGAAGGCTATCCGCTCTCTCAGATAGAACGACAGGAAGCAGAAGGGCTTGTTGAATTAGCAGAATTTCTGTCTCTACTGCGTTTGCGCTCAACACGAGTGACGAAGCAAGCATAAATGGCAACGATCCCGGCTTCTCTGCGTCGATTGGTTATTCAAAGAGCGAACGATCGATGTGAATATTGCGGCATAGCGCAGATGGGTCAGGTTGCGACGTTTCATGTCGATCACATCGTTCCTGTCGTAGCAGGTGGCGAAACAACTGCTGAGAATCTGGCTCTTGCCTGTGTTTCCTGCTCACTTCGTAAAGGAGCACGGCAAGCCCTCAAGGACTCGGAGACGGGTGAAGTTGTCTTCATCTTTAATCCTCGTCAACAGGTCTGGAAAGAACATTTTGGCTGGAACGACACGCAAGTTGTCGGGTTGACTGCTATAGGTCGAGCAACGGTACAAGCACTTGCTTTAAATCGTCCCATGCTGTTGGCAATTCGGGCAGAAGAGGCATTGCTGGGTCGTCATCCGCCGCCGTAATTTGTGTTTGTGAGTGTTCCTCGATCGGTTTGGGAATCCTGATGACTATGCCTTGAAGCCATCTTGCGCCGATCGGCAACAGTCTGACTTACCCATTCATCAATCAATCAGGAGCGTCGTATGCCCTATCAAAACATCAGCGCATCCCTTTCAGAACAGGACATTGAGCAGGTTAAAGCTGCGTTTGTCACGATTCAGCAAATGCTACCGTTTCTCGTGAACCTAACAGCAGAAGAACGTCGCCGACTGCTCAAAATGGGCGATAAAAGTCTTGCTTTTGTAAGCAATAGCCTGACGATCGCGCAGGCAAACCCCGATGTGCTGCCAGCCAGCTTTGACCTTACAGAATTTGGGCGTGATTATCGGTTGATGACCGTCCTTACCGAGTTTTTGTTTAGCTTGCGGCAGTTGACCGAGCAGGTGGATGATACGTTGATGGCGGTGAGCAGTGAAGCGATGACTAGCAGCCTGGGTGTGTATGACTATATCAAGATGGCTGCGAAGACCCGACCGGGGCTAAAAAGCTCGGCAGAGCAGTTAGGTGAGCGGTTTAAAGCAATTAAGGGACGATCGCCGAAGACTGCGAATGGGCAAGCAGCAGGGGAACGGGTGGAGGTGAGCTAGGTGAGAGTCGAGAGTGGGGAGTCGGGAGTCGGGGCTAAGGTGTGATGTATTGCGGTCGAGGCTGGGAGACTCATTCACGAGCTTCTGAGTGTCTTTAATGAGTCTCGGATAGTCGAAAATGAGCCTGACGATGTTGGTGAATGAGTCTTGGAGGCTCTTTAATGAGGTTGCGGCTACTCATTAATGTATATCGGAGGCTCGTTAATGAGTGCTGGAGGCTGGTGAATGAGTCTTTGATGGTCGTGAATGAGGTATGTGAGGTTCATTCACGGGTTTCTGAGTCTCATTGATGGGTATCAGATACCTCATTCATGAGTCTTTGATCGTCGTAAATGAGTCTTACTTCTGGGACTTACGCAAACCTCGGAGGTTTCAACCAAAAAGCAAGCAGCGTGACCAGCATAGTGCTTAAACCTCCGAGGTTTTGGTCAGCCCGAATTACTCGATCGGATACACCTTATCCAACTGCAAAAAGGTGTGCAGCAGAACGTTTGCGCCTTGGGTGCAATGTTCGGGAGAGGTGTATTCATCCACAGAGTGACTGATGCCACCCTGACTGGGGACAAAGATCATGCCCATATCGGTGAAGCGTCCAATTTCCTGGGCATCGTGTCCAGCACGGCTGGGAAGGCAGGTATAGGGCAGATTCAGTTGTTCAGAGACGTGTTTGATGACCTCTTTAATGTGAGGAGCAGCGAGGGTCGGCAGGATGTGAAGGGTTTCGCGGAGGGTGAAGGCAGTATGGGTAGTAGCGGCGATCGCGGTGAACTCGTCCTTCATGCGGCTGACCAGTAGTTCTAAGTGCTCCTGAGACAAATCGCGCAAGTCGATGCGAAAATCAACGTTACCGGGAACGGTGTTGGTGGCATTGGGCGACACATTCAAATAGCCAACGGTGGCAACCTGATCACCCGGAATTTCGGTGCCAATTTTGTTCACAGCTAGCACCATTTGAGCTGCCGCAACCAGGGCATCTTTTCGCATGTGCATGGGGGTTGTCCCTGCGTGGTTCATGCGTCCCATGACGTTCACGGCAAAGCGATACTGCCCCACAATGCCATCCACTACGCCGATCGGCAGTTCCAGATGTTCCAGCACGCCGCCCTGCTCTACGTGGAGTTCTACAAACGCGGCAACTTCTGAGCGATCGCGCTTCGCCGTAGGAATTTGCGACCAATCGCCGCCAGCTTTCTCTAGACAGGTTTGAATGGGTGAACCATCCAGACGCGCATAATATTCGGGTGGCTCCTTCACTTCGCCTGCCATTGCTTTACAGCCCAGTACCGATCGTTCTTCGTCGGTAAATACAATCACTTCCAGCGGGTGATCAAGCCGGATATTAGCTTCGTGGAGCGATCGCACCACTTCAATGCCTGCCAGCACGCCCAGACAGCCATCGTAGCGACCTGCCACAGGCACCGTATCAATATGGGAGCCTGTCGCCAGTGCCGCCGCATTCTCATAGCGTCCAGCGTACCGTCCAATGATGTTACCCGCCGCATCCATGCGAACCGTCATGCCAGCGGCAGTCATCCAGCCTTTCACCTGTTGACGAGCGAGTAAATCATCGGTTGTAAAGGCAACCCGACTGACACCTCCGTCTGGCAGTTTGCCAATTTCTGCCAGTTGAAACAGCGTGCGGTTGAGGCGATCGCCATTGACGGTGAGTGTAGAAACAGGCATAAGTATCCCCTCGATCGTGATGTGCAATAGTCCTGGCTTGTCACGCAGACCTGGCTTGTAACAAAGACCTGCTAACCCTAAACTTAGAACAATCGAACGGAACGTAGTAGTTCAGGCTGTACAAAACTAGGGACACAATGACCGAAACAACTGGTGTGAGAGTCTTTATTTGTGGTTCGGCGCTGCGGGGACAGCCCGATCACGGTAATTTGCAGGCGGCGACCTTTATCCGCGAAGCCAAAACGCGTCCACAGTATCGCCTGCACTCGGCGGCAAATGGTTGGCATCCCGCAATTTACGAGGTCAGTGAGGGAGGCATTTCTATTCCCGGTGAAGTGTATGAGCTGACGATCGACCAGTATGAACACCTTCTGGCTACCGAACCACCGGATATGTATCCGGCTGATGTGGTGCTGGAGGATGGCGAAGTGCTGACCGCGATTCTCTATCCTCGTGAACTGGTCGAGAAACACGGCTGGGAAGATATTTCGCATCTCGGCGGTTGGGCGGCGTATAAAGCGGGAGTCGGGAGTCGGGAGTCGGGAGTGGGGTGATTGATGATTCAGATATGAACGATCGCGCCCTGATGCAGCGCTGTCTGGAGTTGGCACGACAGGCACTAGGACGAACGGCACCCAATCCACTGGTGGGGTCGGTCATTGTGCAGGAGGGTACGATCGTCGGGGAAGGCTTTCATCCCGCCGCTGGACAGCCTCATGCGGAGGTGTTTGCACTGCGAGAAGCAGGTGATCGTGCGCGTGGTGCTAACCTCTATGTCAACCTGGAGCCTTGTAACCACTACGGACGCACACCACCCTGCTCAGAGGCGATCGTGACCGCAGGTATTCAGCGAGTTGTCGTGGGCATGGTCGATCCTGATCCGAGAGTGTCGGGTGGCGGCATTGCAAGGTTGAGAGAGGCAGGCATTGAGGTGACAGTGGGGATTGAAGAAGCGGACTGTCGCACCCTGAACGAAGCCTTTATTCATCGGATTCTGTATTACCGTCCCTTTGGCATTCTCAAGTACGCGATGACGCTGGATGGCAAGATTGCTACCACAACGGGACATAGCGCCTGGGTGACGAGTCCCGCTGCTCGTGCTGAAGTGCATCAACTCCGAGTTTCCTGCGATGCCATTATCGTTGGCGGTAATACTGTGCGGCGCGATAATCCTTTGCTCACCAGTCGCCAGGAAACGACACCGCTACGAGTCGTGATGAGTCGATGGCTTGATCTCCCGATCGATGCCCAGCTTTGGGACACAAACGTTGCACCCACGATCGTCTTTACCCAAACCAATGCTTTACAAGATAAGCAAAATGTGTTGATGCAGCGAGGCGTTGAAGTGATCAGAATCAGCCCTTTGACTCCTTCTGCTGTGATGAAAAATTTGTACGATCGCGGTTGCCTCAGCGTGCTGTGGGAATGTGGTGGCACTCTGGCAGCAAAGGCAATGATGGATGGCTCTGTACAAAAAGTGCTTGCCTTCATCGCGCCCAAAATCATTGGTGGTACGAATGCACCGTCTCCGATCGGTGATTTAGGCGCGACGGAGATGACAGAGGCGATCGTCTTGAGACGGAAAAAATGGAGACAGATCGGCTCGGATCTTCTGTTAGAAGGCTATATGCCCATTGAGCCATTGCCCACTGAAGACATACACATGCAGAGAGGCTCTGATGAAACCAGATTTTGACGGATTAAGCATCCCTGAACTGCGGGCTTACCTGCTCTCCCATCGCCATGACGACGAAGCCTTTTATAAACTGGTCGATCGACTAGAAGCGAGTTCTAACGACACCCCTCTTTATCCTGCGCCAGATACACCTGAAACTGTCGCCATCATGGAAACAGCGATCCGAGAACACGTTCAAATGTTGGAAAAGCGCCAAGAATGAGCGATTGCGTTGAGAAAAGGGGCAACATAATATTTTGTCCGGGACACGCAAAGTTTAGCTGTGAGCTAAGACCCTACCTAAATCCTCCAAACATTCTGATAGCAATGTTTAGCGAGGCTTTCCGTCCTCTTATCTATTGAATTAGCATTCCACGGTGCAGCATACTCTGCTGCAAAGGCTTTTGGCAAAGAATATTGAGACTTTTCGTAGATAGACAATTTATCCACAACTGGTTTATCCTTTGCTTCTTCATTAAGTCCTTGGCTTAGTGGCAGAAGGTTGCCAATCTTACCGATAATCTCTTTGTCATTATTAGATTGACAAAGTATATGCTCAAGACTAATATTTTCTGGCACCAGCTCGTTTGTCGCTAACTTACTTCGCTCAATCTTGCCAAATATGTACTGTATCAACTTTTTATCTCGTGTATATCCGGTATAAAACCTCAACTCTTTAAATTTGTCTACAAACACTGCTTCGTCCGGTATTCTTGCGGTAAGACTCTTTTTAAGGGTATCGAGTATTTCTTTTACTTTTCTTTTATCTGAGGCGGCTTGAAGATCCCTTGCTGCACGGGAATAACTTCCTTGAATACCAGAAGGTCTTAAAGAACAGACTGCATTAAAGATAAAATGGAATCGTTCAAGAAACAACATGAATTCCTTTTGGTCGTCAAGTTTAATAAGCCTCTTTTCTTTTGCTTGAAACAAACTCAGGAGAAATGGTCTCTGCTGAGTAATGTTAAATACTTTAAACGCGAACAATGCATCATATATGGGCTTCTCTTCTTGCTGCTTGAAGTCTTCTTGAACTGGAGATGCGATTTTTACGTATGTCTCAGCATCTGAGTGGATTTCCTTGATGAATTTCCTTGCATTGATTTTGCCTTCCAGCCAAAGTTTCTTGAAATTTTTGTAAATGTTTTCCTCGCCTACATAAGAATACTTTGCTATCCACCAATGATGAACAAATGCTTCTAGACTACCTACATTTTCTCTAGAAGCAATAATCGCTCTAATATTTTTCCAAGTCGTTTTTGCATCATCATCTGGATGAGTATCACTTAGTTCTTTGAATAATCGGTTCTTAATAAGATCCACAAAACTAAGATTCATTCCCCTAGCGTTGAGAGTCTCAAAAATTGTGTATGCCTCTTCCTCCTCTTTTACAGTTATAAAAATCACCTTTAAATACTTCACAACCTGATCACGAACTGCTCTAAGTAAAATCTCATATTTTTCGTCGCTAATTCTCTTGCCTGTTCGGAAACGGCTTGCAAGATTTTCTTTAAAAGTAAAATTATAAAAATCCTGATATGCAGATAATAAAGCTCTTTCCTCATCGCTTTGAGGATTAGATTGCTCCTTGTCAATGTATTGAATTCTCTTCTGAAAAAAAGGTTTAGGAGTTTCATTATCTAATTTGAAATAATTCTTTCCATCATCATCTTGTCCTTCTATATAATTCTTGAAAATTGCTTCTGCAAGATTTTCTTTTTTTGCTTCCTTAAACCTTTCACATAAAACAGATAGAAGGATAGTAATTGTTGTAAGTCTTTGCTGTCCATCTACAATTTGCATCACATTTGATTTGTCATCTCCAACAAGTACAAGAGCGCCAATAAAATATTCTTCATGTTTTATATCCTCGCCATCGATCTCAATATTGCTTATGATGTCCTCCCATAGTTCCTTGACTTGCTCTTTTGACCAAGAATACGCACGCTGAAAGCGAGGAACAACATATTTTCGTTTTACTGAAAATAGGTCAGAAATTGTTCTGGTGTACGCGTGAAGTTCCATATCTTTAAGTGCTGCTAGTTGTTAAGTGGTAGTAAACACAAAGCTGCTCTATCATGCACAAATTTCATGCATAATGTGAAGCAGAGCTGAATCTGAGCCAAAACTGAATTGAAGCAGAACTAAATCTGAAGCAGGTTATGACCAAGGGTAGACTTTTTTACCCTTGATTGTCACTAATTGCTTTCAAAAATCTTTAGAGTATTTCAAACACGCTCAAGAATAACTACAAGCCATTTAGCCATTATTAGTATTCAGCCTACCTTTTTGTATCCTTACAACGTCGCTAGAAAGGGAAATTCAGTGTGAACATGCCACCGTTGCCCGTCGTGCTGCAATAGCGTGAGCTGCGCTGCCAGCCACTTCCGCTCTAACGATCGACGCTGAAACTCAGCCCAGGCTAACTTGAAGTTTTCTTTGGTCAAATCTCGAAAGCCAACGGTCATGTGGGGTGTGAACGATCGTGTTTTTCCCGCCGCATCCACAATGCCCAATGCTGCTTCTAAATGCGCTGCCAACGCTGCCTGTAGCTCTAGCAAGGGCGACGACTTGACCACGTTGATATAAACGACGCGAGGCACAAACGCGCCAAAGCCTGATAGCGCGATCGGCAGGGGCGACACCTGAGCAGCAAACTCGCGTAACGTTTCGCCAAGGTCAGCGATCGCTTCAAGGCTCCATTCAAACGGCGGCTGTAGCGTAACGTGAGGCGGCGATTTGAGGGCAGCCCGACTGTGGTAGCGATCGGCAAACACCTGCTTGATCGCATTCACCTCAGCCTGAATCGCCTGGGACGGTAACAAAGCAATAAAAAACCGAGCAGTTGTTTCACTCAAAAGGCTACCCTGTATACCTTACGACTGTTTGATTAGTCGGTCTTTGCCGGAGTACTAAACGACGCGCAATGGATTGATTTGTAGTCAATGCAACCACTTCCAACCATTGACTACTCGCCGTCTAGCGTCCAGTACTTCAGACCGATCGTACCTCTGTAAGTGCAAAGCCGCCTGTTCAAAACTAGGATTCAAAACTAGGATTCAAACCCATCGTCTCTTCAAAGGAACATCCTCCATGCCCTGGTTCGCCAAAATTGAAGAAGGAGTCGTCGATAAAGCCATCTTCGACCGCTACGTTCCCGCCCACAAAGTATTCGTCCGCAATCTCATCGAAAAGGGTCATCAGGCAAAATCTGGCTACTGGGGCTGTTACGGCGGCGGTATGCTCCTCTTTCAAGCCGCTTCTATGGACGAAGCTAAAGCGATCGTCGCCCAAGATCCCCTCGTCGAAAACGGCTGCGTGCATTACAAACTCTACGAATGGCGCGTAGTGGTGGAGTAGAAGAAGGTAAAAGGTAAAAGGCTTAGGTGGTCTTTCTTGCCTTTTTCTTCTTGCCTTTTTACTTTTACCTTTTGCCCTTTGCCTTTTCTATAGTGCTATCCTATTAAGTGATCCGGACTCATGCGATCGCAACGCCTCAATCTTGTCAGGACCGGAAGGTAGCAGCAATACGGGATGCTTGTGATAGGCGTGAACTCCGGGTCGCTTTTGTTTGAGCGCTCCTCCCTTCATTGTTTCGCTCATCACGCCATTTTTTATTTCTGAGTACGGTTTTCCACCTGCCAGATGGATGACACGTCGATGTCTTTGTTTCTATGCTGGAAGCGTTGGGACAAGACGCAGCACTCGCTTGCCATTTCCCACCGTGCAAAATTGAGATGTTCAGGAGCATGTGGCGCTATGGGTTTGGGAGATTTAGTTCAGAAAGCGGTTTACCTCGGCATTGGCGTTGCGTCCTATGCAGGCGAGAAGGCGACGGAGAAGTTGGGTGAGTTGCGATCGCAGGTGCAGCAGTTGGCAGACGAAATGGTTGAACGCGGCGAAATGACCAGCGAAGAAGCTCGTCGCTTTGTGGATGATATGGTCAATAAAGCGCAACAGCCGTCTGTCGAGTCTCCAAGCTCAACTCAACCCACTGAGCCACGTCGCATCGAAATCATCACCGATGACGAGGAGCCTGTTCAGAAAGCACCCACGGATGTTGATCAAATGCGGCAACAGGTCATGGATCTGCAAGAGGAACTGAAGCGCCTGAGGCGAGATAACCCCTAGGGCGTGTCATCAATTAGCTTCGAAACCTTGCAGTATCAGCAGTGTCACGCCCGTCCCAGCACAACAGGCTAGGGGCTGGAACCCTTGCTGTAAGCGATGTGTAGTCGTAATTGATGACAGCCCCTAGTGTGACAAACTCTCGCGATCGAAATCCTCGTGAATGATGTGAGCTATACTGAAGCCATTCTCACAGATGTCTTGGCGACTCACTCTGCCTTCAAAGAAGCTTACACCTGTAATCTGCATCTGTGACTCTGAAAACCTTTAAGCGCACAGGGTCAAGTGGAAAGCCTATGGAAAGCTGGTCGAAGGATTTTTCCGAGCTACTAGAAGTCATGGCAGATGAGGTAGAGCAGTTCTTCGCCGATATGGCTAAAGACGTTGGCGAGATGGTTGAATCATTTTTTGAAGCGTCAGAAGAGATTGCAGAACAAATGCAAACCGTATTCGCTGTCGAGCTGGAACAACGACTCGGCGAACTGATCGATCCCATCCTGGAAGCGTATCTCGGCATCGAAATTGTGGTTGAAGAAACGGCTCAGCCGATGATTCATACCGTAGAACCTTTTCTGAACGATCGCCCCGCCTGTGTGGGTTGCCGCCACTACCACGGTCAAACCTACGGTGGTGTGATGCTGGTCTGCGGGATGCACCCCTACGGCTGGGAAAGCGACAAATGCCCCGACTGGCAATCCACCTGGCAGGAATAGTTGTTAGTTTTTGGTTGTTAGTTGTTAAGAGCGTAGATTTATTCAGGTGTAATTCTGTGCGTAGGGGCGTGGCATGTGGTAGAAAGTCCTTGCCTTCGCCCAGAGTTAGCTGCCGCATGCCGCGCCCGTACTTAAAAGGCTGAGGTGATCGAAATTATTTAGTTTCCACTCCTGGTTATCAGCTGCCAGTGGTTACTGACCAAGGACTGTTGATGAGTAGAGGGAAAAAGTGTCCTACGGGTCCCTGTCCCTGTCCGATCGCCAGCGAGTGATGTAAAGCTTGAGTGACATACGCTTTGGCACGCCGAGTAGCTGTGAGTGGATCGTGACCTAAAGCGAGATTGGCGGCGATCGCGGCAGACAAAGTACAGCCTGTCCCATGCGTGTTCATGGTGTTGACAGTTGTAGTCGTCAGCGTTTCAAGCTGTTGCCCATCAAACCAGACATCCACACCACGCAGATCGCCCTCCATCCCGCCACCTTTGACCAGTACAGCCTTTGCGCCTAGTTGATAAATGCGCTGTGCAGCCGTTTGCATTTCTTCTAGCGTGTGAACCTCCACTCCACTGAGCATCTGTGCTTCGTAGCGATTGGGTGTCAGGACTGTGGCATGGGGGATGAGAACTGCTTTGAGCGTGGCGATCGCTGCATCGTCAATTAACTGCGCCCCTGTCCGCGATACCATCACCGGATCGACTACCAAATTAGTGATTCGCCACGCTTCTATTTGCGCTGCCACTGCCTGAATAATCTCCTGATTAAGCAACATGCCCGTTTTTGCTGCCTGAATGCCAATATCTTGAATGACCGCTTTCACTTGAGCGACCACCGCTTCGGGTGGCAGGGCATCCACACGATCGACCCCCAGCGTATTTTGCGCCGTAATACAGGTGATGGCACACGTTCCATGCACTCGATGAAACGCAAACGTCCGCAGATCTGCCTGAATGCCTGCCCCACCACCACTATCAGACCCCGCGATCGTCATCGCTACTGGAATCTCTGAAAGCCCAATTTGCTCCTGCTTACCCATTGCCATCCTTTTAGCCTTTAGCTTTTAGCCTTTCTCCGTCCTCCCCCTACACCCTACACCCCACACCCCACACCCCTGTAGAATAAAGACTAAATACTTTAAGAAATATTGCAGACTATGAGATTGACGCGGATTGACCTGAATAGCTGGCTCTTTCACCTGGGTGGATACACCATTTTGGTTGATCCCTGGTTAGTCGATCCGCTGGTGTTTTATGGGCAACCCTGGCTGTTTACGGCGTATCACAATACACCGATCGCCTATACGCCCGAAACCCTTCCCCGCATCGATCTCATTTTGCTGTCGCAGGGTGTGGATGATCATTGCCACAAACCAACCCTAGAACGACTCGATCGCAGCATTCCCGTCGTCGCCTCGCCCACTGCGGCAAAGGTTGTGCAGCAGCTTGGTTTTGAGAACGTTACGGCGATCGCCCATTGGGAAGAATTTGCGCTGGGCAATACCCTCAAAATTACGGCAATTCCTGGTGCCGAACTGCAACCAGGGCAAATTGAAAACGGCTACCTACTGCGCGATCGAGCCGTAAACGAAACTCTTTACTACGAGCCGCACCTGTTCCCCACAAAAATCCCTGTAGAGCGGTTTGGGCAGGTGGATGTGGCGATCGCGCCCGTCATTGGTCAGGTCATTCCCCTATTGGGACAGGTCATTATGGGACCGCTTCAGGCAATGCATCTGGTAGAAACGCTGAAGCCTCGCGTCTTTGTGCCAACCACATTAGGCGATGTGCGTGCCGAAGGCATTTTACCAAAGATCATCCAGACCGTTGGCAGCGTCGAAGAATTCCGCGATCGCCTCCTTGCCTCTGGGCTACCCACTCAGCTAACCGTGCCCGCACCTGGCGAAACGGTAGAGTTGAGCGCGATCGTGCGGTGAGGAGTGAGGAGCAAGGGGTGAGGAGTAAGCAGTCAGCTTAGGATTGTTAGTTGTTAGTTGTTAGTGCGTGAACCGTTCTTGACTCCTTCTAAAAACTAAAAACTAAAAACCAAAAACTTCTTGCCTTTAGCCTTCATCCTTTAGCCTTTCATCCTTTCCCAATAATGTGAACACTGATCACACGGTCCTTTCGGATTCACCGCACACCGCAGCAATGGAGATTGGGCGTTGTACAAACAGGTGCGATCGCCAATAATCCAGCGTCCATCTAAGAAGTTGCCTTCTGCCAGCGCTTCAATTTTCTGGACGTAAAGCGCGATTTTGTGGAGTTGATAGCGCCCCGATCGCAGTTGATAGCGATGCCTGCGCTCCAATACAAGATAAGACTGTCCATCAACCTCTAAACAGGCTCCGGGCTGTGGGTTCCAGTCCAGGTTGAGGTGCCCCAGCGTTGCATTGGAGTGGCTTAGAATAATTTCCGCAGGCAGAGAATTTAACGCCATAGCAAATGAGTAGCAACAGCCTGCCAGGTTTTCATAGAAAGGCAGGGGGTAGGGTATAGGGTTTGGGGTGTACGCCATGAAAGTCATCACCTCATAACCCCTACCTAAACAAAAATACACTTCCTGATCAACCGTGTGTCGATCAGGAAGTGCAAGAGTCATCGTTCTAGAAACCAGGACATACCAAGATCAGCGTTAGGACGCAGCCGCCTGACGTTCTTTGGCTTCCTTAATCACCTCTTCCGCGATGTTATTCGGGCAGGGGGAATAGTGGGAGAAGGACATCGAGAACTGCCCGCGACCAGAGGTCATAGTACGCAAGTCGCCGATGTAGCCAAACATTTCGCTCAGCGGCACATCCGCCTTGATACGGGCACCTGTAGCCCCAGTTTCTTGAGACTTCATCATGCCGCGACGACGGTTGAGATCGCCAATGACATCACCCATGTAATTCTCTGGAGTGAATACATCGACGTTCATGATCGGCTCTAGCAACTGAGGTGCAGCCTTGGGAATCGACTGCCGATAAGCAGATTTGGCGGCAATTTCAAACGCCATTGCGGATGAGTCAACCGGGTGGAAGCCACCTTCTGTCAAGGTAAACTTCAAGTCCAGGCACGGGAAACCAGCCAGGACACCTTTGTCGATCATGCTACCAAAGCCTTTCTCGACCGCAGGCCAGTATTCTCTCGGCACGCTACCGCCTGTGACTTTCGACTCAAACTGGAAGCCACTACCCGGTTCGCCTGGTTCCAAGATGTAGTTGATCTTGGCGTATTGCCCCGATCCACCGGACTGCTTCTTGTGGATGTAGCCGTCTTCGAGGCGCTTGGTAATCGACTCGCGGTAAGCAACCTGGGGTTTACCGACCTCAACTTCGACTCCGTGGGTGCGCTTGAGGATGTCCACTTTGATGTCTAAGTGCAGTTCGCCCATCCCTTTCAGGATCGTTTCGCCGCTCTCTTCATCCGTAACCATGTGGAAGGAGGGGTCTTCTTGCACCATTTTGCTGAGGGCAGCGACCATTTTTTCTTCGCCGCCTTTTGCCTTGGGTTTGACCGCGATCGAAATCACAGGCTCAGGGAAAACCATTGGTTCTAGCGTGGCGGGATGCTTGGGATCGCAGAGCGTGTGTCCGGTTTGAACGTTCTTCATGCCCACGATCGCAATAATGTCGCCTGCTTGAGCCGAGTCGATTTCTTCACGCGAGTTGGCGTGCATTTCCACCAGACGGCTGACCCGCTCGGTCTTACCCGTAAACGTGTTGAGAATGGTATCACCCTTCGACAACGTACCAGAGTACAACCGGGTGAAGGTGAGCGCACCGAAGCGATCGTCCATGATTTTGAACGCCAGTGCCCGCAGCGGTTTTTTGGGATCAACCTCAGCAAAAGAACCGGTTTCGTTGCCTTCTAGATCCACTTCTGGCTGGGGTTTCACTTCCATTGGGTTTGGCAGGTAATCGACCACGGCATCCAGCACCAACTGCACACCCTTGTTCTTAAAGGATGAGCCGCAGTAGGTCGGGAAAAAGGCGAGATCGCGAGTACCTTTGCGGATACAGCGCTTCAGGGTGTCAATGTCTGGCTCTTCCCCTTCCAGGTACTTCTCCATCACATCGTCATCTTGCTCGATCGCCAGTTCAATCAACTGCTCACGATACAGTTCAACCTGATCGACCAGATCAGTCGGAACATCTTTGATCTTGTAGCTCATGGGATCGCCCGAATCGTCCCAGATCCAGGCTTTTCGAGTGAGCAGATCCACCACGCCCGTAAACTGCTCTTCCACGCCGATCGGCAGAACCATCACCAGCGGTTTAGCTCCCAACACCTTGTCAACCTGCGTGACGACGCGGAAGAAATCCGCCCCGGTGCGATCGAGCTTGTTGATGTAAATAATGCGTGCGACTTCGGAATCGTTGGCATAGCGCCAGTTGGTTTCAGATTGGGGTTCTACACCGCCGGAGCCGCAGAAGACACCGATCCCGCCATCGAGCACCTTGAGCGAGCGATACACCTCAATGGTGAAGTCAACGTGCCCAGGGGTGTCAATGATATTTAATTGGTGGTCGTTCCAGAAGCAGCTTGTCGCAGCAGACTGAATCGTGATGCCACGCTCTTGCTCCTGCTCCATGAAGTCTGTCGTTGCCGCGCCTTCATGCACCTCACCAATTTTGTGGATCTTTCCTGTCAGTTTCAGGATGCGTTCGGTTGTGGTTGTTTTACCAGCATCCACATGCGCGAAGATGCCGATATTTCGATAACGAGTGAGGTCTTTCATAGTTGCTCTCTAGATTAAATGCGACAAACCGTTGGAAACCACCTGTAAGCGGTATATAGAGGGAATCGGTGTTGTCTTCATAGCCAGTGCGGGCTAAACTCCAGCCAGTTGTAGGGATCAACCACTGGGAAGATGAAGGAATCCTTTTACACGCTCGTAGCTATATTGACAATTGTAAATTGTCGCACCGTAAATTGTAGACCGGAATTGGTATGGATTACCCGCCACGATCGTCGGTTGTGCGATCGCTGAGCGGTTGTTGGAGGGAGTGGGGAGTGGGGAGTGGGAAGTGGGGAGTGGGTGGAAGAAAAAGAAAAGGGCGATCGGGGGTTGCTTGTTGAGGTTTTCTGTCCGGCAAGCTTGTAAGGGGGCATGAAAGAGGAACTATTGCCGTTGATTGAGGTTCGTTGCGATCGTACCAAATCTGTTAGCCTTATCGTCTCGACGGGCATTTTACGCTTAACGAATGTTGCAGCGTCACGCAGAACAGACTCGGCTTTGGCTCATGCTTGCGATCGCAGCGAGTGATAGGGTTGCGAGAACCTGACATGTTCACAATCGATACATGGCTTGAACCTGTTTCACCGTGCGATTGCGTTGCTGACAAAACAAGATGTGATTCAACTTCTGTAAGCGTCATGGAACCAGCACAGGCATACCTCAAACTTCGACGCAAGCAACCTGGTTTTTACACGCTGGGGCAATGGGTGTATCGCTATCGCAAGCTGACGATCGGGCTGTGGGCGATCTTAATGGCGCTTAGCCTTGCCGCAACACCCTATCTCGAAGGGGTGCTGAAAGAAACGGGAGCGGTTTATGAAGCCGGGAGCGCACATCAAGCCGAAAAACGGTTACAGCAAGATTTCAATCTCACTGCCGATGCGCTCACCCTGGTTTTTCAGCGCCTTCCCGCTGCACCGATCGATCAAAACCCCAAAAGCCCTCTACCAGAGAGCCAGTCAGAAAGCCAGCCTCAAATTGAAGCGCTGCTCAGGCAAATCCGAGACTTGCCATCCGTAAATGAAGTGGTCAGCGCAACCGATCAGCCGACCTTCCGCAGTGCCAATGGGCAGGTGCAGTACAGTGTCGTGCATCTGGCGGTGACTGAGGTGAGCGATATTCTCCCCGTGATCGATCGCATCGAGCAACTGCTGGTTAAACAACCGATACCAGGCTGGAAAAGCTTTCTAACAGGGCTTCCAGTGGTAAACCGTGACGTGCAGCAGATTAGCCAAACCGATCTCGGTCGCATTGAGTTTTTGGTGCTGCCGCTGACGTTGATGGCGCTGCTGCTTGTCTTTGGCTCGGTCATCGCCGCCCTTTTGCCTGTAGTGATGGCAGTCGTTGCTGTGTCAGTGACCTTTGGGCTGCTGTATCTGATCGCCTTGCAATTCAGTGTGTCGGTGTTTGCGCTCAATCTAACCACGATGCTGGGGTTGGGGTTGGGCATTGACTATGCCTTGCTGATCGTCAATCGGTTTCGGGAAGAACTGGGGACGGGGACGATCGAATCAGCGATCGCCCGTACCATTGAGACGGCTGGACGTGCGGTCTTTTTCTCAGGGTTGACCGTTTGTATTGGCTTGATGGGGCTACTGCTGTTTCCCATTACATTGCTGCAATCCCTTGGCATTGCTGGATCGCTAGTTGTTTTGCTATCGGTGGCGGTGGCACTCACGCTCTTACCTGCCCTCCTAGGATTGTTGGGACAGCGGGTGCAGCGGCGATCGTTTGCGGTCAAAGTTGCGCTGCATCGGCAGGGGTGTTGGGCGGCGATCGCCCGTTATGTCATTCGGCACTGTATACCAGCCAGCATCGCTGTGTTGTTCATTGTTGGTGGGCTGAGTGCGCCATTTTTGCAAGCTCGCTTTGGCATCACAGGTGCAGATATCTTGCCCAAAAATGTTCCAGCCCGGACGGGAACAGAGCTTTTAACGCAAGCGTTTGGTGCGGGTGAAAGCAGTCCCATTTTGGTGCTCATTCGCACGCCATCCTCTAAGGACACGATTCTCTCAGCACCTCACATCACGTCTATTTATAAAGCCGTCAAGCAGCTTACTGCCGATCCGCGAGTAGAGCGGGTATCGAGCCTGTTTAGCCCCAATCCCTCCTTGCCGTTAACCGCCTATCAGCAGCTTTATGCAACCTCCCAGCATAGCTCCCCCTCCGAACTAACTGCTGTGGTGAAAGCGCCCGATCGGGATTCGCTCTTTGTGTTTAAGAGTCAGCCGACAGGAAGTGAGGTGGAAGCAAAAGAAACAGTGCGTGGCTTGCGATCGCTCCAGTCAGAAAGCGTGCCGTTGAAAGGCGCACAAAGCTGGATCACCGGACGTACTTCTACCTTAGTGGTGGTGAACAGTCGTACTGCCAGAAACAGCCACGCCACGCAGTCTTTGGTAAGAGACATGCAAGCCTGGAACCTGGACGGGCTGCAAGTATGGGTAGCCGGTCAAACGGCGCGCGAGCTAGACACCATGCAAGCTATGTATCAGCGCTTTCCCCTTGTGCTGGGAATCATGATGGGCGTGACGTTTGTTGTCCTGTATCTGTTGCTGGATTCGGTGGTGCTACCGCTCAAGGCGATCGTGATGAATGTGCTGTCGATCGGTGCATCGTTTGGGGCGCTAGTCTTCATTTTTCAGGATGGCAATTTACAGCACTGGCTCCATTTCACGCCTGTAGGCTACATCGATCTCCTGCTGCCGATCGTGCTGTTCTGCGTTCTCTTTGGGCTAAGTATGGACTACGAGGTTTTCATGCTCACCCGCATTAAAGAAACCTACAACGAAGGCAAAAGCAACACCGACAGCGTGATCAGCGGTCTGGAAACGACTGGCAGCATCATCACCAGTGCCGCACTCCTGATGATTATCGTCACCAGTGCCTTTGTCTTCAGTCGCATCATCTTCGTCAAAGCGCTAGGGCTGGGTTGCGCGATCGCCGTTCTACTCGATGTCACCCTCATTCGAGCTATCCTCGTGCCAGCAACGATGAATCTTTTAGGCAAATGGAACTGGTGGTCGCCGAGGTGGGGAGTGGGGAGTAGGGAGTGGGGAGTGGGGAGGAAGTTATGAGTTTTGAGTTGATGGAGCGGTCAGCGGTCAGCGGTCAGCTATCAGCTTTTTAGCCTTTAGCCTTCATCCCTCATCCCTTACCTTCTGCCTTCTGCCTCCTGCCTCCTGCCTTCATCCCCCTCCCTCCTCTTCCATCGCTTCCTGCAAAAAGAGTCGTGCGAGGCGATCGTACATGCCTGCGCCGATGTACTGCGGGTATTTGTGCGATCGGCTGTAAATCCACACCAAATCATCAAAGAGAAAAATGCGGATGTCTTCTGTCAGGCTTTTGCATTCAGGAATGAGACCTTTCGCGGCGTTGAGGGCATCTGTCCAGCGATCGAAGGTTTGTGAGAATCGGGGGGTGATGACTTTGAACATAGGGTAGAAGAAGGCAGAGGGCAGAAGGCAGAGGGCAGAGGGCAGGAGTTGGGGAAGCAGAGGAAGCAAGGGGAGCGGGGGAAGGGGAAGGGGAAAGGGGAAAAGGGGAAAAGGGGAAGGCAGGAGGCAGGTTGTTAGTTGTTGGTTGTTGGTTATTAGGAGGCAGAAGGCAAGGGGTGAGGGATGAGGGACGAAGTCTAAAGACTATAAGGATAAAAAGCTGACTCCTGACTCCTCACTCAACTCATAACTCATAACTCTCCACACCCTACACCCCACACCCTACACCCCACTTTCATGCTTGCTGACAGATTACAATTCTAAGAGAGTGAACGCGCCTAAAGGAATGAAAAATGCCAACGATCGCCGTGGTGGACTATGACATGGGCAACCTGCACTCTGCCTGCAAGGGGCTGGAGAAAGCGGGTGCGATTCCCAAGATTACCGATTCGCCCCTCGAGTTGGAACAGGCGGATGCGATCGTGCTGCCGGGTGTGGGGGCTTTTGATCCGGCGGTGCAACATTTGCGATCGCGCCATCTGGAAGCGCCGATTAAACGTGCGATCGCCAGCGGCAAACCCTTTTTGGGCATTTGCTTAGGATTGCAAATTCTGTTTGACTCCAGCGAAGAAGGGAAGGAATCTGGTTTGGGCATCATCGCAGGCACTGTCAAACGCTTTCGCCATGAACCTGGCATCACGATTCCCCACATGGGTTGGAATCAGCTAGAACTCGCACAGCCAGATTCTCCTCTTTGGCAACAGCTTCCGATCGATCCGTGGGTCTATTTTGTGCATTCGTATTATGTTGATCCGATCGATGCAACGGTGCGTGCGGCAACCATTACTCATGGAAGCCAAACGGTGACAGCAGCGATTGCTCAAGAGAACCTGATGGCAGTCCAATTTCACCCTGAAAAATCGTCTACAGCAGGGCTACAGCTCCTGGCAAATTTCGTGCAGTTGGTTCATAGTCGTCCGTTATCCATCATCGGCTAATGATCTTTCACCAGCGTTTCGTTTTGTACTTCCAACAATGCAAATGCCGCTTGAATGGTGTCAGCTTCTTTAACGGGTTTGTCTTTGCGCCAGCGAAGAATTCTGGGGAAGCGGACGGAAATACCAGATTTGTGACGGTTGGATTGGGCGATGCCTTCAAAGCCGATTTCAAAGACATGGATTGGTTCCACCGATCGCACAGGACCAAACTTTTCTACCGTATGACGACGAATCCATTTATCAAGCTCATCAATTTCTTTGTTGTCTAAACCAGAATAGGCTTTGGCAAAGGGTGTTAAAACATCACCATTCCACAGGGCAAAGGTGTAATCGGTAAATAGGTTGGCGCGTTTGCCTGTACCTGCCTGAGCGTAAATCAACACAGCATCCAGGGTCATTGGCTCCAGCTTATATTTCCACCAAAAGCCACGCTTGCGACCGACTAAATAGGGGCTGTCGATCGCTTTTACAATCAGCCCTTCCGCGCCATGTTCCCGTGCTCGATCGCGCAATGCTTTCAATGCATCCAACGATTGAAACGGCATGATTGCGGATAAGCTTAACCATTGTGGATCAGCCGTTTTCAGTAATTCGATTAGGCGCTGGCGACGATCGCGCAAGGGGTGCGATCGAATGTCCTGCCCGTCATCTTCCAACAAATCATACGCGATGAAATGGGCAGGGTTTTCATCCATCACTTTTTGCGTGACACGCTTGCGTCCGAGCCGTTTTTGGAGATAGCTGAAGTTTTGGGGGCGATCGCCGTCCCAGCAGAGAATTTCACCGTCCAGCACAACCCCTTCTGGCAATTGTTGAAAGGGTGCTGCAAACTCTGGAAATTGGTGCGTAATGAGATCTTCACCCCGCGACCAGATGGCAAACTGGTCGGGACGATGGATAATTTGGGCGCGAATACCATCCCATTTCCATTCCGCCTGCCAATGGGATAGTTCGGCATCTTGCAACCGCGCATCCTCAAAAGAAGACGCTAAGAAAAAGGGATACGGTCCCGTTGGTGTCTGATTTCCATCGGTCTCACTTTCCTCGGTGATCAGAGCATCATAGAACTCAACGGTGGGTGGAAAATCTCCCATCAAGCGGTGAGCGAGAACGGCTTCAGAAAGATTAAATTCGGCGGCTAATGCTTTGATTACCAGCTTTTCCGAGACACCCACTCGAAACGCTCCCGTTAAGACTTTATTCAGGATAAAGACTTCAAACTCAGCTAAAGATGACCACCACGAAACAATTAAATCCCGCAGTGCCTCATCCGAAGCCATCGTTTTGACGGTGGGAATGATGGTTTCCATCCACACATGCAATGGAATCGGTGACGCGGTTTTTGCCTCGAAGGGAGTATCTCGCAGCAGAAGCGCGATCGCCTCAGCCGTATCGCCTACTTGCGCGTAGCAATCTTCAAACAACCATTCAGGAATGTCTGAAATTTGCAGAAACACATCGCGCAACACTCTCGATGTAATCAACCGTTTGCGTGTCTTGCTGAGCAGAAGATACAGCGCCCAGACGGCATTCGCAGGTTCTTCATCTCGAAAATAGCGCTGCAACGCTTTGACTTTTTCATTGGTAGAAGTCGTCGCATCCACCTGTTGAAAAAGTTGGGTGAACCGTTTCATTCAATATCCCCTTCACCCTCAAACAAGGTCTTCAGCGGCAAAGCATTGAGTGCGAAAGTTTCGCGGAGATAGCGGGATACCACCTCGGTTTGTCCATGCGTGACGTAAATGGTTTGTGCTTGAGTTTGTTGCACCGTTTGCATTAATCCCTGCCAGTCTGCGTGATCAGACAGGACAAAGCCCCGCTCATAGCCTCGTCGTCGCCGCGCACCCCGCACTGCCATCCAGCCCGATGCAAAGGCAGTTTGGGGATGGGAAAAGCGTTTCATCCAGGTCGATCGGTGCGCTGACGGTGGTGCCAATACTAGATCACCCGTAAATTTATAGCTTCGAGGCATTTCAGAAACGGGGATGGTTTTCACCATTTCTACACCCACCTGTCGGTAAATCTCTGTCAACACATGGACGGCACCATGCACATAAACAGGTTTATCGGTGAATTGCGCTAATTCACTCAACACCCGTTGCGTTTTACCAAACGCATAGCAGAATAGTAGTGACGGACGCTCTGGATCGCTTTGCCACCATTGATGGATTTCACGACAGGTTTCGGCTCCCGTATCCCAACGATAAATGGGTAAGCCAAAGGTAGCTTCGGTAATGAACGTGTTGCAGGGAACGACCTCAAACAGCTCACAGGTAGGATCGTAGCCGCGCTTGTAATCCCCTGAAACCACCCACACATCATCGCCACATTCCACCCGAATTTGTGCTGAGCCAAGGACGTGTCCGGCTGGATGGAAGGACACCCAGGTATTGCCGAGTCTAATCCGTTGACCGTACTCAACTCCTTGCAGACTGAGATTATTTCCCAATCGCCTCTGCAAAATGCCTTCAGAAATCTTGGTGGCAATGTAATGCTGTGACCCCGAACGCGCATGATCAGAATGGGCATGGGTAATCAGCGCCCGATCGACCGCTTTCCAGGGGTCGATAAAGAAATCCCCTTGTTCACAATACAGACCTTCAGGACGGACGGTAATAAGCGTCATATTAATCAGGAAACGCAAAGCCTGTCCGTGGATCGCGGATATATAAGCCCAGCGTCAGTGTTTCCAAAACGTTATCCCAGACGGGTGTGAGGTGATCGGCTTGATCTGCCCAATAGTCAAAGGTGATCAGGCATTGCACATTGGAACCTAAGCCGATGCAAATGCGCGAAAAGGCTTCTCGGTTTTCGTCTGGATCAATAAATTTGATTTCTGCCCAGACAATGCGTGCCGTTTGGCGTTTGAAGGTAACCACATCACTCGTTTCAATGGCGTTTCGCTTATCATCCGCCACAATCTTTTTCAACGTTGCTTTAAGCGGAAACAAATCCCAATCGCCTTCTGGTAAACGGTTAAATGATACTTCCAATCGGCAATCATCGTTGGGTGGTTTGCGATCGGTGAACTTAAATGATTTCTCATCCGGTTCAAACTCCCAATCCCCCGGCACGTCAAAGCGCACGGCTCCTCGTCCAGCGACAAACACCTTATAACCAGGTTTGGACTGCCAGCGGTGATTGTCCTTTAGCTCAAGGGTTTCTTTAATCCACTCAGGTTTGCCTTTCTTGGGTTTTGCCATATGCGCGATCGTGGGTAGAGGGCGATCGTCTCTAGTGTAGCGGCGATTCTAAAGCAACACGCATTGAAGCTGCCTGTAATTCAAACAGCATCCGGGTCTTCTCCCAGTTCTCGTAGCCGTGCTGCCAGTCGTTCTGCCCGTTGACGTTCTTGTTCTGCTCGTTGCTGCTCTTGCTCTGCCTGTGCTTCTGCCTGTTGTCGAGCGACGGTTTGTTCGTGCAAGGCTGTTGCCAGTTCATCGGGAATGAGCAACTTTTCCCCTGTGTCGAGCCGATAAAACGCAATGAGTTTACCGTCCACTGCCAGCCGCAACTGTAAGGGTTGGCTTTGACCATCCGTAATCGGTTCGTAGGCTTCTCCATGCAGGCGATATCCCCGTAACTGTTCTGGTATCCATTCTCCTTTCGGATCAAACTGCCAATATTCCTGTACCCCAAGCTGTTCATACAGGGTTTTCTTGAAGCTTTCGTCGTGTTGGCGGGTGCCTTGAGAGGTCATCTCAAAAATGACGGCGGGCACCTGTCCTTCATCCCAAATTTTGTAGCTGTCGCGCCCACCCGGAGGCACATCAAAAATCACCATCACGTCTGGAGCAGTCCGCAAGCGCGGAAACCCCTGTGCATAGTAGAGAAACTGGTTGCCCAATACGGTTGCCTGTCGATCGCTCAAAAACTGACGCAACACTTCTAAGACGATCGCCAACACATAGAAGTGATCATAGGTTTCTGCCACAGGTTCACCATCGCCAGTGGGATAGAAGGGTTCAGTGGTTTGAAGGTTTGGTAAGAGTGTCGTCATACTCCATCACCGCAGGGTATACCGTTATTGTACCTGTCCTGTCTATGCCCTTTGGGTTTTGGCTTTTAGATTTTGGCTTTACGGTTATGTCTGCGACTTTTTGGCGGTTGCATGGTCTTTTTTCTCTTGCTTGCACTCAGTATTCTTTCGCTTGCACTCAGTATAAAGAGCAATTTAGTCGATCGTACGTGAAGGAGGGTGCGATCGTGCTCCGAGCACAGTAGTTAGAGGCATCTGTTTTGTTCACACCGCTTTTTTGACCCTGCGAGTTAGAAATGCGACGAAAATGGCAAGACTAGATTACATCCGAGCGATCAGCCGTTGCAGTTTGGTCCTGTCTCGCCTGCTTGGGATTCATTCAGCAACCCCATATACTCTTTACTAACTGTGGAGTTGATGGTTGCTGTCCCTACTGGATGACCCACATTGATGCCCGGATCGTGTCGATGCCCTCATACCTGTAATCATGCCTTGCGTTGGGAGTCTCTCCCCTTCGGCATTGTCAAAGGAGCTTACTATTTACTATGGATTACGCAACCACTGACCTTAATGCCATGAGTCGCCAACTGACGAGCCTCGATCGGACGAAGAAGGCAAAAATGCTGGTCGTTGATGATGAACCAGACAATCTCGACTTGCTGTACCGCACGTTTCGGCGTGACTTTCAGGTGTTGAAAGCAGAAAGTGGCGTTCGCGCTCTTGAACTGCTGGCATCGGAAGGCGAAGTCGCTGTCATTATCTCAGATCAACGGATGCCAGAGATGAAGGGTACTGAGTTTCTCAGCCGCACAGTGCCTCAGTTTCCAGACACGATGCGGATTATTCTCACGGGCTTTACAGATGTCGAAGATCTAGTTGAGGCAATTAACTCTGGACAGGTGTATAAGTACATCACCAAACCGTGGGATCCAAACGAACTGAAAGCGGTTGTGCAACGTGCTGCCGAAACCTACGAGCTGCTTAAGCAGCGCACCGAAGAATTGCATCGATCGCAGGCGCAAATGGCTCTTCTGTCTACAATTGTTCACACAGCACAAGAGGCACCCAGTTTAGAAGAAAGCCTGAAGCCGATCGCGTCTGCTTTTGGCAAAAACTTTCAGGCAGACGGTAGCATTCTGCAACTGGTCGAGGGCGATCGGCTAGTCCCGTCCCAGGGTGAATACAGTACCAACGGCAAACTGGACAACTGGTTGGAGCACGATCCCCTGGTTAAAGAGGCGATCGCCACTCACGAAACTCAGATTGTCACCAACATTGCGGCAGACGCAGCGCTGGCTGGAATCGAACACTATGCGTCCTCTGGCATTCAGTCGCACTTGTTGATTCCCGTGACGTATCGAAAAGAAGTGCTTGCGGTACTGTCGTTACAGTGGAAGCAGCCCGTCACCTTACGAGACGATGAACTGATGCTGGTGCAACTTTCGGCACAGCAGGTCGCTCTGGCGTTGACATGCACTCGCTACTACCGCCCAGTTGCATAGGTCTGGAGATTTGAGATAAGGGCTTGTCTGTTCGCTGAATGTGAGATAGTCATGGAACCTGCAAGCTCAATCTTCAAGCCCATGACCTCCGATCGTGTTCGTACTCTGTTCAACCGGATTGCCCCAGTCTACGATCAACTCAATACCTGGCTGAGTCTGGGGCAGCACCGCATTTGGAAGCAGATGACAGTTAAGTGGAGCGGGGCAAAAGCTGGGGATACTTGTCTGGATGTGTGCTGTGGCAGCGGTGATCTGGCATTATTACTCGCTCAAGCAGTCGGCGCAAGCGGTCGGGTGATGGGGATTGATTTTGCGGCAGAGCAGTTGGCGATCGCCCAGCAACGATCGCAACAACACTATCCCGTTCCTCCCCTTACCTGGCTGGAGGGCGATGCGCTGGCTCTCCCGTTTGCCGACCATGAGTTTGATGCCGCTACGATGGGCTACGGGTTGCGGAACGTGACGGATATTCCCCGCAGTTTGAAGGAACTTCATCGCGTCTTAAAACCACACGCCAAAGCCGCCATTCTCGACTTTCACCGACCCTCCAATGCTCAAATCCGTGCCCTTCAACAGTGGTATCTGGATGCGATCGTCGTGCCTGCTGCTCAACAATTTGGCTTAACCGAAGAATATGCGTATATTGCGCCCAGCCTCGATCGCTTTCCCACAGGAGCCGAACAAGTTACCTTAGCGCGTCAGGCAGGCTTTGTTAGTGCCACCCATTACCCCATTGCGGGCGGTACGATGGGAGTGTTGGTGGTAATGAAGTAGTTAGTTGTTAGTTGTTGGTTGTTAGTGACAGCTAGAACTAAAAACTAAAAACTAAAAACTAAAAACTGATGCCTTCTGCTTTGGATTTTTCTGCGCTCTGGCTGTTTCTGGCTCCCCCGATCGTTGGCGGCATCATTGGCTACTTCACCAATGACATTGCCATCAAAATGCTGTTTCGTCCGTATAAACCGCGGTATATCGGTGGGCGACAGGTGCCTTTCACACCGGGACTTATTCCGCGCAATCAGGAACGGTTAGCCAAACGCATTTCCGACACCATTATGGGGTCACTGCTCACGCCAGAAGAACTGCAAAAGCTGGCAAAGCGGCTACTGGAAACTGAACGCGTTCAAGCCGCGATCCTCTGGCTCTTGAAGCTAGGTTTAGAGCAAATTGAAACCGACAAGGAGCAAAAAACGGCGAAAGTGCTGGCAAGCATTTTGCACGATCTGCTGGGTGAATCGCTGCCACGGTTGCTAAAAGTCCTAGCCCGTCGTGAAGATTTTCTTGAAACGCAGCTCAATCAAATTTTTGACCAGGTATTGCTGGAGTTTCAACTGAATGATGAGCAGTCGATTAAGCTGGCAGATTGGTTGCTTCAAGTGGTTTTGCCACCCGACACGATCCGTCTGGTGCTGATCGACTTTTTGACCGATCGCAACATTCAAGTCATTGATGAGGGCTTTCGAGAACGCACCAGCGGCACCTCCTGGGTCGTGGCAAACCTGTTTGGAGTCCGTAATTCTCTAGTGCGCCTCCGTACTTTTTGCTTAGACGAAAAGGAAGACAGCAATACTCGCATCGCCGAATTGGTTTCAACCCTCAATCTGCGACGACGCTTGCAGGAATGGCTGCAAAATCTGTCACTGCAAAATCTACCTATTTCAACCGTGCGTCAACTGCGAAAAACCCTGCGAGATAGCGTGCGGGTCTACATTCAAGAGAAAGGCTCCGACGTATTGCAGGAGCTAGGAAAATCAGTTGAATGGGAAAATGTCGCCACCCTGATTCTCAACCGCTTACGCACGTCTGAAGTCGTCAATACGTCGCTAGAAATTGTGAGCCTGGACTTAGCGCTGATTCTGGAACGTTATTTAGAGCGCGATTTAGAAGCACTTGTAGAGCAAGCCATTCCCATTCTCAACATCGATCAGGTGATTATCGATCGCGTGAAAGCCACCTCACCCGAAAACCTTGAGGATGCCATCAACGGCATTGTGAAAAGTGAATTACAGGCGATCGTCAATCTGGGCGGCATCCTCGGCTTCCTCATCGGCTTGCTGCAATCAGCCTCGCTGCTCTTGCGGTAAGTGGAGTCAGGAGTCAAAGGGAGTTTTTAGCCATTAGTTTTTAGTTGTTAGAAGTCAAGAACTGGGCGGTAACGAAGATCCATGACCAACAACAAAAGACTCTAGGGCGCGTCATCAATTAAGCCCAGAAACCTTGCGCTATCGGCATGATCGCGCCCGTCCCAACATACCAGGCTAGGGGCTGGAACTCTTGCTGCAAGTAATGTGTAGTTGTAATTGATGACAGCCCCTAGCGTAAAGCCTTTGCCGTCAAAGAAACGCAGAGCGAGTGCAAAGCATTCAGGCATGCGCTCGCAGAGCGTTCCGCAGGAAAGGCTTCACAACTAACAACTTTCTTAACTCAAAACTCCCCTGCCTCCCTTGCTTCCCCTGCCTCCCCCTGCCTCCCCTCACCACGGCAACCGACTGCCATCCCAGGAAAAGAACTCGCCGCTATCCCGTTCCTGGAGTTGATCCAACACGGCTAACAGTTGCTTCACGGTGCGATCGACCGCAAAGAGCTTTTCCGGTGGCACGTTGCGTTGAAACGGTTGGGACAATTGGGTATTCGTAGTACCGGGATGGAGCGTCACGACGATCGCCCGTGGACAGGTGCGCTTATATTCGATCGCGGTGGTTCGCATGAACATATTCAACGCGGCTTTAGAGGCGCGGTAGCCGTACCATCCGCCTAAGTGGTTATCGCCAATGCTGCCAATTTTGGCGGAGATGGTGGCTAGAAGGGCACGATCGCCATGCTTCAACAATGGCTGCACATGCTTTGCCACCAGCACAGCCCCAATGCTATTGACCTGGAAGTAGCGCAACAGTTGCTCGGCATTCAATTGGCGCAAACTTTTTTCGGGCTGCATGGTGCTATCGTGCAACACACCCACGCAATTAATGACGGTATGCAGCGTCTTTGTTTCTGCCTGGATAGTTTTGACGACGGCTGCAATCTGCGCTTCGTCTGTAATGTCCATTGGCAGGCAGGAAAGACGAGTATCGGCAATCGCCAACAGTGCTGTTTGTGGATTGCAGTGGGTGGCGTAGAGGCGATCGACCCCCTCACGCTGCAACCATTGCCGCACAAACTCTAACCCGATCCCCTGACCTGCGCCAACGATGAGCGCATTGATAGGACGATCACGCACTGACTCAGAAAGATGGCTCACTCGTCTTTAAGGATCGTGAATACAGGGCAGCACTAAAGATACTGCACAACTTCCTGCACCGGATAGCGGACTTTTGGCAAGGCAGCATTTTTGTCATCGTCGGCGCGATAGCCAGCCGCACAGACCACCACCGAGGCGTAACCCAGTTCAGCTAACCCCAGCACTTCGTCATACTTAGGAGGATTAAAGCCCTCGATCGGGCACGTATCAATGCCCAAAAGTGCTGCACTGGTCATAAACTGCCCCAGCGCAATGTAGACCTGACGCTTCGACCATTCATCAATATCAAGCGGGTAGGGTGGCTTGTCCAAAAAGCCATTGATGACTTTAGCAAACCCTTGCAGATTCTCCACGGGCACCTGACGCACGGTCGAAATATTCTGCATGTAGCGATCGACATCAGCGGCGCTCAAATCTTTTTTAAAGGCAAGCACAACCAGGTGAGACGCATCCACTACCTGCGTTTGCCCCCAGCTATACTCGCTCAACTGTTGACGAATCGCCGGATTCGTGACCACAAAAAATTTCCACGGCTGTAGCCCAAACGACGACGGAGCCAGGACAAGGCTTTCTACCAGGGTCTGCCAAAGGTCTTCCGTAATCTTCTGCGTTGCATCAAACTTCTTCGTCGCGTAACGCCACTGTAACTGTTGAAGTAACTGTTCAGTCGAAACCACAGCGCTGCTCATAGATGTCGTTCTGTAAAGGCACTCTGATTATAGCGGACGCAAAATACAGCGGTTATTGATTGGGTAAGGTTTACCAGTTTCGCCAACCACCTGAGGCTTTCGCTTCCTTTTGAGATTGGATGGGGCGGCTTTGGAGTAATGATTGGTACTCCTGGCTGCTTGCCCAGCGATCGATTTCACGCGCCCGTAACACAGGAACGGGATGGGTCAGTTGAGCCGTCATTGCCTGCTTGAGTATGGCACCAATCTGGTCATTACTGATGTCGTCATAGGCACGCGCCTGAGCGAGAAACGCATCCAGATTCAGTTGCTTCGCCAGCGTGGGTGAACCGCCTGCCAGCTTCATGAGGACGGAACTCACCACTTCGGGTTTTTGAGTGGCGAGTAGCGCTGCCCGATCGCAAGTAAATTCGGCACAGCGCACCCATTCTAAAATTTGTGCCTGTAAGGTTTGGGCGATCGCGCCGCCCAGGGTAGGTAATTGCCCTGCTGCCAGCACCAAAATGTTTGCCAGCGTTAGATAAACGCCGTGTTCACACTTCAAATGCCCCAATTCGTGAGCAATGACTGCCTGGATTTCTTCTGGCGTTAGCAAGTCAAGCAGCGATGTGTGAACAACAATAAAGGGCTGCTTTCCTCGCATGGCAAACGTATACGCATTGGGTACCGGATGCTGGCGCACATAGAGATGGGGTGGCTCTAAGTCCAGCACTTTGCAGGCATCCAGCAGCAGCGTATGCAGTTCAGGCAATTGCTGTTCACCCACCAAAACGCTGGAGGCGATGTTTTCTAAGTAGAAAAACTGTTCCGCGATCGGTCCCAGTAGGTTCCGAATGACAACATCCAGACCCGGTAACTGTTTCAAATTCGCCGTTGCCTCAAAGTCGAGAGGGTGACGAAAGTGGTCGGCTCGCAAGCCAATGAGGGGCGTTTTGAAGAAAGACATGGCGGGAAACCCATAGAAGGCAAAAGCTGGAGGCACTGAGTCAGCAACACTCAGATTTAGGGCAAAAATGGACTTTTAGACCTCCGAGGTTTTGAAAACCTCGGAGGTCTTGGGGAACCTTCAGCGATCGATAGGATCAAGCAGACAGCAGCAACTCACTGTTAGTATAGCGAGAAGCTCTAACGGCTTGTGCATCGATCACACGTTGAAACCTCCACTAAACCCTGATGCCCTGAGGATTGGTGCAGCTAGAGCATGACCAGACCTCAGGACAATCGCTTCTATTGCTATCTACTAGCTCAGATCTGCGCTTGGAACGGCGATCGCAGTATCAGGAACAACCAATAAGCTATCAACCGCATCACTGCCTTGCAACCGCTGTAGGTTAGCACCCAGTTTTTGCAGCTTGGTGTCTAGATTCTCGTAGCCGCGATCGAGGTGCTGCAAGCCCTGAATGGTCGTTTTGCCTTGAGCCGCCAACCCTGCCAGAACAAGAGCCGCAGAGGCACGTAAATCGGTCGCCATAACCGGAGCACCAGAAAGCATGGACACGCCTCGGACGATCGCATGAGTGCCTTTGACGCGGATATCTGCACCCATCCGCGTTAGTTCTGCTACATGACCAAACCGATTCTCAAACACGGTCTCGGTAATCACGCTATCGCCATCGCTCAGGGTAAGCAATGCCATGAACGGTGCCTGCATATCCGTAGGAAAGCCAGGATAGGGCAGCGTTTCGATATCAGTTGCCACATGGCGCTGACCCGGCACAATGCGAAGGCGATTAGGGGCATCTTCGATAATCTGAGCACCCATTGCATGCAGCTTAGCAATCACGGCTGTCAAATGGTCTGGAATGACCGGGGAGAGGCTGATTTCAGAGCGAGTGATCGCACCCGCCATCAGAAACGTACCTGCTTCAACCCGATCGGGCACAATGGCGTAATCGGTGGTGTGTAAGCTGGGAACGCCCACGATCGTGATCGTGTTGGTGCCAGCACCCCGAATTTTGGCACCCATTGCCCGACAAAAGTTTGCCAGGTCAGCCACTTCTGGTTCTTGAGCGGCGTTTTCGATCGTCGTCTCGCCGTCTGCCAGCGTTGCCGCCATCATCAACGTTTCAGTAGCGCCGACGCTGGGGTAGTCCAGGTAAATTTTGGCACCTTGAAGGCGCTTGTTTCTACCGCGAAGATGAGCGTTCACCACGCCATGATCGATTTGCACATCGGCACCCATTGCCTGTAATCCGCGTACATGCAAATCGACGGGACGCGCCCCGATCGCACAGCCACCGGGCAATGGAATACGGGCAACGCCTAGGCGAGCCAGCAGCGGACCAATGACGAAAAAACTGGCGCGCAGTTGGCTGACCAACTCGTAAGGCGCTTTTGACTGGGCGATGTGAGACGCATTCACCAATAAGCTATCTCCCTGCCGTTCTAGCTTCACTCCCAACGCGGAGAGGATTTCGGCCATGCGGGTGACATCCGCCAACGCCGGAACATTGCGAATGCGACAATCTTGAGAGCAAAGCAGCGCTCCAGCCATGATGACAAGTGCCGAATTTTTGGCACCACTAATCGCAACATGACCACGTAACGAAGCACCGCCCAAGATTTGCAGGACGGCTTTGTCTTCTTCCGATGAAGAGTGCGTGTTGGAAAGGCTAGTCGAGAGAGTAATTGGTCTGTCCTCCAAGAATCAATTTGTGTATGAGCCACTGTGCAAACCCATTTTCACAAGCCACAGTAGCCGAGGCTGGAAAAAACGAACACCGAAATTTTACCGGAAAGACGCAAAATGTACAGTTTTTCATCCTGCGCGATCGTGAGCACCCTGTTTGCGGCATGACAGAAGTATCCTCTATTTCTACGCAAAGGTGATTGACAGATGGCACAAATTACTTGATGATTATGAATCGCGGCTGTAGCCACAAATATGCGGAACTGGCGGAATTGGTAGACGCGCTAGATTCAGGTTCTAGTGTTCGCAAGGACTTCCGGGTTCAAGTCCCGGGTTCCGCATTTAAACGTCTCCACGACGTATGGATGACCTGAGATAACCGAGGTATCACATTGGTTCTGTGCATCCCTCAGATCTCCTTATACGTTTCACAAAGTTTGTAACAAAATTTTAATTAATCCTGCGTGCTTACCAGTCTTCAAAATCCTCTGGTGAAACAGCTCCGAAAACTGCATCAGACCAAAGAGCGACGACAGCAGCAGCTTTTTTTGCTGGAAGGGACTCACGTTTTGGACGCTGCACTGAAGGTCGATCGCCCGCTTGTCACTCTTTGCCATACCCTGGCATGGCAAACAAAATACCCCTTACTGCACGAGCAAGCACAGCAGGCAGCCCAGCGCGTCGAGTTGGTCAGTGCAGATGTTCTGCGGGCGATCGCCACTACGGTAGAACCCGATGGTGTTGTGGCAACGGTTGAGCGCGTATCTACTCCTGTCCCCTCATTTAGCAGTCTTGGCTTAGTCCTGGAAACGATACAAGACCCCGGCAATCTCGGCACCATGATTCGGACAGCGGCGGCAGCGGGTGCGGATGGTTTGCTACTTAGCGCCGATAGTGTGGATTTCGATCACCCTAAAGTGCTGCGCGCCTCTGCTGGGCAATGGTTTCAGTTTCCGATGGCAGCCAGCTCTGACCTTAAAGCAGACCTGAACCACTATCAACGCCAGGGGATGCAGATTATTGCTACACGCCCCAAGGCTACGTTGACCTACTGGCAGGTTGATCTGCGGTCACCGACATTGCTGCTCATGGGCAATGAAGGCGCTGGCTTGTCTCCTGAACTTGCCGCGATCGCCGATCAGCATGTCGCAATTCCGCTAAGCCCTGGTGTGGAATCCCTAAATGTGGCGATCGCCGCCGCTCTGATGCTTTACGAAGCCAAACGGCAAAGAGGTTAGGAGTGAGGGGTTAGGAGTGAAGAGTCAGAAGTCAGCGTCAGCTATCAGCGAACAGTCTCCAGTCTTCAGCGATCAATCTTTAGTTTCCAGCTTTAGACACACCACGCTTGTCCACTGGTGACTGTTTCACTACTCACTGGCGACTGCTAAAACCTTTTAGCTTTTAGCTTTTAGCCCTCATCCCTCATTCCTCATCCCTTCCCGACTCCCTCTCCCCCTTGCTGCCGCTTTTGAATAAATTCCTCAATATCCGCTACTGCCTGCTCAAAGCTGTTTAAGTCAAAGGGGTCAGCAGGAGAAGTTTCTGCTCTATGGCTACCTTTCTCAGGGGCAGTGGGTGCTACGGGCTGAGCTTCAGACGGTTGGAGCGTCTCTTGCAACTGGTCAAGCGATTCTATAAAAGCTCTAGCTGCTGCATATCGCAGGTTTTGCTGACGCTGATTCATAGTGCTAGCTCCAAAACCAAGGATCAAAAAACCGGGGTGCTGCGCGAGTGTAGGAATGTTTAGTATTAGGGTGCCCAAGTTGATGCGAATGTTGCGCATGGTAACGAACTGGCACCATAACCATAGCGTCAAGCGTTAAGGTTGACTACCTGCCAGTGGTCAGTTTAGCGAAACCGCACGATCGACCACTATACAGATCCGGTGATCATGCCTTCATCGCACTCAAAATCTGTTCCATTGAGGCAAGCTCTACCGATGAAACGATCGTTGAGGGATACACCGCTCTGCCCCAAGTTGGATGCAGAATCATTGAACAACCGTGGCTACTGGTGACTTGATAACCCAACGCCGCCTGCACGATCGCCACATCATCTAATCGCAAGACTCCGGGGCGCGTCAGCAGGGGTAAGCCCGTTCGCGGGTCGAATACAGCCGCAGAGTATCCCAGGTCTTTAATGTGAGCCGCGATCGCGTAGCCAAACGTCAAAAACTGCCGTCTCAGCTTGTGTTTCTGCATCTCTGCCAGGGGCGATCGCTCGTGCAAATCACACTCGCACGGCTGGAGCACAATGAGCATTGATCGTGCTGGACAGACCCAATCAGGCAGCAGTTTATCCCGGTGATTGCAAACAAACTGGCTGGGTGGGTGGACGGAGTATTGGGTTCGTGCTTGATCTTGAATAACTCCGCTCACATTGGCTCCGGGCGATCGCTGTCTTCATTCTATGCAGCAGACTGTGCCCTTCAAACAAAGACTTTGGTATGACCCGTCACACCAACCTTTGTCTCTAGGGCCCGTCATCAATTCAGCTCCAAAACCTGCGGTATCAGCATGATCACGCCCGCCCCAACACACAAAGCTAGGGGCTGAAACCCTTGCTGAAAGCAGTGTGTCGTCGTAATTGATGACAGCCCCTAGTGACTGTAGACATTTGCCTGAGGGCGATCGCAGACAAAACTTCTTAGGATGGCTGTAACTTCAGTTGGCTCCCTCACCACCACTCTTGAGCTATCGCTGCTTATAGTCAGTTCTACAAGCCACCCTTATGGACTTAGTTTAGTGCCGAGTGCTGTAGTCGCTTCGGTGACTTACTGCTGGGCATGTTGCATCGATAGCGGACGCTTTTGGGAATGGTATAAAACATAGCTAGAAAAGCCTGTAGCGCTGAGCGGACAGATTATTTGGCGCAAGGCAAAAGAGACATTACACAATCAACACCCACGATCACAAAAGCAGATTTTGAAATCGTCCGGAAACGGATTTGCCTCAAGTGAAACCTGATGCTATCCCCACAGACGCACCTCTAACACCCCGAGAGTCAGTGCCTGTCAGTATTTCTAAATTTTGATGTAGATGCCGTATCGCCCTGGTTGCTTTGCAACAGCCGAGGCAACGCTGTACCTGCCGAAATTACTCTCCTTGAGACTTCATCCTTTCTATGAAATTCAAGTACCTGCTTCTACTAGCGTTTTCCGTCTGGTTGGTTGGCATCACCACATCGCTGGCAGCTCCCCTTCGAGCGCTCGATCGCCTGACAACTGCAACCCGCTTAACGGTTGATTCTGATCAAGCTCAAACCGCGTATCAAGCCTGCCAAACCCAGAGCGCTGCTGTGGTTACGGTTTATGCTGGCAATGAAACTGGCTCTGGTAGCATCTTGAGTCCAGACGGGCTGGTGATTACCAGCAACCATGTCATCCAAAAACGGGATGGTCAGCCGATCGTGGCGACAACCGCGAATGGCGCACAGTACCAGGGACGAGTCATCAAAATTGACACTCGCAATGATCTGGCATTGCTGCAACTGGACGCGCAAACGTCTTTTCCCACAGTGCCGCTGGCAAGCGCGAATGGGATTCAACTGGGTCAGCCCGTCTGCGCGATCGGCAGCCCCTACGGTCGCCCTGGTGTGTTGAGCGCGGGCACACTCAGCCTGCTCAGAGCAAACGGCGACTTACAGGCAAATATCCGACTCTATCCCGGCAATTCGGGTGGTCCGCTGCTCAACCCTCAAGGTGAACTGATTGGCGTGAACAAAGCCATTTTGGAATCACCCTCTGGCAAAAATACAGGTATTAGCTTTGCGACGAGCGTACAGGCTGTAAGAACGCTGCTGGGTACTTCTGTGATCGCAAATGCTCTCACGGTGGCGAATACTCCTACTGCCAATGGTTCGATCGAAACAGTGCCTCTGGTGCCAGCCGTACAACCCTCGATCGCCGCTTCACCTGAGGCAGAATGGACGTGGACAGCTCCCAACGCTCCTGCTTCATCTGCAACCCCTGCTGCTTCTGATGGACTCAGGGCGATCGCGCCACAAACGCCGCGTGCAGAGCCAGGTAGACGGTTAGGCATGACGATCGACATCCGCAATCTGGTCGTGCAACAGGTGCAAGCTGGTTCAGTAGCAGCCATCGGTGGCTTTCGTCCGGGCGATCGACTACTGGCAGTGAATGGTACCCGCATCAGTGGCTTTACAGCCTTACAAGCATTTCTCGATCGCCAACCGGATACTGCATCGTTTACGATCGCTCGCGGTCGGCAGCGCACGAGTGTTCAAGTGCGTTTTTAGTTGGAACCTCGTTCATGAATGGTGCGTCTTGCTTGTTATTGTTCAGCATTTAACGCTGATTAAAATCCAGATTATTGTCAAACTATCTGGGCTAAAGCAACAACGCGTTGAAACATCAAAGTGTGCTCAAACTGTTACTAAAGAAAGCATTAACAGCTTTAGCGCTTGAGCGATCACCATCGAAGCCGTATCAGCCCTGGCGATTTTTCAGTTAAGTAATCTTGCCGTTTGAGCGATCGACCATTCAGGTTGGAACGCTACGGTAACGATGTCAGTCTGCTTCTCCCCATGCGTGACTCACTCATCATGAAATTCAAGTCTTTGCTGCTTCTCTCTGCCTCTTGTGTGGTGCTGGGTAATCAGGCGATCGGTATGGTGCCGATGGCTAAAACAATGGCTCAAGCACCTGCGGATAACCTCCCAAAAAGCTCTGATGCTGCTCGCACTTGTCAGCAAATAGCCAATGCGGTAGTCACACTTTATTCGGGAACTGAAATTGGCACAGGCAGCATTGTAGATGCAGATGGCACAATTTTGACGGCGCAGCATGTGGTTAAAGAAGCCGTCCGAAGCCCCAGCAAAGTCAAGATTTACGTCAAGCTAGCTAACGGTAATCGCTACATTGGACGTGCGATCGCCAGCGACGTACAAAGCGATCTTGCCCTCATACAAGTGCCAGTCAAAGAAGCGTTGTCAACCGTCACAATCGCCAATAGTGCCAGCCTGCAAACTGGGCAGAAAGTCTGCGCGATCGGTAGCCCTGCTGGACGTACAGGTGTTGTGAGTCAGGGCACCTTCAAAAATAGGCTGGCAAATGGCGATCTACAGTCGTCACTACGGCTGACCTACGGCAATTCAGGCGGACCTCTACTCAATGAGCAGGGAACATTAGTCGGCGTGAATAAAGCGATTTGGCTGTCCAGTAGTGGGCAGAATACAGGCATTAGCTATGCCACTAGCGCACAGGTCGCGCAAGCATTTCTCAACAAAAACCGCCGCATCACTACTAGCGTGGTAGGGAGCCAACCAATCAAAATTCCTGTGCCAAACGCACTCCCAGCCCCAGTAGTCTTCTCGCCTCAAGCTCCATCGCCACGGCAAGCCACACCAGCACAGGTCGCCCTTGCCACCAAGCTGGGAGCAAGCTTTGCTGATCAAGAGATGATCGTGCAACAAGTTGAGCCGAATTCTCCGGCAGCGTTAGGGGGGCTGCGACGGGGCGATCGCCTAGTGGCAATTAATGGTAAGCGCGTCAACGGACAGCAACAGTTAGACGCATTTCTCAGTCAGCAGCCAAGCACAGCCGTCTTGACCCTCGATCGCAACCAACAAATGACCAACATTCAGGTGAATTTTTAGCCACATTGTTGAGCAGTATAGGTAAAAACTGATGGCGATCGCTTAGTGCAGTGACGACTGCTTAGTTTAACCATCCGGTTTTTAGAGGCAGAATGCAGATCCGCCTTAGCCCATTAGAATTGGGATAGCTGGTGTCTTCTACAGGAAGTAGACAACGCTGCTCAAGCTCTTGAATTCGGCTATTGTAAACAGCTTGCTATGAAATTCAACCGCTGGTTGTGGGCAGGGATTCTACTTTTATCAGCGCGTGCCCTTGCTTCGTTCATTCCATCACTCCAGCCACTCTCCCTATCACTACCTGAAACCTCTAAAGCTAAGCCAGGGCATTCTGAACATACCAGCGCCAGTGCTTGTCAAGCGGCGCGATCGGCTGTTGTCACCCTCTATGCTGGCATCGAGTTTGGGTCTGGTAGCATCGTCAGTGCTAATGGTTTGGTGCTAACCAACCACCATGTCATTGCAGCGGTTGACGGTGGAAAAGTTAGAGCCAGGGGTTGGAATAACAAGCTATACACCGGACAGGTTGTTGTTAGTGATCCCATCAACGATTTAGCGCTGGTGCAGCTTCATACTAAAGAACCACTACCCGTCATCCACCTGGCAACGCTCAGCACCGTTCAGAAAGGGCAGAAAGTCTGCGCGATCGGCAGTCCATTTGGGCGTACAGGCATCATCACCTTAGGAATGCTTACAGGCACCCGCGATAACGGGGATCTTGAGTCTTCGATCTTGCTGCATCCTGGGAATTCGGGTGGTCCTTTGCTCAACAGCCAGGGCGATATGGTTGGTGTGAATAAAGCCATCTGGCTATCCGAATCTGGTGAGAATGTGGGCATCGGGTTTGCTACCACAGCCACGATCGCTCACCGCTTCATCGAGCAGAATCACGCAAAAGCTAAGGCCATCGCTGAGCAAGCAACCACACCGTCCCTTGAGGAATTGCCCCAGCAACCAGCAGGCTCAAATACGCTACCAGAGTCTCTGCCAGGTGCTAATCAATCACCTGCGTTGCCTGACGGTGCTCGGTTAGGGGCAATGGTCAACAATCAGTCCCTCATGATTCAATTGGTTGAACCACAGTCTCCCGCCGAAAAGGCAGGATTGAGCGCGGGCGATCAACTACTAGCTGTTAACGGACAACCGCTCAAACGCTTTGAAGATTTACAGGCATTTTTGAAGCGCCGTCCCACCAGTGCTGTCTTTACCATTAACCGTAGGCAACAGCAGCAGGACATCCAGGTCAGCTTTTGAGCAACATCAAAATCGCACAATCCTTCTGTCTTAGCGGGCAAAGAAGCTACGTTCCTCACCCTTTGTGATGATTAATGCGTCAAATATTGCTCGATCGTATCGCTTCAAAATCAGCAGAATGAACCTCAAGCAATTGACTCAGAAGCACACAGATCAGGCTTTGAGCTGTACATCACCCCGCTTCATGCTGTCAAGAAACAAGGTCGATCGGTGCATACCTGCTTTGCTCCCAAGCATGTTGTAATCGTTTTTCTTCTTATGCTTTCTAGCCTTTACTATCGCCGAATCCTCTGATACCATCTCAATAGAAACATATTCATGGACAACTTCTGTCCTGGTACAGGTAATGGAATCGAACCGAATCAACGTGTGCGGTTAGTGATCGTGCATTCGTTGGTTACTTCTATCAGGCTTTGAAACTTTCAGAGCTGTAGCAAGCAGCTATTTTGAAGCATTGCTAGCAGCGCTGTAAGCATTTCTAATAGTTACAGAAGTTTCCTTAAGACATGCTTAAGCGATATGGAATCTTCCACTCATCGTTCATGCAGGTTTTTCAATTCAGATAGTCCACTACACACTGTCTCACAGGTCCCATATGGAAACATTAGCCTTTATTCATGCCGCCGTTGCCCACGAAGATCCAACGCCTGATCCTGAAGTGACTGCGTTTGAGAACGTTGACCTCAAAGCATCAGGTTCTCTAGCGATGGGTCTCGTTGCAGCAGGGGTTGTGGCGACAACACTGTCTCACGCAGATCAAGCTCAAGCAACAATTTACTATGGGCAAAGAGGTTCTGGTGTCACCGCACTGCAATCTGCATTGGGTGTCAGCCGTGATGGTATCTTTGGTCCAGAAACGCTATCTGCCTTAAAGACGTTTCAAGCCAGTAAGAATCTAGCGGTTGATGGCATTGCTGGACCAGCGACTCTACCAGCTCTTGGATTAGTTGCAAATTTGGGACCTTATGGTCCTGGTACAGGTAGCGGTGGATCAGTTCCTGTATCTGGTGGTGCGTATGTCACTGCTGGCAGTGGACTCATCGTGCGTAATGCACCCGCTGGTTACGCCATTGGTAGCCGTGGGTATGGTGCGAGAGTGGGTCTGACGGGTGCTCAACAGTATGCGGCTGGTCGCAATTGGTCACAGCTTTCCAGCGGTGGCTGGGTTGCCAGTTCATACCTGAGCTACAGCGGTGGCAATAATGGTGGCTCTACACCTGTTGCTGGTGGGGTCTACGTCAATGCTGGCAGCGGACTATTGGTACGGAATGCTCCGGCTGGTTACGTGGTTGGTAGCCGAGGCTACGGTCAGCGGGTGAGCGTGACAGGTGCAGAGCAATTTGCTGGTGGACGCACTTGGACACAACTGAGTAGCGGTGGCTGGGTCGCCAGAGATTTTCTGACATTTAACTAATGCCTGCTTAGGGCGTGTCATCAATTAGCTCCGAAACTTTGCAGTATCAGCAGTGTCACGCCCGTCCCAACGCACCAAGCTAGGGGCTGAAACCCTCGCTGCAAGTCATGTGTAGTAGTAATTGATGACAGCCCCTAGCGATCACTAACTCGTCTTGTCTCTTGTAAAGCCTGATCCTGCCCTTTTTGCAAACAAATCGGGTTGTGTCGGGCTTTTTTTGGAGGCGGAGCTTGCCACACTCACTGTCAGAAAGCGTTTAATGCATGCCCACGTTGAATAGGTCAGTATTCTGGCAGGTTCAGTCTTCCTAATCTAACTGTTCGCCAGCAGTTCTAAAATACCTTTGGGCACGAGTTGATCTTTGAACCAAACGACCTGAGAGGGAATGTCGCTCATCTTTACGCCTGCCTTCTCCAGATTGAGGCGTTCTGAAATAGCCAGAATCAGGTCATCGCGTCCCGATTGACGCACCTGGGAGAATTTTTTGCGGAGGTATTCGGGTCGCCAGTAACCGACGATTTCCAGCAAAAAGGTGCGACCGTCGGGATGCACCAGGCGAAAATCGGGAATCATCACGCTACCCGGAATGGGAATGAGATCGACTTCGCGTTCCAGTTTCCACTCGGTTTTGGTTTTTGACCAACGATCGACAAACCCAGCTTCCAGCATACTGTCATAGGTTTTGCCAGGGGGGTAGTGCGTCACAAGCCCACAGTCTGAGTTGAGGGTAAAGCGCCCCGATCGCGCTTGACCAGAGTAGGTGTCTTTGTGTTGCAGCGTTGCGGTCAAACTCCACTTCGTTACATGCAGTAAGGCTGGTAACAGCATTGCCAATTGCAGCCCATAGCGCGTGTTGGGTTTAAACAAACTGGTGGGACCATCGATCGTCAGGGTAAACCCATGATCGGCATCCCCCTCGATATAGGTCATCAAGCGAAACAGCTTGAGATAGCGAAACAGCAGCTTATATTCACCGGGATCGTTGCGGTGCGCCGTGATCGTGACATGACTGGCGCGGTAAAAAATACCCTGTACCTGAGCCACATTGTAGCGATGCAGTAAGGCTTCCGCGGTGGGTGCATCAAACTGGGTCAGAATCTGGTTTTCGCTCAGATCGGCATACAGTCCGGCTTGAATGTGCGCTGGCAAAACCTCACGCTCTAACTCCTGACTGAGGCTTTCTGCCAGTTGATGTAGCGTTGTCTGCGTTGCCAGGATGCTACCTGCTTTCTGTGCCGAGAGAGCAAACACGCGCTGACGTAGGGCTAACGGCTCCAGCGGACTGATGGTTTCAAAGCGACTGAACGTGTCACTGGTCAGCAGATGAGCTAGACCCCGCTGTATCCGGTAATCGGTGCCTTCGCCCTCTAACGCGTGTAGTTGTTGAGTGAGAAAACTGCGGGGGTGGTTTTGAGCCGACTGGAACAGGGCAATCAGATCATTGGCGATCGCCAGCGGCTTGCCCGCGATCGCCATCCGTTTGGGGACAATTTCCTCGCCACTGTAGCGATGCATCAGCAGATCGGTTGGCAGCATGAACAGTTTTATGTCGTTAGACTGACGAAAGATTGCAAACTACTATCCAAAGTGGGATACCCAAATGAATAGACAGGACGTAAATTCTACACAGTAAGGTTAACAGGAGTTTACGCAGGCTAACAAATAAACCAAAGGTTGCTGGCAGTGCGAACATTGCAAGACACATGCAGCCTTCTCTCTTAAACGTGCGATCCGCCATCTAAGATGACAAATAAGGCGACGGCAAGCATTCTTTTCTAAGCATTCTCCTTAAGTGATATCTGAGCATTGTTGACCGATTCTTTCCCTCTTTTTAGCGCTAAAATACTTCTTTCCTTGACGCTAAAACACCATTATCTCATCCCATTCTCATTACTAAACATCCTATGGTAAACATTCGTCCATCTCAAGGTTCTCGTGCACAATATGAAACAGATAACCCTAAAGCAGAAGTCGAAGCATTAGTTACAGAACCCCGGACAGATAGTGAAATTGATTTAGAGTTTCTTTATACAAGAGCGATCGAATTCCGCCAGGAAACGATTTATTTCGCGGTAGTTGATCGGTTTTATGACGGTGATCTTGATAATAGTGAAGGTCCAAATCCAGAATTGTATGACCCCGATCGCAAAGACTGGGGCAAATATTGGGGCGGTGATTTGCAGGGGGTTATTGACAAACTGGATTACTTGAAAAATATGGGCATTACAGCCCTCTGGCTAACACCCTTATTTGAACAGGTTGAAGACCTTTTTGTAGACAATGCCGCCATTCATGGGTATTGGACGCGAGACTTTAAGCGCTTGAATCCTCGCTACATTGGAAAAGATGAAGATCCATCGCTCAACAACACGCAAGAGCAGAAAAATACCACGTTCGATCGCCTGATCGACGAACTGCACCAGCGCAATATGAAGCTTGTACTGGATATTGTGTGCAATCACAGCAATCCCGATTTCAGCGGCAAAAAAGGCGAACTGTATGACGACGGCGTGAAAATTGCCGACTTTAACGACGACAAAAATAACTGGTATCACCACTACGGCGAGATTACCGACTGGGAAGACGAGTGGCAGGTGCAAAACCGAGAATTGGCAGGGTTAGCCACCTTTAACGAGAACAACAGTGCGTATCGTAGCTACATCAAAGCCGCGATTAAACAGTGGCTCGATCGTGGGGTGGATGCCCTGCGCGTGGATACCGTCAAACACATGCCCATCTGGTTTTGGCAAGAATTCAACGCGGATATTCAGGGACATCGACCTGATGTGTTTACCTTTGGCGAGTGGATTTATAGCCATCCTTCGGACGATCGCTCGGTTGAGTTTGCCAACCACTCTGGCATGACCCTGCTGGATTTCGGTCTTTGTACCGCCATTCGAGCCGCACTGGCACAGGGAGCCGAAGGCGGATTTCATTTGATTCAAGAGATTTTCGACCTGGATCACCGCTACTTTGGGGCAAACGAACTGGTGACCTTCATCGACAACCACGACATGCCTCGCTTTCAGAGCTTAAACCCTGACCCAGAGATGCTGAAGGTTGCCATTGCCCTCATCATGACCAGTCGCGGCATTCCCTGCATCTACTACGGTACTGAGCAGTATCTCCACGACGATACCGAAGGTGGCAACGATCCGTACAATCGCCCCATGATGACGCAGTGGGATGCGGATACTGAAATTTATCGCTCCATTCGCTTACTGTCTGGTCTACGTCGCCTCAATCCTGCCATATCGATGGGCGGGCACTGGCAAAAGCACCTGGAAGCCGACGTTTACGGCTTCACCCGACGCTACCGTGACTCGATTTGTTTTGTCGCATTGAACCGAGGCGAGGCAACAACAGTCGAATCTGTTGATACGGAACTACCCGATGGAGAACATACCTGTGTGTTAACTCGAAACAAATTTGAAGTGAGCGATCGCAAGATTCTCAACCTGGAACTGCCCTCTCGCGGAGCGATCGTCATCAGCCATGTGGGTGAGCGTATCAAAGGTCAAACGATCGTGCGCGTACAGCTCAACGGCGTGCAGACCCAACCAGGAGAAACGATCGTCGTCGTCGGCGACTGCCCTGAACTGGGGGATTGGGACATTTCTAAAGCATACCCACTGGAATACATCAACACCAACACCTGGTTTGGCGAGATTCCCTTTGAAGACAGCGTGGGCAAAATGATTACCTACAAATACGCCATGTGGCGCGATGGGCAGGCACCCTTACGAGAAAATCTTGTGGCTCGCCGTTGGGTGATTGCCAGTGAAGGCACCGTAAAATGGCGCGACATTTGGGCATCAGGACCCGAATCTTGATCAACCAACGGCTTCATTGAAATGTCAGGAAACATAAACGATATGTGCCAGATGGGTTACTGCACCTTGTGCGACACCGATCTTCCTGGACATTCGCTTGGATCGTGTTCGTCTGGCACGGGTGAAAAAGGGTGATTTAGATAACGATTTCTTATCAATACTTGTTTCACCCGGTCAGGTAATGCCACTGGATGAAGTCCTTTTAAGACGTGAACCTGTAATGTGTAAACAATCTTGTACAAGCACTTCTTTCGTTAGAAAGCCCCGCTTAGCAAGTGCATTATTGACCAGGAATGCCATTATTTGAACCGCTTAATGTAGATTTAGTTAGCGCCCTTAGTATAAATGTTTGAAGTGAATTGGCTTTGCCAAACGAATGCATAAGCGGCTATTCTGCATAAGGTTGCTCCTCGATGGGTGCCATCAAAAAGTTTTCTCGACTGCAAGTAAGAAACGTATGCAACCTTCTCGTCATTTCATTGTTGTCGGTGTGGGAGTTTTAGTGGTCTTCGGCAATATGCCATCAGGTGTATCGGAGCCGAGCCCTAGCCAACCTTTGTCTACGGCTAAACCGAATGGATCACACTCCTTGTCTCTACAAGAATCCGTTGTCTCTCCAGGGGCAGCTCATCTGAGTACGCCTAGAGCGCCAGGTACGTCCGGAGCGCCGATCGCCCAAACGGTGCGGTCTAGGATTGTACCCACCGAGCCAATGATGCCTACAGCGATCGCTCCCGAACGCAGCGATCGAAAAAGCTGGCTGGAGGGAACGCAAATTGTCGGAGCGACACCCTCACGCGATCGTGCTGTGGTAAAGCTAGCTGAGACAACAGTAATTGGAACGAAACTTGCGGAAGCAAAGCTAACTGATGCACCAAAAGCAAGCATTCGATTGGCAATACCTTCAGCAATAGCGCAGAAAGCGCCATCTACAGCACCAAGTTTAGCGCCTGATCCTTCCATCCCCACATCCCCACCCTTATCCACGCCTGACCCAGGACCCTCGCGTCCTTTGGGACCAGCCAAAGCAGGTTCGGCTCCAGACTACCTCAACCCCGACCCAAATCCGTTGAGCTTTCCAACGAAGCCAGACGAAGTGAAGCTGCGGGGTATTCAGCCGATCACTTTGCAGCAGGCGATCGAACTCGGACAGCGAAATAACCGTAGTCTTCAGGTTAGCCGCTTGCAGTTAGAACGCAGCAAAGCATCATTGCGGCAGGCGCAGGCAGCCAGTTTTCCCACATTGACGGTTGCAGCCAATCTCAGTCGATCGTTATCTGCAAACAGTAACCGCAGTCAAAGCAATGCCCTGTCTTCGCTGTTAGGCACCAGAAGTAACGACGAAAGTGCGATCAGCAATGCTTTTAGTGCCTCCGCAACGCTGAGTTACGACATCTTTACCTCTGGTCAACGTCCAGCCAATATCCGAGCCAGCGAGCGTCAATTGCGATCAGATGAGCTGCAACTTGAAATCAACCAGGAGCAGCTACGGCTAGATGTTGCAGGCGATTACTATAACTTGCAGCAAGCGGATGAATCGGTGCGGATTCAGCAATCTACCGTCCGCAATAACGAAGCTAGCTTGCGCGATACACAGGCACTAGAACGTGCAGGACTGGGAACGCGCTTTGATGTCTTACAGTCTCAGGTGCAGTTAGCCAACTCACGTCAGAACTTGACCAATGCGATCGCTCAACGGCAAATTAATCGTCGGCAACTAGCTCAGCGGCTTAGCATTTCACCCGCGATCGATCTAGCCGCTGCCGATCCGGTTGAGGTCGCTGGTGAATGGAATTTGTCCTTAGAAGAAAGCATTGTGCTGGCGCTCAAAAATCGGGCAGAACTGGAGCAACAGTTGGTGCAGCGAGAGCAGGCACAGCAACAGCGTCGAGCCGCTCTGGCAGGCTTAGGTCCTACAGTCACCGCTCAGGCGCAGTATCAGTTGTCTGACATTTTGGACGATAGCTTTCCGGTTGGCGATGGCTATGCGTTCCAGCTAGGTGTGAGCTGGAATCTGTACGATGGCGGTTCCTCCGTTGCCCAGGCACAACAAGCCGAAGCCAATATTGCGATCGCAGAACAAAACTTTGCCGATCAGAGTAATCAGGTGCGGTTTTCGGTTGAACAAGGCTATGCCAATCTACTGTCTAATTTTGAGAATATTGGCACCACGACCCAGGCGCTTGACCAAGCCAAAGAAGCGCTTCGTCTGGCACAGTTGCGCTTTAGAGCAGGCGTTGGCACCTCAACCGACACGATTAACGCCGAAAATGCTTTAACCACCGCAGAAGGAAATCGCGTCAATGCGATTATTGGCTACAATCGATCGCTAGCGACCTTACAGCGTGCCGTCACACATCTCCCCATTCCAACGGGTTCAACCCTTCCCAGTCTGTTAGCACCCGGGGGAAGCACACCCACGACCCCTTCAGTTCCAGGCACACCGTCTCCAAGTACAACGCCGCCGAATCCTTCAGAGGCACCGTCTGCACCACCTGCTTCTACGACACCTGTGCCAGAAACCACAACGCCCCCAGCTCAAACGCCCCCCACTCAAACACCCCCAGCTCAAACGCCTTAATGTTTCTGCTGTGATGGCGATGAAGCTTCACTCTACCCTACTCTTTCGGTTTGCTAGATACTAAGGATCGCCCCATGATTTTGCACGTTCCTGCCGTTCGCGTTCTCTTTGATGCCTCCCGACGATCGCTCCTTAGCAGAGGCTTCAGTGTTGTCAGCGCCGTTGCGATTCTTAGCGGTGGCACCGTATGGGCACAGACCGCTGACCAAACACCAGAAGCAGTTCCTGAAAGCACCGTACCGCCAGGATTAGATACTTCCAACGCATCCTTGAGTGCGTCTCCTAGCGTTCCTGCCCCGATCGCGCCAACAGCACCCGAATCGTTTCCAACGGTACAAGCACCGCTTGATACCGATCCCAAGTTTCCCGCCTCAACTTCCACCAATGCTGGAGACGATCGCTACATCGACTCGACCAGCTATAGCCTTGGTGCCACTGAGCGGAGTAGCGACATGGCACGTCCTACGTTGCCCTCTGTATCCACACCGCTTAGCGTTGGTGGAGTGCCCACAGGCAGCGATTACAGCGTCACGGTTGGTCGTGCAACACCGTCGGTAAAGGATTTCTACTACCGCACCTTACGCCCACCTGCCATGCTGGGAAATGGCAATATTCGCCTTGTTTTCCCCCTGTCCATCCCAGCGCCGATTACCTCTATATTCGGCTGGCGCACCCATCCAGTTGAAGGTGGGCAACGCTTTCACTCTGGGACTGACTTAGGCGCACCAATGGGAACCCCCGTGCTGGCAGCATATGCGGGAAAAGTTGCACTGGCTGATTTTTTGGGTGGCTACGGTCTGGCAGTGGCGATCGACCACAACAAGGGCACCCAGCAAACCCTCTACGGACACTTATCTGAGATCTTTGTGAAACCAGGTGAAAGCGTCAAGCAAGGTATGGTCATTGGTCGCGTAGGCAGCACTGGACTATCGACTGGTCCTCACCTTCATTTTGAGTTTCGGCAGCTTACTCCTGACGGTTGGGTCGCACTGGATCCCGGCGCTCAGTTAGAGTACGCGCTGGCACAGTTAGTGAAGTCCTTCGATTTTGCTCAAGCAAGACCTGGCGACGGGTTTGGTCTGGGTGACAAGCTGGGTGCTGTGAATGTAGGTGCCAAAGGTGACATTACCGTGCAAATAGAAGAACTGAAGCAACTGAACCGCGCGGATGCGATCAAGCCCAAAACGCAGGGGGATAGCTAAAGAGCAACTGTGAGCAGCCTGTTTCAAAGTCTTGTGTGGATGTAGTTCACTCGTCTCTCGTGAGCACCATGACTGTGACAGAACGTAGTGTGGCTGAACGTGATTACCAGGAGCAGGTTGAAAGGGCGATCGTAACCCTTCAGCACGATCTACCTATGCTCTTTGAGCGCGACATTGCTTACGATATTTACAGTCAGGCGATCGATTTTCGCGATCCCGTCAATCGCTTTAAGGGCAAGTTCAATTACCGCATTATTTTCTGGACACTGCGGTTTCATGGGCGGCTCTTTTTCACAGACCTCCACTTTGACCTGCATCGCGTTCAGCAAGCGACTCCAGAAACAATTCGTGCCGATTGGACAGTGCGCGGCACGCTGCGAGTTCCCTGGAAAGCAACGCTCTTCTTTAACGGCTACTCGCTCTACACGCTCAACGAGGATGGACTGATCACCACCCATGTGGACACCTGGGATCGGTCTCCCAAAGAAATCTTAAAGCAGTTTGTGCGGCGAGGCTAAGCGTTAGGTTTACGGGCTTACTCCAAGCCTAAAGCAGCGTTCTACAGACAGCCTCCCCTTAAACTCGTTGCTATAGCGATCGAGAGGTTGGTGAGAACGTACCGTCACTATCGAAAGTGCTGCTAGACAAGGTTTTGCCCTCTGCCCTCTGCCTCCTGCCTTTTGCTACATGTGTTTTAAGGCTGAACGCTGAGAACTAAATAAGCTGCACTTCCTCAGCTAATCGGCAATTTCAACCACGTCGAAAGCTCGTATGCCAACCAATCTAGCTCTGGCGCAGTCAACGGCGGATTGCCTCGCAGTTCGTACTTTTGCGTGCCAGCCCAGACGATTAGATGAGGATCGCCGTCACCATAGGTCTCTCCAACTTTGCGGTATTCTAGCCGATCGACCTGACTACGAGGAACGGTTTGAGGGCGACCAGATTGAAACCCCAAGCGTCTGGTTGTAAAAGAAATCTGGTGTGGATTGATTTGAATGTGAGCCTGTCCTAAAAGCGATGGGAGCAGGATCTCTAAACTGTTTGCCTCTTTGATCAGAGAAACCTTGGTGTCAGCAGGTTTGGCTACGGGTGCGATCGCCGCTGCTTTTGGAATCCCCTGATCTAAGGCAACCAGTGCCTCCTGGGCTGATTTTGCCCGCCGCTCCAGGTTTGGATCGGTTAACCACTCCAGCCATTCAATATAAGCGGGGCTGAGATTGGCGATCGCTGCAAAATCGATTTTCATACCTCTGTGAGGCAGGCTAGAGGGATGGGCACCGGCAAGCATCGCCGTGAGCGTTGCACCCAAGCTGTAGAGGTCAGAAGCAGGGGTAGCCCGTCCGCTAAATTGCTCTGGCGGCATGTAGCCATAGGTGCCCACGACCGTGAAGGCGCTAGTATCGCCACTATTAGTTAGCGCCTTCACTGACCCAAAATCGACTAGATACGCCTGACGGTTTGCCAGCAAGATGTTGCTGGGTTTGATATCACGATGGACGATCGACGGATGCTGCCCATGTAGATAAACCAGGATATGCAGCAAGGCTTTAGCAAGCTGTTTGGTTTCTGCCTCAGAAAACAGTCGATGCTCTTGTAAGCATTGCTCTAGCGACTTCCCCTCCACGTAGGTTTGGATCAGCGCCAGCGCCTTATCGTTAGGCAGTTGATGTTCAAAAAAACCGAGATAGCGTGGAATGGCTGGATGGGAAAGCGATTTGAGAATTTCGACCTCACGCTCAAAGAGTTTCAGGTCATCCCACTCCACGGCTTCATCCAAAAAAAGTAGCTTGATGACCACCCGTTCTTGAGTTACAAGATCACGGGCTAGCAGTGTCCAGCGTCCAGTTTGCTTACCAATCTGACGCTCTACTTCGTAGCGATCGCCCAATATTTGCCCAGCCATCGTTTGCCACCAATGCCTACAGGTTCGGTTATAACTCTGCCAACGCCGAACATCAACGGGATAATTAAGGTCTTCTGCTGCTTCATCCCTATGTCAAGGCTTCAGGCAATTTTGCGGTTTGTAATGTAAAGCCTCGTAGCAACGTCACCTACAGCGGTTTTCATCCTAGTGAGATACACGTTTTTAGGGTTTGAGGCAGAAGGAAATCTCGACTTCTTGACCTTCTGCCCTCTGCCTTCTGCCTTGCTAAAGCTGCACTTCACTAGATTGGAAATTGCTATATCAAACCAGCTGGCGACGGAGAAACGGCAGTAGAGCATCGCTGACTTTTTCGTGCCAGTCTTCTTGAGGATAATGCCCCACTTCCTCCAGTTCTACCCATTCGCCATTGGGAAGCGAACCTGCCACTTGCTTAGCAACGTCTACGGATAACCACGGGTCACGGCTTCCCCAGGCAATCAGCGTGGGATGCTGCCATTGCTGGAAGCCTGCTTCAAGCTCTGCCATTACCTCCTTCAGTTGAAGCTTCTGGATCGTAACGAATAGTGCCCGTCCTGCGTCAGAACTCCTCAAAAAAGGGCGACGGTAAATATCCAGGTCTTTATCCTCAACGCGATAGCCACCACCTCCCTCAAGCGTGCGATCGACCAGCAGTGGATCTTGAGTCATCATGTCGCCTACAAGCGGTAGCCCAAGTTGTCGCATTTTCCAGGGTAATTTGGCAGCAGTCGTCAGCGGCGTATTGAGAATGGCTAGACGATCGATCTGTTCTGGATGGCGAAGCGCATATTGCAAGCCAACAGACCCCAAAAACCCTTGCACAACGAGGGAAAACCGCTCAAGCTCCATCGCTTTGAGAAAGTCCTCTAGCGCTTGCAGAAAAGCGTCTGGGGTGTAAGCAAAGTCACGCCGATCGGGTTGTGCCGAAAATCCCGAACCAATCCAGTCGGGGGCGATCGCGCGGAATCCCTGATTCGCCAGGGCGGGCAAGATTTCGCGCCAACCATAGCTCTGAGATGGAATGCCGTGCAGCAGTAACACAGGCGATCGCGTCGTGTTGCCAAGCGGTGCCGCCTCACGATAGAACCACGTCAGGGGTCCAACCTCAATCCAGTTCTCACCTTTTGCCACAATGTTTTCTACATCACGTCTGGTTGCCTGAGCTTACCGTTTGATGGGATCACAGAGCAAGCAGACGGTGAGATGATTGCCTTTAGTGACGCAAAAGTGCGTTTGAGCAAGCTGTGCAGTCAATTTAGCCGCTTTAATGGTGCGATCGACGTTGCATGCAACCGCGAGCCAAACGTAAATTTTGATTGAGAACACTTTTTTGTAGCTTTAGATACAGAAATTTCTGTTATATTGGATAGCAAGAGCAATAAATAACGTATAAGGAAGAAACATCATGTCTACTCAAGATCAAGCACGCGCGATCGTCAACCGTCACCAGCACTCTGTCAAAAACCGCGAACAGTCTGCCCTCAGCCGTATAGCGGCTGAAATCGGCGTATCGAGCGAAACGGCTGTCCGCAACCAATCTCATACGGTTGGCATGAGCTAAAGCCGCAAGAACGCCGTCTTTTGTCTCTGCAAATGGTTATCAAAATGGGCATCATCCAACGCGGTGGTGCCCATTTACTTTTGTGGCAAAGACCAAAGAGCCTGACTCTCAACAGGAACTCCTTAAGCCAACATCAAGCACACACAAATCGTTGAGCTTCTGCCTCTCTGTCTTCTTCTAACAACCCTAGCGTTCGCAAAGCGAGTGCAAAGCACTCAGCCATGCCGTTCGCAGCGTGTTCCGCAGGAAAGGCTTTACAACTAACAACCAACAACTTCCTTTGCCTTCCTGTCTTCTGCCCTCTGCCTCCTGCCTTATGCCTTCTTCTAACAACTTTTCTTGAATGCCCATTTCTGGTATGCCGCAAGGCTTTAGGGCTATACAACCAACAACTTCCTTTGCCTTCTGCCTCAAACTCTGGCAACCTGACGCATGGCTTGAATCGTCGCGATCGCGCCTCCTGCAACCTGATCAATCTCCTGTTCCGTATTGAAGCGTCCAATCCCAAAGCGAAGGGAGGCATACGCCAATGCCTTTGCCCGTCCCAGAGCCATCAACACATGGGAAGGAGCCGTATGGGTTGAGGAGCAGGCAGACCCAGAGGAAAGTGCCACGATCGGCTGAAGACCCAGCAATAATGCCTGCCCATCGATACCAGCCACGCTGATGTTCAGGTTCCCTGCCAGTCGTTTAGTTGGATGACCGTTGAGGTAGAGATCGGGAAGCTGGCTGAGTTGCTGCCAAAGGCGATCGCGCAACTGGGACACTCGTTTCGTTTCATCCGGCATCAGGGCGATTGCCAGCTCCACTGCTTTCGCAAACCCAACAATTTGCGGCACGTATAAAGTGCCCGATCGCAGCCCGCGTTCATGCCCACCTCCGTGTAGCTGCGGTGCCAGTTGCACTCTAGGGTTGCGTCGTCGCACGTATAGCGCACCAATGCCTTTCGGTCCGTAAACTTTGTGAGCCGTCAGCGACATCAAATCAATCCGCATCGCGTCTACGTCGAGGGGAATTTTGCCGATCGCCTGCGCCGCATCGGTGTGAAAAAGAATCTGATGCTCATGACAGAGGGCACCGATCGCCGCCAGCGGTTGCAACACGCCAATTTCATTATTCGCTGCCATCACCGAGACCAAAATGGTGTCTGGTCGCAGTGCCTGTTTTAACGTTTCTAAGTCTACTAAGCCATCGGTTTGCACAGGCAGAATGGTTACATCAAAACCCAGCGTTTGCAAATAGCGGCAGGGATCGAGGACAGCGCTATGCTCGGTAGCAACGGTGATGATGTGACGACCTTTTTGAAGATTTGCCTCGACAACACCCTTGATTGCCAGATTATTCGCTTCCGTGGCTCCGCTAGTAAAAATGATGTCTTCAGGCGTAGCGCCGATCGCCCCGGCTAAGGTTTCCCTCGCTTGCTGCACGGCTGCTGACGCTTCCCATCCATAGAGGTAACTGGCACTCGCTGCATTTCCAAAGTGCTCTGTAAAGTAGGGGAGCATCGCACCTAACACCTGTGGATCAACAGGAGTCGTCGCGTGGCAATCCAGATAAATGGGGCGCTGCACCATAAAACGCACAATTAGCAAAGACATCTCCGGTGATGCTTTAAATCTTTGGTTCAACCTTCTGTAGGGACGTTACATGTAACGTCCCTGCGAGTTTGCAACAACAAATTGGAAGCACCACCGACACCTCCATAGTCTAGCGGGTGGCAACATCACGCAGCACTGGATGGCAGCAGTCGATCGCTGCTTGTTCATTCAGCAAGGTGTGGCGATCGCACCACGAACTAATTGACGGCGCTCCCTTAGCTTCTTAAGATTAGAATAAGATTAAAGAGTGTAAAGAAAGATTACGCTTGTGTATCGCTATCGTTTTATGGCTCAGCCAAGATTTCCTATGCTCATTCCTCATGCTTTTGTTACCGGGCGATCGCAACAGCTTCCCTTCAGAGCGTTTGTGCGTTACACGATCGGCTTTCTCGTTGCGTTAACGCTTTGGTTGAGTCCGTTGGATGGTGTTGCGCGATCGGCCGCCTACGCCTACAACAACCCAGATCTGCTGCCAGAGGTGCAAACCCCCATCATCGATTTGGCAAAAGCGTTGACAGAAAAGCAAGAAACTGCACTGGCACAAGATTTAGAAGACTTTGAGCAAGAAACTGGCTGGAAATTACGGGTACTCACTCAGTTTGAGCGCACACCCGGTATTGCCGTTAAAGACTACTGGGGCTTGGATGATCACAGCGTTTTACTGGTCGCTGACCCGCGCGGTGGTAACTTACTCAACTTCAGCGTAGGCGATGATTTTTACCCGCTGATGCCTCGCACGTTCTGGATTGAGCTACAAACCCGCTTTGGGAATCAGTTTTTTGTGCGTGAACACGGCGAAGACCAATCCATTTTAGAAGCACTGTCATCCATCAAAACGTGCCTGCGTCAGGGCGGATGTCAGGTCGTTCCAGGGCTACCACCAGAGCAATGGATTCTCACCCTGATTACCTCTGTTGTCGGTGGTGTAGTCTGTGGTTTTGCTGCCAAGCCCCGCAAAGAGGGACAGATCGTAGCGTGGCAGTGGGCGCTGATCTTCTCACCACTGTGGGGCATTCTCTTTATTGCCTTTGGCATTGGTCCTGTCATCACGCGCACGACTGACTGGTTGCCACTATTCCGCAACTTTGCTGGTTTTGCTGCAGGTGCCTTAGCCGCTTATTTAGTGCCGATCGCTGGTCGTGCTCCATCCTCTGAGGCTTAATCTAAAAGCATGATCGAGCTGAAGTACTTTCCATTTCACTGCTAAGGCTGTCAGATTGAAACAGGCACGATCGCCAGCAACCGATCGCCAGCAAATGATCGCCATTTGGCTCTAGCGCGTGTAGGCTAATTACCACGGGCAACTATTTTTCGGAAAGGGTCGCGATGGAATGGCACGCAACGGATGCTCAAAGTCTGGCGATTATCGATCGTGAGATTGGCGAACACATTTTCTCACCCGCTGAGTATGAGATTGTGCGTCGTGTCGTCTATGCCACGGCAGATTTTGAGTACAAGTCTCTCATTCGCTTCTCTGATGCCGCGCTTCAGTCAGGAGCCGCTGCCTTAGCCGCACGGAGCACAATCGTGGTAGATGTGCCGATGGTGCAGGTGGGCATTACCACCAATATTCAGAATACGTTTGCCAACCCCGTCTATTGCAGCATGGAAGCGCTGACTCGTCCCCAAAAGGAGAAAACTCGCGCTGCGTGGGGCATTGAAACGCTGGCTCGACGGTATCCCGAAGGCATTTTTGTAGTGGGTCAGGCACAAACAGCACTCACCGCGTTGGTAGATTTGATTGAAGCAGAAGAAATTCGTCCGGCGCTAATTGTGGCAACGCCTTCAGGGTTTGTCGATGTGGAGAGTGCCAAGGAACGGTTAGCCGATTCGGTCATTCCCCATATTCGCATTGCGGGACGGAAGGGAAGTGCAGTGGTTGCTGCCGCGATCGTCAACGGCTTAGTCGATCTAGCATGGCAGGCTTACGGGCGAGAGCAGGGCGGCGTAATGTGAAGCTGTGGGAATGTAAGAGTTAGTGCCGTACACCATCACCAATCAACCCTTACCAATCAGCCGAAGGGCGACGGGACGATCGACGCGGGCGACGACTCAGTTCGATCGCGCCACCTCGTTCTGGTGCTTCATAGCGATCTCGTGAAGGTCGATCGCGCTCTGGCTCAACTTGCTCATCCCAATGGCGTGCGTTGAGTCTTCGGCTCACGTCTACAAAGGCTTCATGCAGCAGCAAAGGGTAGTCACTCACCCAGATATTGTGGTTGGGAATGTAAATATCGGACGTTTTGCTAATGCGACCCAGATCGCCCCGGTTGGACATCACCACCATTTCGGCAAGGTCACCAACCGCGATCGCCTGATAATTCCGTTTCAAGGGCACCTGTAATCGACTGGTGAAACCGCTTTCATCGCCCACAACCAGGTTCAACCGTCGCTCACGATTTTCCACAATGACCAGTTCACCGCGTTCGTTTACCGTTTCCTCTTTGCCGATGAGTTCTTCAGTCACGTACACATCCACAACTTCTCCCTGCCAAAACCCGCTGTAGGGAAACTTGCGGCACTCAAGATTCTTGAGGCTTGCCCATAAAACGGGTCCCCATAACCAATACAAGCCCGTAACGATGCCAAGCAAAAACCGAATAAACCCAAAGCCCTCTCCTAAAAAACCGCCTAACAGCAAAATGACTGTTACACCCACAATGGAGACCAGGAGCCGCAGCAGCAGCACCGGAAATTTTCCCCAGCAGTAAACGTATTGTGGTCCCGTAGCCACCGCAGGCACTAAGTTTTCAAAGGTCTTACGGGTGAGTGGAATGAGCATAGGGCTGACGAATAAGCGCGATCGCAAACGAACTGCTACGAGCCTAGCACTAGACGCATAAATTCAACCCACTGACGGACAGTCGTTAAGCATACTGGTAGTACTCAGTGCTACTTGCCAAACCATGCGGTTGAAAGCCCGTAGGCACAGGCAAATGGCAAGCTCTTCTCCCTACCAAAAGCGTGGATCTACGGAATGAAATGGAGGGAGAGGGATGAATGTTCATAGTAACTTGAGTACTCTATCGGATGGTTTTAGCCAGGAAAAGAACCAAAATCAATATAGATCTGAGGAACGCAGTCGGAAAAGCTAGAGGGCTATAGGGGGCAACTATGCTCGTTTAGCTTTTACGTTTAGGAACGCGTCCTTACAGGCAGACTGCCTGACCCTGGGGGCTTATTAGGGTCAGGCAATTTTTTGCTCATTTTTTTCAGAACTTACGCATTTTGACCAAAACCTCGGAGGTTTAAGCCAATGTTTTGATCACGATGCTTGCTGCTTGGTTCAAACCTCCGAGGTTTGCGTGAGTCTTCGGTTCTATTGGCTGCCTGCCATGAGCGCAGGTTCTGTCAGCAGAGATTGATAGACTTTATTGCCCAGGCGTTGGTGCTTCAACCGGGCGAATAATGGTGGCATTGGGAGTAATTTGAGGTTTAAAGATGGCTTGCAGTGCTTCTTCTAACGTGGGTGCCATCACAATGCGATTTTCGTAGGCAACAATCACTCGTACCAGTGTTGGCAGGCTGTTTTGAGTGGCTTCTAAATAAAGAGGTTCCACATATAGCAGCGATTGTTCGATCGGAATAACCAACAAGTTTCCCTGTACGGCTCGTGACCCCTGCCGATTCCAAAGCGAAATTTGCTGTGAAATCACAGGGTCTTGATTGATGCGCGCTTCAATTTGTTCTGGACCGTAGACCAATCGCTCTTTTGGAAAGGTATAAAGCAATAATTTGCCATAGTGCTCACCGTCCGATCGTGCGGCTAACCAGGCAATGAGATTGGTGCGTTGCCGAGGGGTATAGGGCAACAGCAAAATAAACTCCTCAAACGGAACGGCAGGCAAACTGGTGATTAAGTAGTACGGCTCAACCGGACGCGCCTCATCGCCATACACCTCGTTGGGAATCTGCCACTGGTCTTCCCGGTTGTAGAATACCTGCGGATCGGTCATGTGATAGATCAGCAAGCGCTCCGATTGCAGCTTGAAAAAGTCTACTGGGTAGCGAAGGTGACTTTGTAAACTGGCTGGCATTGCTGTGAGTGGCTGAAAGAGCTTGGGAAAGACCTTTGACCAGGTGGCAATCATCGGATCACTGGGGTCAGCGACGTAAAAGGCAACCGAGCCGTGGTATGCATCAATCACCACTTTGACCGAGTTGCGAATGTAATTAATGCCTTCGCTGCCAAAATCGGCATAGGGGTAGCGATCGCTCGTTGTGTATGCATCAACCATCCAATACAGATAGTTTTGTTCCTTCTCCGTCGAGGTTTGCACCCTCGCTGCGATCAAATATGGATCGCTGTCGTACCGTAGGAACGGTGCAATGGCTCGAATGCGATCTTTGATGTTGCGGCGAAATAAGACTTTGGTTTCAGGCAAAAAGTCCCGTGTAAACAAGATGCGCCAGTCTCGCAGGTAAAGGGCAAACAAGCCTCGTCGCCACCAGGAGCCTATGTTGATGCCGCCCTGCCCCTCATAGACGTTGTAAGCATTGTCACTTCCATTTGGGTAGTCCAGTTCTCGCGTCAGGGTACCCGTCATCACGTAAGTATTGGCAATTTCGCCATAGTAGAGACGGGGTTGCCCAATGGGGATGCTGGCACGAATAGCAGGGCTAGCCGTGGTCAAAGCACCCGTTTCTCCTTCTGTAATGTCTTTGACAAAGTATTCTGGCAAACCACCAGGAGCAGCCGTATTGACGGGGCTGAGTGTAAAGCCATAGCCGTGCGTGTAGATTAAATGGCGGTTGACCCAGGTTTGGGCTTCTTGAGGCACCGCGCTGTAATCCAACTCTCGTGCCGCAATGAGTACCTGACGTTCTTCGGTAGATGCAGGCGGGGTGGAAGCAACAGGCTCTGATGGTGTAACAGGCGATCGCGGCAGCACATTGGTTTGGAGGGTGTAGCGATCGAGGTCGGCGTTAGGAAAGCGGTAGTAGGGGCGGATCTGCTGCAACTGGCGATTGGTTTCTAGCAAGGGTCGTTGATCCCACAGACGAATGTTGCGAATGGTCAACGCGTTGGCTGCGAGATCTTTTTCTGTGAGTTGCCCCTGAGGGTTAAAATTGCTGGCATCAATCACGTCCAGATCAAATGCCTGCCGCGTGTAGGCGATCGTGCGCTCAATGAAGGGACGTTCTCGCGCCAACTCGTTAGGCTGCACCACCAGATATTGCACAACTTCAGGAATCACAAGGCTAGCAATCACCAGCACACCAAACAAGCCTAAACTCAGCTTGCTCCACTGCTGATGTCGTGACTTAGGTTGCCATGACTTGGGTTGCCATGACTTAGGTTGCCAGAACACCGTTTGCCACAGAAGGTAGCCCGCGATCGCCAGGGCAAAGAGGCTCAACCCGGTATAGAACGGCAGTTGCACCATCACATCGGTATAACTCGCGCCAAAGGAAACTCCACGGGGAGAATAGAGCAATTCGTACCGTCCTAGCCAGTAACTCAACGCGATCGCCGCCATGAGTCCGCTGCCAGTGCCACAGAGGTGCCGTTGCTGGGCGGGTGAAAAACCTGAAAAACCGCCCTGGCTGAGGCTATTTCCAGAAAGTAAGTAGGTGAGCGCGATCGCAACAAACCCATAGAGAAACAGTCCAAACAGCCACAGTTCCACCAATTCCCAGAAGGGTAAGGCAAAGAGGTAAAAGGCAATATCGCGCTCAAACAAAGGGTCGGACTGGTTGAACGCTGTGGGCTGTAACGCTTGTAGGACAACAGCCCATTGCTTTGAGAACAGCCACCCCAGTAAAAGGCTCAGCAGCAGGGCGATCGCCCTTAACAAAACGTGAGGATAAAGCAGGAGGGCGATCGCCACACCCAACATGCCACCAACCCACCAAAGATGCCCGCTCAACTGTGCGCCCACCTGCCCCAAAAACCGTAAGCTGACGCGCGTGACAACCGTGCTAGAGAGCGTTGGTCCTGTCTGCCAGTAGCTCACAGCCAGTTGCCCGTAACGTAGCAACAGCAACCCTATAACCAGACTGAGACCAATGACCAGGGGCAGCAGCCACGGCAGACTCAAGGCAGAGGTGCCTGGAAGCGGCAAAGCAGAAGAACGCGGTCGTCTGTCGCTGTAGGGCGGTAGAAAGGCTGACGGATTGCTATTGAGGGGGTGATTCTGGCTGACCGCATCCGCAGCATGAGTCGCTTTCAACCGTTGAGCAAGAGCCAGATTTCCCAACCAATAGACCGCTGTACAGACTGATACAACGACCCACAGGAGCGATCGCACCTGACATTTAAGCAGGAACACCGAACGATAATTAACTTCCTGAAACCAGAGCATTTCGGCTTGGAAACGGGATAGCAGATCAAAGAACAGCCACACTCCCAGGAGACCCGCAAGCAGTTGAAAGAGTCGTTTCTGGATCACAGGCGTTCACTAGCCAATGGGGTAGATGAGTTGCAACAAGACTCGAAGATGGTTTCCTTCCAGGTTGATACCGCAGAAACCAGGCTGCTTAGGAAGGAGACTTAGATCAGATCGGCTTTTGTAAGATGTGTTGAGCGATCGCGGTCACGCACCACAACCTATGCCATCAGTGCATTACGGCGTTGCCTTTAGCATAGCCGTGCCGTAGGCTTTACACACACTACGCAATCAGAATTCAATCTCTAACTGACCCCTAGAGGTTCAACGCTAACTGAAGCTGTGACTTTGCGTGGCTTTCGGGCAATGGTGCAGGGCTGGCACTGACGGCTGCACAGTAGCGGGCAAAGGTACAGCGATCGCATTGCCGTCCTGGTTGCGGTTCCCAACCGCGATCGTAGCGTAGCCGCACTGCCAGTTCGCTTACCATTGTTTCGACTCGCTGCTTGTGCTCTGGCGTTGCCTCAAACCGAATTTTTTCACCCGTGCGGAGAAAGAGCAAACTCAAATATTTCAAACTTTGCTGGTACGTTTGCTCTAATGCAAGGTAATATAGACCAATCTGCACATCTATTTCGGTGGCATCCGGTAGCTTCACCTCGCGGCTCGATTTGTAGTCAATGAGTTCTAACCCATCGGAGAGAAAATCGAGGCGATCGTACCGTCCAGTAATCAAAAACTCCAAATTTTCGACCTGTAGAAACCCCTGGATTCGACCTTCCACCGCCAGCGGCTGTGTGAGGGCAACCTGGCTGGCGATGAAGCGGTAGTAGTAGTTCTCTAAAATTTCAAACCCTTCTAAGACCTGATTGGCGCTCAACTCGGTCGAATGCTGTCGCCAACAGTGATGCACCCAGCGGAGATCTGGCAAGGGCTGCTCGTAATGCCAGTCTCGATGACATTGAGCTAGCGCCTGGTGGAGCGCAATCCCCAGCGAGGCAGACCCAAAAAACTCATTCGTCGTGAGCTTTCGTTCATAGCGAAGGTAGTAGGCATAGGGGCAGCGGTTATACGCCTGAAGCTTCGTCGCTGAAATTTGGTAAGCCATACTGTTCGGTTTGAATGAAAAGCGTTACGAAGAGATGTCATCCGTTATCTACGAGGGGCATTACTGGTTTGGGTTGTTAGAAAACTCCCCGACCCTACACCCCAATCCCTGCACCCTATTCCCTAGTTGTTCTGCCCGATCGGGCGCTTGAACAACGCATCCAGGTAAATCCGTGACGCTTGACGCTGGTTCTGTTTTTCGGGAAAGGAATCAGCACTGCGGTTTTGCAGCAAGAACAAGGATAGGGCAGCGGCAAAGACCCGATCTTGATCCCAGTCGGGGCGAATTTCGAGATAGTGCCTTAGCGAATCATGTAGAACTTCGGGAACTTCAACTAACAGGCTAACGGTGCTATTCATAGAATTTTGGGTTCTCCCTTGCATGGGCAGGGTGAATGGGTTTACACCTGATCGGTCAGCATTTTTCAGTCGCTAAACTTTAAGCAGCTAAACGCAGCGCAAAGCTAGACCTTGCTGGTGCCAAACCCTCTCTCCAGTAGAGACAGGATGGGCGTTTGCCAGCGATCGGTCAGCGCGCTTTCAAGCAGGTCGTCACATTGTGCAGTCGTCTTCCCCGTCTTGTCAATGCTGCGAAATATTACAGCTAGCTTTAGACGATCAAAAGATTCACGAGAGAATCGTAGTTTGAGTCGCTTTTTTGTTACATAACTTTATGAAGTTCGTTTGCTTCTAGCGTGTTGAACCCGATCGTCCCCAGTTGGTCGATCGCGGCGGCAAAGCCCGATTCTTGCGTGAAGCTTGTGGAAAACAATCACAATCTTGTGGAAAACGTGTGGAGAAGGTGTGGAGAAGACGCAAAAAATTTGTGGAAACAGTGTGGATTTTGTGGGGAAAAGCGATCGCAATGATAAGAATTGCAAAAGTGTTAACCGTCATGATTTTTCAAGCTTAGCGGTCAACATTTTCTGTGATCCCCAATTTTTTGGATCATGGTGAGGAGGGAGGGGTGAGGAGAGAGGGGTCGGGAGTGGGGAGTCAAGGGAGTTGTTAGTTGTTAGAAGGAGAGAGGGGTCGGGAGTCAGGAGTCAGCCTTCATCCTTCTGCCTCCCTTCCCCTTTACCCCTTACCCTTTACCCTGCCCCCTGTCCCCTACCCCTCCACTTCTCACCGCTTCGGATGCGTTTTAAAGTACGTCTTGTAGATTTCCTTCGCGATCGGCACGGCTGAGACAGCGCCAAAGCCGCCGTTTTCGACTACGACAGCTACAGCAATGCGCGGGTTGCTTGCGGGACCAAAGCCAACATACAAAGCATTGTCAGGCTGTCCTGGGACTTCTGCTGTACCTGTCTTGCCACCTGTGAGGGGGATGGAACCGTCGTTCAACTGGCTGGCAGTCCCCTGTTGCACCACAGCGATGAGTCCTGCTTTGATAATGGCGATCGTGCCGGGGTCTAAGCCCGTTGTCACAGGTAGCATTTGGGGCGTATTGGTTTCTGACATTAGGAGGTGAGGCTTGACGCGCTTCCCGCCATTGACGATCGACGACACCATCACCGCCATTTCTAGAGGCGTAACCTGCACCAACCCTTGCCCGATCGACATACTGACGGTATCGCCCCCATACCAGGGTTCCTTATAAAGCTGCTCCTTTTCCGCCGGAGTCGGTACTGTCCCACGACTCCCACCTTCAAGCCCCATGTTATCGGTCGTGCCGATCCCCAACCGTTTCGCCCACTTGGCGATCGCCTCTGGTCCTGCTGCCAAACCGACCTGATAAAAGAACGTGTTGCTACTGTACGCAAACGCATCCCGAAAGCCAATCACCCCATAGCCACTGCCATGCTCGTGAAACAGGTGTCCGCCTAAGTTGAGTGCCGCAAAGGTTGCTAGGGTTGAATCGGGCGAAAACTTGCCAGACTGGATGCCCGCCGCTGCCGTGACGATCTTAAAGGTGCTTCCCGGTGGATACCCTTGTAGGGCGCGATTTAAGAACGGCTGGTTGCGGCTTTGGAGTTGTTTCCAGTCGGTTGGTGAAATGCGACGAGTAAACAAGTTGGGATCAAAGGTTGGTCCGCTGGCGAGGGCTAGCACTTCGCCTGTCTTCACATCCAGCACGACAACGGCTCCACGGCGCTTCGCCAGCGCTTTCTCAGCCGTCTTTTGCAACGCTAAATCAAGCGTCAACTGCATAGAGGTGCCTGACCTGGCTGGCTTCATCCCTAGCGATTTGACCACCTGACCAGCCGCATCAACTTCCAGCAATTGCCCACCCCATTTCCCTTGCAAGGTGGTATTCGCAATGCGCTCAATGCCCATTTGCCCCACGATCATGCCCATTGGGTAGTCAGGGTTTTTCTTTAGATCGTCCGCTGTTGCCTCACGGATGTAACCGAGAACGTGCGCTGCCAGGTCGGCATTGGGATAGTAACGGTTGGACTCGCCGCGAATTTCTAACCCTGGAAATTGATTGTGTTTTTCTGCCAGAGCCACAAAAGCAGGAAGCGTTAAATCGCGGCTAATGCGTACAGGCATGGGGGCACGATACCCAACCTGCTCTAGCTTGGCGAGGATTTCTTCACGCGGCACATTGAGAATACGCCCCAGCGCGGTTGCTGTTTGTGCCCACTGATCTCTGGATTCTTCTCTGGGGGAAAGGTAGACCGATCGCGCCAGACGATTGGCTGCCAGTAGTTTGCCATGGCGATCGAGAACGTTGCCTCGATCGGACGGAGACGGCACCAGTGAAATGCGGTTTTTGTCTACAAGGTGTCGATTATATTGCCCTTGAACAAGTTGAAGCTGGATCAGCCGCAACAGGCAACCGCTGATCAACCCGGTGAAGATCAGCAGAAAAACAACCGATCGCTGGGATCGCTGGGTCAGCGCTACATGAAGGCGACGGCTTTTTGAATTCAGCGAAAGTCCACTAGCCATCACTAAAAACGCTCAACGATAGAAGCATACTGATTATGCCCTTAAGGCTATTAAAGAAACAGAAGACTCAATCAATCTGTCATCAGTGGTACCAAGCAATTGTTTGCTCGCATACCCTTGCTTGATTCGCTTACTGACTCCACATACCCGCCACCTTTGTATAAAATTTTTATGAGTTTTTGCGATCGCGTTCGCATCTGGTTGCTTTGGTGAAGAACCGATGCGTTGAGGAGCTGTAAGCGCAATGTCACTTACCCTTTGCTGCGTTGGAACGCTTGTACGGGCACGAATCATCACTGCCCAACAACCTGAACAAACGAGGGTGGCGGCAAAAAGCCGTTTCCATAAAACCCTCTATAAAACCGTTGTCTAATGCCAGCGAACGTTCCCGTTGGTTGAAGGGATCAATACGGTCTCCGTCAGGCTAAACCGCTGGAAGTCGAGTGACTGAGTAACCTGAGCTACTGTTTGGCATTGTGCTCGCCGTTACAATACGGCAGCGGAAAGGAATGTGGTGGAAGTTTGGGAGGCGATCGCAGCACTATGACACAGCGCGAAGAGAGTGGCGTATTTCAAGAAGCTGAATTACCGGAAGCTCAAGGGTTTCCAGACTTAGCAGCGGGTTCAGAACTGATTTATAGACTGTACGACAGACCGCCACTGGTTGAATCGATTTTTGTTGCTGTGCAGCACGTTTTAGCTGCTTTTGTCGGTATCGTGACACCACCGCTTATTATCAGCACCAGCCTGGGACTTGATCCCGCTAACACCAGTTTCATTATCAGCATGTCGCTGTTTGCGTCTGGCATTTGCACCTTTATTCAGTGCAAAACTTTTGGTCCAGTGGGATCAGGTTTGCTGAGCTTGCAGGGCACTAGCTTTGCCTTTCTGGGTGCTATCTTGGGCGTGGCAGGCACCGCCATTCAAGCCGGAAGAACGCCAGAACAAGCACTATCACTAATTTTTGGTGTTTGCTTTTTTGGTGCCTTTGCGAATGTACTCTTGAGTCGGTTTTTGCATCTGCTCAGTAAAATCGTCACACCGATCGTGTCGGGAACCCTGGTGATGCTGATTGGGCTGAGTTTGCTCAAAACTGGCATCACCAGTATGGCAGGTGGGACGGCAGCATTGAAGAACAATACCTTCGCCAATCCTCAGAACATAGCGCTGGGCTTTGGGGTGTTTTTGATCGTAATCATTCTGACGCTTGCTAAAAATCAATACATTCGGATGGGCGCGATCGCCATTGGCTTGTTTGTTGGCTATGTCGCTTCCACCTTTATGGGCATGGTCGATTTTAGTATTTTCAGCAAATTGCCCTTTGTTAGTCTGCCTGTTCCGTTTCGCTATGGCATGAGCTTTGATTTCAGCGCCCTGATTCCCTTTCTCATTCTTTATCCACTGACGGCTATTGAATCGGTCGGTGATATGACCGCTACATCCGTCGTTTCCAGAGAACCCATTGCTGGTCCGGTTTACATCCGCCGTATTAAAGCTGGAGTGCTGGCAGACGGGCTAAACTCTTCTTTAGCGGCACTGCTGAATACGTTTCCCATCACGACATTTAGCCAAAACACAGGGGTCATTCAAATGACAGGTGTGGGTAGCCGCTATGTAGGCTTCTTTGTCGCAGGCATTTTGGCACTGTTGGGACTGTTACCCATCGTCAGTGGTCTCTTCCAGTCCATTCCCCAACCCGTGTTGGGCGGCGCAACGACGGTCATGTTTGGGTCGATCGCGGTTGCTGGAGTCAAAATTATTGCTTCTGAAAATTTGGATCGCCGCTCCACGATTATCATCGCCTGTTCCTTAGCGTTGGGCTTAGGCGTGGTGTTTGTACCAGAGTTATTCAACAATCAGCCTGCGATTATCAAAAATATGTTTGCCTCTGCGACTTCAACGGGTGGTTTAACAGCTATCTTGCTCAGTTGGCTCTTACCCCAGGTGCCAAATCCTGCTGATACCGCATTGCCAATCGATGCTGAGATTGCAGATGTTTAGAAAGATTATGTGTAAGTCTGCGGGCATTTTCCTGTAAAGGCAGGCTCGAATGAGCGCACTAAGTTTTGTTTAAGTACAGGGGCAACCCTTCCGTAGCCCTGTATATTACTCTTGCTCACTCGTCAAACGTTCAGTTTGATTGAGTTCTTTCGCTATCGAGGTCGGTCTCTATGGGCATAACGTTTGTTTTAGACGTTGCGATCGGGTTGATTTTCATCTATTTGATTCTGAGCTTGCTGGCATCGGAGCTACAAGAGTTACTGACAACGCTTTTTCAGTGGCGAGCAAAACATTTAAGAGACTCGATCGAAGTCTTTTTGGCAGGGGGTAGCAGCACCCCAGAAGCAGATAAAGTGAGGGATTTAGTCAGCAATCTTTACGACGATCCGCTGCTTAAAAATGTGAATCAAGAGTCAAAAAGCTTGATCGCAAAGGGTGCTAGAGAAGTTACTCGTTGGCTCATTCCAGGTAACCGAAAAGGAGCCTTTGGTTCTAATCAGTCAACCGGACCTTCTTACATTGCATCAGAAACATTTTCAACGTCGTTACTTGAACGGTTGGGAATGGCGACTTTAGCTAAAAAGCTGATTGAAGTCAGGTTAGAAAAGTTTGCGACTAGAATTGTCGGCAGCTATAAGCTACAAACAGATGCTATACCCGTGAGCGATTGGGAAAAAGGCAGAATTAGAATGATTGCCGAGAAAGCCAATAAAGATCTGAGCAGTGATTCTAACTTCGTGACGCTGGTAGAAGAATATGAGGAAATTCTCAATGATTTTAAGGCTGAAGAAACAACGTTAGCCACCAGCGTTGAGCGGATGGGAGAAAGCCTTGATGCTTACATTACAAACTATCCGCTACCAAATGTGTCAACGCCTGCATCAACGGCACCTCAAATGGTATCAACTCCACCCCAAACGGAGGGTTCTATAGGATTGCAATCTGAGGGTTTTGCAATCGAAAGCTCTGCAACTGAAGGTTATACAACTGAAGGCTTGTCGGTTGAAGCGCCTCAAACTGAAGGCTACCAAACCGAAGTACCAATTGCAGGAGCACCGATTGCTGCCAATGGTGAAGACTCCCTCTACTTCTCGAGGCGGTTGAGAGCTTTGAAACTGAGTCTTTTTGGTGAAGATAATGAGAGAGCTATTGTCTCTGGAGGCTTACGTCCAAGTCTGGCTGAAATTGCTCAATTAGTTGATGAAAGCACGACAACGTATCAGGAGGTAGCACAGTCATATGAATCGCTGCTTGCCAAAGCGCAACCACTAGAAGCGTTGATTAATCCGGAGCTTGAGCAACAGCTTCTAGAAGCATATCCAGAAGCGATCGAGAAAGAAATTGTGCAGACGTATCCAGAGACGGTCGAGGAGCAGATTTTGGCGATCGTGCCAGAAACATTTAAATCTGTTGAGAAGCAGTTAACCGATCGCAGGCGCAAAATTTATCGCGCTAAATTGAACTCACAAGTCAATTTACTGAAGCAACAACGGCGCACCATTCATATGGCTTTAGGGCAACTGGGTATCGAGCAACGGCAGCAAATTTTAAGCGCTGTACTCGATCAATTTGGAGGGGATGAACGGACGCTTATCATCAATCGAAGTTTGGAAGAACTGAGCAATGAACAGCGTTACGCTGTGATCAATCTTGTCTTTGTTAAGTTGGGACTCACAAACGCCGATCGCTCTGTTTATGACAATTACCAAACCTACAAAGTGATTCGGCAAGCGTTAGAAAAATTGCCCAGTTCCATCAAAGAAAGTTTTGCCATCCTTGCCAGACGAGCACAGTCTAAAATACAGCAGACTAGCCATGATGTGAATCAGTTTCGTGTAGAGGTTGGAGCCTGGTTCGATCGCTCAATGGAACGTGCGTCCGGTGTTTACAAACGCAATGCTAAAGGGGTCGCCATTTTAATTGGATTGCTCCTGGCAAGTGCGACAAACTCAGACGCGTTTTACATCGTCAATCGCCTTTCCAATGACGATAATCTACGCAAAGTTATTACTGATAAAGCAGCAGAAGTAACCCCAGCACGCGATCCATCAGCGCTTAATAGTTTAGACCTTGATGCCGTCAAGCGACAAACAGACGCAGCACTGAAAGATCTGTCACTTCCTGTGGGATGGAAACCCGAAAACTTTATCCGACAGTTTGAGTGTCAGCCAGAAGCAAAAACCGCATCCAATGTCGAACCCGTCAGTGACCCTTCGTGTAGAGCTTTATCTGGTGAACCAGACGCTTTGAACCCGTCTACCGTTACTCAATTAATTCTGGCGAAACCGATCGATTTTATCAAGATGTTAGTTGGCTGGATTGTCAGCGGTCTCGCCATTGCAATGGGTGCGCCGTTTTGGTTTGATTTGCTTGGCAAAATCATGAATGTCCGCAATTCGGGTAGCAAGCCGCCCTCAGCCGAAACGAAAGAAACGGCGAAGTAGGGAGGAGAGAGAGGAGTGAGGAGTGAGGGGTGAGGAGTGAGGAGTGAAAGTTAAGAGGTTTGAGTTGAACCAGTTGTTGGTTGTTAGAAAGAGGGGGGAGTAGGGAGTAGAGCTAAAGGATGAAGCTTTGAGAACTGGTTGCCCGCTAACTTTTGACTCCTTCTAACAACTAACAACTAACAACTAACAACTTTTTATCCTTCTGCCTTCATTCTCTCACTGCCATTTTCTCCAATGCAGTTTGCAGGTCTTGTGTCAACGTTTCAACAGCACGTTTCGCACTGCGTCGGTTGCCTTCATAATCTTGCCAGCGATCGGATACTGAGAGCGGTTGCCCAATGGTTAACACAGCCTTTTGCTTGCCGAGCTTGGGTCGATCGAAGGGGCTTTGACCTTTAATGCGGGCAACCGTATCCCACATGAGGAGGGTTGTTTCGGCAAAGCGCTCGACGGTGGGTTTTTCGAGTACATACTTGCCCGTAACGGCGACGAAGCTTTCGACAATCCGCATATGCCAGAGACGTAAATCAGCTTCTTCGGCGATCCGGTCAGCCAATCCCTGTTCTAGGAGTGACACTTGCTCGATCGACTTCAGGTCTTCCCGATAGATGTAGTCCCATCCAGCCTGTTCTAACCGCCGACAGCGATCGATCACGCTACCCTTTGGCTGCAAGTTGAAGTATTGCTCTGCAACCTGTAAAGCGGCATCCATCAACGCGTTCAGGCGCGTCGCAAACGCTTCGTGAGAAATGGGCGCATTCAGATCGGATGGTGGTGCCGTGCTGCCGTCTTTTACAGTCGCTAAGGGCTGATGGTAGAACCGACTGTAGAACTGTTCCATCACCGAAAGCAAGTGTTCACCCAGGCGGTAAAGCCGCTTGTAGAGTATCGGCTCTATACCAGTCTCAGCGCTATGGATCGGACCAACCGCCAAGCCCATATCCGCTTCCAGAGTTGTCAAAAGTTGGTCGATCGCGTTCCAGGGAGGCGTAATGTAGCGATATTGGATGCCGATCGGCACTACTAGCACGGTTTCGGAGCAATTGGCTTTTTGCAGATCCTCAACGCACCAGAAAGCGAGTTGGCTCAGTCCAGGTTCCAGTGGGCTGACAATTTCAGTATGTCCATTCGTCGCGCCTTCAGGAGCTGCCGCGATCGGTAACGAACCATTGACAAACAGATCGCGGGCGGAGCGCAAACCCACGCGATCGACCTTGCCCCGATGGATGGGTGTCCCTCCTAACCGTGAATAGAGCCAACCCATCAGCGAACCAGCCCATAGCGGAATGCCGCGATCGTAAATAAAATGGGCGTGCAGTGGACGTTTGAGCGCAACCTTTTGCTGACGCGCAACTTTGGGCACAAGGCGAGCCAGTAGATACGCCAGCACAAAGGGATCAGTCGCGCTCGGATGCCGAAACGCCATCAAAAAGCGCACATTACCCGCCTGAAATTGACGGTAGAGATCCACCAACACCTCGACGTTTTCGGCTTCCACTCGCCGAATTGCCGTGCGCGATCGCATAATCAGCGGCAACAGCCACTGCAACACTCGAACAACGGTCATGTTGAGTTGAGGCGGAATGAACTCCAGCGGCGGCTGGGCTTGACGAATAGAGCGAGGCAAGGGAGGACTCCTGGTTGTTGTTAGTTGTTGGTTGTTGGTTGTTAGAAGGAGGATGAGGGATGAGGGATGTAGCTTGCTTCCCATTGGCGAAGCTTGCCGAAGGCATAGGGTAGGTTGGAGGTAAGGGAGTTATTAGTTGTATAGCCCTAAAGCCTTTCGGCATATCAGAAATGGGCATTCAAGAACAGTTTTTAGAAGGAGTCAGAAGTCAGGAGCTAGCGGGCAATCAGTTCTCAAAGCTTCATCCTTTAGCCCTACTCCTTACTCCCCCTCTTTCTAACAACTAACAACCAACAACCAACAACTGGTTCAACTCAAAACTCTCAACTTTCTACCCCTCACTCCTCACTCCTCACTCCTCACTCCTCACTCCTCACTCCTCTCTAAAACATAAACATCAACTTCAGTTTCCACGTTTCCGCTTGGCGGATCAGTTCAATTTGGCGGATAAATTCGCGGAAGTAAAAGCGGCGTTCGGGTTCAGAGAGGTCGAGCCAAAATTGAGGAATAGAAACAGTCTGGGCGATCGCCTGTAAATTCACGGGTGGTAATTGTGCCAGTTTGCCCTCCAGAACAGCTATTTCAGTGCGAAGTTTGTAGGCACGGAGGTCGGCAGTTTCTTGATCAAGTACGCCACTGGTCATTAAGGGAGGCAGTTGGGACAAGACAGCTTGCTTGGCAGCGATCGCACCGTTGATCCCCTGTTTTATAGTGCCCACATCGGGTAGGTCAACATCGGCAACGGCGCGAGGCAGGTCTTCACAAATGCGCTCAATGGTTTGTTGCAGGATGGCTTCGTAGGCGATCGCCCCACATTTGGGTGTTTGGGTACAGCCAGTAGGTCGTAGATACAGATACTCACGATCGCGGCGAGGGGCTGAGACACGCGTTACGGTCATGGGCGATCGACATTCGCTGCACACAACTAAACCTGCCAGAGAACGCGGTGCGCTGGCAGTGCGGGATGGCATCTGGCGGTTGCGTCGCAGCAGACGATCGACCTGCGCGGCTTCTTCACGGGAAAGGATCGGCGCATGGGTATCGCTGATCAGATCACCGTTTTGATAGGCTGTATCGCCGCGATAGACGGGATTCGTCAGCCAGCGGTGCCCGGTCGATCGCGCGATTTTTTTACTGTACTTTTTGGCTAAATAACGCACTGCGTCACTCAGGGAACCGTAGAGCAAAAACTGGTCAAAAAAGTCTTTCACGACGGGAGCCGTACTGCGATCGACCACATACCGGGTTTTGCTGCGCCGATAGCCAAAGGGCGCTTTTCCGGGTGGTGGCAACGCATTGACGCGATTTTGGGCGTGTCCCTGACGAATGCGACGGCTCCGTTGTGCTTGCTGTACGTGCTGTAACAGCTTCAACAAATCTGCCTGTAGATCTGCGCCTTTGAGGATGGGTTGCTCAGCCAGGACAGGATCGAGTGTGCCAGTTGCTTGCTCTGTCACAATGAGTCGAACGCCCAACGCTTCCAGTGCCGCAAGGCGATCGCCAACAGTTTGAACTGACTCACCCAATTCTTCAACGCGCCGAATGAGTAAATAAGCGGTGGGTTCTGCCTGACAGTCTTCTAGAAGCTGTTGCCACTGCTGACGTGCGATCGTGGTGCCTTTTTTAGACACGGCTGCGGTGGCAAGATCTTGATAAACCTGGTCAATGTCCCAACCCCAAAGCGCTTGATCGGGCGTTGGCTCTAACAGTGGATCGCTATAGAGGTAAGCAATAATTCGCATTGAGCATGGTGCCATCAAGCGGGCAAGATGGTCTCTGACCTTCTCTATTCTTCCCTAAATGAGGCGATTTTCGAGTGCTCGACTGGTGCGATCGAGCTATACCAATTCTCTAAATTCCGTTTACAAATCCTCGTAGGAGCATACAGCCGTATGCCCCTACTGGTATTGCGGGATAGATGTACCCGTTTTCGGTTCCCCAGATGCTTGAAAAACACCGGGGAACGACATGGCTTTGTTTGCGATCAATCTACAGAAACACGTTGGTAATGTAGTCCACAACAACGTAATTCACCTGATCAACCAGCACGATATTGGAACCGACGACAAACAGATCGTAAGTGGTCGGCAAATTGATGTAGCTGTTCACCTGCTTTGGCAAGGGCACGAGTTTCTTGGCAATGCCGGGGGGGAGACCTTTACCCCGGAGCAGTTGCTTTTGAATACCTGGTGGTAGAGACCGCGATTGGCTGATGATTTGAGTCCGAGTAGCGCTGGTCAAAACATTGCCACAGCTACAGTCACCCTGTAGCATTTCTATGAGCGTTGAGCGTTGGGATGTTGTAAAGCTTGTCGTTGTAAAGCTTGTCGTTGTAGAGCTTGTCGTCTGAGACACAAACACGTCAGAGATGTAATCTACGACAACGGTATTCACCCGATCAACCAGCAAGACGTTCGATCCGATAACAAATAAATCGTAATTAGTCGGTAGGTTAATGTAGCTGTTTACTTGCTTCGGTAGGGGCACAAGTTTCTTCGCAATACCGGGAGGCAGCCCCTTACCCCGCAGCAACCGCTTTTGAATACCTGGTGGCAGAGACTGTGATTGGCTGATGATTTGAGTGCGTGTAGCGTTGGTCAAAAGACTGTTACAGCTACAGTTGCCTTGTAGCAACTCTGTAAGCACGGTGCGTTGGGTCGTTGTAAAGCTTGTAATTTGAGTTTGTTGCACTGTACGAATGGGACCGTTATACGCAACCACAATCCGACTGCTGTTCTTGTAGACGGTCACAACGCTTTGGAGCGTCCTGGTATATGACCCGACCCGATCACCCAGGAATGTAAACGTCCATGAATCGCCGTTGTCAACATAAGGGCAAGCCGAAGCAGGTCCGTGCATGGAGTCTTCGGCACGATAATATTGAATGCCACCATTTGCAGCTTCTGCGGCTTGGCGAGCAAGATTTTTCGCCCGATTCAGATCAATTCGTACCTCGCGATCGTCATCATCCCGATCGCGTCCGCGCCCGCGATCGTCATCCCGATCTTTCTTACCGTTCTTACCATCTTTCTTATCGGCGACGAGCCACTGAGATCCCTGAGCCGTCTGGCTAAGAGTGGTGCCATCTAGAGAAGTGGGTTGAGCGGTTGGGTGAAAAGCACTGGCTGTCGCAGGAAAGGCTGTGAGCATTGCTAGCCCGGTTGCTGTTAACAGCCGCTTGCTAAACGATTTAGCCAAAAGTGAACGTGACATTAAGTTGCCGTCCTTCTGTGTAAAGTTAACGAAGTTCAAAGCTTCAGGAGGTAAACTATGTCCTTACACTTGCTCCGTAGCCACAGTGTTCCCTTTGGGCAATCTACTTGACCTTTCCTTTACAAAGCAGACCGTTTGGGTTGCTTAAGTCTGTCAATACTTCATGTCAACGCTTAGCGTTAAGACCGCCAGCAGGTATAAAAAATCTGTAAAATGCTTGCTACACGTCGGTTGCAGCTAAAAATCAGTTGTGTGCGAAAAATAGCTGTTGGCGTTGAAGCTCGTGGTGTCTTCGATCTGCTTCAGGGTCGATCGGGTAATCAGTTTGCCCGCTTCTACCAGCACTTTCCCGGTTAAGGGGTGCAGTAAATCTTGATCAGCACGGCGACCAATTAGATCTTCAATATCTTTAATCGAGTTGATGTACATCCCCGGTGGCAGTTCCACTACCACACCATTCTGCAAAACTCTAGATTGGCAAGCAAGACGCGAGTTTGGCTTACAGGTGGTGATCACCTCCAACGTGCGCTGCTCTCGACGACTGATGGGGGAAAGGGACTCCATGCCTTTTTGCACATAAATATGGCAGGTAGCACACATCCCTCGACCACCACACTCTTTTAAGACATCCAGATCTTTGTTAAGCAGGACGGAGAGCAGGTTGCCATTGGTTTCAACAGAGGTTTCCTGGGCGATCGGTTCGAGTCTGACGGTTTTAGCCATTGGTTTTAGGGAGGTAGAGGGGAAGGGGGAAGGGGGATGAGGGATGAAAGCAGAGGCAGGAGGCAGAGGGCAGAAGGGGGAGGGAGCTGTTGGTTTTTAGTTTTTAGTTTTTAGAAGAAATCAGGAATAGCTCATGCGCTAACAACCAACAACTAACAACTAACAACTGGGTTAACTCCTCACTCCTCACTCCTCACCAGCAATGCGGCTTGCTGTTCATTGAGTCCTTTTTGCTTGACGATTGTGGGGAAGTCGCGGATGACTTGGGTGCAGCGTTTGATGAAGGCAGCAACCCAGGTTTGAAGCCATTCTTGCTGTTGAGGGGTGAGGGAGGCGGACATCTCTTGAAGTGATGCTCCAGCAAAGGAAAATTGGGCGGCACGATCGATCTGCAAATTGGCTAACCAGTCGAGTGGAGGGCGTGTGGCTTTCCAGTAGTTGGCAATCACATGGGTTCCCAGGTATTGGGTTGTAAAGTGGCTGAGGTGGTTGAGCGCGGCGATCGCATCTTTCAAGGTCGCTGGTTTAGCAGGTAACGCTTGACTGGATGGTTCAGGCGGGGGTGGGACGGTAGCAAGAGGTTCTGGTCTCGCTGCCTCGGCAACCGCAGGCGTTGGGTAAGCGTCCAGGTTTTCGGTTGATGCTGGATTAGCGCTGTGCTTGCGGTAGTGCAACCCGGTGAGGGTAATGTTGCCAGCCATCAACCGAAAGGTAGCGATCGCGTTTGGCATATCTTCTTGCAAGACGCTTTGGAGCTGCTGGATCATGCTCTGGTAATCTGCATCAACGAGACTGTGGCAGGTTAAGACCAGCAGAATCATGCCGCGATCAAGCCGATAGAGATGCGCTTGATATTCGGTAAATTGAAACTCAAAGAGATTGAAGCCACTCGGTATGGTTTCAACGACCTGTAAGATGCCCTGGGCAAGGGCTTCTTTTTGTTGAAAGTTCAGGGTCTGATCAATACCACAAAAATAAGGTCGAGAGCGCCCATCCATTAGGGCAACGCCTGCAATTCCTGGTAAATTCAGAAAGTCCTGAATAACCTCCCGTTTCATAGTTCTTAAATTTACGTTTCAATACGATACATGGCACACGTAACTGTTAGGGATTATTCGGATGACTGTGTTAGGGTTTCTGGTTTAGAAGCGGATCGATCGTCGGATCAATTGATCGCTCCTGTACCAGCAGGTGATTACACTCCGGCTCCTCCAAAATCTCAGGTTAAGCAGTATGTCTGACCTTCCATTTACTCTGGATCAGTTACGCATTCTCAAAGCGATCGCCGCTGAGGGAAGTTTTAAGCGCGCTGCCGATAGTCTCTACGTCTCTCAGCCTGCCGTTAGCTTGCAAGTCCAAAACCTGGAACGCCAGTTGGATGTTCCTTTATTTGACCGGGGCGGTAGACGCGCACAGTTGACCGAAGCGGGGCATCTCCTTCTAAGCTATGGAGAAAAAATTCTCACGCTTTGTCAGGAAACGTGTCGAGCGATCGAAGATTTGCAAAATCTTCAGGGTGGCACGTTGATTATTGGAGCCAGCCAAACCACAGGAACCTATTTGCTGCCACGGATGATTGGGGTCTTTCGACAGCAATATCCTGATGTCGCTGTGCAGTTACATGTGCATTCAACGCGTCGCACCTCCTGGAGTGTGGCGAATGGACAGATCGACCTTGCCATTATTGGCGGTGAAATATCGCCCGAATTGCAAGACTCTCTAGAAATTATTCCCTATGCTGAGGACGAACTAGCACTCATTCTGCCTGTCTTTCATCCGTTAGCAAAAGCTGAGACGATTCAAAAAGACGATTTGTATAAGCTTCAGTTCATCGCGCTCGATTCGCAGTCAACCATTCGGAAGGTGATTGACCAGGTGTTGACCCGCTGTGGCATTGAAACGCGCCGCCTCAAGATCGAGATGGAGCTAAACTCGATCGAAGCCATTAAAAACGCCGTTCAATCCGGGTTGGGAGCCGCTTTTGTGTCGATTTCAGCGATCGAAAAAGAGCTGCAAATGGGAGTGCTGCATCGCGCGCGGATGGATGACGTGGTGGTGAAACGGATGCTATCGGTCATCATCAACCCCAACCGCTATCGATCGAAAGCCGCTGAAGCCTTCTGCCGCGATATTTTGCCCAAGTTTGCAGGCTATGCCAACCTACAGCCCTACGAGTCTGAGCCCATGGAACCGTTAAAGCCGCTTGCCTCCAGTACAGGTATGAAGCGTCTAGTTGTACCAGAAATCGATTAACTCGAAGCTAGCAGCATGCTGGAGACGGTCTCCTCTTCACTCTAGAGTTCTAAGTTCCGACACTTCCTGCCGATTGCCCCGTAATGGTGGATAGTCTGGTAAGAGTCACAGCGCCGCTGAGGTCATCTGCCAGCTAATCACTCTGATTTTCCAGAAAGGGCGACTAGACCGTTCATATATAAAGTGGTGTGCAAATATTTCATAACGGAGTTGTTATGCGAAAAAAGTCTTGGCAATGCATAGGAGCATATGCCTGCCTTGGGTAAGATTCTTGTAAAAGTCAAATTTAATCATTATCCAGAAAAAATTATATAATCAAGTTGCTAGCCCTCCAAGTTATTGGGAAAGAGGGTCGTTTGAAGTTGCTGTTGGACGAATTGTTCTCACAGGGTTATTGGAGGAAGATATGGATCTTTTAACTGCTGCGCTTGGAATTGCATCTACTGAACTTGTCAAAGCTGGATCTGGTGAATTGGGAAAATCCTCAGTAAGCGGACTGTTTAAGCTTGCTCAAAAGCTGTTTAGTTTAATCAAAGAAAAGCTCAAGGGCAATGTTCGTGCAGAAGTTTTTGTTCAAGAGTTAGAGACCCAAGGTAATGAGCCTCTTCTACTGGAAAAGGTTACTAAGATTTTGGATGATGAGATGAGCAATGATGAAGCCTTTGCTGCTGATGTAAAGCAGGTCGCTCAACAAATTGTGAATTTCACAGGACAGAAGAATACAAATGTCAACTATGGTCGTGATCAAAATATCAACTATGGAGGCGATCAAAACATTATTAATCATTGATTCGAATGAATAATAATTCCAAACAAAGAATTTGCAGACATGAATCATGAGAGTTCTCCCTTCTCACGCGATCAAAATATTAACTATGGTAACGATCAATATATTGTTTATGTTATTAGCTCTCTACCTAAGATTCGACTTCTAAAATCTAGGCGATTCATTCAATATATTCTAGTCGTTCTATATTTGCTGATTATTTTAGTTATTTGGATTTTCCTAGGTTTCTTTACAGTATATGAGTACCCTATCAGCTACGTTCTCAAATTGACAGTTGCTTGCTTGCAAGGTTCAGAATCTGTCATAGAGACTTTGAAAAGTGATTTGACAAATGAATTTTCTCAAGTTCAAGAGAATGATTTAAAGGCAAAAAACTCAAGTAGAACAGAGTACGAAAGATTAAGCAGAGAGAGAGCACGCCTTGAGATTAATGAGAAAGTCCTCAGAGGTATTTACGGAGGATACAGAAGTAGAGATCAATCAGTTTCTACAGTTCTTGATGCCGTAGAGCAACGTGAGCAAATCGTTGATACAGATCTAGAACCTTTAAAAAGAAGATACGATCCGAGCTTATATAAGTTGGAGGAACTTGTTCAATCTCTCCTAGGTGAAAAAGACTCTACTGACAAAGATATTGAACGCATCAAAGGTAAGCTAGACGAGCTGATAGGAAAATACGAAGTTAGAACGAGAGAAGCCTCTAAAGATTCCATAAGAGGTCTAATTGTAGAGTTGGATAATTTTGTTAGGGCTAATCCAGACAAGATTTCTAACTCCCGATTAAAAGTTTTAGGTAAGACATTAGACTTACTGAATTGGGCATATTCTCTAAACGCTGATCGCGTTTATTATAAATCTGTTAGTAAACCTAATAACACATTGCTAGAGTTTTTGGGTATCTTATTCATCTTTATATCTTCCATTACAGGCTTCTTCCTGTTGAGTGGAGAATTGATAAACTCGGATATTTTGCAAAATTTATTATCTCTGAATCCATCACCTCAACCAACCATAAAGACCATTTCTCCATCACAGGAGCAACTATACTGGGATCAATTGCATAGGGCTGTTTCCGTTTGGGATATTCAAACAGCCCAAGAGAGCCTTACCGTTCTTAAACAAAGTCAAAACCTTTGTATTTCTGAATTCGCAATAGAGTTGAGTACATTATTGAATAGCAGCGGGGCAAATGGCTTTAAGAGAGTTAATTACCTAAAGGAAAAATTGAATGAGAAATATAACTGTAACTTTGAAATTCCTATTTCAGGTTACTGGTAGTCCTTAATCTGTGAAAGTTAATTTTCTAAATAGGCTTCTCAGAGAGCATTGGGATGCTTTCATCTAGTGATCGCTACCTTTGCTGCTGGAGCGATCACGCGCCTGTGCTAATCACTTTCACCCCAAGTGATCATCTTTGTAATTGACGAGCATTATGCAACGTCGATCGCCTATGGTCGTAGCAGGGATATAACCAAAGGAGATCGAGACGTGAGTAGTTCGCAAACTCAAACCTGGCAGACAACCGTATTACTGACCATCGTTGGTCTGGTGGCACTGCTAGGGCTGAATGCCTTTGTCATCATCAATCCCGGTGAGGCTGGAGTCATTAGCATTTTGGGGAAAGCGCGGGACGGAGAATTGCTGGAAGGCATTCATGTCAAACCGCCCTTTGTTTCAAGGGTTGATATTTACGATTTGACGGTACAGAAATTTGAAGTGCCTGCCCAAAGCTCCACCAAAGACTTGCAGGATTTAACCGCCAGCTTTGCCATCAACTTTCGCTTAGATCCCACTCAAGTTGTGAACATTCGGCGGACGCAGGGAAGTTTGCAAAATATTGTGTCTAAGATTATCGCCCCGCAAACCCAGGAGTCGTTTAAGATTGCGGCAGCACGGCGCACGATCGAAGAAGCCATTACCAAACGGGATGAGTTGAAACAAGACTTTGATATGGCGCTGGGTACACGGTTGGATAAGTACGGCATCATCATTCTCGATACCAGCGTGGTTGATTTGAAGTTCTCGCCCGAATTTTCCCACGCGGTAGAAGAGAAGCAAATCGCGGAACAGCGGGCACAACGAGCCGTGTATGTGGCTCAGGAAGCTGAGCAAGAAGCCGAGGCAACGGTGAATCGCTCTAAGGGGCAGGCAGAAGCTCAACGCCTACTGCGTGAAACCCTGACACCAGAACTGCTCCAAAAACAGGCGATCGAAAAGTGGGACGGCAAGTTTCCGCAGGTGATGGGCGGCAATGGTGCGCTACCCTTCATCAATCTGGATGCCTCGAAACTGCCCGCAAAGTAAGGGTTTGTCTGGTCTTGAGTGAGCGGGCGCTCGCGGTGTCACAGCGGTTACTGATTGGTTAAGCCACAGTTCTGTGAATACGGGTGTGGGGTGTGGGGTGTAGGGTATAGGGTGTGGGGAAGGCAAATGAAAACGGCTGTAATCTGGACACCATGCCGTTGTTCTCTCAGATACATACCGCGATCCCATCATGCGAGTTCTGATTTTAGGCGGCACAGGTGATGCTGCCACGTTAGCCACCCAGGTTTCGCTGCTTCCCGGTGTGACCGTCATTAACTCATTGGCAGGACGCACCCTACAGCCATCTGCACCTGTAGGAATGGTGCGCGTCGGCGGCTTTGGAGGGGCTGATGGACTGGTCGCCTATTTGCAAGAACAGCGTATTGATCTCCTGATCGATGCCACCCATCCGTTTGCCGCACAGATTTCCTGGAATGCCGCAGCCGCAGCCACTACGATCAACGTACCCCATCTCCTGCTGGTACGACCAGAATGGCAGAAGGTACCGGGCGATCGCTGGCTTGAGATTGACACGGTAGAAGCCGCTGCCCAGGCGATTCCAACCACTGCCCAACGCATCTTTCTCACAATCGGACGGCAGCAGCTTGCACCTTTCGCACCGCTCACCGATCGCTGGTTTCTGATGCGATCGATTGATCCACCCGCGCCCGATCTAACGTTGCCGCCTGGAACACTGCTGCTCGATCGCGGTCCCTTTACCCTGGAAGGCGAAGGAGCGCTGCTGAAAAAGTATGGCATTGACACGATCGTGAGCAAAAATAGTGGGGGCGATGCCACTTACGCCAAGGTTGTGGCGGCGAGAGAACTAGGGTTGCCGATTGTGATGGTGCAACGTCCCGCAATGCCTCAGTGCGATCGCGTCACAAACGTTGCAAGCGCCGTAGCCTGGGTGAAACAGCGCCTCTAAGCATCTCGTTCTCCTTTCCGTCTGGGCGATTTCATTAAAGACCGCACCAGCGATGGGGTTATCGATCGTCGGATCGGTGGACTAAGGTAGAGCCTGTATGCCCCGTCGTCAACCATAGAATGGCTCTCGCTCCATCTCGCACCGCTTTGACCAGCGGCTCGGTAGCCTGATCAGACGGCATGGGCACTGGTTTTAGATCAATCCCTCGACTGCCAAAGACAAGTTCCCCAATCACGCAGGCGCGCCGCATGTGGTAGTCAGACGTGATCAAATAAACGCTACTGATCCCTCTGGCTCGAAGCTGGTCTACGAGGGTAGTAAAGTTGGTGACTGTATCAACCGCGTTGCGATCGATATGAAGACGCGTTGGATTTACGCCCGCATCCACAAAAACCCCCTCTGTATACTCCCGTGGGCTACCACCCGATACCCATATCGGCATCTCTGGATGCCTCAGCGCAAATTCAGCCGCAAACTCTTCTCGTTTTGGAGTGCCACCGAGGACAAGAATAGCCTGCGGTTGTACAAGGTAATGTCTGATTTCGCGGTAGCCAAACCAGAGTGAAGGTGCCAAAACCAGGAGCCATAACCACGACCGCACCCTCACCCGTCTGGGCTTGCGAACTTTGGCGCGCGTATGATTCAAGTAGAGCAGTCCTCTCAGTCCCATGATGAATGCATCAAACACTGTCTGGGGGCAAGCTATCACACTTTTGCTCGTACCCCTGTCAAAAATAACGTCATTTTTTAGAATGCAGGCAAGTCTTGGCTCAAGCGACCCAGAGTGTTGCCCCTACTGTGGTGGCGATGGTCGTTTAGGGGTAGACCCCTGTGCTTGAGCGATCGTGGCTCGGATGCGAGGAGTTTCCAGAAATTTCTTGGTATCTGCCAGCAAGCGGTTGCCCCAAAGGTTTTCCTTCAAAAACTTTAAATCGCTATAGCGGCTATCGATTTGAATCGCCGCTTCGCCCAATGCCAACCCCTGTTCACGATCGCCCTTGGCATAGAGCGCGACTGCCATTGCTAATTGGGGTTCTGCTGCTTTGGCATCGATCGTCACCGCCGATCGCCAGCGTCGAATGGCTTCATCTACATCACCGCTTTCGTACTTAATCAACCCAATATTATTGATGGCAGGCCAGAAGGCTTTGTCTTGAGCCACTGCTTTTTCGTATTGAGCCAGTGCATCGGGAAACTGGCGCAGCATGAGATACGCATTGCCCAGGTCAAACAAGGCTCCTGGAACGTTTGGCTTAATCTTTAAGCCTGATTTCAGGTAGTCGATCGCGGTCGTGTAATTATTTTTTTGAAAATAAGCCGAACCCAACGCAAAAAGTACGGCTGGATTTTTTTGGTCTAGCGTCTGCGCGGTTTTGAGAGCCGTAATGCCGCCATCCAGATCATTGGTTTGCAGATACAAACCACCTAAGAGTGACCAAATTTCTGGACTCTTCGGCGCAAGCTGTGTTGCCAAACGCGCTCTTGGCAGTGCCAGTTCATACTGCTGGAACTGAGCCAACTGTGCTGCTTCCTGTGCTAAGCTCAAGCCCTGTCGCTCTAACTTTGTGGAGTCCAACTGCACTGTATGGGGCACCAAAGACTGTGCCGAAGCAGGCTGGGCAGCCCCCCATAAGCCAAGAAGACAGACGAACGTCAGGAAAGAATTACGATTGGGCACGGGTCAGCCTTTGAAACGTTGTGATGGATAGACAGATGGCTTCATTCATCTGCTGTCTATAGTGGCACAAAACCATAAAAATGCTCGGAAAAAGTCTTCCTACCCCGATCTCCAGAAGGGGTAAGGCGTGGCGCTAGTCGTCTTTAGTAAAGAACGCAAAAAGCTTGCCCCATGCTTTATCGATGATTCGATTCCTCGGAACGGGATTTAGACCCTCTATCAACGTCCATCAGAGCCTGCTGAAATTCTTGCGCCCACACGTCTGTCTCAGTTTGCACCAGAGTATTGACACTTTGGAGAAATTTTTTGCACATAGAAATACCGTCTTGGGTGATTTTGAGGTTCGCTTCTTCATTGATCTGGGCATGTCGATCGTGTCGATGTACTTGCCAGTCATGGAGAAAGTCCCCTTGCAGAGCCGTCATGACTTGCGCCGTCCTCACATAGCGCACCCATCCACTGGTATAGCCGCCAAAGCGATCGAGAGAAATCAGTAGAGCTGCTATAGCCAGAGAAACGGTTGCCCATGCCGGGGATATACACGGCACTTTATCCTTGCCACATAAGATGCCGATAATGGGTATCAGTCCTGCGGCAGCTACCGCCACAATTGCCCCTAGTCGAAGCCAGTAGCCAAAGATGGCTTTAGCCTTCTTCTTCTCGTAGTACCAATGAATCGCATCCTCGCACTCCATATTCACAAAGTCGAAGAGACGATCGAGCGAGTCGAATCGTTTGGCGGCGCTCCAGTCAAGATCGGCAGGGAATCTTTGCGGTCTTAGATTAGCGCTGGGTTTACGCTCGTTTTTTCCGGTATCCATAGACTTTTAAGAGTATATAAAGCTCAAAGCCGTTGCCATTCGTTTCATAAATTTTTCACTACTGAAAGAATAGCCTGATGAGCAGTTTTCACCAAATCTCCGCTGTCACGTTATCAATGATCGTCGTGGCTTCACCTGCCACACCCTTGGTCAACACAACCACTGCGACCGTCGCTACGACAACTTATGTAGGTGAGGCGATCGCACCCACACCGATTGCAGGCGCAATGCCCACAACCCAACCAACGGTCTTCACGGGTTTGCTGGCACAAGCAACCAGGAATTTGCTTTCTCCAGTGCAAAAAGCTCAACTCACTCAGCTCCCCATTCCGGTCGTTGCACCCACTTACCTTCCGGCTGGCTTTCGGTTGGTACGGGCTGACGGTGAGGCAGGCAGTTACGCCAATGGTGACGATGATTCTGGTTATGCGATCGACTATCAAGGAAACCAGAATACGTGCCTTAGTATCCGAACCTCTAAAGACGGACCGCGTGGATTAGCTAAGGTCAAACAGGTGCAGACACGCTTTGGGCAGGTGACAGTGTACACAGAAAAACTGCGTGATAGCCAGAGCTTCGTGAGCTATTTGGGCATCAAAGGAAACCCCGTACTGATTTCCGGTGGCATGCAGCCAGATAGTAAAGCGGCTGGTGGCTGGAAGCCCTGTCGCGCTGTGAGTTTAGACACTTACACGCAGGTTTTGCGATCGCTGGCGATCGTGAAGTAAGGCGTGACACGACGGTGGCGCTTTGGAGCATTAAGAAATTCCAATCAAATCCTTATTCGCGACCAAACCCCGTATTCTAGATACCTTAAAGTTCTAGTGCTCCCCGTTATGGATCGTTTTACCGTTGCGGTTATTACCCAAACGCCCAATCCTCAGCAAGCGATCTATGCGGCGATGCATCAGGACTACGCCGAAGCCTTTGTCTGGGACGATCGCGCCAACTGGCCCGACGAAGCCAAATGTGGCGAAATCGTCGTGAAGAACCTGCTCGCGGGCAATCGAGGGCACTATGGTCCTTTAGAACATCCCCAAATTATTCTCAACTGCGGCTGGTTTCCCCACAGCACCATGCAGCAAATTCGGACGCATCGGGTGGGCGTAAGCTTTGATGTGCAGTCCTTTCGCTATACGGGGCAGCGCATTCTGGATGTTGCCGCCGGAAAGCAAGACGTTGAAGCCGTGTTTTACCTGCGTCCCCTGGGTGCGTATACCGATCGCCAGGGCAAGCGCTATGATTACACGCTGGAGCAACGGCAGCAGGATGTGGACTGGTGTTTGACCGCCTGCCAGCGCTATGCCGATCGCATCCAGCAAGGCTTTTCAGAAGAGCACGCGAGAGGGTTGATTCCCTTTGATGTACGGCAACACTGGGTTATGTCAGCCAACGTGCGATCGCTCATGCACCTGCTTGATCTGCGCTGGAAACTGGATGCTCAGCTAGAAGCCCAAAAGCTGTGCGAATTCATCTGGCCTCATTTTCAAGCCTGGGTGCCTGCGATCGCCGACTGGTACGAAGCCAATCGCCTCAGAAAGGCACGGTTATCGCCTTAGGAGCGCAGATTAAATAACTTGTGTAGGTTGGGTTTCGCAAAGCTCAACCCAACGCCCCGGAGCTGTTGAGTTACCCTGCGGGAAGCAAGCTACGAGCCTCAACCCAACCTACCAAAAGTAGATATTACTTATTTAATTCTCGCCCTGAGAGCAGTCGTCCATTCGACTGGTGCAACCAAATTCAAGTGTCAGCGCTGCTCGGCTTTTTCGACCGTGCGATCGCCCAGTCCCAGCGTCAGCGCTAGCGAAGCTCCAACCCCCTTTGCCTTCACAGCCTCGCGGTAGACATCGTAGTGAGTCGGCAACATCACCATTGCACCCTCGCGTTGAAAGCGCAGGCGATAGTCTACCTGCTTGATCAACTGGGGGGTATCCGGTTGCTCCAATGCCTGCTGCCGCTGCTCGATCGCCTCCATTGTTGGGCGCGGTGGGAGAGCAGCCCACCATAAGCCACGCTCGTCTGGACCAGTCACTGCCTCGACAGGCTTTTGTCCGTTCTGGTTCAGCAATGTCGTTGAAGCAAAGGCTTCAAAGCGCTGTCCTCGTGTATGCGTTGGGTCGGTACTGTATGACACTTGCCAGGTATAGCGGGTCAGTGCAGTGGCTTCGTACTGATCAGTTGCCAGCGTGGTACAGCCCGCAAAACTCGCTGCTAACGCTAAACCCATAACAAGATAAAAAGGCTTTTGAGTCATCACAGACATTATTCTTAATCTATTCAAGTATGCGTTGTAGAAAGATTGGCTTCAATACCCAGCGATCGCACCTCAAAATCATTACACCCTGCTGCAAAAACCAATCGAAAATTGGAATTAATTCTAAAGATTGTCGTTTAAAGCGATGTGCGATCGGGCAAAGAATCCTGTACTTTCAGGCAGCAATCTCTATGTTGCAGAAGCACTAGAAAGAATTTAGAAACAGATGCTCTCAAGCCGTGCTTAACGTCAGGAAACGCGGATGGTTGAAGAAAGACAGCTCTTTAAGAACGTTATTTGAAACACAAATTTATCAGCATCTACAGCGCTTTCCAATTTGCCGAGGTACACTTTACTCCCTTGACTCTTTCTCTCTGCATGGATCTGTACTTCACTTGATTGAAAATTGCTGTATTCTAAGAAATGTTTCAAAGTCTTTGTGAAGAGGAAGGTAAAGGCTAAGAAAAACGGAAGCACTTCAAACACGTTAAACAGCCTCAAAAGGAATTAGCCAAAAGATTTCAGCGATTTTGTTCATCAAATTAACCTTTTTGCGAGCGGTATATTGAATTTCAGCTTCCAGTCCATTCTTTGGACACCGTTCCTTTCCGGACATAGGCGCACAGCCTACGGCTTTGCATTATGCAATCACTATCAAGCGATATTCTTTTACTGGCTAAGCAGCCCCGTGAGGTGCATGTGCTGGCATCGTTGTTGCGTTGCTCCAGCTACTCCGTTACGAGTGCAGGTACAGAAGAGGAAGCGATCGCCCACCTCACTCGGCAACCGCCTTTTCTGATTATTTTGGCGGGTGATCATCAAAACTGGTCTCACACTTTACTCCAGGACTTACGAACGTATGCCAGCACTCATCGCACGACATTTGTTGCGTTGACTGATTTTCACGCACCTCGCTGGATGCATCAAGAGGAAAACCCTGGTTTTGATGGGTTCCTGGTGTACCCGTTAAGCAGCGAAGTATTGACATCGTTAGTCCAGTCTGCACAGACTCGTCAAGCGTTTTGTCTGGCGGTGTAAAGTGACGTGTTGAGAGAGTAACGTGGTATCCTTCGCACCTGCCTATCCTCTGCTGTACCAGGCGCTCAAGCCACTGTTCCCAACCTGTTTGTGGTCTGGTGACGAAGCGCGTCCTGCGATCGCCCTTACCTTTGATGATGGTCCCCATCCACGCTACACCCCGCAACTCCTGGAAGTTCTAGAACGCTACAGCGTCACGGCTAGTTTCTTCTGGTTGGGAGCCTGTGTACAACGATCGCCCACGATCGCCCGTGCAGTCTACGAACAGGGTCACTGGATTGGGCTGCATGGCTACGACCATCAATCCTTTCCTCTACTTTCAGAGTCTGCACTCAGGCAAACCCTGGTTGCTACTCAGGCTGAAATTACACTCGCCTGCGGTCTGTCGCCAACGACTATGCGCGATGTGCGCCCTCCCAACGGACTCTTCACGCCACACACTCTCACGCTGCTTCAGCAATGGCAGTACCGCGCTGTGATGTGGAGCGTCGTCCCAGAGGATTGGGTGAGACCCGGCGTGACCACGGTGGTGCAACGGATCTTACGACAGGTAAAAAATGGCTCCATTATCGTGCTGCATGATGGCGTTCATGGTGGAGACAATGTTGCCGAAACGGTCAAGCAATTGCTGCCTCTCTTGCTAGCACAGGGCTATCGCTTCGTTACGATCGATCAGCTCTGGCAAGAACGACTGAACAGCATCCCTAGTCAGCGATCGCACTCTGATGTCACGCCGTAGCACCGCTTGTTTGTCGTTACTTTTTTGTCACTATTTCTTGAGGGAGTGTTTGGTTCCCAATCCCTTCAACCCATACTGAGAAGCAGTCCATGTGACGAAGTAGCCGTTTGTGGTAGGTCATGCTTGTGTTACCTCTAGTAATTAGCGAGGATCAGATCTTTACGTTTAATTTCTGGTTCAATGGCAGTGTCCGTTGTGGCATGTATCACCACAGTGAACTGTATTGCCGTTTAGAGTCATTTGCGATCCAGAAACGTCCTCAGGTCTATCAGCTTGGCTGCAAACTGGTTCAGCAGTACACAACCATTGTTCTTAGCAGTTCTGCAACTAGCTGTAGCCTTTGGATTAGCCTGCGTCATCCTTCCACGGGGCGCATTTTGCTAACGGCTGATACGTCTAGCCTTTTAGAGACGATGCTGCATGCTTCAGTAGAAGCGCCTTCGAGCGATCGCCCAACCCATGAATAGATGTGCTGTTCAAGCGTTCGCTGTCGTCAAACAAACCTCAGTCCTTGCTCAGCTAAGGTAACGCGATTCTAGTTACAAAATTTTACATTTATAGGGCGGTTAGACCTGTTCGCAACGTGAAGAGTTTAGGCAGAACTTAACTGATGCTGTAGGCAAGCAGCCGAACGAATCGGCTGCTATAGGCTGTAGCGATCGCGCTGATTTCCTTAGCAGCCCTTTTTTAGCCCCAGCGAGTTTTAAGAATTCGTTAGAATCGCTGAACTCTTTCAGCAAATTGTTTAGGATTGCACTCAGTGGTTTTTCAGTATCTTGGAGAGGTTCAGGTAACGACTCAGTTTATCCTGCCAACTTAGAGTATTTGAGTTAACGTAGCTATCAGAGGTTCATCTCCATCCGGAGCCTGAGGCACAAAGCAGTTTCAGAATCAGTCTGAAGCTGGCATTGTTGTTTTCTGCATGTGATCTCGACCATCTAGTACGTACATTCAATTGCAATTCCTGTTCAAGTAGTGTGACCACCCATAGCATCGAATGTCTAGAACCCACAGCATTAAATGCCTGCTTGCAAAAAGCCGTTTTGAGAGGAGTGTTCTGGCTTTGTGATGAAATCTTGATGGTTTGACCAGTTAGCTCGATCACGGTGACGATGCACCCACCCATACTTTTGCACCAAAGCAGGGTAAAGATATGCACCTTTTTGTTAGAAAGGCTACAATCGGATGCATCTCACAGAGGTTCTGCTTACTGTATTCTGGAGTTTGGTATCTCTGCCTAAGGACAGGTTTCCGTAGAGAACCGTCTCTTTCAATAAGCTCATGAAAAACCTTGGTTGAATCATCAGTCTTGATTGTTTCAACTCTGCGTTTTACATGTGGATTTCTCTGTTGACTGATTTTTTTCTAGTTAAGGAGCATGAGGAACGCGGCATGACCCAGGCCAACGACGTACTCGAAATTGAGCTTTTAAGTGATGCCTCTGGCGATTTGCCTGAGAGCGAATTAGGGTTCTTCATTGAAGATGAAGATCGGGATGAACCTGTGGATACGGCTACGGATGAAGAAGACGGTAAGCCTGGTAAGGCTCGGTCTACTCGTCGCCGGACAGCCGTGAAGAAAAAGCATTACACCGAAGACTCAATTCGCTTGTATTTGCAGGAGATCGGGCGCATTCGGCTACTGCGGGCAGATGAAGAGATTGAGCTTGCACGTAAGATTGCTGATTTGCTTGAGTTAGAGCGCATTCGAGAAGATTTGCTCCTACAGTTAGACCGCGATCCTCAAGATAAAGAATGGGCTAATGCAGTCAACATGCCGCTCTCGGCGTTTCGTCATCGGTTGCATTTAGGTCGCCGCGCTAAAGACAAGATGGTGCAGTCCAACTTGCGCCTGGTTGTATCGATCGCCAAGAAGTACATGAACCGTGGCTTGTCGTTTCAGGATTTGATTCAGGAAGGCAGTTTGGGTTTGATTCGTGCAGCAGAGAAATTTGACCACGAAAAAGGCTACAAGTTTTCTACCTACGCCACCTGGTGGATTCGTCAGGCTATTACCCGTGCGATCGCCGATCAGTCACGCACCATCCGGCTCCCTGTTCACCTCTACGAGACCATTTCACGGATTAAGAAGACCACCAAGCTTCTGTCACAAGAAATGGGTCGCAAGCCGACGGAGGAAGAAATTGCCACTCGGATGGAAATGACCATCGAGAAACTGCGGTTTATTGCCAAGTCTGCTCAGCTACCGATTTCGTTGGAAACCCCGATCGGGAAAGAAGAAGATTCTCGGTTAGGCGACTTCATCGAATCGGATGGCGAAACGCCTGAAGATCAGGTATCGAAGAATCTGCTGCGCGAAGATCTGGAAAGCGTTTTGGATACCCTTAGCCCTCGTGAGCGGGATGTTCTGCGCCTGCGTTATGGCTTGGATGATGGTCGCATGAAAACGTTGGAAGAAATCGGTCAGATTTTCAACGTCACCCGTGAGCGCATTCGTCAGATCGAAGCCAAGGCACTTCGCAAGCTTCGTCACCCCAACCGCAATAGTGTGTTGAAAGAATACATCCGCTAGGCGATGCGAGTTTGATTTCCTTTAGTTAAACAAACCTCCGACAGTGTATTCTGTTTGAGGTTTGTTTTTATGCAATCTGTAGGGACGTTACATGTAACGTCCCTACAGAAATCGTGATCAGATGCCTTGCGCGATCGATCAGGCACGCGAACTGGCAGTTCCTTCTCCTCCTTGTTGCGATGGCACACTGCCTCCTGTAGCTGTTGGTTCGGCTGAGCTTGCTTTAGCCGCCCCGCTGTAGGCTTGCCACGTCCAGTTCTCCACTTCAGGCATATCTTTGCCGTAAGTGGTGACGTAATGCTTGTGTTCAATCAGCTTGTTGCGAATGTGCTGTTTGACATAAGCGCCAATTTTGCTGAGTTTGGGCACCCGATCGATCACATCCTGCGCGAGGTGAAAGCGATCGAGATCATTCAACACCACCATGTCAAACGGGGTCGTGGTCGTCCCTTCTTCTTTGTAGCCCCGTACATGCAGATTGTTGTGGTTGGTGCGCTTGTAGAGCAGACGATGGATTAACCAGGGATAACCATGAAACGCGAAAATTATGGGTTTATCAGTGGTAAAAATGGAGTCGAAATCCCAGTCAGAAATGCCGTGGGGATGTTCGCTGGGTGGCTGAAGCGTCATTAGATCAACCACGTTGACCACACGGATTTTAAGGTCGGGAAACTGCGATCGCAAAAAGTCAACCGCCGCCAGCGTTTCCAGTGTGGGCACATCGCCAGCACACGCCATGACGACATCCGGCTCACCGCCTTGATCGTTACTTGCCCACTCCCAAATGCCCAAACCAGCCGTGCAGTGTTTAACCGCCGCATCCATACCCAGCCACTGCAATTCGGGCTGTTTGCCCGCAACGATCACGTTGACGTACTGACGGCTCCGCAGGCAATGATCTGCAACCGAAAGCAAGGTATTGGCATCGGGCGGCAGGTATACGCGCACCACCTTGGCTTTTTTGTTCGTCACAACATCAATAAACCCCGGATCTTGATGGCTGAATCCATTGTGGTCTTGCCGCCAGACGTGGGAGGTCAACAAATAATTGAGAGAGGCGATCGGTCTGCGCCAGGGAATATCCATGCAGCTTTCTAACCATTTGGCGTGCTGATTAAACATGGAATCCACAATATGAATAAACGCTTCGTAGCAGGAGAAAAACCCGTGCCGTCCCGTCAGCAGATACCCTTCGAGCCAGCCCTGACACATGTGCTCGCTTAACACTTCCATGACTCGCCCCGATGGATCGACATGATCATCGTTGGGTAAAATTTCGGCTGTAGAAACTCGATCGGTGACTTCCAGCACCGCATTGAGCCGATTGGAGTTGTTTTCGTCGGGACTCATCATCCGAAAGTTGCGGCTTTCCAGATTTGCCTGCATGACATCCCGCAGGAATTGACCCAGAATGCGGGTTGATTCTGCCATCTCGGTGCCAGGGTTTTTGACATCAAACGCATAGTTGCGGAAGGCAGGTAAATGGAGATCTCGGAGGAGTAGCCCACCGTTGGCGTGAGGATTGGCACCCATGCGTCGATCGCCACTGGGTACCAGCTCTGCGAGTTCAGGCATCAGCTTGCCTTGCTCGTCAAAGAGTTCCTCCGGTTTGTAGCTCTTCATCCAGGTTTCTAACAGTTGCACATGCTCTGGATGGCTTGCCATTTCGGCAAGGGGCACCTGATGCGATCGCCAGTAGCCTTCGGTTTGCTTCCCGTCTACTTCTTTGGGACCCGTCCAGCCTTTGGGCGATCGCAGGATGATCATGGGGAAGGGCGATCGTTGCTGGAAGCCATGTACCCGCGCCTCTCGCTGGATGCTTTTAATTTCAGCAATGATGGTATCGAGCGTACCTGCCATCAACTGATGCATCGCTTCGGGATCAGAACCCTCTACAAAATAGGGTTTGTAGCCATACCCCACAAACAAACTTTCTAACTCGTGCTGGGGTAGACGAGCCAGCACTGTAGGGTTCGCAATCTTGTATCCGTTGAGATGCAAGATGGGCAAAACAGCCCCATCACGGGCAGGATTGAGAAACTTATTGGAATGCCAACTGGTTGCCAGCGGACCTGTTTCGGCTTCGCCATCGCCAACCACGCACGCCACAATGAGATCAGGGTTATCGAACGCCGCTCCATAAGCATGTACCAGCGCGTATCCCAGCTCGCCGCCTTCATGAATAGAGCCAGGCGTTTCGGGAGCCGCATGGCTGGGAATACCTCCAGGAAAGGAAAATTGTTTGAAGAGACTCTTGATTCCCTCTGCATTTTGGGGAATGTTTGGATACAGTTCGCTGTATGTGCCTTCCAGATAGGTGTTTGCGACCACACCAGGACCGCCATGCCCTGGACCAGCAATATAAATCACGTCTAAATCTTGGGCTTTAATGACCCGGTTGAGATGGGCGTAGATAAAATTCAGCCCTGGAGTCGTCCCCCAATGCCCTAACAATCTTGGTTTGACATGCTCCAGCTTGAGCGGTTCGCGTAGGAGCGGATTATCAAGCAAATAGATTTGTCCGACTGAAAGATAGTTTGCAGCACGCCAATAGGCATGGATATTCTGGAGTTCGCTACTGCTGAGAGGTTGCGGCTGTACTGACGTTGCAACAGTCATAAATTCCATCTCCCAAATGTTAAGGCTGGCAAATGCTAAGGCTGGAATCGCTGCCGAAAACTGGTGTGTACCGGGCTTGATCATCAACAGATCTGGCTCAATCAATGCCTTCTGAGCTTGAGCGTGCAGGTAATACTGTCAACCTTCGCTCAGTCAATCAGAGCTATTCCTGTTTTGCTTCATCCAACAGAGGGAGATTTTGAAGATACGATCGCCTCTGTAAGATTCCGATCTCATCCTGCTCAGATTAAAGAGTCGTCTTTGGGCGGCATCCAGAGAAGAGGGTTAGACACCTAACACTAAAAGTTGTTCAAAGCTTAACGATCAATGTTCCCGTTGATGGTGAGCGTGGAACCGTTCCCTGCAATTGGCACAAAAACGACGATTTTAGCTTCGCCAGATAAATTAGTGTAGCGAATACCTTCGGGCGTTTGCTCGGTTTTAACGGGAGTTCCTTTGACCCACGTAAGGCGATCGCGCTTGTCGTAAACATTCATGCGCGTTTGTCCATTTTGGGTGAACACTCGCACGGCGTTGCGTCGCCCCTGAAGCGCCACTAACGTCGTCTCCATTGGCTTGGCTGCGGTCAAACGGGTAAAGCGCAACGGTGCCTCTATACCTCGGCTATAAACCAACAGAGAGGTACCATTCAAGCTGACGCTGACTCGCTCAGCGGTTTGAAGCGCTTGAAAATATCGATTTTCCTGATCCATCACCGCAGGCGGGCACAGCTTTTTGGTGGAGGCGATCGCGCCGACCGTAAAGCGATCGCCCATCAGTTGCGCTTGAGCCGTGTAGCGATTACAGCCTCCTTGTCCAGTTACGCGATCGCGCCCATTGAATCGGAAGGTTGTTTGCAGATTGTCTACTACTCCCGTCCCGTTTAAATCTTCCAGGAACCATTCGGTATCTGCAAATTGCGGTTGGGATGGTTTAATCATCGCTCTACCAGCTTGAGCGATCGTGCCCGTCTGCATGGCGGCGATCGGAGAAATGGCAGCACTCAAATCAAGGATGCCAATACTGGCTCCCAGCAATAGTGCCAAACGCGTTTTCATGGTCTTCCTCACACATGGATTGGTGCTGTCTGGTCGATCAAGCTGCGTATTTTAACGATTGCAGCCTGCTTCACAGAGAACAGCCTGTTTACTTTTTCACGATACTGGCTGGCGATCGCATGGCGAAGCACGTTTCAAAAAATGATCTCCTGTTGCCTGTGCTCTCCAGGAGAGCAGACCTTTAAAGCCAATTGCCCACTAGAATCAACGCCGCCCAGTAGCCAGGATGATGGCGATCGTCGGGGTGCTGCTGAAGCCAGGTTTTTTGAGCCGTTTGCAATGCTTTTGCCCGACTCATACCTTGTTTAAGTGCTTGATAGAAGTGAGTAATCAGTTGAGCAGTGGCGGCATCATCCACCTGCCAGAGCGAGGCAACAGCACTTCTTGCCCCAGCCTGAAGGGAAATCCCTGCAATACCCAGCGCATCACGATCGCTTCCCACAGCCGTCTCACAGGCTGTTAGAGTTAACAACTCCAGCGCCCTTTCCTGACCGACCGATCGCAGCATCTGGTACAGCGCATTCATCGTCAGCTTTTCGTTATAAAGTGGCGTTGCTGCCGAAGGTTGACTAGCTTCCGTTTTTTCTTTCTCTTCTCTTAACTCCCCACTCCCCACTCCCCACTCCCCACTCCTCACCCCTCTCTCCTCACCCCTCTCTTTCTTTCCCGTCACCAAAAACGTATCGCGGGCATCAATGCCAAATCTGCCATGCGTAGCAAGATGCACGATCGGGTAAGTCTTTTGTGTGAGTTCCTGACGCACGCGATCGAGGGTAAAAGCCGAATCCAGTAGCCCTCTGCTGCCGGGAATCGCCGCCTCAATGCTGTCAATTTCTGCTTTAACGTAGCTGAGGGGTGCAAAAAAGGTTGAACCGTCCACGACAGCAGGTTGGGTTAAGCCAAACCCCAACACTCGAAGCGACGGGCGATCGAGCGGCAGGGGATCGATCAGCGTCAGGCTAAGGGTGCTGGCGATCGCGTATTGCTCGACCAGAAACTGCTTGCCGTCATACAGCGCTGCCATCGGAATGCTCCGCAAAATGCCATCCTGGATGAAGACCAGCGTTTCGATGTGGGCAGATTGCAAGTCCTGAGCAAACGGGCGGATGAGCCAGTCGTACACCTGCTGCGATGGCTTCTCATAAGTATTGATCAGATCAGAGCGTTTTTCTAACCGACGACGCAAATCATTGATGGTCGTTGTAACCGTTTGAGCATTGTCGGGCAACCACCGCACCACAGAGCGAAACTGCTGGTTTGGTGCCGGAAGGGTGAGCATAACTGCAACCCGATCGCCCAGTATGACAGAGCTAAGCACTGCCGTGTTGGGATCAATCACGGTGACGGGCTTGGCGATCGTATTCAGCGTACAGTCCTCACCCAGATAGTTTTGCAGTTCTGCCAGACGCAACTTGTCAATCGTTTCTAGCGCTAACTCAATGGGTGTCACCAATGCCTGCGCTGCGGTAGAGGCACCTTTGCTTTTACCATCTGGTTCACCACCTTCGAGCGGACGCTGCGCATGCTTTTCACGGGTCGCTTGATCGAGGTAGAGAGCTGTGAGTTCTCGGTAGACGGGTTCGATAGTATCGCGGAAGTCAAACTGAAAATCGCGGCTGGCGATCGCCAGGTCACCCCGAATCGTTTGCAGCGTCTTGACCGCAAGGTTGTAGGCAGCGATCGCCGCAGGAATTTTGTGTTGTGCCTGTAAAATGCGACCGGATTGCCATTCCCACAGGTAGCGGCTGTCGTAATTCGCGGCTACAAGCTGTGCCTGCTGAGTCAGGGTGAGGGCTTGCTCATACTCCTGACGGCATTCATACACATGCCCCAAACGCCCTAGTGCAAACGCTTCTGACTGGGGATCGCGAATTTGTTGCGCGATCGCACCCGCCTGTTTCAACCAAGCGATCGCCTGCAATGGCACCGCTGTTTCAAGGCAGTGAGTGGCGAGATCAAGCACCGTCTGCCCACTCACCAGTTGTATTAAGGTTGCGATACGGATGGCTGCATACGCCTTTTCGCGGGAAGGGGCTACGCTGTCCCAAAGAGTTTGCGCCCGTTGAAGTGTGCTGATCGGTGTAAAGCTAGACGAGGATGGACTCAGGACATCAGAGCGTTGGCTGCGATCGCCGCGATCCTGTCCTTGATCCTCTATCGCCCACACTTGGAGGCGTTGTAGCGGCACAACCAGGTTGAGTAGCGATCGCAATTCGTTTGGTGTATCGTTCTGAGCGCGGGCAACTTGAACACTTGCTTCAAAGTAGCGAATCGCGTTGCGACTGTGCTGCCCGACCCGTTGAGCTAGGGACTGTGCTTCTACTTCATCATCGGACTGTTCCGCCGATTGGCGACGACGATCGTCCCGTTGAGCAAGGCTGATGTAGGTATTACCCAATCCATGCAAGGCAGCCAGCGTATAAGACGGGCGCTGCGTTTGCTCAGCCAGCTTTAGTGTGAACGTTAGATACTGGAGCGCCCGATCGTAATCGCCACGCAACCGATAGGCATTGCCCAGACTCCCAAAGGCTGCCATCTCACCCGACGGATCGGCATGGGTGCGAGCGATCGTGATGGCGCTCTCTGCACCACAGGGTTGATCAATTTCTCCGCACAGTAGGGCGATCGCTCGGCGCTGCTGCCCAAGACTGGTGTAGACCTGGGCTTGCTCGGTCATCATTCTGCCGACTTGCAAAGGGTTGCCTGTTTGACGGTAATAGGCAATGAGCTGCGTTAAATGGGCGATCGCGTCATCCATTGCCCCAATTTGCTGATCGGCTCGCACCAGATGCTTCAAAACAGTCGCTTTCAGGTCGGAAGGGTGATCAGCCGTGAGGCTTAAAGCCATTTGCCAACGGGCGATCGCAGCCTGAACATCACCATTCTGGTACAGCTCCCATCCTTGCTGAGTGAGCTGCTTTGCGTCAGTGACGGTGGCAGCGCTACCGATTGCCCCCTTACCATGCAACGAAGCCTGTCCCCACCAAAGGCAAACGAGTAGACTTCCCAGAAACAGAATGAGGCGCAACACTTTGAAGCGGCGTGTAAAATTCAAGCGGCGCATAGGACGTAAAGTTCTAACAGCAGCATAGACAAAACGCTAAATTATGCATGTGAGGCTACTACTCGTCAAACACAGCCTCTTATCGTGACTGCAATACACACAGTTTCCCAAAATCAGGCTACCAGGATGTTTCACTACTGGTGTTGTCATTCTTGAAACCAGCAACGTTGAGACCAGCAACTCGCAACACACCTTTTGCATACCAATGACTTACTTTCTGAGCACAGAAACATACGGGTTCTGTGCCAGACTTTTGCGAGAGCACGTCTCTACAAGGAGTGGATAACACCTTCTGGACAAATTGGTCATGATGGAATTAGTTGCCTGATAGGGTGCCTTGACAGGGTTAACAATACCTCAAGCTTAAGCTCTCAATGTTTGCAACTCATCAAAATTAATGCGATCGCCCCGTAGCTGCATCCAATCAAGGGCTTTACTGGATAGATTTCTGAGCGTTTCTGCTGAAGCTGGCAGTTTCGGCGTGATGGTACGTATAGCATCTCTTGCTCACTCACATCTCCTGCCCACTGAGAAGATGAGCAGCGATAAGAAAGGTTGAGCGTTGGAAGGTTGAGCGTTGGAAGGTTGGTGTTGAGAGGTAAGTGGAGTGATTGTTACACGATCGCGGCGGTTACAGGTATTGTGTCAGGTGCTTGGTTGGAGGCTGATATTGCTTGGCTTCGTGAGCATCGGCGATCGTGCTTTGGCTCAGGTTGTACCCGATGCGACCCTTCCAGCCGGAGAACGATCGCAGGTTTCTCCAGGTTCCCTCTTTCAAATTGATGGTGGGGCAGTTCGCGATCGCAATCTCTTTCACAGTTTTGACCAGTTCTCTCTGACGCAAGGGCAAACCGCCTTTTTTAACAACAGCGCGAATATTACGAACATTATTAGTCGCGTGACGGGTGGACAGCGCTCCAGCATTGACGGGATCATACGAGCAAACGGGACTGCCAACCTCTTTTTGATCAATCCCAGCGGTATTCTTTTTGGTCCTAATGCCACTCTTAATGTAGGTGGTACGTTTCTAGCGACAACTGCCAGCGCGATTCAGTTCGGTAACCAGGGTGTGTACAGTGCTACCAATCCCGAAGCGCCACCCCTGCTAACGGTCAATCCATCGGCGCTGCTCTTCAATCAGCTTGCCAACCAGTCGATCGTCAGTCAGGCAAAATTACAGGTGCCCACGGGTCAAAGTTTGGCGCTTGTCGGTGGAAACGTTTTGCTCAACCGGGGTGCGCTATTAGCTCAGGATGGACGCATTGAGTTGGGAGGGTTAGCCGGAAAAGGGACTGTTGCGTTAGATGGGAGTGGCAGCAAGCTGCACTTGAGCTTTGGGGCGATCGAGCGATTGCTGGCAGAGGTCACGCTCGTCAACCAATCAGAAGTCAATGTCCGGTCAGGCGGTAGTATTGGCATCACCGCCCAAAACTTGAGCATGGCGAATGGCAGTATTCTCCGAGGTGGAATTGCGGCGGGTAGAGGATCCCCAGGAAGAAGAGCAGGGGATATTGACCTTCACGTTCCGGGTGCTGTCACCCTCACAGGAGGTAGCTTTATTGCCAACTCAACCCTGGGCACTGGTGATAGTGGCAATGTCAACATTACGGCTGGCTCCGTACTACTCAAAGACGGTTCGCAGGTAAACGCCAGCACATTTGGGAATGGCAACGGGGGCACCGTCACTATTCGATCGCAGGGTGCTGTCATTTTTGATGGCGAAGCGCCGAACAGACAGTACAGTGGCACTTTCAGCCGTGTAAATGAAAATGCCACAGGCAATAGCGGCGGTATTTTCATCATTGCAGATTCAGTTGCTGTTACCAATGGAGCACTTCTGACTGCGAATACACTGGGCACAGGCAACGCAGGCAGTATCACGATCAAGGCGAATCGAGACGTGCGTTTTGTGGGTGTCAGCGCCGCTGACCAGTTTCCTAGTGGAGCCTATACCAATGTTCAAAGTAAGGCAGTTGGCAACAGCAGCGGGATCAACATCACGGCTGGGAGTTTGTTGCTAGCAGAGGGCGCTCAGCTAGATGCCAGCACCTATGGGAGGGGCGATGCTGGCAAGATTTCCATTCAAGTTCTCAATGACATTCAGCTCAAGGGTGCCCCCTCGCTCAAATTGGCTGATCCGGGTGGTATCTATAGCTTTATTGGTGATAGCGCGATCGGCAACAGCAGCGGCATCAGCCTTAGCGCTCGATCGCTCTCTCTAGAAAATGGTGCAGCCCTGGTCGCCAGCACCTTTGGTCGGGGCAATGCTGGCGATATCAGTCTACAAATTGCTGGACCTGCAATGTTAGACGGGCAAACAGTTGTGCGCTACAAAAGTGGAAAGACAGACATCTTTTCCAGTGGTATTTTCAGCAGCGTAAGTTCCATTGGGCAGGGGAATAGTGGGCAAATCAAACTCGCCGCTGACTCGCTCACCCTTACGAATGGTGCCGCGATCGCCTCCAGTACATTAGGCAAGGGAAAAGCTGCCAGCATTCTCATTAGTGCGGCTGGTGCAGTTTCGTTAGACAGTGTTGGCATTGACGGCTTTCCCAGCGGTATTTTTAGTCGTGTCGGGGAAGCCGCGTTAGGAACGAGTGATATCAACGTCACGGCGCAGTCCTTAACCTTAACCAACGGAGCGCAATTTCAGGCGAATACCCTGGGTTCAGCGACAGCAGGCAGCATTCGGATCAGCACAACAGGGGATGTTCGCTTTGCAGGGAAAGATGCGACAACGGGACTCGCAAGCGGTCTTGTGAGTAAAACGACAGCCAGTGGGGATGGTGGCGACATTGGGGTGCAGGCACGATCGCTCTTCTTGCAAGATGGTGCCGTCATTTCTGCCCAAAGCCAGGGAATCGGCAAAGCGGGCAGCATTGCCATTCGTCTACGAAACTTTTTGCAAGCGCAGGATAGTCAAATCTTGACCACCTCGACTCAATCAGCCGGGGGCAACATTGCGATCGCGGCTCGCTTCATTGGGTTGCGGGGCGATAGTGACCTGACCACCAGCGTACTGAGTGGCACGGGTGGAGGTGGCAATATCACCCTCAGTGGACGGGCGATCGTGGCACTGGGCGACAGCGATATTCTGGCTTTTTCACGCGATGGCAGTGGCGGCACAATCACCTTGAGAACGCCCGCCTTTTTTGGCTTCCGCTATCGACCGAATGCGACCAACAATACAGAAACGCTCGATGGCAACAGCCAGGTGGATGTCAATGCCAGTGGCAGGTTGCGGGCTGGCACCATTACCTTACCAGAAGTCACCCTTCAGCCCAGCGTGACTCCCCTGCCAACAGAGGTCATTGATACGAGCCGGCTCATTGCCCAGAGCTGCATCGCACGCACGTCACGCCAGGGCAGTTTCATCGTCACAGGCGCAGGTGGATTGCTCAATCAGCCAGATGATTTAGCCACAGCACCCTTTCCGACCTATACAACAACCCCAGATGCCGCAACGCCAGAAGTGGTCAGCGAGCCGAACGAAAACGCTCTGCAACGCACGAAAGAAACTCACTCAGCCACCCTCCCAACCTCAGAAGAAGCCATGACTGAAGTGGATGGCATCTATCGACTGGCAAGTGGGGCGCTGGTTTTAGGTCGATCGTGCCAGGGTTTGTGACCGTTACAGGGCAAACGGCACCGACTTTCCAAATGTGGAAAGTGATTTGCACAACACAGGAAGGTATTTCGCAAACAATCACTCTAAGCTACCATCATGCCTGGAAATCAAGCCTCTTTGCCCCCGCTGTATGAACACTGTTTTTGGGTTAGACGATCGCCTTCCTCTGGTCTTACCTCGCGCAGATGGCGCTGTCCTCATTGGGTTGCGCCTTTGAACAAGACATCTTAAACGTATTGCTACACCGTACCAGTCTGATCGCTTTGTTAGAAGCGTTTGACAAGCATCTGCCTCACCTGAGCGACTGTACGACTTAGCTAACAGAGATTCGCCCCAGACCCATCCCTGGGGCTTTCTTATCTATGCCATTGATGTTTGAGTGCCTTAAAGTGCTCATAGACAAGCTTCTTCCTAGACATGCTGTCAAAACGACCTCGAAGAAGTACGCCCCAGCCTCGCGCTGGGGTTTTTATTAGGAGCACAATCGTCTAAAGCGTCGATCGCCACGGTTGCCGCTAAGATTATGGTTGCCGCTAGGATTGTAATCATCGGCACGTTGCAATTCTTCTGTACGCTCCTCATGGCTTCCAAACACCTTCCCTCTAAACCAGCGCGTCCAAATCCTTCTGACAAAGGACGGACTGTCTATTCCGAATTTGGCAACACTGACAACACAGAAGCCCTGGAGCGAGCAGTGCCAGATCTGCCGCCCAACCAGCAAAACCTGAGAGTCGAAGCGTCTCGTGCAGGACGAAAGGGCAAAACGGTGACGATCGTGCGTGGGTTTCAAGCCAGTGCAGAGACGCTAACCGAATTGCTTAAGAAACTCAAAGCTCATTGCGGTGCTGGCGGTACCCTGAAAGAGAACGAACTTGAGATCCAGGGGGATCATAAGCAAAAGGTCGTTGAGTTTTTGATCAAGCTTGGTTACAAGGCAAAGGGCAGTGGGGGCTAATGAAGCAGGTTTTTCCAGGGGCTGAAATTGGGTTAGGAGGTAAGGAGGAGGCAGAGGGCAGAGGGCAGAAGGCAGGAGGCATTGCAAGTAAAGCAAGCGGCAATGACGTTAGAAGGGGTCAGTGGTAGCCTTGTTTGGAGGGCAAACAGCGACACATTTAACTGCTCTTTCTTGAAACTTTCTTGAGCGATCGCTAGCGTCGTCTGGTGCCAAGAATCCCTCCTAATACGCCGCGTACAATGCTTTTGCTCTTGGAGCCACCGATCGCCTGTGCTGCACTCCCAGCCATGTTGATGAGAAACTTCTCGCGTTCACGAGCAATCCGTGCGTCTTCCTTTGCTTGAGCGGCGGCGGCTTTCTCTGCCTGCTTCTGAGCCTGAATCGCCTCTTTCTCAGCAAGTTGCCGTTCCTTTGCGGCTAGCTTTGCTGCTTCAGCCACCGCGATCGATTGAGCAGCGGCAACAGCTTTCTGTTTTAACAGTTCATAGGCGGATTCGCGGTCTTCTACAGCTTCGTAATGCCCATACAGCACTGAACTGCGGATGATCTGGTCGCGTTGTTGAGGGTCGATCGCGCCGATATGACTCTGCGGCGGCAAAACGAATGCACGCTCAACCATCGTAGGCATTCCTTGCTCATCCAGAAAGGACACGAGCGCTTCGCCAACACCCAACGTGACGATCACCTGCTCAACGTTTACGGCGGGATTTGGACGAAAAGTCGTTGCGGCGGCTTTGACCGCTTTTTGATCCAGCGGCGTAAAGGCTCTCAGCGCGTGCTGCACCCGATTACTCAGTTGACCCAGCACTTTTGGCGGCACATCCATTGGGTTTTGTGTGCAAAAGTGAATGCCAACGCCTTTGGAGCGGATCAAGCGGACAACCTGTTCAAGCTTCTCCTGCAACGCGCTAGGGGCATCAGCAAACAAAAGATGCGCTTCATCAAAGAAGAAGACGAGTTTCGGTTTATCTAAATCACCCACTTCTGGCAGTTGCTCAAATAGTTCAGATAGCAGCCAGAGCAAGAATGTGGCGTAGAGTTTAGGAGACTGAACCAGTTTGTTTGCCGCCAAAAGATTGATGACACCGTGACCATTTGCGTCTGTCTGAAGCAAATCCATCCAATCAAGCGCTGGTTCGCCAAAAAAATGCGCTCCTCCCTGCTGCTCCAACGTCAGCAGCCCACGCTGGATCGCACCCACACTTGCTGCGGAAATGTTGCCATATTGGGTTTTGAAGTCTTTGGCGTTGTCGCCCACAAACTGCATGAGCGATCGCAAATCTTTGAGATCAAGCAACAGCAGCGCCATGTCATCCGCGATCGAGAACGCAAGGGTGAGAACTCCTGCTTGCGTTTCGTTGAGATTCAAAAGGCGTGCCAGCAACAGTGGTCCCATTTCGGAAATGGTGGTGCGTAACGGATGCCCCTGTTCGCCAAACACGTCCCAAAATTCGACCGGGTAGCGGGCAAACTGAACGTCTGCCAACCCCAATTGCTGAAGGCGATCGCGCAGTTTTGCTGTCTCACGTCCTGGCTGGCTCAATCCCGACAAATCGCCCTTAATATCTGCCATGAAGACTGGCACTCCCATTTGGCTAAAGCGCTCAGCCATGACTTGCAGCGTGACCGTTTTGCCCGTGCCCGTCGCACCTGCAATCAACCCATGACGATTTGCCATTGCAGGTAAGAGGCTACAGAGGTGAGCGCAATCGGCAGCATTGACCTGGGCGATCGGTAACGAGTCGGGCATGGTAGGCAATACTCTCAGCTAAGGAGTCACCTGAATTATACAGAGAGAAATCAGGCGTTGATTGGCAATCATCGTGATCACTCCAAGGCACCTTTTACCTGCAACATACGTCAGCTTCTACAGCATTCCCATGTCCGCATCTGCCTCGCTTTGACATCGATTCGCTTTGACCTAAAGTGAGTCAACGAAGTGAGTCAACGGTTTTGCAAATCTGGTAGAGCATATGCTTCAACTTGGGCGATGGCTTCGATGGCTTGGTACTGGTGTAACCCAACGTTGTCTGAGTGACTGTAAAAAGCGATTGTGGGGGCGATCGCCCCAGCTAAATCTCCCCGTCAATGCAGGCAGTCCTCGTCAATGGTCTGTTCGCTGGCGTTGGGTCAGCCTCTTTCTGGCTGCGACCTTCTTGAGTCTCTCGCTGCATCGACTCCCCTTTGCAGAAGCCGCAACCCTTCAGCTTCCCCTCTCGACTAAGGGTGCTCAAATCGTGGATGCCAAAGGACAAGCCGTTTTGCTGCGAGGCGTGAACTGGTTTGGTATTGAAACCGAAACGCAAGTCCCGCATGGGCTGTGGGTACGCGACTATAAGGAAATGCTGGCGCAGATTAAGGGCTTAGGCTATAACTTTATCCGCTTACCCTATGCCGTTCAGAGTGTCCGTGCAGCCGCGATCAGCGGGGTTGACTTTACGATCGGCAGCAACCGCGATTTACAAGGGAAAACGCCCCTCGAAGCAATGGATGTGATCATTCAAGAGGCGCAGCGGCAAGGGCTGATGATCCTACTCGATAGCCATCGCCTGAACAATCAGCGGATTCCAGAACTCTGGTATGGCGATGGGTTTACCGAAGCCGATTGGATTGACACCTGGAAACTGCTAGCAACCCGTTATCAGAAGCAGCCCAACGTGATTGGAGCCGACCTTAAAAACGAACCACACGGTCGCGCCAGTTGGGGGACGAACGATCAGGCAACTGATTGGCGACTGGCAGCAGAACGAGCGGGGAATGCAGTTTTGGCGATCGCTCCTCATTGGCTCATCGTGGTTGAAGGCGTGGAAAAAAACGTGCCTGGGCAACAGCTCTCTGGTCACTGGCAAGGCGGCAACCTGGAGGGTGCAGGGCGCTATCCAGTCCGCCTCAACAAGCCACGGCAGTTAGTCTACTCGCCGCATGAATATGGTCCCGGTGTGTTCAATCAACCCTGGTTTGCAGACGCGACCTTTCCCAAAAATTTGCTTGATCGCTGGGAGATTGGCTTCCACTACCTTGCCAAGCGAAATATTGCCCCCATTCTGATTGGTGAATTTGGCGGACGGCAGGTGGATACCACGTCTAAAGAGGGCATCTGGCAGCGTCAGTTCGTCAACTTCATTCAGCAGCAAAAACTGAGCTTTGCTTACTGGAGCTGGAACCCTGACAGCAGCGATACAGGGGGCATTTTGCAGGCTGACTGGAAAACAGTCGAGCAAGCCAAGCAGCAATTGCTCAACCAACTCTTATCCACTCCGGGAATTGCGGCACGGGTGTCATCGGTCAGGTCGTCGAATCAACCTGCAATGTCGTCGATCGCCCTGCCATCGTCACCCGCGCCGATCGCCCCTTCGAGCGCAGACCAGCAACTACAGGTACAAGCAACTATTCAATCCGACTGGCAAACTGGCTTTTGCACCGCCATTCGAGTGACCAACAACGGCAACAGTAGCCGTCGCAACTGGCGACTGAAGTTTCAAATGAACCAGGCAACGATTCGCAATAGCTGGAACGGTACCTTTACTCGGCAAGGATCCCGCTACACCGTAGAGCCGCCCGAATGGGGACGAGTGCTTGAGCCAAATCAGTCCATAGATTTGGGCTTTTGTGCCGCCAAACGTGGAGCAGACTATCGGTTGAAGAAGCTAGCAGTTTCGAGTCCGTAGGAGGGAAAGGATGAGGGCTAGAGGCAATGGAGTTTTTGGTTTTTGGTTGTTAGTTGTTAGAAAGAGTCAAAAGCCGCTTATGCGCTAACAACCAACAACCAACAACTAAAAACTCTCAAGCTGACTCCTGACTCCTCACGGCTCTCCGCTCGTCTCACAGATGCCGAGAGCTAAACATTCGGATAAGCTGTGTACAGAGGAGCCATTTTGGGAATTCTACTTAAATAGGCTACAGTCTTGTCTGACAACTGATACGATCGCGCTGACGGTAGTGACCTGATTTCAACCCTGTGATGGGTACTGGTTTATCTCTGCGGCTGATGCCCCACCCTGAGCCTCCCAACCGGGAATGAAGGAAATCCCACTATGCTTGTCTGTCCTCAATGCCAGTTTGAAAACCCCAACACGAATAAGTTTTGCCAGGAGTGCGGCACATCGCTCACTCAAAACACTTGCCAGGAGTGTGGCAACCTCGTCCCATTTGATGTGGTGCAATGTGAGGAATGTAGCGAAATTGCGGGCGTGATCTGGTGGGCGCTCATTGTTGGTGAACCACGAAGTGTGGCTGAGCCTCCAAATACCGTTGCAACGCCAAGCGTAACGGCAGGCGTTGATGACATCTCGGCGATCGCTGCCGAGCAACCGCAACCATTTCTCGATCGTCGGCAACGCTATCGGGTGTTAGAGACGTTACCGTCGCCCGATGCAACCAGGCACGAAACACACCTTAGAGTTTTGGATTGTCAACCGTTTCAAATGTCACTGCTGGAAGCATTGGCAAAACAGGGATCGGAGGATGCGTCGATCGGGCAACTCCAAACGGAAAGCCAAACAAATCCAGCAGGCGATGGTGAGCCTGTAGCACCCTCAACCAATCGGATGCCGTCTGTGCAGGCAATGGCTGTACCTGCGATCGCCCAACCTTACCTGACGCTGGGCAGTAAATATCATCAAGCCTTGCCCGTCATTCACGATGCGTGGCAGCAAGACGGGCAGCAAATCATTCTGCTCGAAGATCGTGCGACCTTACCACGGCTAATTGATTTGTGGCTGGACGACGAACTTTCCTTACCGCCGCTACAGCTTTTGCACTGGCTCTATGAGATGGTCGAGTTATGGAGCGCCCTGGAGGCTTGGCAAGCCTGCCGCAGCCTTTTAGAGATTGATAACCTGAGGGTGGATGAAGATCAAGCGATTTGCTTGCAGCGCCTGTACTCTGACCTGCCAGAGGTGCCTCTCACCTTGCGCGATCTGGGGCAATTGTGGCAAACTTTGTTCGCTCAATCACAGCGCACTCAAATTGGTGCCCTCTACGTCCTGCTAGCAGATTTGGAGGCTGGCAAGCTAGAAACCATTGCCGATTTGCGATCGCGCATTGAGGAAATTGCCCACGAACTCCAGGCGAACCAACCTGAAACTGAGACTATGCCCGATTTTGAGAGCTTTGAACCGACTGATGCCTCTACCGTTGACCCCACGATCGCCCCAGAGACGGCATCCCCTTCAACCGCCGCCGATCTGGATCCCTCCACTGCCGCGACCCGCTTAGAAGTGCCCGTTCCTGAGCCAACCCTGCCACCCGAAGGCGAAAGCGAAGGCGATAATGATGACCTCCCTACAGTTGTGTTGCCCATGCAGTTGTTCAGCCTGGAAGATGCTGGGCGCACAGATATTGGTCGGCAGCGGGATCATAACGAAGATTACTTTGGCATTGAAACCCAAACCGCGAAGCTGGAAAGTCCATCGGGTAAAACTGTCCACGCCCGCAACCTCTACATTTTGTGCGATGGCATGGGTGGGCACGCAGGTGGTGAAGTTGCTAGTGCCTTAGCCGTCGATACCCTGCGTCGCTATTTTCAAGAAAAGTGGCAGAGTACACCTTTTTCGGATAGTACCGCCAACAAGCTGCCGGGACCTGATGTTTTAATTGATGCGGTGCAGCTTGCCAACAAAGCCATCTATGATGTCAACCAGCAAAACGCCCGCTCTGGCAGTGGACGTATGGGCACTACGCTGGTTGTTCTGCTGGTTCAAGATACCGAAGCAGCCGTCGCGCATGTGGGTGATAGTCGTCTATACCGCTATACGCGCAAACGGGGACTGGAGCAGATTACGATCGATCACGAAGTGGGTCAGCGCGAAATTCAGCGTGGGGTTGATCCTGATATTGCCTACGCTCGACCGGATGCATACCAGCTCACCCAAGCATTAGGTCCCCGCGACGAACATTTCATCAAGCCAGATATTCAATACGTTGAACTCAACGAAGACACCCTGTTACTGCTGTGTTCCGACGGGTTGACGGATAACGATTTGCTAGAAACGCACTGGCGTACTCACGTAGAGCCGTTGCTTAGTTCACAAGCCAATTTAGAGCAGGGGGTATCACAACTGATTGAGCTAGCGAACCAATTCAATGGGCACGACAACATCACCGCGATCGCCATTCGTGCGAAAGTGCGCCCAAATCTGGATCACTTACGCTAGGGCGCGTCTTCAATTCAGCTCCGAAACCTTCAGTATCAGCATTGCCGTGCCCGTCCTAACACATCAGCTAGGGGCTGGAACCCTTGCTGCAATTAATGTGTATAGTAATTGATGAGAGCCCGTAGCAACTGGCACGGCTACTATCGTTGAGTTGATTCGTTAAGTCGATCGCACCTTGAATTTGAGATAATTGGGCGATCGTCTGTCTTGAGCAGCATGAACCTTGGGCAAGTATCACGCTGGGCAACCAAAGTGAGGCATAAACCGAACGCACAAACAGTGAGCAAACAGCCACTCAGCAGCAGCACCTAGACACTCTACAACCGTATGCTTAACGTCTAGAGCCGAACGTCCAATATGGTCATTCTGACCCTCCTTCATCCTCAATTCAAAACACCGCTCAAGCAGTGGTGCTTTCAGCATGAGTCGCTCATTCGGATTGGTCGCGCACCGGGCAATCACGTCATTCTGGATGATTTGCTGGTGTCTCGCCATCATCTAGATTTACGACAGGTTGACGTAGCGACGACAGGCACTACCGCAAGAGCAGCTTCTTGGCATCTCATCAACCACAGCTCTAATGGCACCTATGTCAACGGCACCGTGATGTCGCAAGGACTGATTACAGAGACAGCCTTGCTCCAACTTGCTCAGGGAGGACCGCTGCTCAAACTCCAAATCTTGGCAGCAACGGGGACAGGCAATACGTCTCAGCCTGCGATCGCCAAGGCACCTCAACTGCCAGCCATTCCGCAACTATCGCCGTTATCCAGGCAACCGCGTACACCCTGCAATCACAGCGGGAATCCTGCCGCCAATCTGTTCTGTATGCACTGCGGGCTACCTGTAACGGTCGAAAAAACGATTCGCCAGTATCAGGTGCTGCGTGTGCTGGGGAAGGGCGGCATGGGTACCACCTATCTAGTGTGGCATCCGGCTGCCATCGCCTCCTCTGGAGAACCGCAAAACGCGCTGCGTGTCCTCAAAGAAATGAACGCGGATATGGCAAAAATCCCCAAAGCACAGGAGCTATTTGAACGCGAGGCAAGTACGCTCAAGCAGCTTAGCCATCCGGGTATTCCCAGGTTCTACGATTTTTTTATCGAGGCAGGCAAAAAATATTTGGTGATGGCATTGCTGCACGGTCAAGATTTGGAAAAACGGCTGCGTCAGCATGGTCCCGTCTCTGCCCAACACGCGATCGCCTGGATGATGCAAACCTGTGATGTGCTGGATTATCTTCACACCTATCGCACGCCCATCATTCACCGCGACATCAAACCGGGCAATCTATTAGTACAAGCCATCAGCAACCGCATTGCCGTGCTGGATTTTGGCGCGGTCAAGGCAGTGGGAAATCCCTCTGGTACTCGGATTGGCGCTGAAGGGTATGCTGCTCCCGAACAGGCACAGGGTCGCCCTGTCACTCAATCTGACCTGTATGCGATCGGTCCTAGCCTCATCTACTTAATCACAGGCGAAAACCCCAGTCGCCTCTACAAACGAACGGGTCAGGGCTACCGCTTTATGGTGGATGACTATCCTGATATCACGCCTCCACTACAGCAGGTGATCAATCGCGTCACGCAACCCCGGGCCTGCGATCGCTACCAGTCTGCAAAGGAGTTAAGCCAAGCCCTATCACACTGTTTGCAGGAAAAGGCTAAAGGATAAATGATGAAGGATAAAAGACGTTAGCTTTTGACTGTATTGACGCATCAAACTAGCCTCAAAAGGCGGCGCGTGACGCTAAAGCTTTCCTTTGATGGCGAAGCCCATACGTCAAGTAAAAGTTTATGCTATCGCTTGTAGCCTTTAGCCTTTAGCCTTCATCCTTTCTTACTCCTCCTCTTCCCAGCTTTCCACCGCCAGCAAATCGCTCACGGGGTCTTGCATGGTAAATTCAAACGCGAGTAACTCTTGCTTCCAGTGAGACCAATCGTCTCCATACAGAAGCGCAATCTTCCAAATACTGTCTGTTGGTTTTAGCAGCTTGCCATCGACGAGCGATCGCACCTGACGCTGCAATTTAACCATTGGGTGGATAACCTGCTGGCTCATACCGATTTTGGTCATGTGATTAAATTTTACAAAAATTCTGCTCGACGCTTCTCAACAATGCCTTAGCAACGCGTAGATGAATGCTGTGACGAAGAAGCAGCCTTTCCAGGCATTGATATTAGCATACTCCAATGAGCTGGCAACCAATTCCTGAAAAAGGTGGATTTTAATGGGGAATTACCGAACCAAAACCGCCACAAAATGACTGTACATCCATCAAACCGCTTCCGAATCAGGCGGATGAAAGCGTGGATGGAGGAGAGGAGTCACAGGGTGCCCGTGCTGAAGGTGCTGGGTGACGATCGTCTGTACATCCTGCGCCTTCACGCGGCAATACCAGGTGTCGTCGGGCAGTACGCGCACGGTTGCGCCCATATTGCACTGCCCCTGACAGCCACAGCCGATGACCATTGTGCCAGGAGTCGCCCACGACTGAAACGCTGCCAGCACACTTGCTGACCCATTTCTCAAGCAGTTTGTGTACTGGCAAACAAGAATCTGACGACCGGAATCCATGAGTAACGCTAACCATAACAAGCTTTGAGTTCTCAATCAGGCTTAACTCAAAACTCAAAACTCAAAACTACTTCCTGAACCCTTTGCCTCGGCTAGCAGAGGCGATCGTGAGGCAGTTCTCAATTTGCGATCGCAGGGTGTCGTGATCCAGGTTTTGACCAATCAACACCAACTGATTTTTGGGTGAGCCTTTCCAATCATCGTCATCCAGCGAAAAGCGTTTGCCGCTGAGATGGAAAATATGCCGTTTGGGGCTTTCGCTAAACCAGAGAATGCCTTTGGCGCGGAAAACATTGGCGGATAGCTGGTTATCCAAAAAGAATTGAAACTTGCGGATGTCAAAAGGTTTATCGCTGGCAAACGAAACAGACGTAAAGCCATCATTCTCTAAGTGATGCGAATGATGGGCATGGTCATGATCGTGTTCACAGTGCCCATGATCGTGATCGCAAGCAGAGTGATCGCGATGTTCATGTCCGGAATGGTCGTGTTCGTGATGCTCATGTTCAGCATGAGCATGGTCGTGATGCTCGTGATCGTGCGCTTTTTCGTCTGAGTCAAAGTATTTATCGGATTCAAATAGACCCACGCTCAGCAGCATTCCTAACGGCACCTGACCTTTCACCGTGCGAAGAATGCGTGCCCCTTCTTTGATGTCGCGAATACGGACTTCCAGGGCATCCAGGTTGGCTTCATCGACCAGATCGGCTTTGTTCAGCAGAATAATGTCGCCGTAGCTAATCTGGCTGTAGGCGGCTTCGCTATTGAATAAATCCAGGCTAAAGTTCTCGGCATCGACCAGCGTAATGATGGAATCGAGGCGCGTCATGTCTCGCAGTTCGGTGCCCAGGAATGTGAGTGCGACGGGTAAGGGATCGGCGAGTCCCGTGGTTTCAACGACCAGATAATCGATCGCATCCTGTCGTTCCAGCACTTTATAGACCGCTTCGACCAGATCGTTATTGATGGTGCAGCAGATGCAGCCGTTGCTCAGCTCCACCATGTCTTCGCCTGTGGTGATGATGAGTTCGTTGTCGATCCCAATTTCGCCGAATTCGTTCACCAGAACGGCTGTCTTGACCCCTTGCTGGTTGGTCAGGATATGGTTAAGGAGGGTGGTTTTGCCGCTACCCAAAAAACCTGTAATGATCGTGACGGGTAAGCCATGCTTGGGAGCATCGATCGCAGAGGATGAGGCAGGAGTAACCGCTGATTGCATAGCGCAAATGTCCGAGACGTTAGAGAATGCAGAGTGTAGAGTTCATAACCAGGCTGCTGTAGTCAACAACACACCTGACAAACGCCAGAAGACTCAGGGGCGTTTTTGCTCACGTTCTCTTATTATTACCGATCTGAGCCAGGTTGTTCGATCGCCAACCAATCGATCGCGATCCCATACCCTTTAAAGGGCATCTGAAAAGCGACAAACCAGTTGACAACAGGTTGAAAGCCGAAGGTCTCGGATCATCACATTTGGGCTTAAAGTTGTAAGCTATCCGTTTCATCCGCTCCTCATCCGTTGCTGATCACACGCCTCAGAGATCCTCTGATCTCAAAATCCTTTCTTTACCTGTTCGCCTATTTCTGTCTGTCCATACCATGCCACTTACGCTTTACAACACGCTCACTCGTCGCAAAGAACCGTTTGACCCAATTGAACCGGGCAAGGTGCGAATGTATGTCTGTGGCATTACGGCGTACAACTACTTCCATGTGGGCAATGCCAGAGCCTTTGTGATGTTTGACGTGGTGCGACGTTACCTGATGTGGCGTGGCTACACCGTGCGCTATGTGCAGAACTTTACCGACATTGACGACAAGATTTTGAAACGGGCACTGGCAGAGCACACCACGATGGAAGCCATTGCCGAGAAATATATTGCCGCCTACTTTGAAGATGCCGATCGCCTGAATATTCTCCGTGCTGATGCCTATCCGCGAGCCACCCACACGATCGACGGCATTCAGCGCTTGATCCACGAGTTGGAAGATCGTCACTATGCCTATGCTGCCGATGGCGATGTCTATTACGCCGTGCGCCAGTTTGCAGACTATGGCAAGCTTTCGGGACGCAAGCTAGAAGAGATGCAAGCGGGTGCCAGCGGGCGGGTAGATGTGGAAGAAGACGCGGACAAGAAAAAAGATCCGGCTGACTTTGCACTGTGGAAAGCCGCCAAACCGGGGGAACCCTCCTGGAAATCTCCCTGGGGTGCAGGTAGACCGGGCTGGCACATTGAATGCTCGGCAATGGTGCGCGATGAACTGGGCGAGTCGATCGACATTCACGCAGGCGGCATGGATCTGACCTTTCCCCACCACGAAAACGAAATTGCCCAAAGCGAAGCCGTCACAGGAAAGCCACTGGCACGCTACTGGCTCCACAACGGCTTCATCAACATGGACGGCGAGAAAATGTCCAAATCGCTGGGCAATTTTCGACTCACGCGTGATTTGTTAACCACCTATGACCCGATGGCGTTTCGGCTGTTTGTCCTTCAGGCACAGTACCGCAAGCCGATCGATTTCACAGCAGATGCCCTGGATGCAGCAGCAAACGGCTGGAAAACCTTGAAAGAAGCGCTCCAGTTTGGCACTCAGTTTACGGCGTTGCCTAGATGGTCAACTGATACTGATGCACTGGATCAAGGAACAGTCGATCGCTTCAACGAGGCAATGGACGACGACATCAATACCCCGATCGCCCTCTCAGTCGTCTTTGAACTGGCGAAGTTACTCAGTCGAGAAGGCAATCAGCTCGTGCATCAGGGCAAGCCCGATTTGTCTGTCGATCAGTTGCAACCTCAATGGCAAACCTTTACTAGCCTTCTAAACGTTTTGGGATTAGAGGCTAAGCCTGTAAGTCTGGTTGGTACTATTTCTCAAGAAACGGTATTGACTGGTGACTTAACAGTTAGTGATTCTGCGATCGAGGCACTGATTCAGCAACGGCAGGAGGCGCGACAGGCGAAGAATTGGGCAGAGAGCGATCGCATCCGCAACGAGCTTCAAGCACAGGGTATTACATTGATTGACCAGAAGGATGGCGTGACGCGATGGCACCGCAACTAAAGTAATTAGTTGTTAGTTTTTAGTTGTTAGTGTGAATGTACGTCCGATCTAAAAACCAACAACCAACCACTAACAACTTCCCCCATGTCCGACCAGCGCATTACCATTTCGCTTTCGACCATCTTCAGCATTTTGCTCACCGTGCTGCTGCTGGTACTGCTGTGGCAGTTGCAGAGCTTGCTAATTGTGCTGATGATCGCGGTGATCTTGGCGGCAACCCTTAGCCCGATCGTGGATTGGGCAGAAGGGCGTAGAGTCCCGCGTTGGCTAGCCGTCATTAGTGTGTACCTGACGCTGGTTGGTGGCTTTGTGGGGGCGGGGGTGCTGATTGGTCCAACGGTGGTAGAACAGACCGATCGCCTGATTACACAGATCCCGGTGTATTCAGAAGCCCTGTTCAACTGGGTGCAGGGAATCGCCTTGAGACTGAACACGTCTCATCCTGAACTGGTGCCTCAGTTGGTTAATCCCCAGGCGTTAACCAATTGGGTCATTCGCTCCAGTCAGCAAGTGTTGCTGCGATCGTTTGGCTTAACGAAGAATATTGTCGGCGCGTTGTTTAGCGTTATTCTCGTTCTGCTGATTTCGGGCTATATGGTGGCAGGCAGCAAAACACTCATTCAAGGCGTGGTGCAGTTGTTTCCCCATCCGTGGGATCGCCGTCTGGCTGCGCAGGTTAAACCTGTAAGCCGACGGATGGGTGGCTTTATTCAGGGCAGAGTCGTCGTTTCTGCCATTTTGGGCGTTGTCACCACTGTTGGGTTAAACGTGTTGGGCTTGTCGGAAGTATCCCTGGCGCTGGGCGCGATCGCAGGTGTCACCAATCTGATCCCCTTTGTGGGACCATTTTTGGGAGCGATCCCGGCACTCATTGTGGCGCTTTCGATGGGTGGAGTCACCTGGCTATGGGTATTACTGCTGTTTGCGATCGTCCAAAACCTGGAAAGCTACATTCTCGATCCCCTGCTCGTCGGCTCGTCAGTTAATATCCATCCTCTTTATCAGCTTTTAGCCGTGTTTGGTGGCACTCAGGTGTTGGGTATTCTCGGTGCCGTCATTGTGCCCCCGTGGGTCGCTGGAGCCGCTGTGCTGCTGGAGAATCTGTATCTTCGTCCCAAACGCATTGCCGAAGCCAGAGCGGTACAGGCACGATCGGCTGGCGTGAAAGAAGGGGCGATCGCACGGGATCAGCCAGCCGTCACCAGTGAATTGATTCGCGGTTAGAGCCGCACGTTCTATCCAAAGAGACTGAGCTACCCATATTTCCCATCCCAGCGCTGCGATTTCAGAGGAAAATGGACGAGAATGCTGTCTTTCTGGATTTCACGGTAATGCTGACGATCGCCCTCACCGCAGACTCGATTAACACGCTTGATCTATCACCGATTCAAACGATCGTAGACTCGCTTCTAAAGCAGGGCAGCCTCGCAACTCACGAACAGCAGCTTCAGTTTAAGATCGACTATCCTCAAGCGCCGGACGATCCACGCGAACTGCCAGAAATTCCTGAAGTGCGGCTCTGGTTCATTCGACTGGATGCGCTCTATCCCTGGCTACCATTCTTATTGGACTGGAAAGCAGGCGAGTTAACCCGTTATACAGCCATGCTCGTGCCCCATCAGTTTCATCCCAAAGATGGCATTCAGTACAACCCCGAAGCGTTGGAAATCTTCGTGATGCACAAAATCTTTGTGCTGGCGACCTGGATGCAGCAACACGGCATGGACGGCAACGCTCGACTCAAAGCCATGACTCAAATGTTTGGCTATGAGATTGATAGTGCTTTTTTTGATTTGTTGTAGAACAAACAACAGTCACGAGGACCTTACAGCGCGACCACCACTCTAATTGTTTGAATGCTACCCGTCTAGTGCGACTTGTGACCAAATGCTGTGACTAAACGCGATGACCCAAACCCAAGCCAATTCCCTCGTTAGACTATTCAATGCGTTCAACAAACAAGGCACAAATCACGGCATAGACAGCAAAAAAAGCAATTCCAACTACGAGTGGCATAGGACAATCCTCCTAATGTGCAATCACGAAGCTTAAAGGTATATTTTGACCATAAACGAAAGGTCTGAGATTAGTATTCCCCTAGCGGGGGATTATCCTAAAGCTGTTGTGAAAGACATGCCTTTACGCTTATTTCAGCACGCTTTAGAACATGTCTACTACCTTCTACTACTGTACTACTACAAGTTGATCAAGCAGCATTCCGGGCAGTTTAGATTGAGCCGCCAACCTGCTGCAAAATCCAATCTGCTGCCTGGGGAAGATCAGAGGCAATAAAGTTTGGCTTAGTGTGGTGCTGGTATGCGCCACTGAGGATGCGATCGCCGAATCCGGTCTGCACCAAAATACCCGTACAGCCTGCGTTATGAGCCATATCCACATCGGTTGCTTTATCGCCTACCATAAAGCTCGCTTGCAGGTCTAAGTCGTGATCCCAACAGGCGGCAACGAGCATCCCGGTGTTGGGCTTTCGCCAGGTACTCCAGCAGGTGTAGGCTGGCTCGGTGCCGCCTTCTAGTGCGCTGAGGTAGGGACAGTAATACAGCGCGTCGAGATAAGCTTCTGCTTCGGTTTGAAGCAAGTGGCAAAGGCGATCGTGCAGTGCGTCTACATGGCTGGCAGGATAATATCCCCTGGCAGGTCCCGATTGATTTGAAACTAAGCAGCAGAATAATCCTGCCTCATTCAAGCACCTGACCGCTTGAGCCACACCGGGGATCAGATGGAGATCGGTTACCTGGCGGATATAGCCAACTTCCTGGTTGAGAACGCCATCACGATCGAGAAAAACGGCTCGTTTTGTCACCCCTAGCTGCTCCACACTTTTTCCAAGACCGTCTGCGGCGAGATGTCTGCCATTTTACCCGTCAGAGATTTGATGCCGATAAAACGGTTGCTTTCAGGCAGCAATTTTTTGGGATCAGTGGGACCAAACAGTGCCAGCGTATAGGTTTTCACGGCAACCGCCAGGTGCATCGGCGCGCTATCAGTACACAGCATCAGGCTGGCTCCAGCAATCATCGCGGCTAGTTTGCCGATATCCGCAGGTGTCGTCACTTTCAGCTTGGGACTGGTTTCCTGTAGGGCGGCAACAAAGGCTGCGTCTTCAGGACCCTGCACCAGCACAATCGGAAGATCTGGCTGTCGGCGATCGAAGTCCTGAATAATGCCTTTCCAACTGGCAACGGGATAGATTTTGTCGATCCCCTTGCTTTTGGCGAGTTGGCTAGACCCACCGTGAATCAGCACATAACCACTACTTTGCAGCCCCAACCGCTTTCGCTCGCCATCTGCCCATTCCAGATCTTTTGCAGGAACGCTCAACGCCAGTTCAGGAGTTGGGGTATGAATGTCTAACCCTTGCAGGAGATCATGGTACATCTGCGCGGCGTACTGGTTTTGCTTCAACGGCACGGCGCTCGTCAAAAAAGTCTTACCCGCACTACCTGCGTACCCAACGCGGTTTGGAATCCCGGTCAACCACAGCAGCAGACCCACCGTCCAGCGTTGACCCAGCGACAGGGCAATATCATACTCCCGCTCTCGAATGACACCCAGCAAGTTGCCGAGATCTGCCAAACTGTTGCGTTCCTTAAAGTCAAACACGATCGTGCTGTGAACCGCTTTAGAAACCCGATAAGCATCTTTTGCTCTGGGTTCAACCACCACATCGATGTGGGCATTGGGATAGGATCGCTTCAGATCATCCAGGGTGGGGAAGAATAGAATTTGATCGCCAATTCCGCCAGGGACAAGGGCTACGATTCGCATAATAATTCTTTACGCTAATTCGCTCTTAATTTTACGTGAAGATACGGGAAAGTTTTGCGTCTTGCACGTCACCATACGGTCATAATTTGAAACGCCGTGCAGTGGAAGGACCGTGTGGAAACCCAGTACTCAACCTCAGCAGCGAGAAAGCAGAAAGCAGACGTTAAAGGCGGATCTGATCGCTGTGGCTGCTGGGTGCGAAGGGCGTTGCATACGCTTTCAACGTGCGCTCTGGCTCCAATCCCCCTGTAAGGTTACCATCGTTTACTCCTTTTCCTAAAAACCTTGGGGTTCTAAATGCCGCTGTTCCTGAAATGAGGTTGATGTCGCTTGTGATGAACCATCCTTGATGATCTATAAACACTAGAGGACTGCCGTGTATCTCTTGATTCCTGCCGCTGGTTCGGGTCGCCGTATGGGTAGTAACCGCAACAAACTCTTGCTGCCTCTGTTAGAAAAGCCTCTCCTGACATGGACGCTGGCTGCGGTCAAAGCGTCTCGATCGATTCGGTGGGTCGGCATGATGGGTCAGCCCGACGATTTTCCTGATTTCAAAGAGATTGTGCAGAGTCTAGGGATGACGAAGCGCGTTCACTTTATTCCTGGTGGCGCAACCCGTCAGGAATCGGTTTACAGAGGCTTGCAGGCATTGCCAGCCGTCGCAGAACGCGTGTTAATCCACGATGGTGCCCGTTGTTTAGTGACACCTGACTTAATCGATCGCTGTGCTGCCGAAATCTTCCGCTGTCCAGGGCTGATCGCCGCCATCCCGGTGAAAGATACCATCAAGGTGGTTGATCCCACCACGCAACTCATTACCAGTACGCCCGATCGCCGTCAGCTATGGGCAGCCCAAACGCCTCAAGGGTTCGCAGTTGAGTCACTTATGCGCTGTCACAACGAAGGTATTTCGCAAGGCTGGGAAGTGACGGATGATGCAGCACTCTTTGAACAATGCGGGTTGTCCGTAAAAATTGTGCCCGGTGAGGAAAGTAACCTGAAAGTGACGACCCCGATGGATCTAGCGATCGCAGAGTTTATTTTGCGCCAGCGTGGTGCAGGCGTATAGGCGGCTATTTTCCTCGCTTCAAGTCCTGCAAGAGCGTGTTAACCTCTTTACTTGGTTTGCCCTGATCTTGATACAGGCGTTTCGCTTGTTCCAGCGCCGCGATCGCTTCGTCTTTACGATCGCGCTCTTGGAGTGCTTTGCCCAGCTTGTAATAAGCGTCAGGGTTTTGGGGCGCGGCAGATACAAACTGACGATAGGCGATGATGGCAGACAGGTAATCTTGCTTTTCCATGTAAATGTCGCCGATCGCGCTCTGCACTTCAGCCGGATCAGCTTTCAAGAACTGTGCCCGTTGGTAAAATTTGAGAGCGTTGCTGTACTGTCCTTTCGCGTACAAAACTTTGCCCATTTGAAGCGGAATGGCTGGATTGCGCGGTTCAACCTGTCCGGCTCGTTGAAAGGCAGCTAACCCCCGTTCGAGATTTCCCTGATCCAGCAGCGCCGTACCTAAACTGACCTGGATGCTTCCTTGTTTAGGAGCAAGACGAGCCGCCTGAAGCAGTGGTTTAATGGCATCTTGAGGGCGTTCTTGCTTGAGCAACAAATTGCCCATCAGTTCGTAGGGTCGGTAGTTACGGGGTTCTAAGGCGATCGCCCGTTGACAAACGCGCAGCGCCTCGGCGTAGTTTTCTTCCCGTGCAAGCACCACACCGAGAGCAATCTGAGCATTCATGTGGCGCGGCTCAAGCAGGGTTGCCTGTCGATAGGCTGTGATCGCCGCATCATTGTTACCCAGGCTTGCCTCACTAAAACCCAGAGCATAGTAGAAGTCAGCATTTTTTGGATCAAGGGCGATCGCCTGCTGATAGGCTGCGATCGCTTCTCGAAACTTCCCCTGGTTCGCCTGCAAAAACCCAATGCCCGAAAAGATGCGTGGGTTTTGGCTATCCAGCTCGGCGGCTTGCTGATAGAGAGCGATCGCATCTGGAAGTTTGCCCGCATCAACCAGTTTGCGACCTTCCTGAAGCAACTCCGTCACCTTGCTATCGTCTGCCTTGTTGTGGGTGGGCTGCGCATGTACTAACTGCGGCGCGGTTACTCCGAGCAGCAGCACCAGGCTAAGAACCAGAGATTGTTGTGACCGCACGATCGCTCGTTCAAACATAGCTTTCAACCACACTTCCGTTATTTAATGCGGCAGACTGCTTCAATAACAGCTTGCCCAAATGACAGACAAATAAGATTACAGGAAAGGTTTCTACTTGGGAACCCCCATACCCGATCGCAGGTTCTCTCTTATGGCGAGGCTGCGATCGCCGCTTTCATCCACCCAGCTAGGCACTTGTTCGCAGTTCATCTAGTTTTGCCAGCACCTCAGCACTGTGGATCGCTGGATTTACCCCTGTGAACGTTGCTCGCAAGACCCCATCTGGATCGACGATGTAGGTATGGCGCAGCGCCACAACGCCCATCCAGGAACCATAGCGCTTGCTCACCGCGCCATCGGTATCGGCTAGCAAGGGAAACTTGAGTCCTTCAGAATCGCAAAACTCGGCGTGAGACGACACTGAGTCCACACTGACACCCAAAATTTGCGCGTTGCGATCGGTGTACCTGGGCAAATCTTGCTGAAAGCGCCGTGCCTCCAGCGTGCAGCCAGAGGTGAAGTCTTTGGGATAAAAATAGACGACGACCCATTTGCCCCGATAGTCTGCCAGCGAGACCGTCCCATCGCCTGTGTTTGTGGGCAGCGTGAACGCAGGAGCCGCTTGATTTAACGGGAGTTGCACTCCGCCCAGAGCAAACGCTGCGATCGGCACACTAAACGCAGGCAGCAGAGCCAAAAATACGGTAGCAACCAGCTTGAAGAAAACGCGACGGGTCATGAAGATAGTGTCAGAACGACGACTTAACATAAGTTAGCATTGCCGATCGACTGCGCTTATGTCAAATTTCTGCTGAAGCACAAAACCATCCAGGGAATATTCCTGAATGGCTGCAATGTCCAAAGGGGCAGAATAGAGACTCAATGAGCGCTCAGACTACTCAATGTTGATCGTGTTGGGTGATCCACCAGCCGGAGCACCCAGCAATGGTTTGCGGTAATCAGCGTAGAGGCGATCGCGCCAGCTAAAAAACGGCTCAAAAATGCCAACATCAGCAATGCCCGGTACACCTTTATCTTTGAGTGCCGCTGGAATGTCGAGATAGTCTCCACCCGGAAATTTCAAGTACATGCTCAAGCCAGCCACGGCAAAATCTGCCAGGGTAGGATGATCCGTCACTAAGTACGGTTGGTCATAGAGCAGGAAGCACAGCGATGCCAGATCACGTTTAATGGCTTCGGTCGCCGTTTTGATCGTGTCTGCACCGAACCCTACCCCCTGCCCCAACACACTTAGAAATTCGTTGGGAACAGCCCCAATCAGATTTCTGACGACATCAGGGACTGAACTCGGCAAAAACGCGGTGCGAAAACTCTGGCTCTGGTTCAAAGCACCAACGAGCGTCTTGCGAGCATTTAGACCGATCGATTCATCTGCCCATTGCTCGATTAACAGCGTTAAGCCACGGAGCTTTGGATCGGTGGAAATCAAGGGACGATCGGGATATTGCCGCTCTAGATACTCGGCGATCGCGGTGGAATCAGCAATCACCTGGCTACCATCTTTGAGTACGGGTACCTGTCGCTGCCCAGACATGCGGTATAGATCAATCTGACCTACACCCGGTGTCACTTCAAACTTGCGGTATGCCAGCCCTTTGTAATCGAGAATAAACCGCACTTTCTCAGAGTAATGGGACAACTCAAACTGATACAGCTCTAACATCGTGGATCTCCTGTGGGCGTTTGAGAAGCAGCACCGAACGGCTTCAGGCGTGACACAACTTCGTAAGACTAGCCCAATCCTCCCTTAAATGCAAAGACAATGCAATCTGCTCAAAGAAACATCTAACCAGGCTGGGGGCGCAAATTGTAGCCATGCGTTCACCGCCACAGCACGACTTGAAGAGAGCGTCTAATGGAACGTGAGGACAAAAAGTAGATCCAACCCTAGACGGAGATAATGCGGCGCTCAGCTTTCTATGCTTCATCTGTATCAAGCGCATCAGAACAATTGCGTGTTTTAGGCGGTGAGTTTTAGGCAGTGAAATGTCCTCCTGCATAGTGACTTAATCAAGGGCACTGCAACGAAAGCTAACGCCTATACGCAATTTTCACGCTTGCACGCAGTAATCGAAGGAGATCGTTATGACTATGCAAAAGAGACTTCTGGCACAAAAGACAACAGCACTGTTGAGCGCGATCGCCGCTAGCAGTCTTTTGGGCTTGCCAGCGTTGGCGGGTAATCCTGCTGGTGCAACCAATGCAGGCTCCAACCAGGCTCAAGCACCCTCAAATGTTGACCAACCGCAATGTGTACCGTCCAATCAAGCCAATCAGCCGTCCACGACAGCAACGCCAGATGCTTCGGCTCCAGCGGCAGCCCAACTGCCGAATCAGTCTGATCCGAGAGCAGGCATTTCTCCTTCTGACCAAACGGTCTCTCCTTCTAACCAGACTACCTCTCCTTCTAACCAAACAACTAGCGCTTCAGGTGTACAGCCAGTCGATACGGGTGATGCCAGTCGCCAAACCGCTTCCTATAATCGAGGCGGTTCGTATGGTGATGTACTCTCACAAGGCGGCGCTACGGCTGGTGGGTTTGCCAGTCAGCAGGTGTCAGCGGCTAACAACCCCAGTGCTTATCAGTCGTCCAGTAGTCGGATCAGTTCTAACGAAAAGCGTCCTAACTACGGCAACAGCAGTGCTGGGATGGATGGGAATATGAGTTCAACCATGCGCTCTAACGATTCGATGCGATCGACAACAGGTAGCCAGCCTTATAACCAGTCGTCGCGTGCCACCGCAAGCACCACGATCGCTCTCTGTCCTAACGGAACGACTCCTCAGTCAGCTACACCATCAACGCGTCAAGCGCCCAGCCAACCAACGCTTGACGCTCAGCCGTCGCCATCTCAGCAAACGTCACCGCAACAACCGTCTGGTAACGAAACCCGTCAATCTCCCGCAGATGATAACGGCGGCAGAACCCGGTAGTCTTGTCACGATCGCCGCATAGAAGGAAGTCAGCCTTCCGCCACGATCGCCTTAAAGCTTCAAAATACCGTCTAGATTCACTCTAGACGGTATTTTGTGTGAATTGAATGAATCGCGATCGGCTAAAGAAGCTTGGTAAAATAAGCTACGCACAAGCAGGTAGAAACGGTATATCTGCTACCTATCAACCTGCCTGCTCATCCACATGGGTGAAGCCATACATTCGTCTGGCACGCGACGCTAGAACCATATACAGTCGGGATTGGAAAGGCGATCAGAGATGAAACCCAACCGTTTAGTCCGGGTGGGTCAGCAACTAGCTGTTCATGTAGGGAGCGTGATTTAGTGCAACTGGGAGCATACTGGCTCAGGCTCGGCGCGATCGCGTTAGCTTGCTTCCTTTCGGGTAGGCTAACAATTTTTGTTACCCATTTGAACTTAGAAGCCTCACCCATCTGGTTTCCAGCTGGCATTGCGCTGGGTGTTTTGCTTCTGGGGCACCGTCAGGACTGGGTTGGCGTTAGTCTGGGAAGCTTTTTGCTGGCGTTATCAGTGGGGGCAACCTGGACTGTAGCGGCAGTGACAGCGTTTGGAGCCACGATTGGCGCGATCGCTGGCAAGGTCTTGCTTCTACGCGCTGGCTGCTCCCTGGTGCTGAATAGCCTACGAGATACACTGAGTTTTCTGGCACTAGCCGTTGTAGTATCGCCCATCGTGAATGCTACCATCAGCACGCTCAATGCCTGCGTCAATGGTCTTCAGCCCTGGCAAAGATTTGGTACTCATTGGTGGGCGATCGCGCTTGGTGACGGGATCGGCATTTTAGTCATGACCCCGCTCCTTTTAGTTTGGTTGAGTCAGCCATTAGCGAGTCACAATGGTTCGCTTTGGCAACGCTTGGTGGCAGCCGGGACGCAGCAATGGCAGTACAGCAAGTCCTTGCGGTGGCGCGTCTTTGAAGCATCGCTCTGGCTCTTATTGCTGATTAGCTTCAGTTGGCTTGTGTTTGCCGCACCTATGCAGGCAGACGTGCCGCGCTATCTACTGGAATATTTACCCATTGCTTTGATGGTGTGGGCTGCTTTACGGTTTGGGCAGCGGGGCACGGTACTCAGCGGCTTCATCGTCTCTTGCTTTGCGTTTTGGGGGCTAGCGCAGCAGCGTGGTCCTCTGCTGATGGATGCCAATGGCGAGACGACGCAAGCCATTTTTCTGCTTCAAGCATTTGTTGGAGTCACCATGGGTATTACACTCATGCTGACAGCCACGATCGCCGAACGGCAGCAGGCAGAAATTCAACTGCGGTTTGCCGCCGATCGCGAACGCTTACTGGCTGAAACTGCCCAGCGCATTCGGCAATCGCTGGATTTGGAAGAAATTCTCAATACCACCGTAGCGGAAGTCCGGCACCTCTTACAGGCCGATCGCGTGTTCATCATGCGTCTGGATACAGCAGATCATCGCCTTGCCGTAGCAGAGTCTGTCGCTTCTGAGTGGGCTTCCGTCCGAGGGTGGATTGCCGATCAACGAGTGGCACAAGCCATTGAGGCACTCTTCAAGCAAGAGTCGTTGGAGCAACCGTGCAGTATTAAACCCGTTCGCATCATCCATGACACGACTCAGGTTGAAACGCCCCCTCTACTAGCTGAGTACCATCGCTACTGCCAGGTCAAAGCAAGTATTGGCATTCCCATCATGGTGTGTAACTCTATGTTTGGCATTTTGCTGGTCAACCAATGCTCTACACCGCGTCAATGGCAACCGCTAGAAATTCATTTGCTGGAACAACTGGGCACTCAGGTTGAAATTGCGATTCAGCAGGGACAACTCTATCAGCACCTCCAAACCCTCGCCGCTAGCTTAGAAGGGCAGGTACAAGAGCGCACGGCTGAATTGCAGGAGCGCATGCAGGAGCTACAAAGTCTTAATCAAGTGAAGGATCTGCTGCTTCATGCCGTTGCCCATGATTTACGCACACCTGTGCAGGGCATGTTGATGGTGCTAAAAAGTTTGAGAAGCAAAAGCAGCCATTGCGAAGTTATGCCCGTACCGTGTGGCAAGGTCGATCGCATGATTCAAAGCTGTGATCACCAGCTCAACCTGCTCAGCGCGCTCTTAGAAGGACACACAGATGATCAGCCCTTAACGGTACTTCAAGCTCAGCCACTTCACTTACACCAGGTCATAGACAAGGCTCTAGGTAATCTCAGCCTGCTGTTAGAAGAGAATCAAGTCACTCTCAAGCAGCAACTAGCAACAGATTTACCCCCCATCAACGCCGATCCTTACTATCTTCAGCAGGTTTTGGAGCACTTGCTGCGGAATGCGGTTAAACACAATGCACCTGGTTTAACCGTTACCATCCATGCCGCGATCGCACCGTGCCCTGTATCCGCTACTCACATTCTGTATTGCACCATCAGTGACGATGGACAAGGCATGAGTCAGGACAAATGCGATCGCCTGTTTAACCTCTATATTCGCGGCATCGACAACCATCATCTCACGGGTATTGGGCTAGGGTTACACCAGTGTCGGCAAACCATTGCAGCCCACGGTGGGCAAATTGGCGTGATGAGTCACCCTGGGAAAGGCTCTCGATTTTGGTTCACATTGCCTTTAACAAACCACACACTGGAGCTAAGTCACGCTGCGTCAGCTACGCCCCAACCGCCTCATTAAGTTGGTGTCCACAGTGAGCGCAAAAGCGATCGCCTGGTTTAATCTGTGTTCCACACTGGCAACAAAATTTTTGCGGTCCATCTGCCGTACTGGATGCCTTGGATGCGACGGTGGTGGTTTGTGCCTGATCGTGTGACAGATCAGACTGCGATCGCCCGATCGGGTTCATGCTCAGCCGCATATTGCCCATCTGCATCGACATCGCACCCTGATCCATCTGCATATTCCCCATTGTCATCGGCTGCATTGGAGGCATCGGTGGCATGGGCTGCATCGGTGGCATGGCAGAAGTGGGCTTCTGAGCCACCGACTCGACGGGTAAAGATTGAGCCTCTGCCCAGGATGGTGCTTCGTTTGACACGCTTAAACGAGTGCCTTGAATGGACACAAACCAATCCCCTCGATCGGTCTGAAGCTTTACGGTGAAACCGATCGGCGATCGAACCACTTCTGGTGGGGCTGTCCACGAACCTGTTTGAAACCCACTACTGGACTGTTGCTGCTGCCCTGGATGACTGTTAGCAACCGTCACCAGCGTTTGATGATGCACGTTTTCAAGGTAGACAGACTGTCCAGCACCCAAGTCACAAAAATATGCCATCACTATCACCGCACGATACAGCTTGCTCCCTCTCCATTGTGCCAGGGATGTCTGTAAGACGAAACAGTCTCCGTTCAAAGACCGCTTCGTTTAATGCGCCTGCTTTCTGCCTCCTTCTAACATCATTGACTCCTGCTTCGCCTGTTGAGCCAACAACATTAACCTTCTGCCTCCTGCCTCCTGCCTCCTCCGATCGTGTTTCTATCGTCACGAACCAAACTGGCATGAGACAGCTAACGCTCAAAAATGGCACCACGACGGATCAGGTCTGACACAACGGCTCTCGTTAAACCCTGGTTGCCGCCAAGCAAGGTCTGCTCAAACGTTGCTCCTGCTAAATTGACATCTGTTAAATCAGCCCCACGGAGGTCGGCATTGCTCAAATTGGTGCCATACAGGTTAGCACCCATAAAATCAGCTCTGGTCAAGCTCGATCGGCGCAAGTCTACGTGATTCAAAGAGGCGAGATGGAGGCTGGCATCATCTAGCCTGCAACCAATTAAGACTGCACGACGCAAATCAGCATGATCCAAATTCGCTTTCGTCAAGTTTGCTCCGGTGAGATTAGCACTCAACAGTTGCGCTCTCACCAGGTTGACACTCATCATGTCAGCGCTGACAAGATTTGCCCCGTTCAAATTGGCATTGACTAGCATGGCTCCTGCTAAATTTGCATTGATCAAACTCGCTTCTGCCAGGTTTGCATTCACCAAATTTGCCCGCGAAAAATTTGTCGCAATGAAATTGGCTCCTGCTAGTTTGGCAGAGCGCAAATCAAGCCCACTCAAATTTGCGGTCGAAAAGTCTTTAGCAGGGTTCAGTCCTGCAATCTTGGCAAGCTCAAAGAAGTCGTCGGTCTCTGCTTCTACGATGCGCTGAATCAGTTCTCGAAGTCGCCTTAGAGAGTTTTCGCTAACCATGCTGCAAACTGCCCCATAAGTGTGGGACGGTAATCGAGGAACACATCTGGCTAAAACTACAGCGCAGCTTCAGCCTGTTTCGCAATGACCTCACTATTGCCCTGAATGCTGGCTGCTTACTCCCAACGGCAGCGTCGCTTAAAGCTAAAACAGGCATACTAAAAAACCTCATACTCTATTGTAGATGAGGTTCTTTGCAAATAAATTGTCAGGGGATGAAAAATTCCTACCCGTAAAAGCGGCAGCAATCACTGCACACCACCAAGCAAGCAAGAGCGTTTGCAGCCAGAACAGAGCTTGATCACTCAGCGTAGACCAGGTTTTGCTCAGAAATGCTCTGCTCAGAAATGCCTTACGCAAAGATGTCCATCGGAGAGAAGACAGTCAAGCAACGTCAAGCTCAGACTTTGCAACCCACATCTCAATAAGTCGCTCAATGACAGCTTGCTTGGCGGGGCTAACGCCTTTGGGCATCAGGCTCTCCATCAGCGCTTCAACGTCAGACGCTTCCTCTACAAGGCGGGTCTGTCGATCGGCTTGTAGCGTCCCGCGCTCGGAGGGTGCAGTGAAGCGATCAAGGCTGTCAAATTGGCGATGTTCCGGTCGTAACATGTTAATGACAAGGGGGTACGTTTCAAGCGGAGAGTCGCTCAACCTCTCTCAGGACAGACGGACGTAGGCAAATGGGCGCGCTTAAAGGGTGAGCGGTACAGACTGGACGAGGATTCAAGCCCTGACATCTAAGCCCTGGCAGTCAACGGTAAAGCGACAACAGATACTCTCATGCATCTTAGCGCTTCGACGCTTACAGTCAAGCATTCGCTTAGAAAAACGCCTGCCGACCCTGGAAACCACCGATACTCTCTGCTAGAGACAGCCCTTTAAAGACAAATCTCTGCCAGATTTCTCCTCTCCAGTTTCATACTAGCAGTATGCCCAGATGAGCAGAAGATAACATCCCCCAACGAGTTATAAAGCCGAAAAATAGAATCTTCATACAGACATTACGCTTGACGGCTAGTGGTCTGTCAAGTTTATGAATCGGTGAGACTGACACAGCGACACAAGGACACGGAGACACGGGGAATGCTCATAGCTTGCTTCACTGCCTGCTTTTTTCTCTCTCCGCGTCACCGCGTCTCCCCCTCTCCGCATTATCCTGCGTCATCCTGCACGCACCATTTCCAGGTTGACAAACCACTAGGGCGTGTCATCAATTAGCTCCGAAACCTTGCGGTATCAGCATGGTCGCGCCCGCCCAAACACACCAGGCTAGGGGCTAGAACCCTTGCTGCAAGAAATGTGTAGAGTAATTGATGACAGCCCCTAGCTTAGCTTTTGCGTCCGATGGGCATTGTGATCGTCGATCGCCTGGGCAATGAACCACTCCAGTTTAGAAATGAAGACAGGCTCAGCAAACTCACGCGCTCGTTCAATACACGCCTGCGAAGAAAAGCGTCGCCCTTCAAACTGAACGATCGCGCTGCTTAAGCTTTCTACTGTGGGCTGAGAGAACAGTAGACCTGTGCGATCGTTAAGAATCACTTCTCGCATACCGCTTAAGGCAGACGCAATGACGGGAACGCCATGCCCCATTGCCTCTACGGGAGCAAAGCCAAAATCGGCATTCTGGCAGGGAAAAATTAAGGCTTTTGCCTGTCCATAGATCTGGCTCATCGCGTCTTCAGGTACATCACCAAGAAAGCGAGTCTGTAAGCCAGCAAGGTGCTGAAGCCGTTCGCGATCGCGCCCACTCCCCACAAGCCAAAGCGGATGATCGAGCTGGTTACAGGCGGTGATCGCTAACTCAACCTGCTGGTTCTGTGTGAGCGGTCCAACATATAAATAGTAATCTTTGCCAGCTTCGCCGCTGCCTCTGATCTTGACGGGTGGCGGAATCACAGCAGCCGATCGCCGATAGAGTTTGCGAATGCGCCGCGCGGCAACTTCAGAATTGGTGACGAAGCGATCGACCCGCTGCGCCGCGTAAAAATCGTACTGTCGCAGGTGCGTTTCTGCCCAATGCTGATACCAGGGGCGATCGGGTGCATTTGATGAGAAATCCCACAGATCGCGGGGTGGCGTATGGCAATAGCTGATGTGGAGCGTTTCGGCACGGGTCAGCACCGATTTACTCATGTACGACCCAGACGACGAAAGAACCAGGTCGTACTCGGACAAATCTAGCGCTTCCCAACAGTAGGGCAAGACAGGTCGCCACGCCTGATAGTACCGTGCGATGGCGGGTAGCTGCTGGGAGGGTGCTGTGCGGATGTCCCAACCGTCCAAAAGCGCGATCGCATCACCCAGATGGGCGCGATCGACAAACGCCGTATAGACAGGTGCATCAGGATACATCTGGTGCAGTACACGCAGCACCCGTTCTGCCTCACCATACTTACGGAGATAATCATGAACGAGGGCAACTTTCATGCCAACCATCCTTTGCGATCGCCAAATGCGGGTAACAGTCAGGGAATTGCGTCTCAACTGATCTGAGGCCATTCCTGTTGAGGCTTAGGGCGTGTCATCAATTAGCTCCGAAACCTTGCAATATCAGCAGTGTCACGCCCGTCCCAACACAACAAGCTAGGGGCTGGAACCCTCACTGCAAGCAATGTGTAGAGTAATTGATGACAGCCCCTAGCCTTCTGGCAGTGGTCTCCCTTTTGGTTCTGGTAAGACAGGTCTACGCTCATAGGGCATCAGGATGTATTGTACGGACGGTTTGCCACCTTGCGCTTGGGAATACAAATCCATCAGAAAGTTGAAGTTCAAAAGAGTTGCTCCCCACAGCTAAAGAACATACCTAATGCCCTCATTATTTCAGCTTCATGAACCCAAAAAGTCTATCTGGAGATTGTCCTTCGCATCACAAGATGGAAATCAAACGCTTTGTTGATTGCCGCATCTTTCCAAAGAAACAAATATTTCATCGTTCAATCCAATACTAATGGTAGTGAGGTATACGTTTACGCAGCGCTAAGGTTTGAATGAACTGTTAAATCTTGAGGGGAAAAGCTATGAGTAACGCTAAAGAGACATCCAATCGTCCTCAGCCTGCCAGCGATACCTCCGATCGCGTTGAGTCAGATGTGTACGATAGAGGTATTGTTCCAGCGGAGACAGCGGCTCGCAAAGAGCGGGAGGGTGCTGAGTATAAAACTCAACCCAAAGAAGACAACCCTGACAGCGTGCAGACTGATGGTGGTTATACCGTAGATAAAGAAGGCTTGCTAAATAACTACGCCGTTGAACCTGAAATGTATTACGAAACGCCAGGTGATGCACGTCAGCCAGAAGATGAGCCACAAATCCAAGAAGGTCAAGGTCCCGGCATCATTTAGTGAGCGTTGTTGAGCCACAAATACGCGAAGTTGATGTCTTGTATGTGGCAGTGAGTCATGCGATGACTCAAGGAACCTGGGTACTTGGCGTAAAAGCAGTTGTGGGGTCAACGGATAACTGAAAGCATGAAAGCGATCGTAGATCTCTAGATCTGAACGCTTTTTCAATGCTCTTTCATGAATCTGTTTCGACCCCTGATGGTTTTTCTAAAAGGGCTTTTCTAACGATCGAGTTTTTGCTTTTAGCAAGTTTTTCGCTGACGATCGCGGTTCGCAAAGACCACCAGACTCAGGCGATCGCAGCACAGCCCCAAATGATTGATGGAACTCGAAGCGCTGATTCGATTGAGGCGAACGATTCGTGTAATCGGTTTTGACGATGCGCCCTTTGTGCGTCGGGCAAACGACCCTGTAGCTGTGGCAGGTGTGGTCTGTGCAGGCACCCGCTTTGAAGGTATGGTGTGGACTCAGGTGCAGCCAGATGGATGGGATGCAACCGAGAGACTCACCCAGACTCTTCTCCACAGTAAGTTTTTACCGCAAGTACATTTAGTTTTGCTGGATGGCATTTCTCTGGCTGGGTTCAATGTGGTTGATCTACCGCTTCTTGCCAAGCAGCTAGACCGTCCCTGTGTCTCTGTCATGCGGCGCTTACCGAGAATGAGCGCGATCGAATTTGCGATTCGTCGCCTTCCTGAATCAGAGCATCGATTAGCAATACTTCAGCGCGCAGGCAAGATTCATGCCGATCCACCGTTTTACTTTCAGGTGTGTGGAGCCGATCCAATCGCTATAGCCGCTGCACTCAAGCAGTTAACCGATCGTGGATACGTTCCCGAAGCGCTGCGACTAGCTCACCTCATTACAACCGCTGTCGTTAAAGGCGAAAGCGGAAGACAGGCGTAGGGTAGGGATGAAGGATGAAAGATAAAGGATGAAGAATGAAGGCAGGAGAGTTTTTAGAAGGAGTCGGAAACGCCTCAAGTACTAACAACTTTTCTGGTATGCCCGTAGGGCTTTACAACTAACAACTGGTTCAACTCACAACTCTTAACTTTCACTCCTCATACCTCTCCCCTCTCTCCTCACATCTCTCCAAAACAAACTTGACGTGAACGTTAAAGTTACGCTATAAGTAAAACGTGAACGACAGAATGCGGATTGGTGAATTTGCCGAGAGAGCGGGGGTGACACCTCGAACGGTGCGGTATTACGAGAGTTTAGGGCTGCTTGGTCCCAGTGAACGAGCGGGCGCAGGCTTTCGTTACTACACAGATGTGGAACTGGGAATTCTGCAAAAGATCAACATCTATAAGGGGTTGGGTTTGAGCCTGGATGAGATCGCTGTTGTCTTGCCACTCTACTCGCAAGACCCGACGGGGGTGAAGGGCAAGCGGAAACTTGTCGAAATTCTCAAAGCACACCTTCAAGAAGCGGACGAAAAAATTGAATCGCTAAACCAGTTTCGATCGGAACTACAGGCAAACATCGATCGCATTCAGCAATGGATCGATGAGCGGGTAGAAAGTGAATAGTTTTGGGGCAGTAATTTTTTTGACTCGAATCTGACGTTGACGTAAGGGTAAAACGAGATAGAGTATGCAAACCTTCCAACAATTCCAACAAAGAGAGGCGCAATACACAGAAGCTCAAAATCGCCGCACACGGGGGTGGAACGCCCTAAGAGACATTGATGGCAAAGCGGGTGAAAAGGATATCGGGAGCCTGAAAGACATTGCCTCCAATCCGCGATCGAGTTTGGCTTTGCGATCACGGGAAATTGCGACGATAGCAACGCTCACGGCACTTGGCAACGCACAACCGGAGCTGAAAATGCACATTCACCGCGCCCTGGATCTAGGATGCACTCGTACTGAGGTGGTGGCAGTCATTCTGCAAGTAGCCGTGTGGGTTGGCTTTGCGGCTGTTTTGCATAGTACTACCGCTGCGAAGGAAGTCTTTCAAGAGCGGGATGCGCGAACGCATGAACTCAACCACGCTTAACCATTGTCTAGAACGCCAACGCAACGAAACATTTCGGCAAGGAGTTGAACATGGCAGGTAAATTGACTGGAAAAGTGGCGATCGTCACAGGTGCATCTTCTGGGATTGGGGAAGCAACGGCGATCGCGCTGGCAGCAGACGGTGCAACAGTGGCGATCGCAGCCCGGAGGAGCGATCGCTTAAACAAGCTTGCCAAGCACATTATTGAAACGGGCGGACAGGTTTTGTCCATTACGGCTGACGTATCTGATGAAGATCAGGTCAACGTGATGGTGCAAAAGACGCAGGCAGAATTTGGCAGAGTCGATATTCTGATCAACAATGCGGGTGTGATGCTACTGGGTGCGATCGATGGAGCTAACACCGAAGACTGGCGGCGCATGATCAACCTCAACGTGCTGGGGTTGATGTATGCCACGCATAAAGTGCTGCCGCTGATGAAAGCCCAGGGCGAGGGACATATTGTGAATATCTCCTCCGTTGCAGGTCGCGTTGCCAATGCCGGATCGGGCGTGTACAACGCCTCCAAATGGGCAGTGGGTGCCTTCTCGGAATCTCTTCGCAAAGAAGTCCACCAAAACAACATCCGCGTCACGATTATTGAGCCGGGACTGGTGGCAACGGAACTGCCGCAGCACGTCACCGATCCCAAAGCGAAAGAGACCACGGCAAATTTTTATGGGTCGGTCAAAAATCTGGACAGTGAGGACATTGCAGCGGCGATCGTCTACGCCGTGACCCAACCACCCCATGTGAACGTGAATGAAATTCTGATTCGCCCCACGGAGCAGGAGCGGTAGAACGCAGTTGCAAACTCGTAGGAACGTTACATCTAACGCCCTTGCAGAAAGTTAAACCACAGGTCTAGAACCTTACCATTCCACGCGGCATTCTTTAAGCTCCAAGCTCATCCTTCGAGTTCTAAGCTCCATCGTTCAAGCTCAGAGTGCCATCATCCGAGTTTCAGGCTTCATTATCCGAGTTCAGAACTCCACAATTCAGGTTTTAAGCTCCATCCTTCGAGTTCAGAACTGTATCCTTCAAGCTCAAAGCACCAATATCTGAGTTTCAGGCTTCATTATCCGAGTTCAGAACTCCATCATTTGAGTTTCAAGCTCCATCCTTCGAGTTCAGAACTCCATTCTTCAAGCTCAGAGCGCCATCATCCGAGTTCAGAACTCCATTCGTCGAGTTCTAAGCTCCTTTACTCAGGCGCAACGCTCATCATTCTGGATCGCCTCAATGAATCACGCTCATCCGACCCACGCAAACGTAAATCACACAGGAAAAACTGGTATGAAAACGAAAAAGCTAGGCAATCAGGGGTTAGAAGTTTCGGAACTCGGACTCGGCTGCATGGGGATGTCGATGGCGTATGGTGCCACGGACGAAACCGAAGCGATCGCCACCATTCATCGCGCCTTAGAGCTGGATGTAACCCTTCTCGATACCGCTGATGTGTACGGACCGCATACCAATGAGACGCTCGTTGGTAAGGCAATTCACGATCGCCGCGATCGGGTCATTCTGGCAACCAAGTTTGGCATTCAGGGGATTGATGAACAGGTGCAGATGATTATCAACGGCAGCCCTGAGTACGTACATCAAGCCTGTGATGCGTCCTTAAAGCGATTGGGCATTGACACGATCGATCTCTATTACCTGCATCGCGTTGATCCTAAAGTGCCAATCGAGGAAACGGTGGGTGCAATGGCAGAGCTGGTAAAGCAGGGGAAAATCCGCTACATCGGGCTTTCGGAAGCATCAGCAGAAACTATTCGGCGAGCATATGCCGTGCATCCCATTACCGCCCTGCAAAGTGAATATTCGCTCTGGAACCGCGATCCAGAAGACAAGATTTTGCCAACGGTGCGCGAGTTGGGCATTGGCTTTGTGCCCTATAGCCCGATGGGACGTGGCTTCCTGTCTGGACAAATTACCAGCCCCGATGATTTTGCTGCCGATGATTTCCGTCGTATGCTGCCGCAATTTCAGGGAGACAACTTTGCCAAAAATCTGCAAGTGGTCGATCGCGTCAAAGAAATCGCGGCTGAAAAAGGCGCAACACCCGGACAACTCGCTCTTGCCTGGTTGCTGGCTCAAGGCGACGACATTGTGCCCATTCCTGGCACCAAGCGCCGTACCTATCTAGAAGAGAACGTTGGCGCAACGGCAATCAAACTTACCCCGGAAGATTTGCAACGCATTGAAGCGGTTGCCCCTAAAGGAACCGTGGCAGGCGATCGCTATGCCCCATCACTGATGAGCAGCATCGATCGTTGAAATTACATCCATTGAACGCAACGGTAAGGTTCTAGACCTGTGATGTAGCCGCTGTAGGGACGTTACATGTAACGTCCCTACGAATCGACAACAGAGTTGAAACACCAAAGCAACTGTACTGAAAGGATTCCACATGAAAACGAAAAAACTGGGCAATCAAGGACTGGTCGTATCCGCATTGGGACTGGGCTGCATGGGCATGTCTGAGTTCTACAGTGGACGTGACGAGGAAGAATCGATCGCCACCCTCCATCGCGCTCTGGAATTGGGTGTCACCTTCCTCGATACTGCTGATATGTATGGTCCCTTCACCAACGAGAAATTGGTTGGACAGGCGATTAAGGGACAGCGCGATCGGGTCATTCTGGCAACCAAGTTTGGCAATGTGCGATCGGAAGAGGGCGGCTTTCTCGGTGTCAACGGTCATCCCGATTATGTCCGTCAAGCCTGCGATGCCTCGCTAAAACGACTCGGTGTGGATGTGATCGACCTCTACTATCAACATCGCGTCGATACCACGGTTCCCATTGAAGACACCGTAGGCGCAATGGCAGAACTCGTCCAGCAGGGCAAAGTCCGCTATCTGGGCTTATCTGAAGCGGCTCCTGCCACCATTCGACGGGCACACGCCGTTCATCCCATCTCTGCATTGCAAACTGAATACTCCCTCTGGAGCCGCGATCCAGAAGATGAAATTCTACCAACGCTTCGGGACTTAGGGATTGGGTTTGTGCCCTACAGCCCTCTTGGTCGTGGCTTTCTGACTGGACAATTCACCAAACCGGAAGATTTGCCTGCTGATGACTACCGCCGCAATGCACCTCGCTTCCAGGGTGAAAATTTCTACAAAAACCTGCAACTGGTGGACAAAGTGAAGTCGATCGCCGCCACCAAAGGCGTAACCCCCAGCCAGCTTGCCCTTGCATGGCTCTTGGCTCAGGGTGACGACATCGTGCCCATTCCTGGCACCAAACGCCGCAAATACCTGGAAGAAAATGTTGGCGCAACCGAAATCACGCTCACTGCCAATGAGCTAAAGCAGATTGAGTCCGTCGCACCGAAAGGCGTTGCGGCAGGCGATCGCTATCCCACTCAGCACATGAGTGCCGTGAATCGGTAGAGGTTGTTGGTTGTTAGTTGTTAGAGGGGAGATCGTGCTGATGGGCGCGATCGCTCTTCTAACAACTAGATCCATCGCTTAATTTGTCTGAATATTGCCCTATCCGGTCTGTACTGGGTAGGGCAATGTGCATCAGGTTAAAAGCATCCGTGTTTCAGTTGTTATACGGAACTCGCTAGCGGCAACGTGAAGTAGCTTGAGAGAGCACCAGGGCTATAACGATATTGCTCATCAGCCATCGAAAGACTGATGCTTGCTCTGGTGGCGAAAAATTAGCTGCTTGAAGCATTGAACGTTCGTTGACATTACTATGCCGCCAAAAAAAGAACCGAATGGATGTGGATGTTCAAGTATTCCAATTTCATTAATCATCGTTTTATTAGGCGTTGGGTATTGGGGCTTCACCCAGATTGATCGCTCAAAGATCAGCAAATTTTTACCGACCATTCAGCAACCATCGACCTCTACGGCTCAACAGCAGCCTGCCCCGATTCTGGCTCCTGCGGCTGGTCAAGGTGTCACGATCGCTGCCTCTCCACCAAAACCTTCTAACTCACCTATAAATAAACCTACGAATTCACAATCCCCTTCACCCGTTCCTCCTCCCAAAGCATCCTTGGCTCAAGCTCTTTGGGAGAAAAAACTGATTAGAGGCATCTACTTAAGTCGGTATCAAGCGACCAATAATGCCAGTGAAAAAACGATCCGAGAACGGGTACGATACTATCGCAGTCAAGGCATTAATACTATTATTCATGGGGTCTGGGGTAATGGCTGCACGATGTATAAAAGCGATGTCATGCAGCAAATATTGGGCTACAAAAGTTGCCCCAATCAGTTTCAGGATCAATGGCTAGACTGGCTCATTGATGAGGCACACAAGCAGGGAATGCAAGTCCACGCCTATTTTGAAAAGGGGATCAAAATCGATCAGAATAGCCCCATTTTTGATCTGGCAATCTCTAAGCGATGGATCGTGCCCGGAGTTGATAAAACGTATCCCGGCATCGATCACTACGTGCTGGATATGGAAATTCCAGAAGTGGCAAATTTCTTCAAGCAAATATCCGTAGAGTTTGTCCAGAAGTATCCCACGATCGATGCTGTTCAGTGGGATGATTACCTGGGCTATCATGCCGATTTACCTGGAAAAGTTGATCGCACGGCTCGGTTAACTAACTTTGTGCGACAAATGCGATCGGCAATGAAGAAAGCAAACAGTCGAGTTAGCTTCGACCTGTGCCACCATAATCCGTATTGGGGTAAGCGGTATTTTGCGGCGGATTGGCAAAATTGGAACGTCGATCGGGTGTTCATTCAAACCTATAACGACGCTAATTTTAATCAGGAACTAGATTACGCTAAGGATTACGCAGGAGTAGCCATTTCAGATAAGCAACTGTATCGCTTAAAAGCACTGGTTAATAACACCAGCATCAAGAGTATTTTAGTCTTTCCTACGTCTGGAAAACCTGAGGAAACGGCTGCTCTGATCAAAAAGACGGTTCCAATCACGAACTAGAACCCGCGATCGCTGTCCGATTCAACCAACGAGCACCGTACATCGGTAAGGCTGATCGACTGACAAAACTCCTAAAACCCTGATTCTTAGGTAGGTTGGGTAAAGCCGTTTCGGCATACCAGAAAAGCGTCCGTGAAACCCAACGCAACCGCTGCTGGTGTTGGGTTTTGCGGACTCAACCCAACCTACAAAAAAGATTTGTCAGTCAACCAGATCGGTAAGGTATTGTTAGGCGATACTCGCTTTTGGCAGGACGACACATGACGAAGAGCGTGGTGGTGACGGGAGCATCGACGGGCATTGGTTGGGGTACGGTCAAAGTTCTCACGCAGAAGGGCTTTCACGTCTTTGGCAGCGTGCGGAAGGCGGAAGATGCCGATCGCCTGATCGCTGAGTTTGGTGATGCAGTAACTCCCCTCCAGTTTGATGTGACCGATGCAACGGCGATCGCCCATGCCGCAAAGCAGGTACGTGAAGCGCTGAACGGTGAAACCCTATTTGGGCTAGTGAACAATGCGGGGATTGCCGTTTCTGGTCCGCTGATGCACTTACCAGTTGACCAATATCGGTTTCAGATGGAAGTCAATCTCATCAGTCCGCTAGTTGTGTCGCAAGCCTTTTTGCCGTTGCTGGGAACCGATCGCACCCTCAACGGCGCACCAGGACGCATCATCAACATCAGCTCGGTGGGCGGTAAGATTGGAAGTCCGTTTCTGGGCGCTTATTCTGCCTCTAAACATGGGCTAGAAGGGTTTTCGGAAAGCCTGCGACGAGAACTCATGCTTTACGGCATTGATGTCATCATTGTGGGACCGGGACCGATCGCTACCCCCATTTGGGACAAAGCCTCCAAGCTCGATCTTTCCATCTACGACCAGACGGACTACGCAGCGGCAACCAGGCGCTTAAGTGATTACGCCATCAACCGAGGGCGACAGGGCTATTCTCCTGAACGGGTTGGCGAAGTGATCTGGAAAGCACTCACCGATGCTAAGCCGCGCACACGGTATGCGATCGTCCCCAAACCGCTCACAAACTGGATCTTGCCCAGCCTGTTGCCCAAACGATGGGTAGACAAGATCATTGCCAATCGCTTTGGCTTCAACCGCGACTAGCTTGAGTACCAAGGTCTATCGCTATCCCAAAGACTCCCCGCTAAGAGCGGCAAAAGAGGGCTACAATCTTCTCAGGTTAAAGGCTGGGGCGTATGATTGAACTGATGATCAAGGTTTTCGCGCTCTCAACGGCACTGTCGATCGCGATTAAGTACGGTGCGCCAGTGCTGTCGATCGCTCCGGCGATAACAACGGTATTGATTGCCGTTTGGTTGCCAACGACGATCATGACAGTCATACTTACATGGCGCTGGCAGCAACGGCAAGCTCAGGAAGGAAGCAGGTAGTAAGAGCATCACCGTTCAGGCAAAAACAGTTGAACGACGGCTTTGAGCTTTAAGCGTATGCTGAGCGATCGTCGTTCTTCAGACATGGGATGTTCATTATCGCCTGTGCCATTTATGTCACGTTTCTTTTATCGTTCACGTTGTCTGGAGTCGCTGTGAGTTTGGGTCAATGGATTGGTTTTCTCGCGCTCGCTGTTAGCCTTTACATTCTTTGGCAAATCCGCCAGGTGCTGCTGCTGGTGTTTGCAGCGGTCGTGCTGGCAAATAGCTTGAATTTGCTATCGCAGCGTTTTCAGGCATGGGGCATGAGGCGATCGGCTGCCGTCTTACTTTCAGTTACCTGTTTTTTAGCTGCGCTGATCGCGTTTTTCTTTCTCATCGTGCCGCCTTTTGCCACTCAGTTTCAAGATTTGGTGGTGCTGGTGCCTGCGTCGTTCGATCGCCTGAATGCCTGGACAAATAACCTGGTTCATTTTGTACCGCCATCAATCAGCCCCTACCTACCAAACCTCGATAGCTTAAACAACCAGATTCAGCCCTACATCAACCGCTTACTGGGTGGTTCGTTTGCCTTCTTTTCTAGCTCCCTGGGTGCCGTCGTCAACATCTTGCTGGTGCTGATTTTGGCGTTGATGCTGTTGATCAATCCACTCGCCTACCGCCGGGGCTTTATCCGCTTGTTTCCCGCCTTTTATCGCTACCGAGTCGATCACATTCTTCGAGAATGCGAAATTTCGCTGGGACGATGGATTGTGGGAGCGCTCATTAGCATGAGTGTAGTTGCCATACTCAGCAGCATTGGGTTAGCGCTACTAGGAGTTAAAGCGGCAATGGCACAGGGCATTCTCGCAGGCTTGCTCAATTTCATTCCAAACATTGGACCAACGCTGAGCGTCGTGCTGCCAATGGCGACCGCCTTGCTAGATTCGCCCTTGAAATCGCTGTTTGTCTTCATCTTGTATATTGCCATCCAGCAGTTTGAGAGCAACTTGCTGACCCCTTATGTCATGGCACAACAGGTTGCTTTATTGCCCGCCGCCACGCTCTTAGCCCAGGTTTTCTTTGCCACGATCTTTGGGTTTTTAGGGCTGGCTCTCGCGCTGCCTCTAACCGTTGTCACTCAGATCTGGATTCGGCGGGTTTTTATTGAAGATGTGATGGATCGATGGGGAATGCTGCATCCCAAACACTTGACGCACACTGTCTCTGATGCACCCCGGTCAGGTCAACCGATCGGATCCGATGACCTGTCTGCCTCTGTCAGCGATTCATCTGCGATCGATGTGCCCGTTCCTCCTCGATCGTTGCCGACAGAAGCAAAAACTGAGCCAGCAGACGATCCCTCCATCAGCGAAGATAAAGAGGGGTAACTCAGCCCTCAGCGGTCAGCGGTCAGCTTAGAAGTTGTTAGTTGTTAGTTGTAAAGCCCTACGGGCATACCAGAAAAGTTGTTCGTGCATGAACCGCTCTCGACTCCTTCTAAAAACTAAAAACCAAAAACCAAAAACTCCTTTGCCTTCATCCCTCATCCCTTCTCATAGCACTCATGTCCAAACTCCAAGCACTGATTTTTGATGTGGATGGTACCTTAGCCGACACCGAGCGAGATGGGCATCGGGTGGCGTTTAATCGCGCGTTTGCCGATGCGGGTCTTGACTGGGAATGGTCGGTTGAACGTTATGGCGAGTTGCTAGCGGTAACGGGTGGCAAAGAGCGCATTCAGCAGTATTTGACGACAGATCATCCAGCGTTTGAGCCACCAGGCGATCGCCGTGAATGGATCGCCGGACTGCACAAAGCGAAGACGGCTCACTATACGCAGTTGATTGAGGAGAATGTCGTACCGCTGCGTCCGGGTGTCAAACGCTTGCTTCAGGAAGCACGGGATGCAGGACTCAGGCTGGCGATCGCCACTACCACCACCCCTGCAAACGTCACAGCCCTTTTGCAAACAGCGCTGGGTGCCGATAGTTTGGATTGGTTTGAAGTCATTGCGGCGGGTGACATTGTGCCAGCCAAAAAGCCTGCCCCAGATATCTACCACTACGCCTTGAACGCTTTGCAGCTAGAGCCGACGGTATGCTTGGCGTTTGAAGATTCTGAAGCTGGCTTACAGTCTGCCAAGTGGGCAAACCTGCAAACGGTGATCACCGTGAACGGCTACACGCAGGCGCAAGACTTTACAGGTGCGGCACTGGTTCTGGATCATTTGGGAGAACCAACGCTACCGTTTCAAGTCTTAGCCGGAACCGCAAATGGCGCAACCCTCTTTGATCTTCAGCTTGCAGACTACCTTCAAGCCCAAATACCCTAAATCTACAGGATGCTTCCGGGCTTTCCCCTGCTGGAATCCTTGTACAATGGGCAAAGGTCAGCGATCGCCTGTTGGATTGCTGATGACGAACTGCTGATGCGTATCTAAGAGGAACGTTACTTTGAAGGAAATTTTAGTCAGCCTGGGAGTTATGCTTGCCTGCGTCGTGGTGTTGGTTGTTTCTCAGCTTATGGGCAAGCCAGCTACCGCGATCGCCAGTGAGCTGACCCAGCCCCCTCAAACGGCTGCAACTATTTCAAACACCCACAATCATGCGTCGATCGCACCCACTCTCATGGCAGATGCCTCAACCCCCAAAAAAGCTGAAGACAAAGCGGCTACAACTACCCCCTCTGGATTGAAGTATGTCGATTTAGTCGAAGGCACAGGCGCGTCTCCGCAAAAAGGTCAAACCGTTACGGTGCATTACACAGGCACGTTGGAAGACGGGACTAAGTTTGATAGCTCGCGCGATCGTAACCAACCCTTCCAGTTCAAAATCGGTGTGGGTCAGGTCATCAAAGGCTGGGATGAAGGCGTTGGCAGCATGAAAGTAGGCGGTCGCCGTCAGCTTATCATTCCCTCTGAGCTAGGCTATGGGGCACGGGGCGCAGGTGGAGTGATTCCTCCCAACGCAACCCTTCTGTTTGATGTCGAACTGCTCAAGCTCAGTTAACCAACCTGAATTGCTATGCCGGACTATGCGTATTTGCTCATTGCGATCGTGTCTGAGGTCATTGCGACGAGCGCGCTGAAAGCAACGGCATCCTTCACGAAGCCTATACCCAGCCTAGTGGTAGTGGTTGGGTATGGCTTTGCCTTTTATTTTCTGGCGCTGTGTTTACGCACCATTACCGTTGGCGTTGCCTATGCCATTTGGTCAGGGCTAGGAATCGTCCTCGTCACCTTTTTTGGATGGCTCTTGTACCGCCAGACGATCGACCAGGCAGGCTTCATCGGCATGGGGTTGATCATCGCGGGGGTTGTGGTACTGCAACTGTACTCAAAAGCGGTGCCGCATTGAATTGGTTGTGATCACTCCTCAATGACGTGAGGCGATCGAGTGAAAGCAAAAACCGACGTAGGGATTCTGAAAGTGGTTTCTGCTGCTATCAACCGCCACAGCAAGGCTTATCCATCGTGGCAATACACCAGGTTTTGGGACGATCTTTACCATCAAGTTCAGACCTACTTGAGCAATCATGGCAACCTTGCACCAAAAGAGCTTCCCATCCTGGTAATGTTTATTGATGAGGCAACTTGGACGCTCGTTTCGTCACAAGCCGTTCGTTATGCAAACGAAGGTTTGAGCACTTATGTATTGGCAAAAGAGATTGAAGCAGTACAGTATGGCGACTTTAAAGGATATTTAAAGCAATTAGAACAGGTGAGTATTCACAGTAAAAGCGGCTTGGTGCATCAAGTTGTTTATGAGACCGGAAACGCATCCATCGGTTTCATGTACGCTCTACAAACCCTGCAACAACTGCACTATGTAAGCTAGCACTTTGGTTTGCAATGTCATAACGTGTCATCTGGTAAAGCCGACTTTTACATTCGATTAGGCGCGGCGAGATTGCGGAACTGGGTGAACTGAGACTCAAACAAGAGCTTCACCATGCCCGTTGGACCGTTTCGGTGTTTGGAGATGATGATTTCAGCGATGCCACGATCGGGCGTATCTGGGTTGTAATATTCATCCCGGTAGAGCATCATGATCAGGTCAGCGTCCTGCTCGATCGCGCCAGATTCCCTCAAGTCACTCATCATCGGTCGCTTGTTGGTGCGCGATTCTACGCTACGGCTGAGCTGGGAAAGCGCAATTACCGGAACGCTCAATTCCCGCGCCAAACCTTTCAGTGCCCGTGTGATGCGTGATAGCTCCTGCACCCGGTTGTCGCCGCCGCCTTCCATCAACTGCAAATAGTCCAGCAGGATTAAACCCAACGCTCCACCCTGCTCTGCCTGAAGCCGTCGCGCCTTCGATCGCATCTCCGTAATGCTGATATTAGGCGTATCGTCAATGTATAAGGGCAGTTGGGACAGCGTGCTAATGGCGTGCCCAAGGGGTTCCCACTCCGTTTGGCTCACACGTCCCGCCCGTAGCCGTCCGCTTTCAATCCGCACCTCACTGGCGAGCATGCGCTGCACCAACTGCTCTTTCGACATTTCCAGGCTAAAGATGGCAACAGGCAGCTTATGAAAGGCAGCAATGTTGCGAGCCACATTCATCGTAAACGCCGTTTTGCCCATCGACGGTCGCCCTGCCACGATGACGAGATCGGAGCGCTGAAAGCCCTGGGTCATCGCATCCAGGTCATAAAAGCCGCAGGATAGCCCTGGCAGCACCATCCCCAGCGATCGACTTTCGATATCTGAAAAGGTATGCGTGAGGATATCCGAAGCCGCCATCAAACCCTGCTGAGGGCGATCTTGCGTCACGCCAAACAGCTTTTGCTCCGACTGATCCAGCACGTCTTCCAGATCGTTTGCGGTATCATGCCCCAAATGCGCAATTTCGTTGCCCGCCTTGATGAGCTTGCGGCGCATATACTTGTCCATCACCAGTTGGGCGTACTGGTCAATGTTGACCGCGCTCACGGTACGATCGATCAGTTGTGCTAGCTTACTTTGCCCACCCACTTTCTCTAACAAGCCGCGATCGATCAGCCAGGAGGTAATGCTCATCAGGTCAGTTGAGCTACCCTGCCCCTGCAACACCAGCGCCGCTCGATAAATTTCACGATGGGCACTCAGGTAAAACGCTTCAGGATGCAGCAAATCTGCCACCCGGTTGATCGCCTCCGGATCAAGGAGAATGCCACCCAGGATCGATTCTTCAGCGTCAACATTCTGAGGCGGTAGGCGATCGGTAAAGGTTTGAAAGTTGAGTTCCTGAACCATGAGCAGTAAGGTGACGGCGATACATTTCGGTCAATGGATCCGCAACGGTATGCGGTAATCCACCCCAACTATACAGCTAAGGTCACGATCTGTAAGCACATTTAGCGTTACTTCAGATTTACTGCCACTTAAGACGCTAAATATAGCGACTCTATCGACGTTGACCCAAACCGCACGGAGTAATTAGTATTCTTGTACTATTATAATCCAGTGATCGTGCAACGACAAGAGGTTAAATCCGTCACTTACAGCGGTTCTTAATCAATCGCTACAGGTTTGTCAAAACGGGTGTCGGGTGTAGTAAGCCGCTAACCGACGAGAAACCCGTGCGTGAAACGTCTTTAAACTTGTAGCAAGATGGGTAACGGCACCAATGCCATTACCCATCCGTGAATAAGCTGATCACAAAACGGCGTGTCATTTACCCATGACCCCAATCACTTAAAGCTTTTGGGGATGCGATCGGGGTCTTAGCTAGCAACTACCTGGATCTCGACTGTAGCGATCACCTCAGGGTGCAGCTTGATCTCGGCTCTATAAGACCCCAACTGGTGAATATCCGGTAGCGTAATACCACGACGATCGATTTCCTGCTTCGTGGCTTCCAGAATGGCATCCGCGACATCTTGATGGGTAACCGTACCAAAAATGGCATCCTTTTCGCCTGCCTGTTTGGCGATCGCGTAACGCCCCACCGTTTCAAGCGCTTTCTTGATTGTCTCAGCCTGCTGCTTTTCTGCTAGCAACCGCTGCCGTTCTAGTTCCCGACGACGCTCAACCTGCTTCAGAAGACCAGGCGTGGTGCGTGCCCCAAAGCCCTGAGGGATCAAATAATTGCGAGCATAGCCAGGAGCAACTTCGACGAGATCACCCGCTTTGCCTAACTTGCTGACATCTTGACTGAGAACTAACTGTACTCGCTTCGCCATAGCCTTTCCTTTGCCACAATCTTTCTAAGCTTAAAAACCCACAGAAATACAATGGTACCGCATGTAGGGAATTGATTCCATAAAATTTGAAAAAGAATGAGCAGGCAGAGGGCAAGGGAGTTGTTGGTTGTTAGTTGTTGGTTGTTAGAAGGCAGGCTTCCCAGAGCGTCAGCCAACGGGAGGCAGAGGGCAAGAGAGTTGTTGATTGTTGGTTGTATAGAACTTTGGGCATTCAAGAAAAGTTTTTGGAAGGAGTCAGGAACGACTCCTGCACTAACAGCCTTTCTAGTCTGCTCAGTTCTGATCTGGCGAAAGGCTTTAAGGCTTTACAACCAAAAACTAACAACTAATGATCAACAACTGTGCAAGCTCAAAACTCTTTCCCCACTCCCTACTCTCCTTTCAAGTACCGATCGCACCACTGCACCATTTCCCACAGCACATGCCCGATCGCCTCCCGCGAACGGTAGCCGTGATCTTCTAAAGGCAGCATCACCTGACGCACGGTGGCTCCCAGACCTTTGAGTGCCTCATAAAAGCGCTCGGTTTGTAGCGGGTAGGTGCCCGCATTACTATCGTCTGCGCCGTGGATCAGGAGCAATGGCGCTCTGATGTTGTCCACATGGGAAAAGGGCGACAGGTGCATGTACGTGTCAGCGGCTTCCCAAAAGTGGCGTTGCTCACCCTGAAAGCCGAAGGGAGTCAGCGTCCGGTTGTAAGCACCGCTGCGGGCAATGCCAGCGCGAAAGAAATTGCTGTGCGCCAAGACGTTCGCGGTGGTAAACGCGCCGTAGGAATGCCCTCCGATCGCCAGTCGGTTCCGGTCTGCCACACCGCGACCCACCACGTAGTCGATCGCCGCTTCAACGCCAGCCAGAAGCTGTTCAACGTAGGTATCATTCGGTTCTGCATCCCCTTCACCCACGATCGGCAGACTGGGATCATCCAGCACCGCATAGCCCTGGGTGAGCAAAAACAACACCGAGGTACCGCCTGGGCGGCTGAACGTATGCTCGGCGGTTGTCACCTGACCTGCCAGATCACGGCTTTTGAACTCTTCGGGATAAATCCAGAAAAGGGTAGGCAAGGCTCCATCTCGCGTTGGGTCATAGCCTGCGGGCAGGTAAAGCTTGGCGGATAGCTCCACCCCATCAGCACGCGGATAGCGCACAACTTCTTTATGAATACCTGCAAACTGAGGCGCACGATCAGAGTAAGCCGTCAATGGTATCGCTTGCCCGGTTGATCGTGTCACCAGAAAGAAGTTGGGCGGTTCGGTCTGCGACTGCCGCAGGGTAATCATCTGGTGAGCATCATCATCGAGCAGTTTGACGATGGATTCAAAGTAAGGCGCTTGAGACTGCCACAGACGATCGGGCGTTGCGGTCGTCAAGTTCCAGCGATCGAGAAACGGGTAAACGCCTACTGGCGAAGCGCCCCGACCACTGAAGTAGAGACCGCTACCATCAGGCGTAATGTGCAATACATACCGATTAAAGGCTCCTGGCACCGTCAATGGCATCCCCGGATCGCTGTAATGGTCTTCGTAGCTGCGTTCTATCAGGAGCTGGGGAGGCGTTTCTGGCTGAGCGGGATTGATTTTCCAGAGTTTGATCTGGCGATTGTTGTGCCAGCGCTCCCACACCAGCGCGACATCCTCCCGTCCCCAACGCACCCGCCGAAAGCGATACTGCGATCGCCACAGTTCCTTTGGCGATTCGGTGAAGGGTGCCTCCAGTTCGTACAGCACATCGCGGTGAGGCACGTCCACATCTGGATCGCCCCCATCCAGTGCTTCGACCCAATAGAGTGTGGCGGGACGATCGCTGCGCCAACAGGTGCGTCTTGGTCCCAGCGTCACCGAATCGAATTTAGTCGAAACATAGTCTGCCAGGGGTAAATCCGCCAACTCATAGACCATCTGCCCGACGCGATCGAGCACCTCAATCCGCAGCGGAAAATAGGAACTGGGTAGCTGGTAGGAAAACGGGCGATGAAGCGTAGTCAGCAGGATGTAATTGCCATCGGGTGACGGAATCGCTTCATCAATCAGGCAGGGCGCACTCAACGATTGCTGCTGTCCGTCGAGCGTCACACACGTCAACGTTGAGGTGACGTAATACTCAAACAGTTGCTCATCGTAAGGATTTTGCAGCAAGTTTGTGTAGGTGCGACTCGCCGTTTTGCGCCCCAGATTTTCTTGAATGATGGGTCCGACTGGCGCTGAGGGCTTGAGCGGCGGTTCACCCCGATCGACAACAATGAACTTACACAGCAGCGTATCATCCGAAAACCAGCGGTAGGGTGTGCCGTAGGTCGCGTTTAGCACTGGGTCTGTCAATCGACGCGGGATGCCATCTGCCAGTGCCATGATCCACAGTTCCAACCCAGTGGCTTGGGTCAGCACAAAGGCGAGGATTTGTCCGTTGGGCGACCAGCGCAGGTAGCTAATGCGAGGGTCATCCGGTAGCGGAATTTCCTGACTGGCACCAGAGGGGATGGCTTGCAGGCGCATACCCCGGTAGGTGTGGTGACGGGCAGGGCAGCTCAGTTTAGGATTGAGCCGAAAACCCGCTACGGCAACGATCGGCTCAGCCAGTTCCGCGATCGTCGTCAACGCTGGCTGCTCAAGCTCCACAAACCAGTGATCGTCTGGCGAGATGAGGACGGCTGGAGTCGCAGGCGCATCCAGAATCTGGTTGATGGGTTCGGGTGGGGAAGCCCACTGAGTACCTGAAGGATGCGATCGAGTGGCTAAAGCTCCCACGGAAGCGTTATCTCGTTGTTCTAAGGCGGCATCAGCTACCAAAGCGGTTCCCTCATCATCGGCAGCAGATTCAGCAGCTCGAAAATTAACCATACATTCCCTGGCGACATCACGCCTGTCACAGCAACCCTATGGCAACTGAAAACTGCAACAGAAAATAAGCCTATTCTAACTGCACTGCTCTTGCACAAACGGTTAGGCGATCGAGGACGCTATCAGGGCAGAAGGTCTTGTAGGGACATTCCGTGGAACGTCCCTACGAAATCTGTTGGGGTGGGAACGTGTGTTCGATCGTTCCTATAGTCCCAGCAGATCATCCAGTTCGCTCAAGGCTTCACAGGTAGAGGGTTGCGATCGATCCGGTAGCGCAAACATACTGGCAGGTAAGCCTTCGTGGGTTGCCCATTGGGGCGTGCGTCCGGTGCCGTCCAGATACTCGTCGGCATAGCGCCGAAAAACGGCTTCTACAGCAGCACGCGCATTTTTCAAGCCCCATTCTGAGGCAATTACGCTGGCTTTTTCCAGGACATCCTGACTCAGCCTTACTTTGTTGTCATACATAGCTGTGCTCCATTCACAACAGGAAATAACCCACGCACGTTGGCAAATTGAGGATCGGTCATGACCGCGAAGAGTTTGCGACCAGCCAAGCGTTCTGAGATGAGGTGAGAACTACCACCCGTGACTAAAAAGCGGGTCACTCGTGCCATATAGGGGGTGTACTGGGCTTTCACCGTTTGAAAGATGCCTTTAAACCAGGGGTCAAGATGCTCTTCCAGCCAGGGTTGCCAGGTCAGTTCGGTATCAGCGTAATTGTGTCCAGTGCGGAAGCCATCCATGATCAGGCTGGGATCAGCAGTTGTGCCCAAGGCGTTGGTGAGACGACGATCGAAGCTAATCGAAGTCGCCAACTCATAGGCACCGCCCCGATCCATCACGTTTTCGTCAATGACATCGCCTTCAGCATCCACCAGGCGTGTGAGCCAGGTGCCGCCGCCAATGTCTACGACGATCGTGTAGCCCGTATCGGGAATCAAGCCTAAGCGCTGGGCGTAATGGTACGCTCCCATGCCTTCCCGTTCCACTTCTACCCGTTCCACCAGAACGCGATACTCCAGTCCATCGCGCTTGAACTCATGCATTCCCAGCAAGTGCTGACGAATGGCATCTTCGTTCTTGGCAGGTTCGGGGGTGGAAGCGTAGATGTCGATCGCAAATTCAGTTTCGCCTTCGCGGGGTTCCAGGCAGGCATAGAGATGCAGGCGAGACAGTTCAACCTTGTTCTCAACCACGGTTTGCTGTTGACGGCGATATTTGTACGCCTGTGCGCCAAAGTGATAGCGGGTGCCATCGGGTAGCTCAATCAGGGGGGAGGCATCGGTGTAGCGCACGGCATCGCGTCCCTGAGGAAGCTGAAAACGCACGGAGCGAATCGCTTTAGGATGAGATTCGCCATCCCAAAATTTGAGGTCGTAGTTCCCAGCATCCAGCGCCAGGGTGTAAGTGGCGGTTGTCGCAGAAGGGGGTTTTCTAACTTTTGTCTGTCGGGTAGCGGAAGTCATGAGATCCTCTCTATACTGAATCCGTCACGGTTGGTCACGGTTTGTTCTCGTTTGTCCCCATTAGTATTTCTGTACTGTAGTTCAGACGTATTGAAATTGCAACCCCTTGCGATCGAACAAAAATCGGTTTTACGCGCTTGGAGTGGGTGAGTGGATGAGTGGATAGGAGGGTGAAATGCCATGAAGGTCGGACTTTACCAGGGATCGGGCATACCACTTGATGTGACGGCAAATTTGGAGCTGATGGCGTATCAAGCCGCAGAGTCAGCCAAGCAAAACGTCACGCTGCTGATCTTTCCTGAATTATTTTTAACGGGCTACAACATTGGGGATGCAGTCACGCGATTGGCAGAACCCTGGCAGGGACGATCGCTCCAGCTAGCGGCGGCGATCGCTCGTGAACATCAGGTAGCGCTATTGTTTGGGTATGCCGAACGAGATGGGGACGCAACCTATAACGCAGCGGGATTGATTGAAGCAGATGGCACGTTAGCCGCAACCTATCGCAAAGCCCATCTCTTTGGTGCGGAGGAACAGAGGCTTTTTGCGCCAGGGGAGAAACGGCAGTTACACACGATCGCGGGAGTCCGCGTCGGCATTCTCATTTGCTACGATGTCGAGTTTCCAGAAGCCGTGCGATCGCTGGCACTTCAGGGTGCTGAATTGATTGCCGTGCCAACCGCGCTCATGTTCCCCTATACCCAAATTCCCAGGATACTGATTCCCACCCGTGCGCTGGAAAATCAGGTGTTTGTAGCCTATGCCAACCGTATCGGCACCGAAGGTCAGCTCAAATATTGCGGATTAAGCACGATCGCCGATCCGGATGGCACCGTGCTTGCACAGGCAGGTGAAGACGAAACGCTGCTGATTGCAGAGATTGATCGAACCGCGATCGCCAAAACCCGCGCTGTGTTTTCCTATCTGGACGATCGTCGCCCTCATTTGTACTAAACAGATTTACTGCTGGTAGCTGAGTGCAAGGCAGAAGGCAGAGGGCAGAAGGCAGAAGGTAATGATTCAGTGGTCGGTGGTCAGTCTCCAGTCGTCAGTCTCCAGTCATCAACGATCAGTCTTCAGTCGCCCTTCAGTCACCAGTCATCCATTTCCGTTCACTGTTCACTGATGACCGTTCATTGTTCACTGATTCACCTGATTGACTGACAAACGTCTTGAAAGGCTGATGGCTGCGTTGCTCACCCGCCCGGATTTTAATCCTATCCATTACGCAAAAGGAAGCAGAAATGTTGCAGGGCAGGCACTTGAGGACTAAGTTGTGGGAGCATAGACTTTGATCATAGGTCTAAGATCGCGGAGGCACTTCAGATG